>NZ_JBEZYY010000002.1:232661-872301 GCF_040638975.1 Amycolatopsis sp. NPDC024027
CAGGGTGGACGCAATTCAAAATTTGGGGACGTCGGAGGTCCCGAATGAGTCATTCGCGACCTTCGCGCGAGCCCGAACCGTCAGGTCATCGAGAACATCGAGCCCGGGTTGAACAGGTTCTCCGGGTCCAGCGCCCGCTTGATCTGCTGGTGCACCCGCAGCCCCACCGGCCCGATTTCCCGGGCCAGCCACTCGCGCTTGATCTTCCCCACCCCGTGCTCGCCGGTCACCGTGCCGCCCAGGGACAGCCCCACCTCGAGGATCTCGTCGAACGCGCGCTGGGCCCGCTCGAACTCGTCCGGGTCGTCCGGCTGGTAGACGATCGTCGGGTGCATGTTGCCGTCGCCGGCGTGGCCGACCACCGCGATGCGCAGGCCCACCTCGGAACTGATCTTCTCGCACCCGCGGATCAGCTCCGCGATCCGCGTCCGCGGCACACACACGTCGTCGGTCAGCCACAGCCCGTACGTCTCCAGGGCCGTGAGCACCACCCGGCGGGCGTGCAGGAGCATCCGGCCCTCCTCCAGGTCCTCCGTGGTGTACGCCAGGTCCGCGCCGCAGCCCAGGCAGATCTGCTCCAGTGCCGCCAGCTCGCGGCGGGCCACCTCGCCGCCCGCGTCCGACTGGCCGATCAACAGCGCCTGGCAGTCCGACCCCGCGCCCAGGTCGGTCTTCAGGTACGCCTCCGACGCCTTGATCGAGGACGCGTCCATGATCTCCAGCAACGACGGCACGAGACCTTCGCGCACCACCCGGGCGACGGCCTCCCCCGCCGCTTCGGTGGTGCTGAAGCCCGCGACCAGCGTCGCCGGAGCCTGGGGCAGGGGCTTGAGCTGGACCGTGGCCTGGGTGATCACCCCGAGCGTGCCCTCGCTGCCCACGAACAGCCGCGCGAGGTCGTAGCCGGCGACGCCCTTCACCGTGCGGCGGCCGGTCTTCAGCAGCGATCCGTCGGCCAGGACGACCTCCAGGCCGAGCACCGAGTCCGTCGTCACGCCGTACTTCACGCAGCAGAGGCCGCCGGCGTTGGTGGACAGGTTGCCGCCGATCGTGCACCAGTCGTAGCTGGACGGGTCCGGCGGGTAGAACAGCCCGTGCTTCTCCACGGCGTTGCGGAAGTCCAGGTTGACCACGCCCGGCTGCACGACCGCGAGCCGGTTGCCCGCGTCGATCTCGACGATCTCGTTCAGCTTGGTCAGCGACAGCGTGACGCAGCCGTCGATCGCGTTCGCGGCGCCCGACAGGCCGCTGCCCGCGCCGCGCGGCACGATCGGCACCTTGGCCTCGGCGCACGCCTTCACGACGGCCTGCACCTCCGCCGCGTTCGCGGGCAGGACGACGGCCAGCGGCGTGCCGGAGGGCGCCAGCGGCATCATGTCGCGCGCATATGAAGCCGTGACGTCGGAGTCGGTGAGCACGGCGCCCTTGCCGAGCAGGTCCCGGAGCCGGGTGACCAAAGCTTCGTTGCTCATGGCCTCATCGTAAGCCCGGACAGTCCGCAGTGCGGAAATTTTCTTTCGAAACCAGCCGAAACGGAGCAGCGAGTCAGCGGACCACGCCCAGCAGCTTCTCGACGTGGACGGTCAGTAGCACCCGCTGGTCGGTGACCATGGCGGCGCGGTACTCGGCCCAGTCCGGGTGCTCGCCCGCCGCGCGCCGGTAGTAGTCGACCAGCGCTTCCACCGTGTCGTCATCGGGGGCGGCGGCCGGTGCCGTGAGCGCAGCGCGCCCCTCGGCGACGACGTAGCTCCAGCCGTCCTCACTGCCCACGTGGAACGTCACCCGCGGGTCCCGGCGCATGTTCTTCGTCTTCGCCCGGGTCTCGGTGATCGACGCGATCAACGTCGCCGATCCCGGGTCGTGGAGGTAGGTGATGGTGGACAGCTGCGGCCGGCCGTCGCGGCGGATGGTGGCGAGGACGCCGTGGTGGTGGGCGGCGAGAAAGTCCTTCAACGCTGTGTCGTCGGTCATACCCTTCTCAACCCGCGGCGGGCGGCGTTGTTCCGGCGGCAACCCCGGAGAAATCTGCTTGCATACGACAACTAAAGTGTGTTCTGCCACATCACGAGGTACTCCGCTTGCATAACCGCTAGTGAAGGCACATCCTTGCCTGAGGCAACTAGTTGCAGCCGCCAACCAACGCCGTGAAGGATGACCATGGCACCGAACAACTCCGCCACCCGGCCCACGGCCGAGCTGGACCTCGCCGACCAGCTCGGGCACGAGCTCGTCCGCCTGGTCCGGCTGATCAACAAGGCGAAGTCGCAGGTCTCCAAGCAGGGCCCGGACGGCATCGAGCGGGCGGCGTACGCGATCCTCTTCACCCTCATCCACGAGGGCCCGCAGCGCACCAGCAAGCTGGCCGAGTCGCTCCACTCCGAGATCTCCACGATCAGCAGGCAGTCGAGCTCGCTCGTGCAGCACGGGCTGGTCGAGCGCCAGGCCGACCCGGAAGACGGGCGTGCCTGCCTGCTCGCGCCGACGACCGAGGGCATGCGGGTGTTCGAAGAGAACCGCAAGAACCGCAACCAATGGCTGGCCGAGGTGCTCGGGGACTGGACCGACGGGGACATCCAGACCCTGAACCGCCTGTTCGGCCGGCTCAATACAGGTATCGAGAACCACTCTCCACAGCTGGCCGACGCGCACGCGTCCGCCGGTGCACCGGCCAAGGGGGCCAACGCATGAGCACCACCGTCGAACAACCAGTCGTGGCGAAGGAACCACCACGGCTGAGCCACCGCCAGATCGTCACGATCCTGAGCGGCCTGATGTGCGGCATGTTCCTCGCCGCGCTCGACCAGACGATCGTCGGCACGTCGATCGTCAAGATCGCCAACGACCTGCACGGCTTCGACCTTCAGGCCTGGGCGACCACGGCGTACCTGATCACCTCGACGATCGTCACGCCGATCTACGGCAAGCTGTCCGACATCTACGGCCGCAAGCCGTTCTACCTGGCCGCGATCACGATCTTCGTCGTCGGTTCGCTGGCCTCGGCCTTCGCGCAGTCGATGTACCAGCTGGCCGCGTTCCGCGCGGTGCAGGGCCTCGGCGCCGGCGGTCTGATGTCGCTGGCCATGACCATCCTCGGCGACATCGTGCCGCCACGGGAACGGGCCAAGTACCAGGGCTACATCCTCGCGGTGTTCGGCCTGTCCACCGTGCTGGGCCCGGTGCTGGGCGGCTTCTTCGCCGGCATCGAGCACGCCGGCAGCATCTTCGGCTACGACATCCACGGCTGGCGCTGGGTCTTCCTGATCAACGTCCCGATCGGCATCCTCGCGCTGTTCGTCGTCGCCCGCGTGCTGAACGTGCCGCACATCCCGCAGAAGCACAAGATCGACTGGTGGGGCGCCCTCGCTCTGGTCGTCGCGGTCGTGCCGTTCCTGATCGTCGCCGAGCAGGGCCAGAAGTGGGGCTGGGGCGACGGCAAGTCGATCCTTTGCTACGTCGTCGGCGGCGTCGGCGTGATCGCGTTCATCGCGGTCGAACGGTGGATGCAGGACGCCGCGCTGATCCCGCTGCGGCTGTTCAAGAACTCGACGTTCACCGTGGCGATCATCGGCGGTGTCATCGTCGGTGTCGCGATGTTCGGCGCGATCACGATGATCCCGCAGTTCATGCAGGTCGTGCAGGGCTACACGCCGACCGAATCCGGGCTGCTGATGCTGCCGCTGATGGCGGGCATCATGACCAGCTCGATCGTCTCCGGGCGGATCACCGGCAAGACCGGTCGCTACAAGGTCTTCCCGATCGTGGGCACCCTCATGATCGCCGCCGGCGCGTTCTTCTTCGCGCAGGTCGAATACGACTCGCCGGTGTGGCACCCGCTGGTCGCGGCCGCCATCATCGGCCTCGGCCTCGGTCAGTGCATGCAGACGCTGATCATCGCGGTGCAGAACGCGGGCCCGCGCAGTGACATGGGCGTCTCGACCGCGTCGGCGACGTTCTTCCGCCAGATCGGTGGTACCGCCGGTGTCGCGATCTTCCTGACGGTCCTGTTCAACACGCTGATGCCGAACATCACGAAGGCGTTCGGCGGGCAGCTGCCGGCCGGCGCCGGCGCGAGCGTCGGCAACCTGTCCGAGAACACCAGCGTGATCCAGACCCTGCCGGAGGCGATCAAAACGCCGATCCTGATCGGCTTCACCGACTCGATCACCACGGTGTTCTACATCGCCGGTGCGGTGGCCCTGCTGGCCACGGTGGTCCTCCTGTTCATGAAGGAGATCCCGCTGACCAACGCGGCCCCGGCCGCGGCGGCCATGGAGGGCGGCGAGGCGCTGCTCGAGGAGGACGACTTCGCGGACGCGCCGACCGAGATCGTCGAGCCGGTGCGCCCGGTCGACCGTGAACCCGCTCTCGTGGGCGGTGGCAAGCACGCGCTGAGCACCAACGGGCACGGTGACTACCAGGCCGTTTCCGGCGCGCTGCCGATGCCGATCACGAACTCCGTCGCGGACTCCGAGGTCGACATCCCCGTCGGCGCGGGTGGCCTGCCGGTGACCGGCCACGTCCGGCGGCAGGACGGCAGCCACGTCTCCGGCGCGGCGCTGACCCTGATCGACCAGCGCGGCCGCCAGGTCGCGCGGGCCACCGGGGCTCCCGACGGCAGCTACTCGGTGCCCAGCCAGGGCCCGGGCGCGTACGTGCTCATCGTGTCGGCGCACGGCCACCAGCCGCAGGCCTCCAGCGTCGTGATCAGCAACGGGCCGGCGACGGTCGACGTCACGCTCACCGGGTCCGGCGAGCTGACCGGCACCGTGCGGGCAGCCTCGACCGGCCAGCCGCTGCCGAACGTGACGGTGACGCTGACCGACGGCCGCGGCGAGGTGAACGGCGCGTTCATCACGACCGCGGACGGCACCTACGCCTTCGTCGGGGTCGGCGCCGGGGCCTACACCCTGGTCGCCAGCGGCGCGGGCTACCGGCCCTTCGCCGTGACGCTGACCGTGCCCGACAGCGGCGTCCTGCGCCACGACGTCGAGCTCGCCAGCTCGGTGCTGCTCGCCGGCACCGCGCGGACCGAGGGCGACCGGGTGGTCCCGGACGCGCGGATCACCGTGCTCGACGCCGAAGGCAACGTGGCGGCGGTCGCGCGGACCGACGGCGAAGGCCGGTACGTGGTCAGCGACCTGCCCGCGGGCGCGTACACCGTGGTCGCGAGCGGCTACCCGCCGGCCACCAGCCAGGTGGAGCTGACCGGCGGCGAAGCGGACCACGACGTCCGGCTGAGCTACGACCAGGCCCTCGACGAGCTGGTCGACCGCTCATGACCGGCTTGCGCGCGACCTTCCGCACGGCCGAGGGCTGGGCGGTGGAGCACGCGGTGCTCACCGTCACCGACCCGGCCGGGCGGCAGGTCGCCCGGCAGGCGGCCGACGTCCGCGGCGACGTCGTCACCGACGCGCTGGCGCCGGGTGTGTACACGGCCGTCGTCACGGCGGCCGGGTACACGCCGGTCGCGCGGACGGCCCAGATCGCCTCGGACGGCAGCGGCTCGCTCGGCGACGTCGTGCTGGCCCCGGTCGCCGAGGCGATCGAGCTGCCGCCCGCCGGGCCGTGGGTGATCGACCCGATGCACACGTCGGTGGTCGCGACCGCGCGGCACCTGGGCATCGCGAGCATCAAGGCGCGGTTCCCGGACGTCTCCGGCCGGATCGAGATCGGCCGCCCGGCCGAGCGGTCGTCGGTGCACGCCGAGATCAAGGCGGCGAGCATCGACACCGGCATCCGGATGCGGGACGACCACCTGCGCTCGCCGGACTTCCTCGACGTCGACGTGCACCCGGTGATCACCTTCACCAGCACGGGTCTGCGCCAGCGCGGTGCGGACTCGTGGACGCTGCTGGGCGAGCTGACGCTGCACGGCGAGCGCCGCGAGCTCGAGCTCGAGCTGACCTACGGCGGCTGGGGCCCGGACCCCTGGGGCGGCGTGCGCGTCGCGTTCCACGCCGAGACGACGCTGCACCGGAACGACTTCGCGATCAACTACAGCGCGATGGTCCGCGCCGGCGTCGCGGCGGTCGGCACGACGGTGAAGATCGAGCTGGACGTCGAAGCGGTGCAGGGCGAAACCTTGCCGCAGTTCTGAAGTCACGCTCCTCCGGAGGCCCTCTCACCGCTGGTGAGGGGGCCTTCACCGTTGGTGAGAGCGGAATCTTCGGGCAAGTTCGATTTGCCCGTTCGCCGTGGCCCGTTCACCCGGGCCACGTAGGCTCGCGGTGTGAACGTCGTGAGCATCGAGGCCGCGGGCGTCGGCGTGAGCTGGCTGGACACCGCCGGACCGCTGCTCGTCTGGGTGATCGTGCTGAGCTTCGTGCTGGTCGAGTGCGCGCTGATCGTCGGGCTGTTCCTGCCCGGCGACTCGCTCCTGTTCGGGGCGGGCGTCGTGCTCGCGCAGCACGGTTCGGACGCCAACGCGTGGTTCCTGTCGGGAGCCGCGCTGATCGTCGCCGTCCTGGGCAACCAGATCGGCTACTACATCGGCCGCAAGAGCGGGACGAAGCTGATCGCCCGCCGCGACGGCAAGGTGCTGAACCGCCACAACCTCGAGCGCGCGCAACGGTTCCTGGACCGCCGGGGTTTCTTCGCGATCGTGGCGGCCCGCTGGATCCCGTGGATCCGCACGCTGGCCCCGCTGATCGCGGGCGCCGCCCGGATGGACAAGCGCCGGTTCCTGGTGGCGACGACGTTGGGCGGGCTGCTCTGGGTGCCGACGCTGGTGCTGCTCGGCTACTACGGCGCCGGCCTGCTCGACGCGCTGCCGTGGCTGAAGACGGCGGCGCTGTGGGTCAGCATCGCGTTCTTCGTGTTCGGCACCGGGTACGGCGTGCTGCGCTACCGCCAGGAGATGCGCCGCCCGGTGGACACACCGGACGACAGCAACGCCCGCGCCTGAGCAGTCTTGCGGGGGTCCGGGTGGCGGAGCCCCCGGCCCGGGGCGAAGCCCCGGATATCACAGTCTTGCGGGGGTCCGGGTGGCGAAGCCCCGGATGTCACAGTCCTCAGAGCTGCGGGTCGGTCCAGATTTCGAGCTGGATGCCGTCGGGATCGCGGAACACGATCACGCGCGAGCCTTCGAAGGTGCGCGACGGCGCGACCGGCGTGTACGAGACGCCGAACTCCTGCAGCCGGCTCTCCCATTCGGCCAGCTCGGCGGCCGAGTGCACCCGGAAGGCGACGTGGTCCAGGCCGGTCCGGCGTTCGTCGAACCCACGCCGCCCGGTGTCCGCGTGCTGCACCAGGACCACGGAGAACTCGTCCCCGGCGGACCGCAGCACGACCTTGCGCAGCCCCGTGTCCGGTTCTTCGCGCCGGGTGACCTCTTCGAGGTCGAGAACACGCACGTACCACGGCACGCTGCGGTCCACGTCGGTCACGGTGAGCGCCAGGTGGTGCACGGACATGAGTTTGGCCATGGCTTCCGAAGCCGTCCTTTCTGGTGGCGGCTTCCCCAGAGTTGCACAGCGTTCGATCGCCGAAACCGAGGTGACCAAGTTCCCGGTCCGATCGTGATCTCGCCGTCTCCGGCCGTCTCAGCAGGCGGACAGGACCTACCGCCGGTCACACCCGTCTTACGGATGGTGACCGCCGGTGACACTCACTGGCTGAGCAGCCGCATCCGGTCCTCCTCGTGGATGCGCCTGGTCGTCACCCGGTCCGGGTAGCAGCGGGTGAACATGTTCGTGAAGTGCGTGCCGTAGTGGATGCTTTCCTCGCCACCGGCCAGCGGGCGGACGGTGACGCCGAACGCCGGCTCGTGGAAGTACGCCAGCGTGTACCGCTCCCGGTCCGCGAGCCGGACCTTGTGCGGCGTCGACAGAAGCCGGCCGCCGGTGAGGAACTGCATGATGTCGCCGGGGAAGACGGTGAACACCGCCGGCTCGGGTTCGACGAAGTGCCAGGGCGGTTCGTTCTGGTACATCCCGGCGGTGCTCTCTTCCGGAAGCCAGTTGCGGCGACGCGGTTCCCCGGGCACCGGCGGCCGGATGAACAGCCCCCCGACGTCGTCCTGCGCGGCGATCACGAGCAGGCCGTAGTCGGTGTGCGCGCCGATCCCGCGTTCGGTGGTCGCGGACCGGGCCGGGAACCGCAGCACGCGCATGTGGTGCCAGCCGTCCCGGGTGAGCCGCGTCAGCCGGTCGAGCTCCACCTCGAGCCCGAGGGCGACGAGTTTCAGGAGCTTCTCGCCGATCTCGCCGGCTTCCCGGAGGTGGGCCTCCATCGCCGTCCGGTAGCCGTCGTCCGGCCACGGGACCGGTCCGTGGCACGGCCGGCCTTCGATCACGCGGGTATCGGTGAGCGGGATGTCCGGGCACACCGTGAAGATTTCGGAGTAGTCGGCCTCGCCCGCGGTCACTTCTTCGCCGGAGGCAATGTAACCGCTGTAGGTCAGATCGCTGACGAACTTCGCTTTCTCCGGCAGGGATCTCGCGAAGAACCGCCGGCTTTCGGCGAGTGCTTCTCCGGTGATGCGGGCCTGCTCGGCGGTGGCGGCGACCTGGAAGATCCCGTCGTCCTCCCAGGTCCGGACGAGCTGTCTGCCCAGGATCCGATCGGCGGTCGTCCCACTCACCGAATCGGGCAGCTCGAACGTACGCATTGTTGTTCACCTTTCGCGCGGTTTCCGGGAACGCTCACCACACGAAAGCCGGGAAATGCCGGTTCACAAGGATCAGCGGCCGCCGCCGACCTCCAGGACCGCGCCCGTGGTGAACGACGACGCGCTCGAAAGCAGGAACAGGACCGCTTCGGCGATTTCCGCCGGCTGACCGGGCCGGCCCAGCGGAATCTGCGGCGCGTACTTGGCCATCCGGTCCGGCAGGCCCGCGGCCGCGTGCAGGCCGGTGTCGATCATGCCGGGCCGGACCGCGTTCACCCGGATCCCGTCCGCCGCCACTTCCTGCGCGAGCCCGAACGTCAGCGTGTCCACCGCCGCCTTGGACGCCGCGTAGTGCACCCACTCGCCGGCCGAGCCGGTGCGTGCCGCCGTCGAGGAGATGTTGACGATCGCGCCGCCGTCGCCGCCGTGGCGGGTCGACATCCGGCGGACCGCCTCGCGGCAGCACAGGAACACCCCCGTCACGTTGACGTCGAGGGTGCGCCGGACGACGCCGGCCTCGTAGTCCTCGAGCCGGCCCGGGGTGTTGCCGACGATCGCCGCGTTGTTGACCAGGCCGGTCACCGGGCCCAGCTCGGCCGCCGCGGCGAACAGTGCGCGGACGTCGTCCTCGTCGGAGACGTCCGCGCGGAACGGCAGCGCTTGCCGTCCCGCAGCACGCACCTGCTCGGCGACGGCTTCGGCGGGCGCCGGGTCGCCGGAGTAGTTCACGACGACGTCCTCGCCGCGCGCGGCGGCCAGCACGCAGATCGCCGCGCCGATCCCGCGGCTGCCGCCGGTGACGACGAGGGTCAAATCGCGAAGTTCGCCAGCGGCAGGTTCTCCAGCACCAGGTCGGCGCGGTCGCGCGTCTGCGAAATGAGGTCGGCGTTGCGCTGGTCCGAGCCGAGCGCGCGCTGCCGGGCCTCGACCAGCGAACGGCCGTAGCGGCGGTGGCGCGACACGAGCCGTTCGATGCGCTCGGGCTCGTCGGGCGCGAGGAACCAGGCCTCGGTGAGCAGCGGGCGGATCGCGCTCCACGGGTCGTCCGGGAGCAGCAGGTAGTTGCCCTCGGTGATGACGAGCTGGACCTCCGGCGGCACCGCGACGGCCCCGGCGATCGGTTCCTCGATCTCGCGGCGGAACTCCGGCGCATACACCGTTTCGCGGCCTTCGGCCAGGCGGCGGATCAGGTGGTAGTAGCCCGCGGCGTCGAACGTGTCCGGGGCGCCCTTGCGCTCGGTGCGGCCGAGCCGGCGCAGCTCGACCTGCGCGAGGTGGAAGCCGTCCATACCGACCACCGCCGCGCGCGAACCGAGCGCGTTGGCCAGCGCCCAGGCGAGCGTGGTCTTGCCGGACGCGGGCGAGCCGATGATGCCGAGCACGTTGCGCTGCCCGCGCACGGTCAGCCCCTCGGCCCTGGCCAGCAGGTCGTCGAACGCCGTCATGTCCTGTTCCTTCCTGCGATCGCGGTCGTCCACGACCGCGGTCCCACATGCCGCACCCGTTCGGCGGCCACCTCGTTGGCGAAGCGGATCCGGTCCGTCACCGTCCGTTCGCGCGTCACGGCCACGGCGAGCGCGCCGTGCCAGACGTCGCCCGCTCCTAGTGTGTCCCGCGCTTCGACTTCCGCGACAGGCACCTCACCCGAGCCGCCGTCCGCAGTGGACCAGCGCACCGGGCCGGCGCCCGCGGTGGTGATGACGGTGGGGACGCCGCGCTCGTGCAGGCCGGGCCCCGGCACGGTGAAGTGCGCGGAGCACGCGGCCACGTCGACCAGCGGGAGGAGCTCGTCGAGGACGGGTTTCCAGCTGCCGGCGTCGAGCACGACCGGGACGTCCCCGGCCGCCCGGGCGACGGACAGCGCGAGGCCCGGGTGGTGGCCGTCGACGAGCACCACGTCCGCGTCGACCGTGCCGCTCCAGGTCGCTTCGGAGCCGGCCGCGTTGCGCGAGACGACCGTCCGCTCGCCGTCGCGGTCACGGACGGCGACCGCGCTGACCGGCGGCGGCTCGGGGTTTTCGGGGGCCAGGTCGACGACTCGGACGCCGTGGCCTTCGAGGTCGGCGCGGGCGAGCGCCGCCAGCGGGTGCGCACCGAGGACGGTCAGCAGGGTCGCCTCGGCACCGAGCGCGGCGGCCGTCACCGCGGCGTTCGTCGCGGGTCCCCCGGCCGCGACGTCCACCCGCAGTGACTGCACCTTCTCGCCCGGCGCCGGAAGCTCGTCGACCCGCTGGACGACGTCCACGGTGCACAAGCCCGCCAGCAGCACTCTCACTTCAAGCCGGCCACATGCGTCGCCGCGGCGGCCTCTTCCACTTCGCCGTTTTCGTTGAGCCGCAACGCACCCGTGAGCAGGCCGACGACCTGGTTCATCGAGTGCGTCTTCGGCGAGACGACCGCGACGCGCTTGCCGAGGCGGTGCACGTGGATGCGGTCGGCGATGTCGAACACGTGCGGCATGTTGTGGCTGATCAGCACGACCGGCAGCCCGCGGTCGCGGATCCGGCCGATCAGGTCGAGCACCTTGCCGGATTCGGCGACGCCGAGGGCGGCGGTGGGCTCGTCCATGATCACGGCCTTGGTGCCGAACGCGGCCGCGCGGGCCACGGCGACGCCCTGGCGCTGGCCACCGGAGAGCGTCTCGACGGGCTGGCTGATCGACTTGATGTTGATGCCCAGCTCGTCGAGGATCCGCTGCGCCTCGGACCGCATGGTCGCGGTGTCGAGCTTGCGGAACAGCCCGAGCGGTCCCTTGAGCCGCTTTTCCCGGCCCAGGAACATGTTCGACGCGATGTCGAGCGCGGGCGCGACGGCGAGGTCCTGGTACACCGTCTCGATCCCGTAGTGGCGAGCGTCCAAAGGGGACTTGAAGTGGACGGTCTTGCCGTCCACTTTGATCTCGCCCTCGTCGGGGATCACCGCGCCGGACAGGGTTTTGATGAGCGAGGACTTCCCGGCGCCGTTGTCGCCGACCACGGCGAGCACCTCGCCGGGCAGGAGGTCGAAGTCGGCGCCGTCGATGGCGGTCACCCGGCCGTAGCGCTTGACCAGTCCGCGCGCCTGGAGGATGGGTTCACTCATGACTGCTGCTGCCTCCTCGCGATGCGGTCCACCACGACGGCGGCGATGAGCAGGGCGCCGGTGGCGAGGTCCTGGTAGTTGCCGTCGACGTTCATCTGCGTCAGCCCCGACCGCAGCACCGCCACGACCAGCGCGCCCATCAGCGTGCCGAGCACCGAGCCGCGGCCGCCGAACAGGCTCGTCCCGCCGAGGACGACGGCGGTGATCGAGTCGAGGTTGCCGAGCTGGAACTGGTTCGGGTCGGCGTTCGGCGTCCGGCCGAGCGCCTGCCAGGCGGCGATGCCGAAGGTCAGCCCGGCCACGATGTACACCGAAAGCACCGTGCGGTTGACCTTGATGCCGGACAGCCGCGCGGACTCCGGCGCGTTGCCGACCGCGTAGACGTGCTTGCCCCACGCGGTTTTCGTGAGCGCGTACCAGACGCCGAGGTACATCAGCAGCGCCAGCGTCATGCCGTAGGTGATCGGGATGCCGCCGAAGAGGTAGCGCTTGGTGCCGAGCCACTGCAGCACCCCGTCGGTCACCGGCACGGCCTGGCCGCCGGCGATCAGCTTCGACACGGCGGTCAGCATGGTGAACGTGCCGAGCGTGATGATGAACGCCGGCAGCTTGATCCGGGTGGCGAGCCCGCCGATGAAGATGCCGACGATGATCGTCAGCACCACCCCGGCGAGCAGCGCGACGAAGCCGTTCGTGCCGGCCGCGGCGAGCTTCGCCATGATCAGCGTCGCGACGACCATCGAGGCCGCGTTGGACAGGTCGATGCCCGCGATGAGGATGACGAGCGTCTGGCCCAGCGCGAGCGTCCCGACGACGAGCGACTGCTGGACCACCGTGGACAGGTTGTCGAGGTCGAAGAACGTGTCCGTGGCCAGCGAGAAAACCACGATGGCGACGACCAGCGCGAGCGCCGGGCCGACCGCCGGGGCGCGGAGGAGGAAGTCGCCGAGCGATTCACGGTCCTTGGCGTGCGTTGCGGTGGCCGTGGTCATTTCTTGCCTCCCCAGCAGTTCTGCAGGCCCCAGGCCGAGTCGTGGCTCTCGATGCCGGGCAGGGGCTTGTCGGTGATCACGGCGGACCCGGTGTTCACGAACCCGGACGGCTTCTTCCCGGTCCTGGCGTACTCGACGGCGGCGAGCACGCCCTGCTCGGCCATCTTCTTGGGGAACTGCATGACGGTGGCGGCGATCTGGCCGTCCTTGACGTTCTGGACGCCTTCGCAGCCGCCGTCGATCGAGCCCATCACGATCTGCCCGGTGAGCCCACGCGCCTTCAACGCCGCGTACGCGCCGCGGCCCATCGGCTCGTTCATCGAGTAGACGGCGTTGATGTCGGTGCTGCGCTGCAGCAGGTTCTCCATGCCCTGCTGGGCGAGGCTCTGGTCGCCGTTGGCCGCGGTGTGGCCCTTGATCTCCGGCGAGCCGTCGGTCAGCCCGATGCCCTTGAGGAAACCGCCGTGGCGCTGGGTGTCGACCGAGCTGCCCGCGGTCCCGTCGACCATCAGCAGCTTGGCCGGGACGCCCTTGAGCGAGGCCTTGACGTAGGCGCCCTGCTGCTCGCCGGCCGCGAAGTTGTCGGTGGCGAAGGTGGCGTCGACGGCGTCCGGCGGCTCGGTCGCGGTGTCGAGAGCGATCACCAGGACACCGGCGTCGCGGGCGTCCTTGATCGCCTTGAGCACGCCGGTGGACGAGCTGGGCGTGATCAGGATGGTGTTCGCGCCCTGCTGGCGGAGGTTCTCGATGGCGCGGACCTGGCCGTCGTTGTCGCCGTCGAACTGGCCGGCGAGCGCGCTGAAGTCGGCGCCGTTGGCCTGCGCGGCCGCTCTGGCGGAGTTGCGGAGTTCCACGAAGTAGGGGTTGGTGTCGGTCTTGGTGACCAGGCCGACCTTCGCCTTGCCGCTCCCGCCCGTGTTGGTGTTGCCACCCCAGTGGCGCTCGACCGTGCACCCGGTCGTCGCGGCGAGGACGGCGGCCAACGTGAGCGCGGTGAGACTTCGGTGTCTCATGATTCCCAGCCTTTGTTCGTGTCGAGGCTTGCCGATGGTCGGGAAGGTAGACAGACTGCTCCCGGCGCGCAAGCGTTTGCGCAAACGCTTGCCGGAAAGGATGGGTATGCCCCAGTCGAAGTCTTCGCGGCCGACCCAGCGGGACATCGCCGAGCTCGCGGGCGTGTCGATCACGACCGTCTCGCACGTGGTGAACGGGACGCGCGCGGTCGCCGAGGACACCAAGGCGGCGGTGCTGCGGGCGATCGAGACGACCGGCTACACCGGCGACGCCATCGCGCGTTCGCTGGTCACGGGCGGCACGCGGTCGATCGGGATGGCGATCTCCCTGGTGGCCAACCCGTACTTCGCGACGCTGATGCAGGCGATCGAGCGGGAGGCTTCGGCGCACGGGTACACCGTCCTGCTGGCCGACACCCATGACGCGGCGGACACGGAACGTGACACCGTGCGGGCACTGCGCTCCCGGCGCGTCGACGGCCTGCTCATCACCCCGGCCCCCGGCGACGGGCCGGTGATCGGCGAGCTGGTGTCCCTGGACGTGCCGACCGTGCTCATCGACCGGCTGGCCACCCGCACCGACGTCGACCAGGTCGGCTCGGAGAACATCCAGGCGACGTCGGCGCTGACCGCGCACCTGGCGACGCTCGGGCACCGGCGGATCGGGATGATCAGCGGCGTGCCCGGGCTGTCGACGAGCGAGGAGCGGGTGCTGGGCTACCGGCTGGGCCTCGGCCGGTCCGGGCTCACCTGGTCGTCCGACCTCGTGGCCTGCGGAAACTCCTCGCGCGAGGGCGGCGCGCTGGCGTTGAGCACGCTGCTGGCGCTGCCCGAGCCGCCGACGGCGCTGGTGGTCGGGAACGACAGCATGATGGTCGGGGTGCTGCACGAGGCCCGGCGGCGCGGGCTGCGGATCGGGCGCGACCTGCCGGTGGTGGTCTACGACGAGGTCGAGTGGGCGGACCTGGTCGACCCGCCGTTGACGACGATGGCGCAGCCGATCGAGGAGATCGGCCGGCAGGCGGTGCGGCTGCTGCTGGCCCGCATCAACGACCCGGCGCGCAAGGCCGAAACCGTCCGGTTGGCACCCACACTGCGTCACCGCGAGTCGTGCGGCTGCCCACCGGTTCACTCACTTCAGTGAATCTGGGTTCCTGATATCCCCGCGCGGCCCTTCAGCGGATACCTTTCCGCTGAGTGTCTGCGAGGGCTTATGACCGCACTTTCGCCGGACCTCCGGTTGTGGGACCCCCCGGTCACCTACCGGATCGGCGTCGCGATGGGGGTGCACGCGCACCCGTACTCCGGCGAGCTCCTGCGCGCCATCAGGGCGGCTGCGGCGCAGGCGGGCTGCGACGTCGTGCTGGCGGAGACCGAGGACACCGCGGGCGAAGAAGCGGCGGTGGTGCGCGCGCTGCGCGCGGACCTGGTGGACGGCGTGCTGCTGGTCCCCTCGGCCGGCGACGAAGCGGTGATCAACGGCCTGGTGCGGATGGGCGTGCCGACCGTCCTGCTGGATCGCGTGGCCGCCCGCAACGACGTCGACCAGGTGGGCACGGAGAACGTGCACGCGGTGGCGTCCCTGGTCCGGCACCTGACCGAGCGGCGGCACCGCAAGATCGGCTTGATCTCGGGCGAGGAGAGCCTCGAGGTCAGCCGCGAGCGCGTCCGCGGCTACCGGCTCGGGCTGGAGCAGGCGGGCCTGCGCTTCAACCGCGAGCTGGTGGAGAGCGGGTTCTCGAACTCGGGCGGCGCCACCCGCGCGACGGCCAAGCTCCTCGACGGCTGGCCGTCCCCGACGGCCTTGGTGGTGGCGGACGAGTCGATGCTGGTGGGCGTCCAGTACGAGGCCCACCGCCGCGGCATCCGCATCGGCTCGGAGCTGGCGGTGGTGGGGTACGGCGACATGGACTGGGCCCGGCACGTGAGCCCGGCGGTGACGACGCTGGTCCAGCCGGTCGCGGACCTGGGCCGCCGGGCGGTCCAGCTGCTGATGTCCCGCATGGCCGACCCGGACCGGCCGCCGGAATCGGTGTGGCTGACCCCGAGGTTCCTGCACGGCGCTTCCTGCGGCTGCTGAACTGGTGGGGTGATCCGCCTCGCGCACACCGCCGACCTGCCCGCAGCCACCCGCACCCTGCTCGATGCTGCCTTCGAAGGCAACTTCTCCGACACCGACTGGGAGAACGCCCTCGGTGGCACGCATGCTCTCGCCTTCGACGGCACCGAACCGGTCGGACACGCCGCACTGGTCCAACGACGGCTCCTGCACGGCGGGCGCGTGCTGCGCGCCGGGTATGTCGAGGGGGTGGCCGTTCGCCCGGACCACCGCCGACGCGGCTACGCGAGCGCGTTGATGGCCGCGCTGGAACGGCTGCTGCCCGGGTACGACCTCGGTGCGCTGAGTGCCTCCGTGGAAGCCGTGGCGCTGTACGCGGGCCGGGGCTGGCAGCGGTGGCGCGGACCGACCTTCGCCCTGACGCCCGACGGGGTCCGCCGCACCGAAGAGGATGACGGCGGGGTGTACGTGCTCCCCGGCGCGGCGCTCCTCGACCTCGACGGCGGGCTAACCGCCGATTGGCGGGCCGGCGACCTCTGGTGACAGCGTCGCCGCCGCTTCCAGGAGCATCCAGCCGCCCACCTGGACCGACAGGTCCCGCTCCGGGGCGTCTTCGGGCAGTGGCCACGGTGCCGGGCGGTCCCAGTACGCGCTGAACAGCAGCCCCTCCGGCGTGGCCGCGGCCCCCGACCAGCAGGCCTCCGCCGACGTCAGCACCAGCGAGCGGGCCACCGAAGCTTCCGGGCCCGGCAGGGCACGAGCCGCCAAGGCCAGGTACCTCGCCAGGATCGCCGCGAACAACCCGCCGTCGCCGCCGCCCTGGCCGCGGATCACCCCGGCCGGTGCGCAATGCTCCGCCACCGCCCGCACCGTCCGGGCCGCATTGTCCATTTCGGACAATTCCAGGCAGGCACCGAGGTAGACCCCTTGGCAGTACGTGTAAATGTGCTTCACCAGCTCGCCGGTGTCCGCCCGGACCCCGTCCCAGACCAGACCGGACGCGGGATCGACCAAAGTGGACGTCAGCCAGGACGTCATCTCGCGGGCCCGCGAAAGATTGCCCGCCCGGGCGTGGAAGATCGCCGCCGGGCCGTTGGCCGGGGCGTTCTTGAAGTCGTCGCCGCGGCGCCACCAGATGCCGCCGCCCGCCGCCGGCGTCCAGCCCGACAGCAACTGTGTGTCGATCGCCGCCACCGCCGGGCCGACGTCGATGCCCAGCGCGGAAACCCGTTGCAGCGCAAGGCCGAGCCACGCGATGTCGTCGTAGTAGTCGTTGGTCCAGCGGCCGAAGTTGCGCAGCCGCACCGAACGCACGAAAGCGCGGATCGAAGCCAGCCGCGCCGGAGAAGGCTCGCGCAACTGGGCGTCGACCAGCGTGTCCAGCAGGTGCGCCTGCCACCAGTAGTTCCAGTGCCAGTGCAGCCGCTGATCGGCGGAAGCCGGCCAGCGGCTGCGGCCCAGGACCGTGCCGGGCAGCGCCCACACCCGGCGCAGGTGCCGCGAAGTCACCGCGTGTTCCGCGGCCGAGACGTCCATGACGCAATCGTGCCTTGCCGATCGACATACCGCTCGGTATGTTCGGTGGTCATGACGACGGCCCACCTCACCTGCCCGCTGTGCGAAGCCACCTGCGGCCTGGAGGTGACGCTCGACGCGAACCAGCGGGTCACGCGGGTCCAGGGGGACGAACAGGATGTCTTCTCGAAGGGATACATCTGCCCCAAGGGCGCGTCGCTCGGCGCGCTGCACCACGACCCCGACCGGCTGACCGCCCCGCTGCTCAAGCGCGACGGCGAGTTCGTCGAGGTCAGCTGGCAGGAGGCCTACGACGAGATCGCCCGCCGGCTCCCGCCGATCATCGAGCAGCACGGCCGGGACGCCGTCGCGGTGTACGCGGGCAACCCCGGCGTGCACAACATCGCGCTGACGCTCTACGGCCGCGTGCTCTACAAAGCCTTGGGCACCAAGAACTTCTACAGCGCCACCTCCGTCGACCAGCTGCCGAAGCACTACTCGTCCGGCACGATGTTCGGCGACCCGCTCGCCATCCCGGTGCCCGACCTCGACCGGACGCGGCACCTGCTCATCCTCGGCGCCAACCCGCTCGTCTCCAACGGCAGCCTGATGACGGCGCCCGACATCCGCGGGCGGCTGCGCGGGATCCGCGACCGCGGCGGCAAGATCGTCGTCGTCGACCCGCGCCGCACGCGCACCGCCCAATTCGCCGACGAACACCACGCCATCCGGCCCGGCACCGACGCGCTGCTGCTGTTCGCGCTGGTCAACGTCCTGTTCGCGGAAGATCTCGTCGCACCGGGACGACTGGCGGAACACCTCAACGGCCTCGACGACGTCCGGGAACTGGCCCAGCCGTTCACGCCGGAGGCCGTCGCCCCGCGCACCGGTATCGACGCGGCCGAGATCCGCCGGATGGCCCGGGAGCTCACCTCCGGGAACGCCGTGGTCTACGGCCGGATCGGCACCACGACCCAGACCTTCGGCACCCTCGCGAGCTGGCTGGTCGACGTCCTCAACGTGCTCACCGGCCACCTCGACTCCCCGGGCGGCGCCATGTTCCCGCTGGCCGCGTGCCAGCCCACCGGGAACCGGCGGCCGTTCGCCGTCGGGCGCTGGCGCAGCCGCGTGCGCGGGCTTCCGGAGGTCGTCGGCGAACTGCCGGTCGCGACGCTCGCCGACGAGATCGAAACCCCGGGCGAGGGCCAGGTCCGCGCGCTGATCACGGTCAGCGGCAACCCCTGCCTCAGCACGCCGAACGCCGGGCGGCTGGCCGCGGCGCTGGACAGCCTCGACTTCATGATCTCCGTCGACGTCTACCTCAACGAGACGTCCCGCCACGCCGACGTCATCCTGCCCGGCCCGTCACCCCTCGAACGCCCGCACTTCGACCTGGCCTTCTACCAGCTGTCCATCCGCAACGTCGCCAACTGGACGCCGGCGACGCTGCCGTCGGCGCTCCCGCAGGAGTGGGAGACGATGCTGCGGCTCACCGGCATCGTCGCCGGTCAGGGCCCGGAGGCCGACGTCGCGGCGCTCGACGACTTCGTCGCCGGGGAGACCGCGCGCCGCAACGGGCTCGACGTCGCCGTCGCCGGAGAGCGCACCGGGCCCGCACGCCTGGTCGACCTGCTGCTGCGCGCCGGCCCTTACGACGTCACGCTGGCCGACCTCGAAGCCGCGCCGCACGGGATGGACTTCGGGCCGCTGCAGCCGCGGATCCCCGAGATCCTGTGCACCGCGTCGGGCCGGATCGAACTCGCGCCCGAGCCGGTCGTCGCCGACGTGCCGCGGTTGCGGGAAGAACTCGCGAAAACCACGGAGACCGGTCTCGTGCTGATCGGGCGGCGGCACCTGAGCTCGAACAACTCGTGGATGCACAACCTGGCCCCGCTGGTCCGCGGCGGCAACCGGTGCACCATCCAGGTCCACCCCGCCGACGCGACGCGCCTGGGCCTCACCGACGGCGGCCTCGCGTCGGTGACGTCCCGCGCCGGAAAACTGCAGGTCCCGGTCGAGGTGACCGACGAGATCCGCCCCGGCGTCGTCAGCATCCCGCACGGCTGGGGCCACGACGTCGACGGCTCACGGACGCGGGTGGCGCGCGCGAACCCCGGCGTCAATTCCAACCTGGTCGCCGACGAGACGCTCTTGGACGTTCCGTCCGGAACGTCGGTGTTGAACGGGATTCCGGTCGAGGTCGCCCCCGCCTGACGCTTGACACCGGTGTGGGCGCTGTCGCATCCTCAGCTCGGATGTTGACGTAAACATCGATCTTAAGCCCCGCGCGCCCCTCGGACATCGGAGTTCGTATGAAGCGCTTTGGTACTCGCATCTGGCTACGCGCCGCGATGGCCGCGGCACTCGCTGTCCCCCTGCTCGCCGTTCCACAGAGCGCCACGGCCGCCACCAACGCGTTCCGCGGCGTCAACTGGGCGGACGCCCGCGACAACTACGTGGACGGCTGGGTGATCCCGACCGGCCTCACCGCCGGGGACAGCTACGACAGCGTCCGCGCCAAGGCGGACGGCATCATCACCGGCTTCCAGCAGAAGCTGGGCGCGAACACCGTGCGGCTGCCGATCAACCCGCAAAGCGTCAATTCGGACTGGTGGGGGCGGTACAAGGGCGCCGCGGACTCGGCCCTGTCCCACGGCATGAAGGTCGTCTTCGGCTACTGGGAAGCGAACAAGGACGGCTTCGTCGACGACACGAGCGCGTGGAACACCATGTGGGACAAGGTCACCGCCGACTACGGCGGCAACGGCAACGTGTACTTCGAGCCGATGAACGAGCCGTTCGGCTACAGCCTGAGCGCCTGGGTGTCGCTCTGCTCGACGTGGCTGTCCCGGCACGCGAACATCCCGCGCGGCCGGGTGCTGATCAGCGGCACCGGCTACAACGACAACGTGACGGGCGTCGGCGCGGCGAGCGCGTTGAACGGCACGCTGCTTTCGCTGCACTTCTACGGCTTCTGGGCTTCGGACACGACCCGTTCGGCGTGGACCACGAACCTCAGCAACCGGCTCGGGTCGTACTCGTCCCGCACCATCATCGACGAGGCCGGTGCCCCGATGACGACGGGCCTGAACTACGCCGCCGGCCACCAGGACGGCAACAACTTCACCGCGTACTTCGCCGCCACCACGGACCTGGCGCGGTCCCGGCAGATGGGCGTCGTCTACTGGCCCGGCCTGCGGTCCGGCGACACGTACTCGATCACGCGGCAGAGCGGCAACGGCCTGGAGACCAACAACGCGACGGGCGTGGCGCAGTTGCGCTGGGGCTGGGGCCTGTAGGCCTCACCAGGCGCGGCCGAGGTCGGCGTCCTGCCGGATCCAGGCGTGCATGACGATCCCGGCCGCTACCCCGGCGTTGATCGAGCGGGTCGTGCCGAACTGGGCGACCGGCACCACCAGCGACGCGGCTTCCTGGGCCGGGCCGACAGCCCTGGCCCGCTCGGCCGCGAAGGCGATCAGGCCGACGTGGAACGGGTGCCGCCGGCTGTCCACATCGGACACGATCGCCTCGCGACGCCACTAGCGGCAGGCGTCGACGACGTTGCGGCGGTCGCCCTCCCGCAGCAGCTTGGGGTCGTACCGCTCGTCCGCGGGCCACTCACCTAGCCGAGGTGGACGGGACGCACGTGGGTTTCTTCGGCGTCGTCGTGGCGGTGGCGCCAGCGGTGGTAGACGCCCACGTAGGAGTACGCGACCACGGCGATCGCGCCGATGCCGACCGCCGGCAGCCAGGACTGCGGGAACACCGTGCCGTACAGGTAGTAGGCGTTGAACCCGCCGGGCAGGTCGCCGAGGCCCTGCTGGTGCCGGAAGTAGTTCTCCAGCGCGGTGAACGGGCACGGCACCGGTGCCACGTTGACCAGGATGCCCCAGGCCAGCCCGAGCAGGTGGATGAAGATCAGCTTCGGCCAGCGCCACGCCACGAATCCGCCGAAACCGATGAGCAGCAGCGCCAAGATGTGCACCGCGACGGTCACGTCGGCCAGGAACTTCGCCATCGCACCCCCTCCACCGATCCCCCTACCAGCGACTTTACTCCGCCGACCACGAGCGTCCGCGCTTGAGAGTGCCCAGCCGGGTGATGTTTAACCCAGCGGAGCAGCCCGTTCACCTGCGCGGTGACGGAGGGGTTACGCCCGGTGGAAATTCCGGCGGCCGCTTCGCCGGGTACTGCGTCGGCTCCTCGTGCGGGTACTGGTCCGGCGCCCCGTCCGGTTTCTTCCGGTTCGGATCGGCTGGACGCTGGGGTTCCGGCGGCTCCTCCATAGCCCGACGGTACGCCCGGACCGTGGCCGCGGCAGCCGGATTTCACCGAAAGCGATCGCCCGGCACCCCGGGGCTCGTGAACGCCGCGCCGTCGAGGTCGGTGACCACCAGGCGCAGCCGCGCGTTCTCCCACTCCGTCCCCGCCAGCACCGGGCGCACGGCTCGCACCGCCCGGTCCAGCAGCGGCGGGATCGGCAGCCGGGTCGCGATCAGCCGGATCCGGACCACCTCCGGGCTCAGGTCCACCGCCATGTCCTCCCGGGCCATCGGCAGCGAGGGGGTCGCCGGGCGCAGGCCGGCCACCTCCGCGAGCGCGCCGACGATCCGCTCGACGGCTTCTTCCGCGGTCACCGGGCTTCCGGCTCGATGTCCATAATGGACACTGTCACCTCGGCGACGACCAGGCCGGTCTGCTCGGCCACGGACCGCGTCACCGCGCGCTGGACCGCCCGGCCCACCGCCGCCGCCTGGTCGGCCGCCGCCGTGACGAGGTCGATCCGGACCGTCACCCGGCCGTCGGTGGTGCGGACCCGGACGCCGTCCGCCGGCGCCGGTTCGAGGCCCTGCCAGCGCTGCCGGGCCGCGCGCGTCCACGCCGTCACCAGGCCGCGCAGGCCCGGTTCGAGGCGCACCACCCCCGGCGTGGTGATCGCCGCCCGCGCCGCCACGCCGGCGATCACCGGATCGGCGATGACGTAATCGGCACTGTCGGCGCTCATTCCCCTGGCTCCCCGGCAGCGTCTTCCTCGACAGCGCCTTCCTCAACAGCGCCTTCCCCAAAAATGTCGTCCACGAGCAGGTCGAGCTTCGCCAGCGTCAGGCCCACGCGGGCCGCGGCCGCCGCGGTCACCCGCTCCCGGACCTTCGCCAGCGCCGCGCCACCGGTGGCGGTCCGCAGGCTCACCGCGAGGGTGAGTTCCACCTCGACCCCGCCGGGGACGGGCCGCAGGCGGCACCGGCGCGCCCGGACGCCGTCGACGGTGTCCGCCGCGTACCGCAGCACCGACGCCACCGCCTGCTCGCTGACCTCGACGAACCCGGGTTCGGGGGTCGGCAGGCGCACCATCGAGCCGCGCCGCACCTCGGCGCGCACCGCCGACATGATCCGCCCGAACAGGTCCGGCGACGGCGCGTCCTCGGTGGCCGCCAGCTCGGAAGTGGCCTCGCGCAAGGCCAGCAGGCTCTCGCGCGCGGCCCGGCAGTACGGGCAGGTCAGCTCGTGCTCGTCGGCCAGCCCGGCGCCGACCGCGTCGAGCCGCTCCCACACCTGCTCGACATCGCGCGCACAGGGCAGCTCGTAGTCCGTCATCGCCATGGCCGCATCACCTCCGCCAACTGGGCCCGGGCGCGCGCGATCCGGCCGCGGACCGCGGTCGCGTTCACGCCGACGACCTCGCCGATCTCTTCGTAGGACCGGCCGTGCACTTCGCGCAGCAGCCAGCACGCTCGCTGCTCGGGAGTCAGCTGGTCGAGCGCCACGGTCAACGCGGCGAGCTGGCCGCTCACCTGGGCGGCCCGCTCCGGCTGGAGGTCGGCCCGCGGCGACTCGGCGGTGTCGAGGTCGACGTCGGCCTGAGGCTTGCGCGCGCGGATCGCGTTGAGACAGCGGTTCGTGGTGGCCCGGTAGAGCCAGCCGACGAACGCGGCGTCCTCGCTGAGCTGGCCGAGCTTGCGCCAGGCGTTGAGGAACACCTCCTGCACGACGTCCTCGGCGTCGCCGCGGTGGGCGAGCATCTTGACGGCGAGCCGGAACATCGGGCCCTGGTAGCGGAGCACGAGCTGCTCGTAGGCCCGGACGTCACCGTCCCGCGCCCGGCCGACGAGAGTCACGTCGTCGAGCGGCGTAGTCGTCGTCACGGCACCTCCTCGGGGGGAGGACACCGGCGGGCGGAAAACGTCACGCACCGATTCTGGGTGACGGTGGCCACCGGGGCGAATCCACGGATCCGCCCCGGTGGCGCTCAGTCCAGGCCGAGGTCGTCCTTGCCGAGGACGTACCGGTACTCCAGGCCTTCCTTCTCGATGGCCTCGCGCGCACCGGTGTCGCGGTCGACGACCGTCACGACGCCGACGACGTTCGCGCCCGCCTCGCGCAGGGCCTCGACCGCCGTCAGCACGCTGCCGCCCGTCGTGGACGTGTCCTCGACCGCCAGTACGCGCTGGCCGCGGACCTCCATGCCCTCGATCCGGCGCTGCATGCCGTGTTCCTTGACCGCCTTGCGGACGACGAACGCGTCCAGCACGACCCCGTCGGACGCCGCCGAGTGCAGCATCGCCAGCGCGACCGGGTCGGCGCCGAGCGTCAGGCCGCCGGCCGCCACGTAGTCCCAGTCCGCGGTGAGCTGGCGCAGGAGCTTGCCGATCAGCGGCGCGGCCGCGTGGTGCAGCGTCGCCCGCCGGAGGTCGATGTAGTAGTCGGCTTCCTTGCCGGACGCCAGGGTCACTTTTCCGTGCACCACGGAAAGATCGGTGACCAGCCTGGCCAGTTCGAGTTTCGCCGCTTGATCCAACCCGGGGTTCGCCACGGCCGTGAGTCTTACACACGGCCGGGTTCACTCACCGATGGATGTGGCGTCGACCGCACGCCCGCGCGTCGCCGCCCAGGCCGGGACCAGGATGGCCACGAGCGAGAGCACCACCGCGATCGCGAGCACCGCCAGGTAGATCGTCACCGGGCCCGACGGCAGCAGCGATCCGGTCACCACCAGGCAGAACGGCACGATCGCGCCCGCCGCGACAAGGGTGCCGAGCAGCACCGCGATGGTCGCGATCAGGCCGCCTTCGACGCCGGCCATGCGCAGCACCTGGCCGCGGGTGAAGCCGCTCAGCCGCTGCACCCCGAACTCGCGACGCCGCCGCGCGGTCGCCGTCACCAGCGTGTTCACCACGGAGATCACCGTGTACGCGAGGATCATCCCGACGAGCAGGTAGTTGACCCAGGCGCCGACCTCGTTGCCCTTGGCGTGCGCCGCGATCAGCGCGCCGCGATCGCCCACGACCACCGGCAGCCCGGCGGTCGCTTCGCGCAGGCGCGAAGTCAGGGTCGCCGGGTCGACGCCGGGAGCGGCGCGGACCAGCAGCTGCGGGGCGAGCCCGAGCGTCGTGTGCGGGGCCAGCAGTTCCGCGGGCAGCACGAGCCGTTCGAACCCGGGGCGCTGGTCGGTGACGGCGGTGACCCGCACGTCCACCGGCGTGCCGTCGCCGAGCCGCAGCGACAGCGTGTCGCCGACGTGGTGGCCGAACGTCGAAGGCACCTCGACGGCGTTCCCGGTCAGCTCGCTGACACCCAGCGCGGGCCGGCCGTCGTCGTGCTGGTCCGAGTCGAACGGCTTCTCGACGAACACCGTGCTAGTGACGTACTCCGAGGCCCCGGCGACGCCCGGCACCGCGCGCACCCGGCCCAGCACCGCGGGGTCGAGGCCGCCCGGCGCGGCGACGACGGCGTCCGCGCGCAGGTCCTCGGTGTAGGCCTGGTTCGAGACGGCTTCCTGGGTGGTCTGCAGGTAGATGTTGGCGGTCGCGATGCCGACCGCGAGCATGATCGGGGTGACCGCACCGGCCGCCCGCACCGCGCCGACGCGGGTGTTGCGCAGCGCGACCCGGCCGTTGACGCCGGTGAGCGCCTCCACCGGCCAGCGCAGCAGCGTGGCCATCAGCTTCGTCACGCCGGGGCTGATCGCCGCGAGCCCGAACGCCCACAGCATCACCGCCGGGCCGGCCGTGCTGGCCGCGACCGGGCCGGTCATCACCGCGACGGTGACGATGCCGAGCGCCGTCCCGCCCGCGAAGCACAGGATCGCGACGATCAGCCGGATCGGCGTCAGCCAGCGCCGCTCCACGGCGGCTTCGGCGAGCGCCTCGGTCGGGCGGATCCGCGACGCACGCCGTCCCGCCACGAAGGAAGCACCCACAACCGCCAGCAGGGACGCACCCGCGGCGACCACGGCCGGGACCCAGCCCTGCTCGAAGCGCAGCACGTCGGGGACGACGTGGTGGCCGGCGAGCTGATCGAACAGCCACTCCCCGAGCACCGGGCCGAGCACCACCGCGACGCCGACCGCGAGCACCCCGACGACGAGCGCCTCGCCGAGCACCATCCGCCGCAGCTGGCGCGGGGTCGTGCCGACCGCGCGCAACAGTGCGAGTTCGCGCTGGCGCTGCTGCGTCGACAGCGTCAGCGTGCCCGCCACGACGAACACCATGACCAGCGCCGAGAGCCCACCCGAGACGGCGGCCAGCACGATCAGGTTCTCGCCGCTCTGGCCCGTCTCGGGGAACTCGAAGGCGCCGCGGCCGACGCCGGTCGCCACGACACCGGCGTCCCCGACGGCCGCGGTCACGGCGGCGACGTCACCACCGAAGACGCCGATGGTGTCGAAGCGGCCCGGGTGCCCGGAGAGCCGTTCGGCGTCCGGAGCAGCGAAGAAGACCGCCGCGTCCTGCATGGCCTGCGGCGCGTGGGCGATCCCGGAGATCCGGTACCGGCCGGCGCTGCCGTGCGCGGCCACCGGCAGCGTGTCCCCGACGGCGAGCCCGAGCCCGGCGTCGACGACGACTTCACCCGGCTTCGGCGCCTGGCCGCTGAGCGCGTACGGCGTCAGCACCGCGGAGTCCCACGCGTGGCCGAGGGCGCTCGCGGCGCCGATCTGCGCCGGGAAGCTGATCTCGCCGACGACGTTCGTGACGCCGGGGACCGCGCGCAGGCGGCCGGCCAGGCCCGCGTCGAGCCGGACGCGCTCGGGCAGGGTCGCGTTCTCGAACTTGTGCTTGTCCTCGGGCTCGAGGGCTGCCGGGTCCTCCTTCGGCAGCTCGAGCGTCTGCTGCCCGCCGACGACGATCGGCGCCGCGGCCAGCCGCTGCACCGGCGTCTCGGACCGGATGCCGGTCTCCATCAGGCCACCGCACGCCGAGACGACCAGCGCGCCGAAGAACACGGCGACGAACGTCGCCAGGAAGCCGCCTTTGCGCAGGCGGAGGGTTCGCAGGGCCAGCTTGAACATCAGGCGCGCACCGCCAGCCGGTCCCAGGCCCCGAGGTGGGTCATCCGCTCGGCGACGGCTTCGGCGGTCGGCCGGGCCAGCCGCCCGGCGATCCGGCCGTCGGCCAGGAACACGACGTCGTCGGCGTAGGACGCGGCGACCGGGTCGTGCGTCACCATGATCACCGTCTGGCCCGAAGACCGGACGGAGTCGCGCAGCAGGCCGAGCACCTCGGACGCCGTCCGGGTGTCGAGCGCGCCGGTCGGCTCGTCGGCGAACAGCACGGCCGGGTCGGTGACCAGGGCCCGCGCGATCGCGACGCGCTGCGCCTGCCCACCGGACAGCTGGCCGGGCAGGTGCTTGCGGCGCCCGTCGAGCCCGACGTGCGTGAGGATCCGGGCCACGAGCCGCTTGTCCGGGCGCTTGCCGGCCAGCTGCAGCGGCAGCACGACGTTCTGCTCGACCGTCAGCGCCGGGAGCAGGTTGAACGCCTGGAAGACGAAGCCGACGCGGTCGCGCCGCAGCTTCGTCAGGTAGGTCTCGTTCTTGCCGTCGAGGTCCTGGCCGTCGAGCACGACCCGGCCGGACGTGGGCCGGTCGAGGCCGGCCGCGCAGTGCAGGAAGGTGCTCTTGCCCGAGCCGGACGGGCCCATCACCGCGGTGAACCCGCCGCGCGGGAACGCGATCGAGACCCCGTCCAGCGCGACCACGCCGTCGCCGTACTCCTTGCGCACAGCCTCCAGCCGGACCGCGTCGGCTGCCTCGTGCCACCCAGTTGTCATGGGCAAAACGCTATTGAGCCCGCCGCCGGACCACCCTGGTGCAGACGCGCGTCTCGAAGGTGGGGACAGCCCTACTCAGGTGCGGCCCTTGCCGCCGAAGCCGCCGCTGATCCGGCGCAGCACCGCGCGCGGCAGCAGGCCGCCGATCGCGACGACGGCCTTGTACTGCAGGCTCGGCACGGAGATCACCTTGCCGCGGCGCAGGTCCGCGAGCGCCTCACCGACCACCTGTTCGACACCCAGCCAGGCGATTTTCGGACCGGATTTGCCGATGCCGGCCCGTTCGTGGAACTCGGTCGCCGTGAAGCCGGGGCACAGCGCCATCATCCGGACGCCCTTCGGCAGCGAAGCGGCGATGCCCTCGGTGAAGGACGTGACCCAGTTCTTGCTGGCCGTGTACGTCGAGCCGCGGCCGCTGAAGAAGCCCGCCACGCTGCTGACCTGGATGATTTCGCCGTGACCGCGCTCGATCATGCCGGGCAGGACGGCCCGGGTGAGCCGCAGGACGGCAGTGACGTTGACGTCGAGCTGGCGCTGCAGCGCGTCCGGCGGGATGGTCCAGAAGTCGCCGTTCAGCCCGAAGCCGGCGTTGTTCACCAGGAGGTCGACCGGATCACCGGCGAGCCGCTCCTCGACCGCCGTCCGACCGTCTGCTTCGGACAGATCGGCGGGCAGCACCTCCACCGCGACGCCGTGCTTTTCCCGCAGCTCAGCGGCGTAGGACTCCAGCCGCGCGGCGTCGCGGGCGACGAGCACCAAGTCGTATTTCTCGGCGGCGAGCGTGCGCGCGAACTGCGCCCCGATGCCCGCCGTGGCGCCGGTTATGAGAGCGGTGTTCATCCGGCGCTTCGCCCCGGGCCGGGGGCTCCGCCACCCGGACCCCCGAAAAAGAAACCTGTGGTGGTCATGTGGGTGAACATACTCGCTGGTCACGGGTGGACATGCGTTCGATTCGGCGGGGAAGTATCGTCCGCCGCATGGGTAAGCACAGCAGGCGCAAAAGCGGCTATCTGCCCAAGGTCGCCGCGGGCGCGGCGCCCGTCGCGCTGCTTTTCGCGGCCCCGGCCACGGCACTCGCCACCCAGACCGACATCACGCTGCCGCTCGACCGGATCTCCCTCCCGGTCGACCACCGCCACGACGGCACGCTCGACCGCGACATCTCGACCGCGACCGAGAACGAGACGTCGTCCGCCCGCGAGGCCGTGACGGCGACCCGCCACGACTTCGTCGCCAAGGAGGTGGCGGGCGCCCTGCTGATCGACAACCTCTCGGAATCGGCGGCCATCCGCCGCGAGGGCTGGCAGAACGCGACGGCCTCTTCGGAGAGCGAGAGCGAATCGCTGGTCCGCACCGGCCAGCACGCCCTGCGGCTCGGCCGGATCTCGGCGACCACGGCGAACAGCCAGCGGCTCGGTCAGGGCGCCTCACGCGACCTGACCATCGCCCCCGGCCTGGCGGGCTCGGCCGAGCGCCGCGTCGGCATCGGCGAGGGCACCAGCCACGGCATCTGGCTCCCGGAGGGCACCGACGTCCTGAGCCAGAACGCCGAGCAACTCGACACGGGCTGGCGCGGCACCTTCGCCGGCAACCTCCACGGCGCACTGTCGGCCAGGAGGTCGTCGGGCCAGGCGGTCGACCTGGGCGGGCTGGGCGCGGTGGGCGCCACGTCCGAGCAGTACGCGACCGGCCAGATCGCGGGCGTCCTGGACGTGGGCCAGAAGCACGAGGCGGGCGGCCAGCTGGGCCCGGCGTGGGGCCTGGCGAAGACGAGCCAGTCGTTCGACGAGGCAGGCCCGGCCGGCTCGATCCGCGGCGACCTCGGCGTGGACCACGTGGTCCACGCCGAAGGCAGCACGACCTCGGTGCGCGGCACGCTCGACCGGTCGGCGTCGCTCAGCGCGCTCGACCAGCCGGTGCTGGGCCTTTAGCTTTCGCTCGGCTTCGGTTCCGCGTCCGCGGGCGGCTGCTGGGCCGGCGTCCCCGCTGCCGGGGTGCCCGGGGCCGGAGTACTCGCGACCGGAGTGCTCGAGGCCGAGGTACCTGAAGCTGAGGTGCTCGCGGCCGGGGCACTCGAGGCCGTCACCTCGGACGGGACCGGCGCGCTCGCCTGGTGGCGGCCCGCGTCGTAATCCTCGTCGAACGGGTCGACGATGTCCGCGATCTCGCCCAGGTCGCGCAGCAGGCGCTCGAGGCGGGACGGGCCCGCCGTCGGGACCACGCTGGCCAGCACCCACTCGTTCTCCAGCCAGGCCACGCCGACGTCGCCGCCCAGCTGGTCCGCCGCGTCGACGAGCTCCTGCGTGATGACCACGCGAGCGCCGTCCGCGTCGTCCGCGAAGGCGTAACGCGCTCCGATCGGGCCGAGCATCTCGGGCATGTCCGCGCGCTGGAACGGGACGCTGGACAGCCACATCTCGATCGGGATGCGGTGCTTCTTGTTGCAGCGCACCGCGACCACCACCGCGGGGATCTGGCCCTCGGTTTCGATGTCGAAGATGAACACCGGGCGGCGGCCGTCGGAGGTGAAGGTCGAGCCCGCCACCACGTTCACGGCCGCGTCCGCGCCGAAGTAGCCGATCGCGCCGTTGGACCACTGCTGCGGCAGCCGCTCGTCCTCCTCGACGAACTGCCAGCCGCGCAACTGTGCCCACCGCATTCGCTCGCGGTTGCGCGAGCCCTCCTTCGCCCGGTCGGCGGCGAGCAGCCCCAGCCCCGCCACCAGGGCGACGGCCGCGATGACGAACCAGATCCACGCCGGAATACCCACGACCGCCAGGGTATCGCCTGTTACGCCGGAGGGATGATCGCCGGTACCCGTGTCGCCGGGCCCATTCGGAGCATTTTCCGCGTCAGCCGGGTCGACAAATCGGCTTGAACCACTGTGGACAGCCGTGAAGGCCACCTCGGGCGAGGTGGCCTTCACGAACCGTCAGACCCGGGTGACGGTCAGCGCCGCACCGGCCTCCAGCTCCGGGCCGTCGACACGCACGGTGTCGCCGTCGCGGATCTCGCCCGACAGCAGCTCCTTCGCCAGCTTGTCGCCGATCGCCGACTGGACCAGCCGCCGCAGCGGGCGGGCGCCGTAGATCGGGTCGAAGCCGTTGAGCGCGAGCCACTCGCGGGCGCCGTCGGTGACCTCCAGGTTCAGCCGCCGCTGGGCCAGCCGCTTGGCGAGCCGGGCGATCTGGATGTCCACAATGGACGTCAGCTGCTCGGTGCCGAGCGAGTGGAACACGACGATGTCGTCGAGCCGGTTCAGGAACTCCGGCTTGAACTGCCGCTGCACCACCTCGAGCACCGCGTCCCGCCGCTGCCGCTCGTCGAGCGACGGGTCGGCGATCGCCTGCGAGCCGAGGTTCGACGTCAGGATCAGGATGGTGTTGCGGAAGTCCACCGTCCGGCCCTGGCCGTCGGTCAGCCGCCCGTCGTCGAGGACCTGCAGCAGCACGTCGAAGACGTCCGGGTGGGCCTTCTCCACCTCGTCGAGCAGCACCACCGAGTACGGCCGGCGCCGGACGGCCTCGGTCAGCTGCCCGCCCTGGTCGTAGCCGACGTACCCCGGCGGGGCACCGACCAGGCGCGCCACCGAGTGCTTCTCGGCGTACTCGCTCATGTCGATGCGCTGCATCGCGCGCTCGTCGTCGAACAGGAACTCGGCCAGCGCCTTGGCCAGCTCGGTCTTGCCGACACCGGTCGGGCCGAGGAACAGGAACGAACCGGTCGGCCGGTCGGGGTCGGCGACGCCGGCCCGGGCGCGGCGCACCGCGTCCGAGACGACCTGCACGGCTTCGGCCTGGCCGATGACGCGCCGGGTCAGCTCCTCTTCCATCCGGAGGAGCTTGCCGGTCTCGCCCTCCAGCAGCCGGCCCGCCGGGATGCCGGTCCACGCGCTGACCACGTCCGCGACGTCGTCCGCGCCGACCTCTTCCTTGAGCATGACGTTCTGCTGGCTGGCCTCGCTCGCCGCGGTGGCCGCTTCGAACTCCTTCTCCAGCGCGGGGATCCGGCCGTAGCGCAGCTCGGCGGCCTTGCCGAGGTCGCCGTCGCGCTCGGCGCGCTCCGACTCGCCGCGCAGCTGCTCGAGCTGCTCCTTGAGCTCGCGGACGCGCTCGATGGAGCCCTTCTCGTTCTGCCAGCGCGCGGTCAGCGCCGTCAGCGTCTCCCGCTTCTCGGCCAGTTCGGCACGCAGGTTGGCGAGCCGCTCCTTCGAAGCGGCGTCGCTCTCCTTGGCGAGCGCCATCTCCTCGATCTCGAGCCGGCGCACGGCGCGCTCGACCTCGTCGATCTCCACCGGCCGCGAGTCGATCTCCATGCGGAGCTTTGACGCGGCCTCGTCGACCAGGTCGATCGCCTTGTCCGGCAAGAAGCGCGCGGTGATGTAGCGGTCGGACAGCGTCGCGGCGGCGACCAGCGCGGCATCCGTGATCCGGACACCGTGGTGCACCTCGTAGCGCTCCTTCAGCCCGCGCAGGATCGCGATGGTGTCCTCCGGCGACGGCTCGCCGACGAGCACCTGCTGGAAGCGCCGCTCCAGGGCGGCGTCCTTCTCGATGTGCTGGCGGTACTCGTCGAGGGTGGTCGCGCCGACCATCCGCAGCTCACCGCGGGCGAGCATCGGCTTGATCATGTTGCCCGCGTCCATCGCGCCCTCGCCGGTCGCCCCGGCGCCGACGATGGTGTGCAGCTCGTCGATGAAGGTGACGACCTCGCCCGCGGAGTCGGTGATCTCCTTGAGCACGGCTTTCAGCCGCTCCTCGAACTCGCCGCGGTACTTCGCGCCGGCCACCATCGACCCGAGGTCGAGGGCGACGACGCGCTTGCCGCGCAGCGACTCGGGCACGTCCCCGGCGACGATGCGCTGGGCCAGCCCTTCGACGATGGCCGTCTTGCCGACGCCCGGCTCGCCGATCAGGACCGGGTTGTTCTTCGTGCGCCGCGAGAGCACCTGCACGACGCGGCGGATCTCGGTGTCGCGGCCGATGACCGGGTCGAGCTCGCCGGCGCGGGCGCGCTGGGTGAGGTCGACGCCGTACTTTTCGAGCGCCTTGAAGGTGCTTTCGGGGTCCGCGCTGGTGATCCGGGCCGAGCCGCGGACCTTGGCGAACGCCTCCTGCAGCGCGTCCGGCGTCGCACCGTGGCGCTTGAGCAGGTCGGCGACCTGGCCGCCCTCGGTCGCGAGCCCGACGAGCAGGTGCTCGGTCGAGACGTACTCGTCGCCCAGCTCGGTGGCGAGCTTCTGGGCGCGCGTCAGCGACTTGACCGCGTGGGTGTCGAACTGCGGGCTCGACACGGTCGCGCCGGTCGCGGACGGCAGCGCCGCGATGAGCGGCTCGAGCTCCTTGTGCACCACCTCCGGGTCGGCCCCGACCGCGGTCAGCAGCGGTGCGGTCAGCCCCTCACCCTGCGCCAGCAGGGCGCCCAGCAGATGGGGGGCCGACACGTGCGGGTTGCCGGCCATGGTGGCCGCCTGCGCCGCGGACGAGATCGCCTGCTGGGTCTTCGTGGTCGGGTTGAAAGCGTCCATCCCTCACCTCATGCTCGGTACTGCGAGAAAGTACTGGTGACAGGCCTGACCGTGACCCGTCATTATCCCTAACGCACGAAAACTTGAGTCTGTTCCGCTCAACTCTGTCCGGGTGCGACCGCGCTCGCCGGCAACCGCGAGCCGAGCGTGCCGAGCCCGGCCACGGCGAGACCGGCACACGCCCCCACCAGCACCCAGGGTAACCAGTCGGCGACCGAGAACAAGGCCACCACGGCGGGCGCGATCACCTGCGCCACGGTGAACGCGTACTGGTACGCGGCGAGATAACGTCCGCGGGCGACCGGAGGTGCCGCGGCCTCGGCGAGCGCCCCCGATCTCGGCCCGAAGACCAGGTCGCCGGCGGCGAACACCAGCGTCGACACCAGCAGGTACACCACCCGCCAGGCCTCGGGCACGAGCAGCACACCCAGGCTGACCAGGCACCACGCGGAGAACAACGCCGAGCCGACGCGCATCGCCGCGATCCGCGTCAGCCGGGCGGTGAGCCGCAGCGCGAGCGTGCCGCCGACGCTGGTCAGCACGGTCAGCAGGGCGAGGATCGCACCCGGCAGCCAGACCGGGCCGTGCAGCCGGTCGAGCACGAACACCGGCGTACCGATCAGGAAGAAGTCCAGCGAGAGCCCGAAGAGCCCGCTGAAGACGATGAGAGCCAGGTACGGCCGGTCGCGCAGCACGCGGACCGACCGTTCGCAGACCGGCCGGTGCGGCCGCGCGAGCCGGACGAAGGAGAGGAGGATCAGCGCGGCCAGGAAGAACGTCAGCGCGTCCACGGCGAGCGCGATGCGGTAGCCGGAGTTCCCGAGCCACGTCAGCATCGCTCCCGCCGCGAGACCGCCCAGGCCGAAGGAGGCGGCTCGCACCATCCCGACCTGGGCGAACGGGCGGTCCTTCGGGCCATCGCCCGCGACGTCGGCGATGAGCACGAACAGGGAACTGTAGAAGAGCTGCTGCCCGGCTGACAGCAGGACGGCCGCGACCACCACCGGGCCCGCACCGTCGGCGATCAGGTATGCCCCGACCCCGGCGGCCTGCAGCAGCTGGGCGCAGATCACCACGGCGCGCGGCCCGACGCGGTCGACGAGCCGGCCGGCGAGCGGCGGCACGACGAGCCCGCCGACGGCACCCAGGGTGACGGCGGTGCCGGCCACGGCCAGCGGCACGCCGACCACCTGCGTCACGTAGACCAGTGCCAACGGGAGGAACAGACCTGAGCCGAAGTTGTCGATCCCCAGCGCGCACAGCAGTGCGACCCGGTCACGCGTCACCCACCGACGTTAACCCTGACGAACGCCGCCAAGTCAGGACCGAACGGACAGTTTCGACAGGGTAAAAAGCCACTTCCGGTACGCCTCTTCCCCGCGGTGTCACTTGTTCGTGTCAGCCAGCCAGGCGTCGCTGCCGAGGGCGCGGCGGAGGTCGGTGTTCATCTCCGCGAGCCGGGCGGTGAGGTCGGTGACGCGCTCGTCGTCCCAGCCGCCGAGCGCCTTCTCCATGAACTCGACGTAGTTGGCGCGCCAGCGCGCGAGCTCGGCCCGGCCCTTCTCGGACACGCTCACCAGGGACGCCCGGCCGTCTTCGGGCGCGGGACGGCGGTCGACCAGCCCGGCCGCGGACAGCTGGGTGATCTGCCTGCTGACGACCGAGAGGTCGACGAACCGGCGTTTCGCCAGCTCGGACGGCCGCGTCTCGCCGTTCTTCGCCAGGTCGGACAGCAGCATCGCGGCCGCCGGGTGCAGCCCGGGCTCGCTCTGCCAGGCTTGCATGACCCAGGCGTGCTGGAGCTGGGAAGCCGTCTTCAGCTCGCGCATGAGCTCGACCCGGACGTCGTCGTCGGTGTTGTCGAAGCCCGCAGACACCACTGACACCTCCCTTAGTTGTGCCATACAAGTATATTGCCGGACGCTTGCTCGGAACAACCATCTCTCCGGTGAGGTCGCCCACGCCTGACCGGGGCGAATACACCCGGTCGGAGCAACAATGCGGGCAAAAGGGCCCCCGGCAGCTACCCTGCGGACGGGCGCCGCGCGCGGCGCGTTCAAGTGACGTTGAGTGACGAGGTGGCAGCAGTGGCGAAGGACCCCGGAGGCGGTCCCCGACCCGTGAACAACCTCTCATGACAGCAGATTCCGTCAGCCCGCTCCCCAGGTCGTCGGCCCCGCGTGAAGCTCCCGCGGCCGTGACCGCGATGGTCCGGCTCATCCGGGACAGCTGGGCCAGGTCCGAGCCGTACATCGCCGACATCTCGCAGTTCTTCTACGGGATGCTGTTCACCCTCGCGCCGACCACGCGCGACTTCTTCCCGATCAACATGGAGATCCAGCGCGGCCGGCTGGTGCGCGCGCTGGTGCACATCGTGCAGATGGTCGACCGGCCCGACGACCTCGCGCCGTTCCTGCGCCAGCTGGGCCGCGACCACCGCAAGTTCGGCGTGGTGCCCCGGCACTACGAAGCGGTCGGCACCGCGCTGCTGGCGTCGCTCAAGAACCACCTCGGCCCGGCGTGGACGCCCGAGGTCGAGCGGGCGTGGGCCGAAGCGTTCACCATCGCCGCGCGGGCCATGCAGGACGCGGCCGCGGCCGACACGAACCCGCCGTCGTGGTCGGCCACCGTGGTCGAGCACCGGCGGCTGACCTGGGACCTCGCCCTGGTGCGGCTGGTGCCCGACCAGCCCGTGCCCTACCACCCCGGCCAGTACGTGAGCGTCGAAGTGCCGCAGCGGCCACGGCTGTGGCGCTACCTCTCGCCGGCGAACGCGCCGCGCGAGGACGGCGGCATCGAGTTCCACGTCCGCGCGATCGACGGCGGCTGGGTCTCCCGCGCCATCGTCAGCCACACCCAGCCCGGCGACGTCTGGCGCCTCGGCCCGCCGCTGGGCCGGATGACGGTCGACCGGGAGTCCTCGCGGGCCGTGCTGATGATCGCCGGCGGCACCGGCGTCGCGCCGCTGCGGTCGATCCTCGACCACCTCGCGCTGTGGGGCGAGAACCCGAAGACCCACCTGTTCTACGGCGGCCCGGCCCGCGAGGACCTCTACGACCTCGAAGAACTGCGCGCGCTCGCCGCGACGAACCCGTGGCTGACCGTCACGCCGGTGGTCGAACGCGGCGGCGACGTCCCCGGGTTCGAGCAGGGGACGCTGGCCGAAGCCGTCACGCGGTACGGCTCCTGGCCCGGCCACCACATCCTGGTGTCCGGCTCACCGGCGATGATCCGCGCGACGGTGTCGCGCATGCTGGTCGCGGGCAGCGCGCTGGACCAGATCCAGTACGACCCGTTCACGATCGACTAGCCACCACCCGCCGCTGGCAATCCGCCGTCCGGTGAGTGATTCGTTACGCATCGGAAATCGGTAACCAGTAACGGGTGAATCCGAAGTCGTGATCATTTATACGCAGCGACAGACGGGGTTTACCGGGCGTACCTGAATTGCTCCGTTCGAGCGGGAACACGCGGAATCACGCGCATCTGCACGGGAATTCGCCTACAGTCGGGAACCCTCGGGGGCGGCACCGCACGGCGACGCCGCATGCACGGCGCGAAAAAGCCTTTGCACGACTGGAGATTACCGTTCCCGATGAGTGCTGAATCCGTGAAGATCTCCACCATGCCCGAGACGCTCCCCGTTTCGGCTGTGGAAGGTCGAGAGATGGCCCGGTTGATTCGTGAGAGTTTCGCGGAGATCGAGCCGAAAGCCGACGAACTGGCGCAGTACTTCTACGGCGCGTTGTTCGTGGTCGCCCCCGATTGCCGTGATCTTTTCCCGGTCACCATGGCGACCCAGCGAAGCCGGTTGCTGCGCGCACTGGTGTACGTGGTGCAGATGGTCGACCGGCCCGACGAGCTGGTCACCTTCCTCGGGCAGCTGGGCCGCGACCACCGGAAGTTCGCCGTCGTCTCCCGCCACTACGACGCCGTGGGCGTCGCGCTGATCGCGGCGCTGAAACGGTTCCTCAAGGAGAAGTGGACCGTCGAGGTCGAATCCGCGTGGACCTCGGCCTACGGGCTCATCGCCAAGACGATGCGGGAGGCCGCCCAGGCGGAGACCGGGCCGGCGGCGTGGTCGGCGACCGTGCTCGAGCACCGGAAGCTCAGCCGCGACGTCGCCCTGGTCAAGGTGCGCACCGAAGGCCTGCTGCCCTACCGCGCGGGCGGATACGTCAGCGTGGAAGTGCCGCAACGGCCGCGGTTCTGGCGGTACCTCTCGCCGGCGAACGCGCCCCGCGGCGACGGTCAGCTCACCTTCCACGTGCGCGCGGTGCCCGGCGGCTGGGTCAGCGGGAGCATCGTCAACCACACCAGACCGGGGGACGTGTGGCGCCTCGGGCCGTCGATGGGTGTCCTGAACGTCCGGCCGACGTCCGCGAAACGGCGGTTGCTGATGATCGGCGGCGGCACCGGGATCACGCCGCTGCTGGCGATCCTCGACGACCTTTCGCGCTGGAAGCGGAACCCGCCCGTGCACCTGTTCTTCGGCGGCCGGCGACCGGAAGACCTGTACGCGCTGGAGGAGCTGCGCCGGCTGGCCGCGACGTCGAAGTGGCTGACGGTCACCCCGGTCACCGAGGAGGGCGCGCTGTCCGGCGGCGACCGCGGCACGCTCGGCCACGCCGTCACCCAACGCGGCACGTGGGGCGACCACGACGTTCTCGTTTCCGGTTCGCCGCCGATGATCCAGGCGACCGTCGCCAAGCTGCTGGCCAGGGGAATCGATCTGGAACGAATATCCTACGACCCCTTCACCCTGGACTGAGGTTTGTCCGGAATGCGCTGAGAAATTCTCAGCGTGCGGCGCGGAAGCGGCGGTCGCTCGCTATCTTCGCCGATATGGAGATGACTATTCCGGTTTCGGACGGGACCATCGGCGGCTACCTGGCGGAGCCCGCGGGCGCGGGACCGCACCCGGGCGTGGTGCTCGTCCACGACGCGTTCGGGCTGAGCCAGGACACGAAGAACATCACCGACCGGTTCGCCCGCGAGGGGTATCTCGCGCTCAGCCCGGACCTGTATTCGCGCGGCGGCATGGTCCGCTGCGTGCGGCGGGTGTTCTCGGACATGTTCGCCAACCGCGGCCGGGCGTTCGACGACATCGAGGCGTCCCGCGCGCTCCTGGCCGCGCGGCCGGGCTGTTCGGGCCGCATCGGCATCGCCGGGTTCTGCATGGGTGGCGGCTTCGCGCTCGTCGCCGCGTCACGCGGGTTCGAAGCGTCCGCGCCGTACTACGGGCAGCTGCCGAAGAACCTGTCGGTGCTCGACGACGCCTGCCCGGTCGTGGCCAGCTTCGGCAAGAAGGACTTCGGGCTGCGCGGCGCCGCGGCGAAGCTCGAGACGGCGCTCACCGAGCGCGGCATCCCGCACGACGTCAAGGAGTACCCGGACGCCAGCCACGGGTTCGCCAACAAGATCGACACCGCGGCCCCGGTGAACCTGCTGCTCAAGGTCGTCGGCTTCACCTACCACCACGAAGCGGCCGAAGACGCGTGGAGCCGAGTGACGTCTTTCTTCGGCGAACACCTGCAGCAGCCCTCCCGACCTTCGCACTGATCCGACCGGAGCAGCGGTTTCGCCGAACGGCGGTAGTTCGTTGACCGTTGTGCCCGAATCGCCTTATGGTCTAGACCACGTCTTCCTTGGACGTGCTCGTTCGTCCTCCCCTCCGGAACAACGCTGTTCCCCCTCGAGGAGCCGAAATGACCTGGAAAAGAAAGCTCTTCGCGGCCGCTGCCGGCGCCCTGCTCGCGCCGGTGCTGGTCGTCGTCCTCCCCGCCACCAGCGCGAGTGCCCACGGTTACGTGTCCGATCCGCCGAGCCGGCAGGCCAACTGCGCGGCCGGGAAGGTCTCCGGCTGCGGCCAGATCGTCTACGAACCGCAGAGCGTCGAAGGCCCGAAGGGGCTGCGCAGCTGCAACGGCGGGTTGTCGCAGTTCGCCGAGCTGACCGACGAGTCGAAGCCGTGGCCGGCCAAGTCGGTGGGCAGCACGGTGACGTTCAACTGGGTGTTCACCGCCCGGCACTCGACGTCGAACTACGAGTATTACGTCGGCGGCACCCGCGTCGCGGTGTTCAACGGCAACAACCAGCAGCCGCCGTCGACGTTGTCGCACACGGTGAACCTGGCCGGCTATTCGGGCCGGATCAAGGTGCTGGCGATCTGGAACATCGCGGACACGGCGAACGCGTTCTACAGCTGCGTCGACCTCCAGGTGGGTGGTGGTGGCACCCCGCCGCCGACGACCACCCCGCCCCCGACCACGACTCCGCCGCCCACCACGACCCCGCCCCCGACGACCAAGCCGCCGACGGGTGGCACGTGGGCGGCGGGCACGGCGTACAAGGCGGGCGACGTCGTGACGTACGGCGGCGCGAGCTACCGCTGCCTCCAGCCGCACACGGCGATCGCGGGCTGGGAGCCGCCGAACACCCCCGCGCTCTGGCAGCGCCAGTGAGAGTGGTCCTGGCCGTCGTCGCGCTGCTGCTGGCCGGATGCGGCAGCGGCGCGACGGCGGCCGCCCCTTCGTACGACGCCGCCGACGTGATGTTCCTGCAGATGCTGATTCCCCAGAACCAGCAGGGGATCGAGATCGTCCGCCTGGCCGCGGCCCGGCCGTTGCCGGCCTCGGTGAAGGAGCTGGCGGCGGCGATCGAGGTGACGCAGCAGACCGAGGTCGACGACATGCGGCGCTGGCTCCACGACTGGAACCAGCCCGAGACGGTGGCCCCTCAAGCTCACGCGGGCCACGGCGGCATGAAGCTGACCTCGCCGGACTTGGTGGGCGCGCTCCGGTCGGCTCCGGACACCGAGTTCACCCGCCGGTTCCTGGACGTCCTGACCGGACAGCAGCAGGGAGCGGTCGAGCTGGCCCGGACGGAGAACGGGGCAGGCGGCGGGATAAACGCCCAGGCACGGGACTTGGCGCGGCGGGTGATCGAGTCCCGGACGGCCGAAGTGCAGCAGTTGCTCAACACCAAGACGTAATGCCGCGGCGCAAACCTGCCTGAGCAGCCCCCGTTTTCCACGCTACCGGCAGGCACCGACAGTTTCCCGCCCCGGAAGACGCGCGGAAGCCGGGAAGCCGCCAAGCCCCTCACGCGAGAAGGCCTCCCCGGTCGCCCGGGGAGGCCTTCTCGCTGTGTCGGTCGTCAGCGGCGCTTGGGACGCCAGACCACCAATGCCGTCTGCTGGTTGAGCGGCACCAGGTCCCGGCGGTAGGACGCGTGCGCCGCCGCCGCTGCCTGCTCCGCCGCCACGTACGCCGCCGTCAGTTCCTCGGTCAGCTCGGTGATCCGGGCGCGGAGCGCGTCGACCTGGTTCTCCAGCTCGATGATGCGCTTGATGCCGGCCAGGTTGACGCCGTCCTCCTGCGACAGGCGCTGGACCTCGCGCAGCAGCGCGATGTCCCGCATCGAGTAGCGCCGCCCACCGCCGGCGGTGCGGCCCGGGGAGACCAGGCCCTGCCGGTCGTACGTGCGCAACGTCTGCGCGTGCATCCCGGCGAGCTGGGCCGCCACCGAGATGACGAACACCGGGGTCTCCTCGTCCCCTTCCTGGGGAATCCCGCCGAACACCACTCTCACCTACCTTGCAGCAGCTCGGTGATCTCGGGCCGGGGGTCGTGCCCGGCCATCGCCTCGGCGTACGCCTGCAGTGCCTCGCGCGCCTTGTCGTCCAGTTTGGCGGGAATCGCCGCCTGGAGGGTGACGAGCAGGTCACCTTGCGAACCGTCGCGCTTGGCGATGCCCTTGCCGCGCACGCGCAGCACCCGTCCGCTCGCGGTGCCCGGCGGCACCTTGAGCGACACCTTGCCGTCCAGCGTCGGCACCGTGATCGTGGTGCCGAGCGTCAGCTCGGTGAAGTCCACCGGCACGGTGAGCGTCAGGTCGAGCGACTTCGGCTTGCGGCCGAACAGCGCGTGCGGAGCCACGTGCACCCGGACGTACAGGTCGCCCGCCTGCGCCCCGCCCCGGCCCGGTTCGCCTTGGCCGGCCAGCCGGATGCGCTGGTCGTCGTCGACGCCCGGCGGGATCCGGACGGTCAGCGTGCGGGTCCGCGTGCTGATGCCTTCGCCGCCGCACTCGGGGCACGGGTCGTCGATGATCGTCCCGCGGCCGCGGCAGTCGCGGCACGGCTCCGAGAACGCGAACGCGCCCTGGCTGCGGCTGACCAGTCCCGACCCGGAACAGGTCGGGCAGGTCCGCGGCGTCGTCCCCGGCCGGGCGCCGTTGCCACTGCACGTCGCACAGGTCGCCGGGCTCGACAGCCGCAGCGGCAGGGTCGCGCCCTTGACCGCCTCGGTGAAGTCGATCCGGACGTCCGTCTCGACGTCGGCACCGCGCTGCGGCCGGTTCGCCGTCGCGCCCGCCGAGGTCCGGCCACGGCCGAAGATCCCGCCGAGGATGTCCCCGAGCCCGCCGAAACCGCCCTGCTGACCCGCGCCGGCACCGGCCTGGCCGAAGATGTCGCCCATGTCGAAGCTGCCGCCACCGCCGCCACCGGGGAAGTTGAAACCACCCCCGCCGCCGAACAGGCGCCGCGCCTCGTCGTACTCCTTGCGCTTGCTCGCGTCGGAGAGCACGCCGTAGGCCTCGGAGACCGCCTTGAACTTCTGCTCCGCCTGCGCGTTGCCGGAGTTCGCGTCCGGGTGGTTTTCCTTGGCCAGCTTCCGGTAGGCCTTCTTGATTTCGTCCGCGGTGGCGTCGGAGGAGACGCCCAGTTCACGGTAGAAGTCCTTACCGATCCATTCCCGTGCACTCATCGGGCGCCTCCTCCTCCCACTTGAACCGGATAGTGCTTACTGCTGCTGCTCATCGACTCCGCCGCCGAGTGGCAGCTCGCCACCCACGGACGGGTCCCCCGGGGCCGCACCGGGCTCGTGGTCGGTCACGCCGACCAGCGCCGCCCGCAGTACGCGATCCCCGAAGCGGTACCCGCGGCGCATGACCACGGTGACCGTCGGGCCCGCCACGTCCGGCGAGGTGTTGTGCTGGACGGCCTCGTGCACGCTCGGGTCGAAGGGCTCGCCCTCGGTACCGAACGATTCGAGGCCCGCGCGCTGCAGGCCGCTGATCAGCTTGTCACCGACGGCCTTGAACGCGCCGGTGAGGTCGCCGTGCTGCTCGGCCCGCTCGAGGTCGTCGAGCAGCGGAAGCAGGTCGTTCACGACGGTCGCCTTCGCGCCGATCACGACCGCCTCGCGGTCACGCTCGACGCGCTTGCGGTAGTTGGCGTACTCGGCCTGCAGGCGCTGGAGGTCGGCGGTGCGCTCGGCCAGCTCCTTCTCCACGTCGGAGACGACCGACACCGAGTCGTCCACGATGGTTTCGCCGAGCGAGGGGCCCGCGTGCTCCACGGGCGCTTCCTCCGGCTCCGGGGCGGCGTGGGCCGGACCGGGCGGGCGGACCTGCCCGGTCTGGGGGTCCACCCGCCGCCGATCCCGCACGACCACCGGCTCCTCGGGGCCTCGGCCCTGGTTCTCGGATTCGTCGTAGCTGTGGGTCACTTCTTCTCGTCCTCTTCGACGATCTCGGCGTCCACCACGTCATCGGCCTTGGCCTGGCCACCGGCCGCACCGGCCTGGTCCGCACCGGCCGCGCCCGAGGCACCGGCCGCACCGGCCGCCGCGTCGGCGTTCGCGTTGGCGTACAGGGCGGTGCCCAGCTCCTGCGAAGCGGTGTTCAGCTTCTCGATCGACTCGCGGATCTTGGTCGAGTCGGTGCCCTTGAGCGCTTCGTTCGACTCGTCGATCGCGGACTTGACCTTGGCCTTGAGGTCCTCGGGCAGCTTGTCGTCGTTGTCCTTGAGGAACTTCTCGGTCTGGTAGACCAGCGTCTCCGCCTGGTTGCGGGTTTCCGCCTCTTCGCGCCGGGTCTTGTCTTCCTCGGCGTGGGCCTCGGCGTCCTTGACCATGCGCTCGATGTCGTCCTTCGGCAGCGCGGAGCCACCGGTGATCGTCATCGACTGTTCCTTGTTCGTGCCCAGGTCCTTCGCGGTCACGTGCACGATGCCGTTGGCGTCGATGTCGAAGGTGACCTCGATCTGCGGCACGCCACGCGGGGCCGGCGGGAGACCGGTCAGCTCGAACATGCCGAGCTTCTTGTTGTGCGCGGCGATCTCGCGCTCACCCTGGAACACCTGGATCTGCACCGACGGCTGGTTGTCGTCCGCGGTGGAGAAGATCTCCGAGCGCTTGGTCGGGATCGTGGTGTTGCGCTCGATGAGCTTGGTGAAGACGCCACCCTTGGTCTCGATGCCGAGCGAAAGCGGCGTGACGTCCAGCAGGAGGACGTCCTTGACCTCGCCCTTCAGCACACCGGCCTGCAGCGCCGCGCCGACCGCGACGACCTCGTCCGGGTTCACGCCCTTGTTCGGCTCGCGGCCGCCGGTCAGCTCCTTGACCAGGTCCGACACGGCCGGCATGCGGGTGGAACCACCGACGAGCACGACGTGGTCGATGTCGCCGACGGCGATGCCCGCGTCCCGGATGACGTTGTTGAACGGGTTCCGGGTGCGCTCGAGCAGGTCCGCGGTGATCTTCTGGAACTCGGCGCGCGAGAGCGTCTCGTCGAGGAACAGCGGGTTCTTGTCCGCGTCCACGGTGATGTACGGCAGGTTGATGCTGGCCGAGTTCGAGCTGGACAGCTCGATCTTCGCCTTCTCCGCCGCCTCGCGGATGCGCTGCAGCGCCATCTTGTCCTTGGTCAGGTCGATGCCGTTCGTGGCCTTGAACTTGTCGACCAGCCACTTGACGATGCGCTCGTCCCAGTCGTCACCACCGAGGTGGTTGTCACCGGAGGTGGCGCGGACCTCGACGACGCCCTCACCGATCTCCAGCAGCGAGACGTCGAAGGTGCCACCACCGAGGTCGAAGACCAGAATGGTCTGTTCCTTCTCGCCCTTGTCCAGGCCGTACGCCAGCGCGGCGGCGGTCGGCTCGTTGACGATGCGGAGCACGTTCAGGCCGGCGATCTGGCCGGCTTCCTTCGTGGCCTGCCGCTGGGCGTCCTCGAAGTACGCCGGGACGGTGATGACCGCGTCGGTGATCGTCTCGCCCAGGTACGCCTCGGCGTCGCGCTTCAGCTTCATCAGCACGCGCGCGCTGATTTCCTGGGAGGTGTAGTTCTTCCCGTCGATCTCGGTCTTCCAGTCGGTGCCGATGTGCCGCTTCACGGACCGGATCGTCCGGTCGACGTTCGTGACGGCCTGGTTCTTCGCCGGCTGGCCGGTCAGCACTTCGCCGTTCTTGGCGAAGGCGACGATCGAAGGGGTGGTCCGGGAGCCTTCCGAGTTGGCGATGACCGTCGGCTCGCCGCCCTCAAGGACGGCGACGACCGAGTTGGTCGTGCCGAGGTCGATGCCGACCGCTCGCGCCATGGTGCTTCCTCCTGTTTGCGACTGCTATGTTCATGACCTGCAGGTTTGCGCTCGCCTTGAGCGAGACCCTGGCAAGTTTTATCGGGCCTTCGCGCACTCCGTCAAGCCGGACTTGAGTCGACTGCGCTCAACCTCTGTACCCAGCCTAACGAGGCGATCCGGGTTCTTGTTCCCGGGGCCGGTGAGCGAGGGCTCCGAACCTCCTGTGACGCCGCTCACCCAGTGGTTCGGCTGGCTGGCAGACCGCTCGCGACCAGCGGTATTGCCGACGGGGACACCTGTCGACGGCCGGACGGGGCGCCCGAGAGCCTTGGGGACGCGAGCACCCAGCGGGCAACGGTCGGCAATCCGCGGGCACCGGGCGCCCCGGGGACGGCCCGGCAGCCGGCTGCTGCCGCGGCCTGGGGCACCCAGCCATCGGACAGCTGCGAATCCGACCACGGATCCGGCCACCAGTCGGGAGGTGGATCCGGCCACCGGCCGGAGGGTGGATCCGCCGCGAACCGCAGCCCAGCGCCCACCCCGCGCAAGCCCCCGGCCCGCCGCCGCACCGGGCGAACCTGACCCGGCCGTCCCGGCCACACCCGGCGCAAGCCCGCAGCCGCACCGCCCGAACCCGAGCCCCGCCAGACCCGCCCGGCCAACCGAACCGGCTCACCGGCAGACCGCCCCGCGACCAGGAACAACGCCTCTCACCAGGTACGCGACCTCGGCGGCCCGGGCGCAGGCGGTGTTGAACAGTCCCGTGTGGCCGTCGTCGGTGCGGGTCAGCAGTGCCGCGCCGTCGATGCTTGCCGCCAAGCCGCGGGCCCAGGCCAGCGGGGTTGCCGGGTCGTGGGCGCCGCCCACGACCAGGATCGGTGGGGCGCCGTGGACCGGGTGTGGCCGGGGTGGGTTCTTCGGCGGGATCGGCCAGCCCGTGCACCCGCTCGCGAAGTCCCAGTACTCCGAGTACCGCCAGCTGTGCGGGGCCGCCGCGCGCACCAGCCGGGCCATCCGGTCCAGGTCCGCCGGCCCGGTGAACGGCGAGGGGAAGTCGTGGCAGCCGATCGCCCGGTACGCCCCGTAGATCGGCGACCGGAACTGGTTGCGTTCGGTCAGTCCCTTCGCGTCGGGGAACTCGCCACCGGCCGCGGCCAGGTCCCGGCCCAGTGCCGGCCAGTCGTCACGGAGGTAGAGGTGGCCGTACACCCCCGCCGAGACCTCGTCGGCCGTCGCGGGCCGGCCCAGGTCGCTCGACCAGATCAAGCCGCGCGCCGCCCTGGCCACGACGTCGTCGTAGAAGCGCAGGACGTCCCGGCCGTGCAGGGCGCAGCCGGGCGCGGCGCGGCACCAGTCCGCGAACCGGACCAGCGCATCCTCGGTGGCCGCGGCCTCCTCGAGGATCGCCTGGTTCATCGGCCGCGCGTGGTCGATCGCGCCGTCGAGCACCATCGCCCGCACCCGGCCGGGGTGCTTCGACGCGTAAACCGCGCCCAGCTCGGTGCCGTAGGACAGGCCCAGCCAGGAAATTCGAGGCTCGCCGAGCGCGGCCCGGATCGTCTCGATGTCCTCGGCCGCGCTCTGCGTGTCCGCGTTCGCCAGCAGCGGCCCGGTGCGGGCCAGGCAGTCCGCGCCCGCCTTGCGGTTGTGCGCGACCAGCGCGTCGAACCCGGCCCGCGTCGACGGGAACCGGTTCAGGGCCGGATCGAACAGCGTCGCCGCGTCGCACGTGATGCGTGGCGTGCTGTACCAGTCGCCGCGCGGATCGAACCCCACGACGTCGAACCGCTGCCGCAGCTGCGCGAGATCCGGCGAGGCCAGCCCGCCGAACTGCACGAAGCCGACGCCGGAACCGCCCGGCCCGCCCGGGTTCACCAGCAGCGAGCCGATCCGCCCGCCCGGATCGAGTGCGGGCAGCCGGGCCAGCGCCAGCTGCGCCGACCCGAGTTCCGGCCGCGCGCGGTCGATCGGCACGTCGACCGTCGCGCACTCCGCCGACGGCTCCTGCTGCGTGGCGCACGGGCGCCACGCCAGACCCGACGCTGAGGCGACGGCCGGTACCGCCGCCACGAAAACGACCGCCGCGATGACCGCGACGACCCGGCGCACGTCCATGATGTGGTTCCTCCCCCTGCACGCCGGCCTTCGGCGTGCTTCCTTCCTAACAGCGGCCACCGACAGTTCAGGAGCGGCGGGCCGTCCAGGAAGAGAAGAAGAAATCCGGGTTTCCTTGCTGCACAACGACTTCTGCCGGGGGCCCCACCCAAGAAGTCACCCGATAGTGGGAATCCGCGGCGACCGGTACCCCCTGCGCCGGCGTTTCCGCCGGCTCGCCGCGCGAGAAGCCCACGGCCCCGAACATCGCGACCGCCCCCAGCAGCGCGGCCACCAGCACCCGCCGTTCGATCCTGCCCATCGGAAATGCCCCCGTAGTAAGAGAAAGGTCAGGCCGCGCGAACCGTGACGCTGCCGCTTTCGGTCGTCAGGTCCAGCACGTGCTGGGCGGACCGGTCGGTCGGGACGCCGAACTCGCGGTGCCCGCTGTCGCTGTTGCCCTCGACGCGGTACGGCCCGCCCGGCACGGCCAGCTCGATGCTGCCGCTGTCGGCGTGCACCTTCACGTCGTTCGCCTGGGCCAGCGTGAAGTCGACGCTGCCGCTGGAGGACGTCACGTCGACCGGGCCGCGCACGTCGCGGCCGGTGATGCTGCCGGAGTCGCTCTGCAGCTGGACTTCGCCGACGTCCCGCAGGTCGATCGAGCCGCTGTCCAGCACCAGTTTCACCGCGCCGGAGACGTCCTCGACGCGGGCTTGCCCGGAATCGGCGTGAACGTCCACACTCGACACCCCGGCGATGTCCAGCCCCCCGGAGTCGACGTTCCCCGTGACCGGCACCCCGCGCGGCACGACGACCTCGAAGTCGACCGAGCAGTTCGTGCCGCAATCGCCGAGCACCAGCTGGTCGCCGTCGACGCGGTAGAAGGGGCCGCTCGGCTTGCTCCGCCAGTGGTAGCTGACCTCTTCGTGCACCGTCGACGGCCCGGAGCCGGTGCGGATCTTCACCGATCCCGCGTCGCCCTCCAGCTTCACGCTGCGGATGGTCTGCGCAACGGTGCCGGTGTTGTCGAAGTCCGAACCCCAGCCCCACCCGAGCGCGGTGGCCAGGCCGACGCCGATCAGGACGATGCCACCCAGAGCCAGAAGCGGGCGCGCCATGGTCGTTGGTCCCCTCAGTGTTGTTTCCTCTGCGTGAGAAACGTTATGACGAGGTGAGCGGGCCGTACATGGGGGTAACCCCCCGAAAGACCCTGAGATACCTCCCTGAGACGCGGGGACGGTGCCCTGGGCCTAACCTGGCGAAGTCTCCAGTGCCATGATCAGGAGGATCCATGCCGCAAGCACCCGGCCCGTACGAGTTCCTGCCCGACGTGCCGTCCTTCACCCTCCGCAGCAACGACGTCGCCGACGGCGAAACCCTGGCCACGCCCCACTTGTCCGGCATCTTCGGCGCCGGTGGCGAGGACCGTTCGCCGCACCTGGCGTGGGACGGCTTCCCCGCGGAGACGAAGAGCTTCGCGATCACCTGCTACGACCCGGACGCCCCGACCGGCAGCGGATTCTGGCACTGGGCGGTGTTCAACGTCCCGGTTTCGGTGACGGAGCTGGCGTCCGGCGCGGGAGACGGCTCGGGCCTGCCGGAAGGCGCGGTGACGCTGAAGGGCGACGGCGGCGTCAAGCAGTTCCTCGGCGCGGCACCCCCGCCCGGGCACGGCCCGCACCGCTACTACTTCGCGGTGCACGCCCTCGATCTGGACAAGCTGGACGTGCCGGAGGACGCGACGCCGGCGTTCCTCGGCTTCAACATGTTCGGCCACACGCTGGCCCGCGCGGTGCTCACGCCGGTGTACGAGAACAAGGGCTGAGCTTTCGCACGACGGGCCCGGCGCTGTTGCGGATCGGCAACGGAGCCGGGCCCGTTTTTGTCGGACCCCGCTGACACACTGCGGTCATGCCACCACCGATAGCGACACCCCGGTCGAGAGCGCTGGGGTTCGGACTGCGGAAAGCGCGGAAGGCGCGCGGGTACGGGCTGCGCGAGCTGGCCCGCGCCACCGGCGTGCACGCGGCCGAGCTGTCCAACTGGGAGCTCGGGCTGCGCGTGCCCCGGATCGAGGAGGTCGCGCTCCTGCTCGGGCAGCTGCGGGTGCTCGGCGAGGAGCGCGACAGGCTGTTCGAGCTGGCCCGCACCGCGCGTGAGCCGAACTGGGCCGAGAAGGAGATGCCGGACGCGCCCGCGATCCTCACGACGCTGGCCGAGTACGAGCGCACCGCGGCCGCGATCTTCAGCTGGCAGCCGATGCTGGTGCACGGCCTGCTGCAGACGCCCGACTACGCCCGGTCGATCCTGTCCTACGGCGGTTCTCCCGCACAGCTGGTCGAGCAGCGACTGCGGGTGCGCATGGTCCGGCAGGCGGCCATGCGCGAGCACCGCGCGCCGGATTGCTCGTTCCTGCTCGGCGAAACCGCGCTCCGGCAGCGGGTGGGCGGCACGGAGGCGTTGACCGACCAGCTTCGCCACCTCCTCGGTCTCCCGCGACGGCTGGCGGTCCGGGTAGTGCCGTCCGGCGGCGATTTCCACCCCGGCCTCAACGGTTCTTTCGCCGTATTCGAGTACTCCGACCTGCCCTCCATCGTCTTCTTGGACCAGCATCGCGGGAGCGCCTACCTCTACGATGAGGATCAGGTGGCGGACTACAAGTCGGCCGCGAAGACCGTGGCATCCCTCGCCTTGGACGTGGACGAATCCCGCGCGTTCATCGAGGGGGTGATCGCCGAACTGGAGGCCTGACGTGACCTGGCGGAAGTCGACCTACAGCGGCCAAGAGGCCGACTGCGTGGAAGTGGCGCTGGCCCCGGTGGTGCGGATCCGTGACACGAAGGACCGCCCGGGCGGAACCCTCGAAACGTCCACTCGATCGTGGGACGCCCTCCTCGCCGAGCTGCGTTAGCCGACGAAGTTCGCCGAGTTGGGCCCTTCCCGCTCGAGGTAGTGCCCGCGGGTGTGCTCGGCGAAGCCGAACTGCCGGTACAGCCCGTGCGCGTCGGCGGTGTGCAGCATCCACCGAAACTGCGCGCCGGGTCCGTTGTCGATCATCTCGCGCACGATCTCCTTGCCGAGACCGCTGCCGCGCGCGGAGTCGAGGACGAAGACGTCGGCGAGGTACGCGGACGAGACGCCGTCCGAGAAGGCGCGGGCGAACCCCACCATCGAGCCGTTCCGGTAGGCGCCGACGACCCGCCACGAGCCGTCGACGGCGGCTTCGACCTGCGCCCGGGTGCGCCAGCGCCCCCAGTAGGCCTCGGTGGAGAGGAACTTCCACACCACGTCGAGGTCCAGCCGCGCGCGGTCGTCGTCGAGCTCGTAGTCACCGAAGGTCCTCATGATCCGAAACTAAGACAGCCGTCAACGCGGTTTCAGCAGGTAGTCGACCACCGGACGCAGCTCGTCGGCCGACGGCGGCCCGTCGTCGATCAGGCCCTGGATGAGCAGCCCGTCGATGCCCGCGAGGAACACCCGGAACGCCACTTCGTCGTCGTGGCGGACCATCGACGTCAGGACGTCCAGCCAGCGGCGCGCGGCCGGCCGCAGCTCCGGCTTCCGCGCGGCCAGGAGGTACAGCTCGTACTCCGCCATCGTGCGCCCGCGCCGCGGGCCGAGCGCCTCGGCGAGCAGGGCCGCGACCTCCTCGGCGCCGCGCGACCCGCGGGACCGGGCCCGGTCGATCATCCAGTAGACCTCGGTCGCCATGTCCCTCGCGCACGAGATGAGCGTGGCGACCAGGAGGTCGTCCAGCGACGAGAAGTGGTAGGTCGTGGACGTCGTCGGCACGCCGGCCTCGGCCGCGACCGTGCGGTGGGTGACGCCCGCGACGCCGTCGCGCTCGATGATTCGCAGCGTGGCCTCGATGAGTTCGGCGCGCCGCTTCTCGCCGCGCGCCTTACGGCCGTCCACTTGCAGCTTCACCATAGGGTGAAAACTACCTGAACGATCGTCCCGAAACAAAGAGCGACGTACACCACATCGGTGGGACTTAGGGCCACTCAACGGGTTACTCATCAGTAAGGACGGTTAGTCTCCCCGCACCACCACTGCTTTGATCAACGCAGTTTCCCGGACGAAAGGCACCCGAACGATGGGCGCTCTGCAACTGACGCTCGGCGGAATCTCCGTCGTGCTCGGCCTCGTCGCCTGGGGCATGTTCGCCGCGACCATCGCCCGTTTCGTACGGGTGATCCGCCTCGGCCAGCCCGACTCGACGCGCAACGGGCCGTTCATGCCGCGCATGAAGACGCTGATCAAGGAGTTCGCCGCGCACACGCGGATGAACCGGAAGCGCAGCGTCGGCCCGGCCCACTGGCTGGTGATGTGGGGCTTCCTGCTCGGCTCGCTCGCCCTGTTCGAGGCCTACGGCGAGGTCTTCGTCCCGACGTGGGGCTGGCCGATCCTCGACGACTTCCCGCCGTTCCAGCTGCTCATGGAGCTGCTCGGGCTGGGCACGATCGTCGGCATCCTGGTCCTGATGGCGATCCGGCAGCGCAACCACCCGCGCCGCGCCGACCGTCAGTCGCGCTTCGCCGGCTCCAACTTCAAGTGGGCGTACTTCATCGAGGCCGTCGTCCTCATCGAGGGCATCGGCATCATCGGCGTCCGGGCCGCGAAGTCCGCGCTGAACACGCACGAGGGGCCGCTGTGGGCGTCCTTCGTCTCGAACCCGATCGGCCAGCTGCTGCCGGCCAGCCCGAACCTGGTCACGGTCTTCGCGTTCGTCAAGCTGATGAGCGCCACGGTCTGGCTGATCGTCGTCGCGCGCACGATGACCATGGGCATCGCGTGGCACCGCTTCAGCGCGTTCTTCAACATCTACTTCAAGCGCGAGGCCGACGGCGGCGTCGCACTGGGCGCGCTCAAGCCGATGATGAGCGGCGGCAAGGTCCTCGACCTCGAGGAAGCCGACCCCGACGAGGACACCTTCGGCGTCGGCAAGATCGAGGACTTCAGCTGGAAGGGCTGGCTGGACTTCTCGACGTGCACCGAGTGCGGCCGCTGCCAGGAGCAGTGCCCCGCGTGGAACACCGGCAAGCCGCTGTCGCCGAAGCTGCTCATCACGCAGCTGCGTGACCACGCGTACGCGAAGGCGCCGTACCTGCTGGCGGGCGGCAAGCGGGACATGGCGGGCGACGAGGTCGGCCTGTCCGGCGAGAACATGTACGCGGGCATCGACGTCCTGGCGATCGCCGAGTCGCAGAAGGCCCTGATCGGGGACGACGGCGGCGTCATCGACCCGGACGTCCTGTGGTCCTGCACCAGCTGCGGCGCCTGCGTCGAGCAGTGCCCGGTCGACATCGAGCACGTCGACCACATCGTCGACATGCGCCGCTACCAGGTGATGATCGAGTCGTCGTTCCCCAGCGAACTGAACGGCATGTTCAAGAACCTGGAGAACAAGGGCAACCCGTGGGGCCAGAACGCCAAGGACCGGCTGGCCTGGACCGAAGACCTCGACTTCGAGGTCCCGGTGTTCGACGGCGACATGGGCGACGCGGAATACCTGTTCTGGGTCGGCTGTGCGGGCGCGTTCGAGGACCGCGCGAAGAAGACGACGCGCGCGGTCGCGGAGCTGCTGCACATGGCCGACGTGAAGTACAAGGTGCTCGGCTCGGAGGAGTCGTGCACCGGTGACCCGGCCCGCCGCGCCGGCAACGAGTTCCTCTTCCAGATGCTGGCCCAGCAGAACGTCGAGGTCCTGAACTCGGTGTTCGAGGGCCGCGAGCGCAAGGCCCGCAAGGTCGTCGTGACCTGCGCGCACTGCTTCAACACCCTCGCCAACGAGTACCCGGAGCTGGGCGGCCAGTTCGACGTCGTGCACCACACGCAGCTGCTGAACCGCCTGGTGCGGGAGAAGCAGCTGGTGCCGGTGGCGCCGGTCGCCGAGGACGTCACCTACCACGACCCGTGCTACCTCGGCCGCCACAACAAGGTCTACGAGGCGCCGCGCGAGCTGGTCGGCGCGACCGGGGCGCAGCTGCGGGAGATGCCACGGCACGGCGACAAGTCGATGTGCTGCGGCGCGGGCGGCGCGCGGATGTGGATGGAAGAGAAGATCGGCAAGCGGATCAACATCGAGCGCGTCGACGAGGCGCTCGGCACCGCGCCGTCGAAGATCGCCACCGGCTGCCCGTTCTGCAAGGTGATGCTGAACGACGGCCTCACCGCCCGCCAGGCCGACGGCAGCGCGAGCGAGAAGGTCGAGATCGTCGACGTCGCGCAGATGCTGCTGGAGTCGGTCAAGCGGAAGCCGGAACCGAAGCCGATCGCGCTCGGAGCGCCGTCACTCGCGGAGGAGTGACACATTTCCCGAGAACGCACGGCCCCGGTCAGGACTCCTGACCGGGGCCGTTTTCGTGATCGGCAAGATTGGCAATCAGGTAGCCATTCCACTACCCGTTGTCACACCTTTGTCCTGTCTGTCAGGCTCGCTAGCTGGGACTTCGTGAAAGTAATCGTTTTCCTGAAAGTTGTTCATGATAATCACCGAAATGGCCCATCAGGTTGAGGAGAAACGACGGCCTGAACCCTGGACAAGCGGCGTATCCTGGCCTTTCCTCGCCGCCGCCGTTGCCAGCGAGGGCACCATTGACGATCAAGGAATCAGGGGGCGGCACGGATGGCCGAGGACCGGCGGACCACTACGACCGGCCGACACGCACTCCACCCCATCCCGGACGAAATCCGGCTCGCCCAGGACTACGTACCCACACAGCGCACCCTCGTGCGCCCGTACGTCCTCACGCGCGGCCGGACGCAGTCCCGGCGGCACCTCGCGATCGAAGCGATGGTCTCGACGCGGGCCGAGGCGCACTGGGACGGCGCCCGGGTGACCGGCGAGATCCGCTCGGTGCGCTCGCTGTGCCTGCACCCGCGTTCGGTCGCCGAGGTCGCGGCCACGTTGAGCGTGCCGCTCGGCGTCGTGCGCGTCCTGCTCGACGACATGGCCGAACAGGGCCTGGTGACCATCCACGACAGCCGGACCAGTGCCGACGGCCGGCCGGCGATGGCGCTCATGGAACGCGTTCTGCACGGCCTGCGCCGCCTCTGAGCACTACGCTCACCAAGGTGAGCGAGGAAGACTCCGGGAACTCCGGCGGCGAAAGCACCCTGACCGTCCTGCTCGCCGGCGGGGTGAACCTGGCGATCGCCATCATGAAGCTGGTCGCGGGCATCATCACCGGCTCGGGCGCCATGCTGTCCGAAGCGGCGCACTCGGTGGCCGACACGATCACCGAAGTCCTGCTGCTGACAGCGCTGAAGCGCTCGGAGCGCCCCGCCGACCGCGTGCACCCCTTCGGCTACGGCAAGGAGCGGTACTTCTGGTCGCTGCTCGCGGCCGTCTCGATCTTCGCTTCGGGTGCGATGTTCGCGCTCTACGAGGGCGTTTCGACGCTGCTCGGGCACGGCGAAGCGCAGAGCACGTCGTTGCTCAGCTACATCGTCCTCGCCGTGGCGTTCCTGCTCGAAGGCACGTCGTGGCTGCAGGCGGTGCGCCAGGTCGTCCGGGAGTCGAAGGCCGAGAACCGCTCGCTGTGGACGTACCTGCGGCTCATCGACGACCCGACGCCGAAGACCGTGCTGTTCGAGGACTCGGCCGCGCTGATCGGCCTGCTGCTCGCCTTCGGCGGCATCGGCCTGCACCAGCTCACCGGCTCCGAGATCTGGGACGGCGTCGCGTCGATCGCCATCGGCCTGCTGCTCGCCTGCGTCGCCTACCTGCTCGGCCGCACCAACCGCGGCCTGCTGGTCGGGCGCCAGGCCGACCCGACGCTGGTCCGCGGCATCCGCGACCACCTGACCGCCGCGCCGGAGATCGAAGCCGTCGTCGACCTGCAGACCATGCTGATGGGCACCGATCAGGTGCTGGTCTGCACCCGCGTGGACTTCGACGACTCACTCGGCGCCGCCGACCTCGAACGCGCCTGCGTCCGGCTCGCGTCCGAGCTGACCGAGGCGTTCCACGACGTCACCGAGGTGTTCATCGAGCCGGTGCCGCGGTCGGATCCGGACCTGCGGGCAACGGTGCTGGCGCGGTACGGCGACATCGCCGAGCGGTGGAGCAAGCCTTAGCGGCTTTGGTTCAGTACCCGAAGTCCTGGACCCAGTACCAGCCCGCGGTGGTGACGCCGACGCCGATCTTCTTGAGCGAGCAGTTCAGGATGTTCGCGCGGTGGCCTTCGGAGTTCATCCAGGAGTCCATGACCTGCGCCGCGGACGTCTGCCCGCGCGCGATGTTCTCCGCGCCCGGCTTCGGGTAACCGGCCTGCTTGATGCGCTGGTCGAAGGTCGTGCCGTCGGGGCTGGTGTGGGAGAAGAAGTTCTCGGCCGACATCTGGTCGCTGTAGTCCTGCGCGGCCTTCGTGACGTGCGATTCCTCGGTCAGCGGCTCACAGCCGACCTTGGCGCGCTCGTCGTTGACCAGCGCGATGACCTGAGCGGCCGTCGAAGGCGCCACGCGGGCGGCGGGCTTGGTGGTCGACGGCGGCGGTGGAGCTTCGGACGTCGAGGGCTGTGGCGCGGCGGACGTCTCGGTCGGCGTGGGTTCCGCGCTGGAGGACGTCGGAGCCGGGGCCGAGCTCGGGGGCGCGGCGGGCTGACCGGGGGTGGTGGTCTGGACCTGGCCGCCGGCGAGGTCGGTCCCGCTGCCACTGCCGGCGCCGGCGGGCGCGTTGGGCAGGACCAGCGCCGCGGCGCCGAGCTCCGCGGTGTTTCCTTCCGCGGTGGCCATCCAGGTGCCTGCCGCGGCAGAAAAAACGCCGAGCAGCACACTGAGTGACACGATCACCACGTGCGCACGTTCACCAATGGGGGACACGGCGCAGGAACGTATCACGGGACAATTACGACGAGAACCCTACGAACGCACTGGTCACATTTCCCGTCGGTGACAGGCACCGATTTCGAGGCAATCGGCCGCTCTCGCGTTACTCCATTCAGCTCATTCGAACGACGAACGTCGCTTCGCCGGAAGCTGTCACCGGACGCCGGACCGGGTCTTGACCGGTGGCCGTTGCTTTGCCCGTGAAGCCAACTTTGCCCGCGATCGTTGTGCAGATGTACGAGACTTCGGCGTCCACGGCCAGGTCCGGCACGGTGTGCGCGCAAGACGGCGTGTGGTCGTCGACGACCCTCACGTCGGCGAGCGGGACGTCACCGGTGTTCTTGACCAGGATCGAAAAGGTGACGGTGTCGCCTTCCCGGACTTCGTACGGAGCCGCGTCTTTCATCACGGCGATCTCCGGGTGGACGACATCGACTTTTGCGTCACCGGCCGATTGCACCGCGCGACCACTCGGGTCGATTCCGCTGATCCCGACGGTTTGCCCGAAGTCGTCATCAGGCGCTTTGCGGGTACAGGTGTAGGTCTTCGCCACCCCGGCGGCCACGGTGCCGAACTTGAGCGCGCAGGTGGCCTGTTCGTCCACAACGGACAGCGCGGTGAGCGGGACGTCGCCGGCGTTGGTGACGGTGATCGTGAAGGTGACATCGTCGCCGGCGCGGACCGTCTTGGGTGTCGCGTCGGCCGTGATCTTGACGGCGGGGTGGATGACGTCTGCTTTGTCCGTGTCTTTTGCTGTGAGCGGCGGCCCGATGGGGGCGTCCGCCGTCGCCTCCGCGGCGATGTCCGCGTCGTCGGCCGGGGCGGTCGTGGTGCAGTCGAAGTTCCTTCTGTCACGGGGTTTCAGCTCGTCGAAGGTCTTCGTGCAGGACCCGCTCCGGACGTCGACGGCGGTCAGCGGAACGTCGCCGGTGTTGGTGACGGTGAGGGTGGCGGTGACGGTGTCGCCAGGGCGGAAGGGGCCGCCGTGGATGTCCTGAGTGAGCTCGAGGGCCGGGTGCAGCACGGTGTAGGCCGCGTCGTCGCTCGCGCTGACCTGGCGTTTCACCGGATCGGTGCCACTTACGGTGGCGGAGCTCACGAAATTGTCGGTGCCGGCGTCTACCTTGCAGGAGTGGCGCTGCCGAGCGCCGGGAAGGAGGGTGCCGATGGACCGAGCGCACGCCGGAGTCCGACTGTCCACAAGGGACACATTGGTCAGCGGGACATCACCGGTGTTCGCGACGACGAGGGTGAACGTGACGGTGTCGCCTTGCCGGACACGCGCGGGTGCGGCGTCGTCGGTGACGCTGATGGCGGGGTGGATGACGTCGACGCCGGCGCCGGCGGACGCGGTCACCGGCCGATTCGTGGCATCGGTACCGGTGGCGTTAGCGACGGCGGCGAAGTCGGCTTCCCCGGCGGCTTGGGTGCAGGTGTAGGTGCGCTTGGCCTGCGGTTCGAGCCGGCCCAGGGATCTGGAGCAGTCCGGAGCCCGCTCGTCGGCGACGGCGACGTCTTGGAGCGCGCTGTCACCGGTGTTGGTGACGGTGACGGTCGAGGTCACGGTGTCGCCGGCGTGCACGACGGCGGGGTCGACGGTCCGAGCGACCGCGACGGCCGGGTGGATGACATCGAGGGCAGCGCTGCCGGATGCGGTGACGTCCGTGCCGACGGGTGGAGTGGCGGCGACCCGGAGGCTGCGGGTGACGTCGTCGGCCGGAGCCGTGGTGGTGCAGGTGAAGTCGCGGGTGGCGCCGGGGGCGAGGGTGCCCTCGAGGGTTTGGGTGCAGCCCGTGGCTGGGGTCTGGGTGGCTGGGGTTCGGGTGGCCGAGGTGGCAGCTCGGGCGCCGGGGCCCCGTGAGGCGGCGGCTGAGCCACCGATGGCTTGCGTGCCGGTGCCCGGTGAGGCAGCTGGGCCGCCAAGGGCTCGCGTGCCGGTGCCCGACGCGACGGCGGCTGGCTCGCCGACGGCTTGCGTGCCCGCGGTCTGCGCGTCCCTGGCCTGCGCGTCCGCGGCCTGCCCGTCCCTGGCCTGCGCGTCGGTGACTCGGAGGCTCGCCAGCGGCACGTCACCGGTGTTGCGGACCGTGATCCGGAACGGCACCTTGTCGCCCTCGCGGAACGGGCCGCCCGTCACCTCGGTCGTGATCGCGACCGCCGGGTGCTGAACCGCGAACGCTCCCTCCGCGGCCGCCGTCACCGGGCGAGCGGTCGGGTCCGTGCCCGTCAGCGCCGGCTTGTTCGCGAAGCCGGCCGTGCCCGCGAGCGTCGTGCACGTGTACTCCTGCTGCGCCTGCGGCTGGAGCGTGCCGAACCGCTTCGCGCACGCCGGGACCTGGTCGTCCGCGACCGTGACCTCGGTGAGCGGGACGTCGCCCGTGTTGGCCGCGGTGATCGTCCAGGTCACCGTGTCGCCCTCGCGGACCTGGGCCGGTGTCGCGCGCACGGCCAGCCGGAGCGCCGGGTGGATCACGTCCACCGCCGCGTCGTCGGTGACCTTCACCGCGCGGCCGAGCTGGTCCTTGCCGGTGGCCGTGGCCGTCGTGGCGAGGTCGTCCGGTGGGGCTGGTGCGGTGCACCGGTAGACGACCGTCGCGCCGGGGGCCAAGGCGCCGATCGCCTTGGCGCACGCCGGGACGTCGTCCGTCACGGCGACCTCGGTCAGCGGTGCGTCGCCGGCGTTGGCGACCGTCATGGTGAACGTGATCGGGTCGCCGGCGCGGGCGATGGCGGGCGTGGCGTCCTTCGCGAGCGTCAGCGCCGGGGTGATGACCGTGACCGTCGCCGACGCGATGGCCGTCACGGGCCGGCCGGCCAGGTCGGTTCCGGTCGCCGTCACCTGGGACGTCGTGGTCCGGGACGGGTTTGCCGTGCACGTGTACGTCTGGGTCGCGCCCGCGGCCAGGCCGGCGAAGGTGCGCGCGCACGCCGATGTCGTGTCGTCGGTGAGCTTCACCGGGGCGAGCGGGCTGTCGCCGGTGTTGTGCACCGCGACCGTCCAGGTGACGGCGTCGCCCGCGTGGATCACCGGCGGGTCCGCGGTCTTGGTGACCTCGACCGCGGGCGCGATCGTCGGCGCGGGCGCGTCGGCCGTCGCCGTGACCTGCTTGCCGAGCTCGTCGACGCCTACCGCGCTCGCCGTGTTGACGCCGTCGGCGATCGGCGCCTTCGCGGCGCACGTCGTCGTGCGGCTTTCGCCCGGCGCGAGTGTTCCGGTGAGGGCGCACGACGGCGTCTTCGGGTCGGCGACCTGGAGGCCGGACAGCCCCGTGTCGCCGGTGTTCGTGACCTTGATCGTGAAGGTCACGACCTCGCCGGCGCGGTACGCGGGCCGGTCGGCCGTCTTCGTCATGCCCAGCGCCGGGTGCAGGACGTCGACGCGCGCGCTGGCGACGCCCTCGAGCGCGTCGCCGAGCGCGCTCGTGCCCGTGGCCTTCGCGGTGTTCGTGAAGTCGTCGGGCGGTGCGGTTCCGGTGCACGGGTAGCTGACCGTCTGGTGCGGGGCGAGCGTGCCGAGCGGTTTGGCGCAGCCCGGGACGGCCGGGTCGGCGACCTCGACACCGGACGCCGTGACCTCGCCCGGGTTGGTCACGACGACGGCGAACGGCACCGGCTCACCGGCGTGCACCTTCGGCTGGATAGCGCGCACAGCGAGCTGAAGTTCGGGCACCGGCACCGAAAACGCGAGGTTCTGCGCCAAGATGGCGTCGCCGCTGGTGACGAAGCCGAGCTTCGTGCTCGTCGCGCCGGCGGGGATGCTGTCGACGTTGAACGCCTTCGCGTCGACGCTGAAGTTGTTCCTCGCACCCGGCGCCGCCGCGTTGTCGGCATTGGAGACGAAGAAATTGGCCGTGCCGCCGGTCGCGGGCTCGGTGGCCGGGGTGCCGTCGACCAGGAACTGGTCGCCGGAGGCGCCCCAGTCGCCGTCGTACGCGGTGACGCCGAGGTGCGCGTCGGCGGCCGCGGCGCGGAAACCGGTGATCGTCGCCTCCGCCGCCGGGGCGCCGGCGGTCTGCCGGACGTGGCCGTCGTAGACGACCACCTTGCGCTTGTTCGGCGCGTAGTCCGCATTGCGCTCCGGGTAGGCGTAGACGAGCGCGATCGACCAACCCCCCGCGCAGTCGAAACCCCGCAAAGCCCAGACGTTCCCGACCGTCACGTCGAAAACGGCAGGAACTTTCGCGAAGAGGCTGGTCACGTCGGCGCGCGCCGAGTAGTAACCGCCGTCTTCGGCGTATCCCGAAGGCGCGATGTCCACGGATTCCGCGCTGCCGACGGAAAGCCGGACGTTCTGCTTCGCGGGCGTTCCGGGCGGCGCGACCGCCGAGGTACCGCAGGTGGTGCTGCCGGCCCAGTTCAGCCGGGCGAAGACGACGCGAGCCCCCGGCGGGACGCCCACCGACGCGCTCGCCGAGTCGAACGTGCCCGGGTCGGCGTCGACGTCGGCCCACTGCATGAAGAAGTCGTCGTTGGCCAGCGTGTCCTTGCGGTCGGCGGTGTTCGCGCACGCCGCGGGGGTCGCGACCGTCCCCTTGGCCGGCGCGTCGTCGGCGGCGACCGGGCAGCGCAGGACGCCGTTGCCCGCGTAGACGAAGTCGCCGTAGACCACGTCGTCGTAGCCCACCTCGAACGGCGGGGCGGCGGCCGCGCCCGCCGACGGCACGAAGGCGGAGGCCAGGAAGACCAGTGCCAGCACGAGAATCGGGCGAAGCGGTCTTTCGGGCAACGGCACTCCTCGCCACCTGCGGGGCCGAGACGACCTTGGGAGCGTGGCACGAGACCCGGTTTTACGCCTTCAAACTCACTCGTTCGTGGCTCCTGACGCGGAATCGGTCAGCTTCACCGTCGACTCGTGGGTGAGCGCGGTGGCGGCCTGGACGAACCCGATGACCGTCCGGAGCTCGTCGTCGGTGTAGCGGTCGCAGAGCTCGTACATGCCCTTGACGAGGTGATCCCACAGGTGCACCCCGCTCGCGATGGACTGCAGGTCCAGGGCGATGAGGATCTTGCGCCGGTCGTCCGGGTGCGGCTCGCGGTTGACGATGCCCTTGCGCTCCAGCCGGTCGATCATCGCCGTCACCGACGCGGGCGCGAGCCCCGACAGCCGCGCGAGGTCCTTCGGCGTCTGCGGCCCGAAGCGCGCGAGGTAGTCCAGGACCTTGCTCTCCACCGCCGACAGCCCCCGGGTCTCGGAGATCGCGGTGTGGAACATGACCGTCTCCGTCGACAGCTCCCGCGACCTGAGCAGGACTTCCTCGACGAGTTTCGTTCGCTCGCTTGACACGGCGACCAGCCTAGCCCACTCTTTAGTTCGACAGAACGAATTACTTTCTAAGACATTCGAGGGGTCGAACAACATGACACGGGCACTGATCATCGGGGGTGGCGTCGCGGGCACGATCACGGCCATCGCCCTGCACGAAGCCGGGCACGAGCCGCTGCTGTTCGAGGCGTACGACCGCGACTCCGAGGGCGTCGGGGCGTTCCTGACGCTGGCCGTCAACGGGCTGGACGCGCTGCTCCCGCTCGGCCTCAAGGACGTCGTCCGGAGCGCGGGCTTCGACTCGCCGCGGATGTCGATCGGGCTCGGCAACGGCACGCGGCTCGCCGAATTCCCCCTGGGCGGCGCCCTCCCGGACGGCACGGTGAGCCAGACCGTCCTGCGCTCCGACCTCTACGTGGCGTTGCGCGACGAGGCCGCGCGGCGCGGCATCCGCGTCGAATACGGCAAGCGTCTGATCGGCGCGAGCCAGACGAACACGCAGGTCAGCGCGGACTTCTCCGACGGCTCACACGCGCGAGGCGACCTCCTGATCGGCGCCGACGGCCTCCGCTCCCGCGTCCGCACGATCATCGACCCGGACGCGCCGTCACCGCGGTACGTCCCGCTGCTGAACACCGGCGGGTTCGCCGAAGGCCTGGACCTGCCCGACGAGCCGGGCGTGCTGAACATGGTGTTCGGCAAGCGCGTGTTCTTCTGCCACGTCGTCAGCACGGACGGCCGCGTCTGGTGGTTCGCGAACCCGGCCCGCAAGACCGAACCGGCCCCGTCCGAGCTGATCACGCTCGCCGGCGAAAAGCTGCGCGCCGAACTCCTGCAGCTGGTGGCCGGCGACCGGACACCGGCGGCCGAGATCATCCGGGCGACACGGGAGATCTACCCGGCCTGGCCGACGTACGACTTCCCGACGGTCCCGGTCTGGCACCGCGGCCGCATGGTGATCATCGGGGACGCGGCGCACGCGACGTCACCGGCGGCGGGCCAGGGCGCCTCGATGGCCATCGAAGACGCCGTCACGCTGGGCAAATGCCTCCGCGACGTGCCGGACGTCGAGCGCGCGCTGGCCACCTACGAGGGTCTGCGCCGCGAGCGCGTGGAGGCCGTGGTCGCGGCCGGCAAGCGCAACGGCGAGCAGAAGGTGATCGGCCCGGTCGGGCGGGTCGTCCGCGACTTCTTCATCAAGCGGGCGTTCGCGAAGCCGTTCAAGGAGGACCCGAACGCCTTCATGTGGAACCACCACATCGACTGGGACGAGAAAGTCGCTGCCTAGCGCCCGAGGTACTTCTCCCCGCCGAGGGCGAATCCACTACCGCCAGGTGTCGACGCGGTGGAAGTTCTTGTACGCCCGGCTCGGGGTCGGGCCGCGCTGCCCCTGGTAGCGGGACCCGGCTTCGCTGGAGCCGTACGGGTGCTCGGCCGAGCTGGACAGCCGGAAGATGCACAGCTGGCCGATCTTCATGCCGGGCCAGAGCGTGATCGGCAGGTTGGCGACGTTCGACAGCTCCAGGGTGATGTGCCCGGAGAAGCCGGGGTCGATGAACCCGGCGGTCGAGTGCGTGAGCAGCCCGAGGCGCCCGAGCGAGGACTTGCCCTCGAGCCGGCCGGCGAGGTCGTCGGCCAGGGCGACGAGCTCGAACGTCGAGCCGAGCACGAATTCGCCGGGGTGCAGCACGAAGGGCTCGTCGCCCTCCTTCTCGACCAGCGAGGTCAGCTCGTCCTGCTGCAGCTGCGGGTCGATGTGGGTGTACTTGCTGTTGTCGAAGACGCGGAAGAAGCGGTCGAGCCGGACGTCGATGCTGGACGGCTGGACCATGCCGGCATCGAAGGGGTCGATGCCGAGCCGGCCGGCGTCGAGCTCTTTGCGGAGGTCACGGTCACTGAGCAGCACGGCCCGAAGCCTATCCGGTGGGTTCAGGCGGCCCGCATGTGCTGCGCGTAGGTGGTGTCGGGCGCGAAGATCTTCTCGAGCCGCTTCACGTACCCGCGGCGCCCGGCCTGCCCGATCCGTTCCTGCAGCGCGGTGGCGCCGGGGATGAACCGCCGCACGGTCTCGGCGGCGAAGTTGACCCCCGCGACGGCGACGATCGCGGCCTGCGCGACGGGATCGTTCGGCAGCCCGAGGAAGTCGGCGTTGGTCTTCCCGAGCACGAGCCGGCTGATCGACGAGTGCACGGCGACGGAGACGTGCGAGAGCACCTTCCCGATGGCCCCGCGCCCCTCGCCGACGGCGGCGTTGGCCTCGATCAGCGCCTTGGCGAGCCGCTTCGAGTCGTCGTCCGGGATGAACTCGGTGGCGGCGAGCAGCCAGAGCAGCCGCCAGGCGTCCTCTTCGGAGGCGGGCAGCAGCTCGTCGTCGACACCCATGAGCCAGCCGATGTAGCGCCAGAGGTGCAGGATGTCGCCGCGTTCGCGAGCGGAGTAGCGGAGGCCGAGCAGCTGCGTGCCGAAGACGTAGACGAGCGAGAAAAGCAGCAGTGTCCCGGCGGTCTGCACCTGGTTGACGGGCCGGTCCCAGGCGGCGTAGTCCCAGTCGTCCCGCCGGTTCATGGCGGCGCGGACGTGGGCGTGCACGAGCCGGATCCGCAGCGCGGAGGCGTACCCTTTCTGGCCGTCCTCGAGGGCACCGGGCGTGGTGACGTCGATCCACCACGCGGCGGTCTCGACGAGCCTCCGGATGGCCTGGTATTCGATCTCCCCGGTCCCGACCAGCGACTTCGTGGCGCGCGACGCGAGGTAGCCGCCCATGAGCGACATGTCCCCGAGCGGGAAGAGCCCCAGCAACCCCGCCCGCGTGATGGCTTTCGCGCCCCGCTCGAGCCGTTCGTCATCGACCCAGTAGGGCTTGGCGTCGACCTGGTCGAAGAAGTCCTTGAGCGGCCCGGTCGCTTCGGCTCGGTTTGTCAGGGCTTCCTCGAAGAGCGCGCGCCCCTGCCCCTTGGGCTGCTGCGCCATCCAGGCGACGACGTCGTCCGCGAGCCGGTCCTGCACCTGGGCGAACTCCCGCAGACGCGCGACCTGCCGCTCGTCACCCCGGATGTCGCCCTCGATGAACAGCCGCTGGGCCAGCCGGAACCCGCCTTGCCGGAACAGCTCGGGCTCGTCCACCACGCTCACCTCCGCCAGTCGACAACAAGTGTTGTCACTTGACGCGCGCGAGTCAAGGAGGAGGGGCCTGGACAGGGGGATCACGATGCCGTGTATGCTGGCGACGCACTGCGGATGTAGTTCAATGGTAGAACATCAGCTTCCCAAGCTGAATACGCGGGTTCGATTCCCGTCATCCGCTCTCATAGAGAAGCCCCAGGTCACACGGTGTCTACTGTGGATCTGGGGCTTTCTCTATCTCCGGCTCTTCACTTCTCGCGTGCCATTAATGTGCCATTGGCCGACGGGAACCGGTTGCGAACAGGCCGAGGTCGGCCATGAGCTTGGTCCACCCCACCCGCTGGCCGAAGTTGGGTTGCGGACCGGCTTGCCGCTGCCGCTTCAAGCGGGAGATGCCGCCAGCCGGCCCGGCTCGGAGAGCACCGTCAACGGGGCGCCCCATCATCACCAGCAGCCGTATCGCGCGCTGCGACCACCAGCGCGAGCGCGACCGCCAAGCCAATGGTCGGAGCGACGGTCGCACCCAACACGGCACGGAACATGATCCCGCCGGGCGAGGCCAGCAGCACCAGCAAACTCAGCCCCGCCACGACCGCCCACAACGTCACCACTCGGCCGGTCTGCTTCCGCGCGACCAGCACCGCCACGGTCAGCATCGTGGCCGCCAACGCGATGCCCGACCAGCCCAGTCCGGCCATCGTCCACGCCGACACCGCGAACTTGTCCTTGTACAGCAGGTGGAACACCCACGGACCGGCCACATACGCCGCCGCCCCCACGGCCAAGCCGACAACCAGCGTTCCACCTGCACCCAGGGCGGCAAACCGCCGCAGCCGGCGCGTCCCGTCCGGCTGGTGCAACACGCGCACGACCGTCGGTACCGCCAGCGTCTGGATCGGGGCCAACACCAGCAGCAGCGGAGACCGCAGCAGCGACACCGCCAGGAACAACCCACCCAGCGCGTCTTCGCTCCCGCGCGGTGCCACCAGTTTGACCACCGCCGGGTAGCCGGTCAGCACACTCGCGGTCAACGCGGCACTGACGATCAGGCCCAGCATGCGCCGCCACAGCGCGCCCCACGGCTCGCTCGACCGACTCGGCTCGACCAAGCCGCGTGTCCGGAGCGCGAACGGCAGCCAGGCGCATGAGCCGGCCGCCACTGCGACCGCAATCCAAGTCAGCCCGCTGACACCGGCGACGACGAACCCGACGAACGGCAACAGCCTCGCCGCGGCCTCAGCCAGCAAGATCGCCGAGTAGCGCCCGTTCTGCCCGGCTCCGATGAACAGGCCCCGTATCGCGTAGAGCGCAGGGAACGCCACGATCCCGCAGCCGGCGACCAGCGCCAGCTCCCGATGCTGGTCGAACAGCTGCGCATTCACCGCCGGCACCGCCAGCACCGCGGCCACCGCGATCGCAACGGTTTGCGTCACCGCGAAGGTCCGGGCAACACTCAAGTCCGGCTTGTGTCCCCGCGCCGAGGCCACCGCAGTCTGCCGCGACAACTCCTGCTCCACCGGCGACAGGGCGCTGCCCACCCCCATCAGCAGCCCCCAGAACCCCAGGAAAACAGCGTTCTCAACCGCGGTGAGGTGCCTGCCCGCCAGCAGGAGCAGCGCATAGCCCATCGCCGATGTCGTGAGAACCGTAATACCGAGGCCGCCGACCGCGCTCGCGCGGGACCGCCGCCGACCGTCGCCTGAAGAAACACCTCCGTCCAAGCTGTCACTGGGCGCTAAGCGCGCCGTGTCGCCCAGTCGGTCTCGCCGCACCACGAACCCCTCGACCTTGCGTTCAGCCTTCGTCGCTGCGGTCAACCTCATGATCTTAGGAGAGCACCCGCGGCGACGAGCACCCCGGGAACCCGCGCATGCCGGCGCTCGATCGGCGCAACAACGACGCCGCAAACCGCGCGGCCCAGCGCACGACGGCTTCACCCTCATCGGCGTGGCCCGACGTCATCGAGCGAAAGCTGCCCGGCAAGAGCCACTTTCTTTGGAGCAGGGGATGGGTTTCCAAACTGAATACGCGGGTTCGATTCCCGTCATCCGCGCTCACCGAAACCCCGGGCCTTCTACCCGGGGTTTTCGCTTTCCATTCTGGCCCGCAGTTGCGCCGCGTGGGCAGCGGGCAATCCGGTTTCCTCCGCGCGATCCAACGCCTCGAAGGCCGACGCGGAACCCAAGCGGTGCAACAACTCCGCCCGCGACGCGTGCCACCACGGGTAGTCGTCCAATTCCGCCAAGGCGTCCACCAGCTCCAATGCCGAGGCCGGCCCGTCGCGTTCCGCCACCGCGGCCGCCCGGTTCAAGCGGATCACCGGGGTGTCCTGGACCGACAACAACACGTCGTACCAGGAAATCACCGCGTTCCAGTTCGTCTCTTCGTAAGATGGCGCCAGGTCGTGGCACGCGGCGACGGCCGCCTGGACCACGTACGCGTTCGGCACCGATGGTGTCCGGCGCAAGCCTCGGGCGACCAGCTCGACGCCTTCCTTGATCAACGATGTGTCCCACGACGAACGGTCCTGCGCGGAAAGCAACACCGGCACGCCCGACGAGAACCGCGCGGGACGGCGGGCGTCCTGCAGCAGCACCAAAGCCAGCAGCCCCAACGCCGTCGGCTCGTCCGGCATCAGGGAAACCAGCAGGCGCGCCAGCCGCACGCCCTCCGCGAGCAGCGAAACGCGGCCCGTGTAGCCCTCGTTGAAGATCAGGTACACCGTCGACGCCACGCCGGCCAGCCGGGCCGGCAGCTCCTCCGCCGACGGGACCCGGTACGGGATCCGCGCCTGAGCGATCTTCTGCTTCGCGCGCATCAGCCGCTTCGCCATGGTCGCTTCGGGGACCAGCAAGCCCCGGGCGACCTCCGCCGTCGACAAACCGCCCAAGGTCCGAAGCGCCAAAGCCACCTGGGCGTCCAGGGACAACGCGGGGTGGCAGCACGTGAAGACCAGCCGCAGCAGGTCGTCGCGGACCACCAGTGGGTCGGGGTACGGGTCGATGTCGGGCATCGCGACGGCCTCCTTCCCCTGGCGCTTCGCCTCGCGGCGGACCACGTCCACCGCCCGGCGGCGGGCCGCGACCAGCAGCCAGCCGCGCGGATTTTCCGGGACGCCGTCGCGCGGCCACGTCTCCAGCGCGCGCACGACGGCGTCCTGGACCGCGTCTTCGGCCAGGTCGACGCTGCCGGTGACGCGGACCAGCGTGGCCAGTACCCGGGTGCCCTCCTCCCGGACCAGCCGCGCGACCGCGTCCCCGGCGCCGGTCACTTGCCGAAGTCGACGACCGGCCGGACCTCGATCGCGCCGTCCCAGGCACCCGGGATCCGCGCGGCGACCTTGACCGCTTCGTCGAGGTCGGCGCATTCGAGCAGGTAGAAGCCGGTGAGGGCTTCCTTCGTCTCCGCGTACGGGCCGTCGCTGGTGACGAGGTCGCCACCCTTGCCGCCGGTGACGCGGACCGTGGTCGCGGTCGCCGTGGGGTACAGGGCCGCGCCGCCGCGGATCACCGCGCGCGCCCCCTCCCCGAACTCGTCGTAGTCCTTCATCATGTCCGTGGCCTCGGGCGTGGTCGGGTCGACGTCGGAGGCGTAGATGATCGCGGCGTACTTGGGCATGAGGTGCTCCTCGCAGGTCCTGGCCGGCGCCGGTCGCCGGTTCTCACTGTAAGGACGAACGGGCGAAGCCGCGCCGGGACACTTGTCGCGAAGAAATTCCGGCGGGCGGGGTGAACGCATGGGAGAGCCCGCGCTGTTCGGTCCGGACTTCGATCGCGATCCCACGCGCGGGCTCTTCCACCTACCGGTCGAGCTCTAACCTTCGACGAGTTCCCAGTCGGCGTCCGGCGTCGCGCGGTCGTACACCTGGCCCGGCGCGGCCTTGAGCACGCTGCGCACGTCCGGGTACAGGTTCGCCACGTGCTCCAGCTCCAGGCCCTCGACCTCGAAGTCTTCCGCCTCCGGGACCTCGAAGCCGACGAACAACCACGTGCCGTCCTGCTCGCGGACGACCTGGCGGACCGCGCGCACCGGCTGCTGCGGGCCGGTCGGGATCTCGGTGAGGCCGCTGCTGATCTGGGCTTCGTCGTCCGGCGAGCCCTCGTACTTCCAGGCCGCGCGACGCTGGGCGAGCAGCCGGACGTCCTCGTCCTCGTCGTCGGAACCCGTCACCGACGAGAGCAGCCACGTGCGGCGCTCCGGGTCCCAGTCGGCGGCCATCCCGGTCGGCAGATCCGCCAGCGCGGCCAGCTGCGGCAGCAGTTCGACGGCTTCGCGCAGCGACATCTTGCCGAAGCTCTCGCGGTTTACCAGCACGTCGTCGGACAGCTCGGTGCCGTCGCTGATGAACCAGTCGTCCTCGTCGTCCAGCACGACGAAGCCCAGCTCGTCGGGGTCGTTCACCAGGGCCAGCGCGATGATGACCGGCCCTTCCGGGTCTTGGCGCAGCGGCCATGCGGTCGACATGCGCCATATCCCACCATCGGTGCGGGGCGCCCGGGGAGCCGGGGTCACCCGATCGGTTAATTCATCATTTGTTGATATCATGGTGTCATGGTGCTGCCCAAGGGACTCGCCCGCTTCAACCGCGTGGTGACCAACCGGATCAACAAGTACTTCGTGAACTGGGCGCCGGGCTTCGGCTTGCTCGTCCACAAAGGGCGAAAGTCCGGCCGGGAGTACCGGACCCCCCTGAACGTCTTCCGCACCGCCGACGGCTTCGTCGTCGCTCTGACCTACGGCCCGGACACCGACTGGGTGAAGAACGTGCTGGCCGCGGAGAGTTGCACCATCATCACCCAGCGGAAAAATCACCGCGTGCACTCGCCCGAGCTCGTGCATGATGAGTCACGCCGAGCGATGCCGACGCCCGTGCGCCAGTTCCTCGGCCTGCTGAACGTCCACGACTTCCTGCTGCTGAAGCGGGACTAGGGGGAGAAGTGCTGCTCGAGGGGGAGCTCGTCCGGCTGCGTGCGCTCGAACCGGAGGACGCGGACAAGATCCACGGCTGGGTGCACGACCCCGAGGTCGGCCGCTGGATGGTCAACGACTACCCGCGCTCGCACGCCCAGATCCGCAAGCACTGCGAAGAGCGTCCGGTCAACAAGTACGAACTGGTCGTGCTCGGCATCGCGACGAAGGCCGACGGCAAGCTGATCGGCATCGTCGACCTCCGTGATGCCGTGCCCGAGGTCGGGAACGCCGAGCTGGACATCTACATCGGTGACGCGGAACACCGCAACGGCGGCGGCTACGGCACCGAAGCCCTGCGCTTGATGTGCCGCTACGGCTTCAACGCCATGCGACTGCACATGATCACGCTCTGGGTGGTCGCCGAGAACGAACGTGCCCGGCACGTCTACCGCAAGGTCGGGTTCTCCGAGGACGGCCGGCACCGCGAGGCGTTCGTCGGCCTCGACGGCGAGCGCCACGACATGATCCTGATGAGCATGCTGAAGGGCGAGCTCACCTGGTGAGCCGCTTGGGCGCCTTCAGCCGCCACGCCTCTTCGAGCAGCTCGCGCAGCTGATCGACGTCCACGCGGTCCAGGTCGACGATGATCGAGCCGTACCCGTCGTAATGCGGGGTCGTGAAGAAGGCCGCGTCGCCGGAATCCAGCAACGCGGCCTTCTCGTCGTGGCCGCACAGCACCACCAGGCCGCCTTCGGCCTCGGTGCGCAGCCGCGCGAACCCCTTGTCCGCCACCTTCAGCGCGGGCGTGCGGTACCACGTCGACGCCTCCACCTCCGGCAGGCCGGAGGCGAGGCGCACGACGTCTTCCCAGGTCGTCATGGGTCCATTGTCGACCCGGTGTCTTGGAGAAACGGGAACTACGGCAGGCGGGTGATCCGGTCCGCCGCGGGCGGGGCCAGGTTGGGGTGCGCACCCAGGTAGGCGACCAGGGCGTCGAGGTCCACCGGGCCACCCGACAGGTTCGTGCCCTTGGTGAACTCGGTGAAGCCGTCCCCGCCTGCGGCGAGGAAGTTGTTCACCGACACGCGGAACGTCGCCGCCGGGTCGACCGGCGTGCCGTTGACCGTGATGTTCGAGACCCGCGAGCCGATCGGCGCGGACGCCGAGTAGCTGTAGTGCAGCGAGCTCGAGATCTGCAGGATCTTCGTGCCGGCCGCGGTCCACTGCTGTTCCAGCACGTTCTTCAGGTTCGCGCCGGTCAGTGTGATCGTCTGCATGATGTTCGAGAACGGCTGGACGGTGAACGCCTCGCCGTAGGTCACCACACCGTCACCCTCGCCGTTCGCGGACGACTTGTACGTCAGGTCGGCGCGGATGCCACCCGGGTTCGTGATCGCGATGACCGGGTTGTTCGACTGCGTGCCCGCGAGCTGCGCGTCGGCGATGACGTCGCCGAGCGGAGACTCACCGGCCGCGTTGCCCGCCGCCGGCAGGTCGGCGGTGATGGTGCCGACCTGCTCGTTCGCGATCGGCGCCGACTTGGTCTTCGCGTCGGCGACCAGCGCGGCCACGGCCGGGTCCGGCGTGACCGTGCGGGTGACGATCTCGTTGAACGCCTTGGTCTGCGAGCGCACGACGTCCCGGGTCTTGCGGCTGATCTTCAGGTCCACCACCGACAGCAGCCGGCCGAAGGACGAGCCCTGGATGACCGGCCGCGGCTGACCGGCCGGGTCGTTGATCACGCAGTTGTACTGCTGGTGGCTGTGCCCGGTGAAGAAGGCGTCGACCTTCGGCGTCACCGCGGCCGCGATGGCGGCGGCCGGGCCGGGGCGCAGCTTGCAGTCGTTCGGGCCCTCGACCTCGGTGCCGTCGCCCTGGTGCATCAGCACGACCTGGGCCTTGACGCCGAGGAAGTCGAGCAGGTTCGCGGTCCGGTTGATCGCCTCGACCTCGTCACCGAACTTCAGGCCCTTGATGGCCTCCGGCGTGACGACGGACGGCAGGTCCTTCAGCGTGGCGCCGATGACGCCGATCGGCACGCCGCCTTCGAACTTCACGGTGAACGGCAGCAGCGCGGGCAGGCCGTTGGTGAAGTACACATTGGACCCGATGAAGGGGAAGTTCGCACCCTTGAAGGTCTTCTCGAACTGGCAACCATCGGTCGGGTGACAGCCGCCGAACTGCATGCGCTGCAGCTCCTTGTAGCCCTCGTCGAACTCGTGGTTGCCGACGACGGACGCGCCGACGCCCAGCATGTTCAGGAAGTCGATGGTCGGCTCGTCGTGGAACAGCGCCGACGTCAGCGGCGACGCGCCGATGTTGTCCCCGGCGGACACGACGAACGAGTTGGCCACCTGCGCCCGCAGCTGCTTCACGTGCGTGGCCAGGTAGGCGGCCCCACCGGCGTCCACAGTGGTCCCGTCCGACTGCACCACGCGGCCGCTGGAGCCGGACGGCGGCTCCAGGTTCCCGTGCAGGTCGTTGAACCCGATGATCCGGACGTCGGTGGTGGAATCCGGGCGCTGGCCCGCGGACGCGGGTGCGGTGGTCACCGCCGTGGTCGCCAGCGCGGCCGCGGCGAACACCGCGAGCCGGGTCGAAAGCCTCATGAGTGTTCTTCCTCCGATTCGCGCCCCGGGTCCCCGAACGGGCGCACGGCGGAGGATTCTGCCTCGCGGAGCAGTCACCTACCAGGGTCAAAAGACGGACGTAAAGCGAATGTCACCTAACGGCTTCCCTCGAGCAGCACCCGCGCCACGAGGTCCGGGTCGTCGTTCATCGGCACGTGCCCGCAGCCCGGCAACAGCCGAAAGACTCCGTGTGGCGCGACTTTCCGCAGGTCGGCGACGCGTGGCCGGGCCAGGATCCGGTCACGTTCGGCCCAGGCGATGGTCACCGGGACACCGGTGACCGGGCCGGTGAAGCGGAAGTCGCCTCGGGACTGCGCGGCGGTGGGCTCGAAGCCCGGCGCGGTGGCGAGCGCGTGCGCGTCCTCGACCACGGTGTCGGGGGTCTGCAGCTCGGGCCGTCCGACGATCATCCCGGTCAGCGCGCGCCGCCCGGACGCGCTCGCGGCGATCCGGCGCACGACGTGCGGCGGCGTGCGCTGCGCCAGGGCGCGGTGGGCCTTGAGCGTGGCGATCGCGTACATCTTCTGGGTCCGGTTCCACAACCCGGCCGGCGACAAGGCCGTGACGCTGCGGACCAGCCCGGCCTGCCCCAGGGCCAGCGACAGCAGGCCGCCGAGCGAGTTGCCGGCGACGTGCGGCCGGTCGAGCCCGAGGTCGGTGAAGAGCTCCTTGAACATCACCAGCGCGGGCTCGATGCCGTACCCGCCGGACGGCTCGGGCGACTCGCCGAAGCCGGGCAGGTCGACGGCGATGACGTCACGATGGGCCGTGAGCAGCGGGAACACCGGCGCCCACGCCTGGCGGCGGTGGCCGATGCCGTGGATCAGCACCAGTGGCTCGCCCCGGCCCGCACGGTCGTAGACAACGTCGTCCATGACCCGAGGGTAGCGGAATCTGCAACCACCGGTAACAGTTACTTTGCGTCCGGTTCGATCCGGGTGCCGCTGTCCGCCGACCGCTGGACGGCGTCGAGCACGCGGTGCACCCGCAGGGCGTGCGCGAAGTCCGGCAGGTCGCCCTTGAGGTGCCGGGCGTACGCGTGCGCCACGTTGTACGACGGCTCGGCGCTGCGGCCGGCCAGCTGCGGCAGCTCGTACCGCGCGGGCACGGTGAGCTTCTCCAGCGTGCCCGTCCGGCTGCCGCGCAGCGTCAGCTTCGCGATCCAGAACAGCGGGTCCGCGGCCTCGACGACCAGCGTGCCCTCGGTGCCGTTGATCTCCCAGTGGAAGTCCGTGGCCGGCGACGTCCCGCCACGCAGGTGCAGCGACGCGACCGCGCCGCCGGTCAGCACGCCGGTGACGGCGATCTGGTCCGGCGCGGTCATCTCGACGGACTCGCCGGTGACCTCGTCGCGCACCCGCGGCCGGACCGTCGCCAGCGTCGCCGAGAGCTCGGCGAAGCCGCCGAGGACCATGGCCAGCGCGTCGACGGTGTGCGCGAACGGGATGGTCAGCATCGTCGCCCCGCCCGCGGGGTGGAGCTGGTAGTCGCGGCCGGCCCGCACGCTCGGGCCCCAATTCGCGCCCGAAGCGATCAGCGACGTCGAGAGCACGCGGCCGACGTAGCCGTCCTTGATGAGGTCGCGCAGGTAGCGCAACGCCGGCGCGGACCGGCCCTGGAGGCCGACCGCGGTCGTTTTGTCCCGGGCGGCCTCGGCCAGCGCCTCGGTTTCGGCGAGGCTGACGCCCAGCGGCCACTCGCTCAGCACCTGCTTGCCCGCGGCGAGCGCGGGCTCGATGAGCGCCCGGTGCTGCGGCACCTTCACAGCGACCACGACGAGGTCGACCTCCGGGTGCCGGGCGAGCTCCCCGGCGTCGCCGAAGGTCAGCGGCACGCCGTACTTCTCGCCGGCCACCCGCGCCGAGTCGGCGCTGCTGCCGGCGAGCGCGCGGAGTTCGTAGCCGTCCACCGCGGCCAGCGCGGGCACGTGCGCGGTCGCGGCCCAGCCGCCGTTCGCGCTGAGCCCGACGATGCCGACCCGGAGCGGTGCCATGAGCGTTCCTTTCGGTTGCCTGCATAGAGCCCGACGTGCCGAGCGTCGTGCGCATTCCCGTATCGGCGCAAGCCGCATCCGGTTACGCCGGCATGACTTCGCTCACCCACGGTCCACCGATCGGCCGTGGACGGGTCGGCCGAGTGGCCGATGGCGGCCCCAGACCGTCGGGCTCTTCGACCGAAGCGGCACCCGGGGCAAGATCCATAGCGTCGGTGGCATGACGAACGCACAGCTCACAGCCCTGCAGTACGGCTTCATCGCCTTCCTCGCACTGTGGGCCGTGGTGCTGGTGCCGCAGCTGATCACCCAGCTCGCCCGGCACGGCGCCCCGCGGCTGCGCGGCCTCGCCACCACGGCGGCGGTGCTGCTCTACGGCTGCATGACGCTCGCGGTCGTCTTCCTGCCACTGCCGGGTCCCGGCACCCGCCGGCTCGGCCAGACCGTGCAGCTGCACCCCTTCCAGTGGATCGCCGACATCCACACGGAGCTGCTCAAGCACGGTGGGCAGTGGTTCACGACGCAGACGTTCCAGCAGGCGTGCCTGAACGTCCTGCTGTTCGTGCCGCTCGGGGTGTTCGCCCGGATCCTCTGGCGCCGCGGCCTGACCGGCACCGCGCTGATCGGTTTCGCGGCGTCACTGTTCATCGAGTTCACGCAGCTCACGGCCAACTTCGGCACGGCGCCGTTCGCCTACCGCATCTTCGACGTCGACGACCTCATGAACAACACGTTCGGCGCCGTCGCCGGCTGGGTGTTCGGGGCGCTGCTGCTGACGCTCCGGCGTTCAACGGTCGACGTGCAGCCGGCCCGGAGCGAGCGGGTCCACCTCGCCAAGACGCGCTAGCCGGGCTTTCCGCTGCAGCGCGGCCCGCTTGGCGGCCCGCCGGTCTTCCAGGACGACGACGAGCGCGGCCACGGCCAAGACCAGCGCGACCAGCCCGAGGACGATCGGAAGCTGCACGAAATCCTCCTCGGTACGGCGCTGTGCGGGAGATCACACAGGGTACGCAGGTTCGTGGTGAATTCGCTACCCCCCGCGACGAGGGCGGCGAACCCGGGCGTGCCGGAAACTGGTCGGGTGAGCACCCGACCCACGAAGGACCAGCTGGCCGCGGCGCACAACGCCACCATCCCCGACGTCATCGCCCCCGGCCTCGACGTCCTCTTCTGCGGCATCAACCCCGGCCTCTACTCCGGCGCGCTCGGCCGGCACTTCGCCCGCCCCGGCAACCGCTTCTGGCCCGCGCTCCACAAGGGCGGCTTCACCCCGCGGCTGTACGACCCCAGCGAGCAGGACCTGCTGCTCGACCTCCGCCTCGGCATCACGAACGTCGTCGCCCGGACCACCGCCCGCGCCGACGAACTGACCGGCGACGAGCTGCGCGAGGGCGGGAAGCTGCTGGTCGCGAAGGTGCTCGAGTACCGGCCGCGGTGGCTGGCCGTCGTCGGGATCACCGCCTACCGGACCGCCTTCGGCTTCCCGAAGGCGCGCGTCGGACGGCAGGAACACCGGATCGGCGACACCCACGTGTGGGTGCTCCCGAACCCGAGCGGGCTCAACGCCCACTGGACACCGGCCGGCCTGGCGGCCGAGTTCGCCGAGCTGAGAGCCGCATCCGCCGACTGTCGAAATCGTTGAACGCGCTGCGGGCCACCCTCAGTAGCGCCGACTGCCCCATCAGGCCACTTCCCGCCCGGCCGCGCGAACTCTCCATGATCGACTTCTACGGAAAGTTTGCTGTGACCGGCGGATTGGGCCATGAGGGGGATTTGGCGTCATGAGCTGCGCAATCGCGACTCGTACCAAGCAGGAGGAGTCACTTCCGGCCGGGTCCAAGCAGGGAACCGGACGGTGCCGGAGACGTCCGGCACCCGGGAGAGACCGCGCAGAGACGGAGGCCCACGATGCACGGCATCGAGCCCACCCGCAGGCCCGCGGGGCCGGCCGGACCAGGCGGGCGAAGCCTCGGCGTGGCGGTCGTCGATCCCGTGCCGATCTTCCGCGACGGCCTCGCCGCGCTCGTGCACCGCAACCAGGGGCTGCACTGGGCCGGGCAGGCCGCCAGCCACCACGCCGCCCTGCAGCTGTGCGAGCAGGTCAAGCCGGACGTCGTCCTCCTGGACTCGGCGCTCGACCCGAACTGCCACCTGACCAAACTGCTCAACACCGGCGACCCGGCGCTGATCCTGGTCATCCTGATCCGTGACGCGAATCGCACGCAGCAGTACCTCGCGGCCGCGATCGCCGCCGGGGCGCACGCGATCGTCCCGCGGTCGATCGATTCGCGGCGGCTCGCCGAAGCGATCCGGCGGGCGCACAGCGAACGCCGTTACATCGACCCGGCGCTCGCCGCCTTGACCGCCCGGCCCAAGCGCACGACCGCCCCGAAGGGCGACCTCGCCCACGACAGCCCGCCGGCGCCCCGCGGCGGGATGCCGCTGTCCAGGCGCGAGTACCAGGTGCTCCAGCTGGTCGCCGAAGGGCTGGAGAACTCGGCGATCGCGAAGCTGCTGTTCCTGTCCGTCGAGACCGTCCGGACCCACGTGAAGAGCATCTTGCGCAAGCTGTCCGCCCGGGACCGGACACACGCCGTGACGATCGCCTTCCGCGGCGGGATCCTGATCGCCCGCGCCGAAGACGGGCACGTCCCGGTGACGGCGGACACAACGGCGATCCCCGGCCACCCCTGACCTCTCTTTCCCAGGCCGAAGGCAACATTCGGGGGGATTTCCATTACTCGGAAGTGCGGATCTGCTTGCTCTGGTTACCCGCAGGTAATATCCTGAAGTTACCGGCGAGTAAGGCGACTATGTGCCCGGCCGGGGAGCCGAACACATTGGAGTGACGACATGGGCCACTACAAGAGCAACGTCCGAGACCTGGAGTTCAACCTCTTCGAGGTACTCGGCGTGCAGGAGCGCCTGGGCAAGGGCGTGCTCGCCGAATCCGACGAAGAGACCGCCCGCGGGGTGCTGTCCGAGCTGAACAAGCTCGCGACCGGCCCGCTCGCCGAGTCCTTCGCCGACGCCGACCGCAACCCGCCCGTGTACGACCCGAAGACGTTCAGCGTCAAGATCCCCGAGTCCTTCAAGAAGAGCTACAAGCAGCTCCTGGACGGCGAGTGGTGGCGCCTCGGCCTGACCAACGACCTCGGTGGCTTCGGCCTGCCCCCGACCGTGCAGTGGGCGGCGTCCGAGCTCATCCTCGGCGCGAACGCCCCGCTGTTCATGTACATGGCGGGCCCGAACTTCGCGATGATCGTGAACAAGAACGGCACCGAAGAGCAGAAGCACTGGGCCCAGATCATGATCGACCGGGCCTGGGGCGCCACGATGGTGCTGACCGAGCCGGACGCCGGCTCCGACGTCGGCGCTGGCCGCACCAAGGCCACCAAGCAGGAGGACGGCTCCTGGCACATCGACGGCGTGAAGCGGTTCATCACCTCGGCCGAGCACGACATGAGCGAAAACATCATGCACCTGGTGCTCGCCCGCCCCGAGGGTCCCGGCATCGAGACCAAGCCGGGCACCAAGGGCCTGTCGCTGTTCCTCGTGCCGAAGTTCCACTTCGACTCCAAGACCGGTGAGCTGGGCGAGCGCAACGGCGCCTACGTCACGAACGTCGAGCACAAGATGGGCATCAAGGCCTCGACGACCTGCGAGCTGACCTTCGGCCAGCACGGCACCCCGGCCAAGGGCTGGCTGCTCGGCGAGGTGCACGACGGCATCGCGCAGATGTTCCAGGTCATCGAGTACGCCCGGATGATGGTCGGCACGAAGGCCATCGCCACGCTTTCGACGGGTTACCTCAACGCGCTCGAGTACGCCAAGGAGCGCGTCCAGGGCGCCGACCTGCCGAACATGCTGAACAAGGCCGCCCCGCGCGTCACCATCACGCACCACCCGGACGTCCGCCGCTCGCTGATGCTCCAGAAGGCGTACGCCGAGGGCCTCCGCGCGGTGTACCTCTATACGGCGTCGTTCCAGGACCAGCTGTGGATCGGCGAGGGCGACCTGAAGCTCGCGCACGGCGTCAACGACCTGCTGCTGCCGATCGTCAAGGGCGTCGGCTCCGAGCGCGCCACCGAGCAGCTCGTGCAGTCGCTGCAGACCCTCGGCGGCTCCGGCTTCCTGCAGGACTACCCGATCGAGCAGTACATCCGCGACGCCAAGATCGACTCGCTGTACGAGGGCACCACGGCGATCCAGTCGCTGGACTTCTTCTTCCGGAAGATCGTCCGCGACAAGGGCCAGTCGCTGGCCTTCGTCGCCGGGGAGATCACCAAGTTCATCGAGTCCGAGGCGGGCAACGGCCGGCTCAAGAACGAGCGCGCGCTGCTCAAGCAGGCCCTTGAGGACACCCAGGGCATGCTCGGCTCGCTGATCGGCTACCTGACGGCGTCCCAGGAGGACCCGCAGAGCATCAACAAGGTCGGCCAGCACACGGTCCGCCTGCTGATGTCCGTCGGTGACCTGCTCATCGGCTGGCAGCTGCTCAAGCACGCCGAGGTCGCCATCGGCAAGCTCGACGCGGGCGCGTCCGCCAAGGACACCCCGTTCTACGAGGGCAAGATCGCCTCGGCCTCGTTCTTCGCGAAGCAGGTGCTGCCGGAGCTGACCGCCCGCCGCGCCATCGTGGAGGCCGCCGACAACGCGCTCATGGAGCTGGACGAAGCCGCGTTCTGATCAACGTGTTCCGCCGAAGGGCCCCTTCCACCCGGAAGGGGCCCTTCCGGCGTTTCGAGGTCGTACGGCCGGGGAATCTCCTCTCCGAGTTCGCGGGACCGAGTGGCCGGACCCGCGATCACCGAGAGGAGATAGTGATGACTGTCGCCGGCATCATCAGCGCCATCGTCGTAGGGCTGATCATCGGCGTTCTGGGCCGGCTGCTCGCTCCCGGCAAGCAGAACATCCCGGTCTGGCTGACCATCGTGATCGGTATCATCGCCGCCTTCATCGGTACGGCCATCGCGCGTGGTCTCGGCTACGCCGACACGAACGGCATCGACTGGCTGGAGATCCTCACCCAGGTCGTGCTGGCCGCGATCGGTGTCAGCATCGCCGCGGGCGCCTATGGCCGTCGTGGGGTAACCCGGTAACTTCCCGGAACTCAAGCCCGGCCGGTCCACCTTCGGGTGAACCGGCCGGGCTTTTCCGTGGCTACCGCCGGGCCGACGCGCGGGCGAGCGCGACGGCGAACCCGGCACCCACCAGCAGCAGTGCCGCGGCCAAGGTCATCGTCGTGGTGATGGCGTGGGCGGACGAACCACCGGCGAGCGTCAGGAAGAGACTCCCGAACGTCGCCACCCCGACGACCTGGCCCAGCTGCAACGTCGTCGTGAGCAGGCCGCTGGCGTCCGCCGCGCTTTCGAGCGGGACGTGGGTCAGCGCGTGCGCCATCAGGGACCCGAACGCCAGGCCCATGGAAAGGCCGAACAGCAGGAGCGCGGCGAAGAACAGCGCGCCGCCGTTTCCGCCGTCCTTCAGGCTCAGCCCCAGCAACGCGTACGCGACCGCCGATCCCACGTAGCCGCACGGGGTCAGTGCCGCGTGGACGCGCTCGGGCAGCTTGTGCCAGAAGAACCCGCACACGCCGAAAAGCACGCCACCGGGGGCCATGGTGAGCCCGGCGGCCAGGGCCGTCTCGCCGAGGCCCGCCTGCAGGTGCAAGGCCACGCAGAAGAGGAAACCGCCGTAGGACGCCACGCCGGTGGCCAGCGCGGCCAGTCCCGGTGCGACCCCGCGGACCCGCAGCACACCGAGGTTGACCAGCGGGTCGCGCACCCGGCGTTCCACGGCCACGAACAGCACCGCCAGCAGCACGCCCGCCGCGAGCGAGCCGAACGTCCACACCGGCCAGCCGGTTTCGTGCCCGAGGACGAGCGGCAGCACGATGAGCACCACGGCGGGCACGGCGAGCGCGAGGCCGGCGAGGTCGAGCCGGCGGCCCGCTTTCGCCGCGCCGCCGGGCACCAGCCGCAGGGCGAGCGCGGCCACGAGCACCCCGATCGGCACGTTCACCAGGAAGATCGGCCGCCAGCCCGCGCCGAAGAGGTCCGCGCCGACGAGCACGCCGCCGAGCACCTGACCGGCCACGAACGCGACCGAGATGACCGCGGTGTACGCGCTGAGCGCCTTGGCCCGCGCGGGCCCGCTGAACTGCGCCTGGATGACGCTGATGACCTGCGGCATCATCAGCGCGGCGCCGGCGCCCTGGGCGATCCGCGCGACGACCAGCGTCACCGGGTCCGGCGCGAAGCCGCAGGCCAGCGAGCAGACGGTGAAAGCGACGACGCCGGTGACGAACAGCCGTCGCCGTCCGAACAGCTCGCCGAGCCGGGCGCCGGTGATCAGCAGCATCGCGTAGCCCACGGTGTAGCCGGAAACGACGAGCTGCAGCGCGGCGCCGGACGCGTGCAGATCGGTGCGGATGTCGGTCATGGCGACGTTCACGACGGTGACGTCGAGCAGCGCCATGAACTGGCCGAGCAGCAGGACGGCCAGCATGAACCACGGCCGGCGGTCCGGCCGGGCGGCCCGGTCCGGGGTGGCCGGGGCAGGGGTGGTCAGTGTCATGCCTCTGACCTTGAGGTTCTTGGGTTGTGCACGGAGAGAGCCTGGTGATGCTGGTACTGGGAGCACCTGCTTCGGCAGCAGCGTGCGGAGTCGCGCCGCCGAAAATTGTCGTACCCCTCCGGCACCATGTCGGCATGACGTCAACGCAGGTCCACACGAGCCACCGAGAGGAACTCGGCCAGTTCCTCAAGGCGTGCCGGGCGCGGATCGGCCCGGAGGAGGTCGGGCTGCCGCCCGGCGTGCGCCGTCGCACGAGCGGGTTGCGGCGGGAAGAGGTCGCGCTGCTCGCCGGCGTCGGCGTCACCTGGTACACGTGGCTGGAGCAGGGGCGGCCGATCAACGCGAGCGCGCAGGTGCTCGACGCGGTGGCGCGCACGCTGCGGATGGACCACCCCGAGCGGGAACACCTGTACCGGCTGGCGGAGCTGACGCCGTCCCGGCTGCCGTCGTCGGTCGAGGTGGTGCCGGAAACGGTGTGCGAGGTGCTGCGCGCGCTCGATCCGCTGCCGGCCACCCTGATCAACGGCCGGTTCGACATCCTCGCGTCGAACGCGGCGCAGGAAGAGCTGTTCTGGGAGTGGCACAGCCTGCCCTGCCTGCACAAGAACCTGCTGTGGTGCTGCGTGACCGAGCCGAAGGCGCGGCAGATGCTGCTGAACTACGACGAGGAGGTCCCCCACATGGTCGCCCGGATGCGTGCCGAGTACGGCAGGCACATCGGTGACCCGGTCTGGGAAGAGGACATCCGGCGCCTGTCGGCGTTGTGCCCGGAGTTCGCCGCGTTGTGGGCGCGGCACGAGGTGGCGGAACCGCGGCCGCGACTGCGGGAGTTCCAGCATCCGCGGGCGGGCCGGATGCGCCTCCGGCTGACCGAGCTGGCGGTCTCGGAAGCTCCGGGCCTGCGCATCCAGGTGTCCACTCCGGACGACGCGGCGACGTGGGCGTTGCTGCCCTTGACCCGGCGGGAGGCATCGTGACGTACGCGGACCTGAGCGATCAGGGGCTGACGTCGGTGCCTTCGCTGCCGGAGGGCGTCACCCGGCTCGATCTGTACAAGAACTCGATCTCGGAGGTGCCCGGGTCGCTGTGGTCGCTGACCGGGCTGCGCGTGCTGAACCTCGCGGCGAACCGGATTTCTTCGCTGCCGCCGGGCATCTCGGCGCTGACGTCGTTGCACACGCTCGACCTGGCGCACAACCGGTTCGACTCCCTGCCAGGCGAGCTGGGCGAGCTGGCCGGGCTCACCGAATACCTGTACATCAGCGACAACCGGCTGACGAAGTTCCCGGATGCCTGGTGCCGGCTGGGCAAGCTGCGGTACCTGGGGTGCACGGACAACCGGCTCACCGCGCTGCCGTCGGACCTCTCGGGATTCGCGGCGCTGCGCGAACTCCGGCTGTACCGCAACGAGCTGGCCGCGCCGCCCGAGTCGATCGGTGCGCTGAGTGCGTTGCGGGAGCTGCACCTGCGCGGCAACCGGCTCACCGCGCTGCCGGACTCGATCGGCTTGCTGAGTGAGCTGCGTCAGCTCGACCTGCGGGAGAACTCGCTGACGACGTTGCCGGCGTCGCTCGCCCGGCTGTCCAAATTGGACAAGCTGGATCTGCGGTGGAACAAGCAGCTCCGGGAGCCGGCCTGGCTGCGCGACTTCGAGGAGGCGGGGTGCATGGTCCTTCGCTGACAACTCAACAGAGAACGGTCGGACGCGGCCCGTAGGTCGCCGTGTGCGACGTCCGGCGAAGCTCGGTGCCGCTCGCGAGGTCGTAAAGCACGCGCGTGTCGGTGACGCTGAAGCCGGACGAACCGATCGAGGGCTGGCACGAGCCGGCCCCGCCGTCGCCGAACTGGATCGGCGGCGGGTCACCGGGCGTCTGCGCTCCGGTCTGGCCCTCGACGCGGAAGTGGCGGGTGCCCCAGATCCGGACGGTCACCGAGTCGCCGGAAACGGTGGCCTGGATGGCGATGCCGGTCGCCGCGTCGTTGGTCAGCTTGAGCTCGACGGGGCTGCCGTCGGCGTTGACGGCCTTGGCGTCGCGGCCGACGGGGTAGCGGTCGAGGTAGTGGTCGTGCTCCAGGTGGCCGGCGTCGGCCAGGCCGCCGAGGTAGGCGGCGTTGTACAAAGTGGACGCCAGCTGGGAGACACCGCCGCCGACCACGGAGGGGCCGGTGCCGTCCTCGTCGACCGGAGCGGGCACGTAGCCGGCGTCCGCGGTGCGCGGGCCGGAGCGGCCGCCGAGGCTGAACGTCTCGCCGGGCTTGACGATCGCGCCGGACACGCGGGCGGCGAGCGTCCGGTTGTTCGTCTGGGCGCGGCCGGTCAGACCGCCGGTGGTGAACTCGCCGATGACCTCTTTGATGCCGAGCGCGCTGGCGGCGTCGGTGGTCACGCCGGGTTCCGCCGTGCTGTAGACGACCGGGAGATCTCGTCCGTCGGTCTTCTTGAGCACGTCGATCAGGGGGAGGAAGGTCTTCTCCCAGTTGATCTTGCGGGCGTCCTCGGAGGGTTCCACCGTCGGCTGGTCGCCGGTGAAGACGACCTGCGCGTCCTTGCCGTCGGTCTCGGTGCTCGCGAGCTGGTCCTTGAGGGCGGCCTGCAGCTTGCCCTGGTCGATCCGGACCTCGACGGCCCCGCCCTCGACCACGGCGAACTGGAACGACGACGCGATCGTCACGGGTTTCAGCGGAACGTCCTTGCCTTCGCCGTGCACGACGACCGGCTTCGCGACGGCGGGCACGACGATCTGCTGACACGCGGCCTGCACGCCGGCGGCGGTCGCCCGCACGGGCGTGATCGCCATGGCCAGCTTGACCCCACCGGGGTCGAGCCAGTGGTCGGTGACGGTCTGCACGGCGCCGGCCAGGTCGGTCAGCTGCTGGCCCTGCCGCGGCAGGACGGGGTGGGCGGTGACACCGCCGTCGCTGCCCGGGATCGGCGTGAACCCGACCGTGCCTTCGGTGGCGGGGTGGTTCAGCCTGCCCTCGGCCAGCTCCTGCACGGCCTGCCCGATCCGGTTCTGGTCGGTGCGCGTCGCCACCCCGACCTCGCGGCTGCTGAAGAAGGACATGATCCGCGTGATCGGACTGAGCGGCTGGTGCCCGGCGAGCCCCAGGGTGTTCGGCCAGTCGAGCCCGAGCCCGGACCGCGAGGGCACGAGTTCGGCCTGCACATCCCCACCGTGCACGGCGACGGGCCGGATCAGCCGCGGTTCGAGCTCTCTCCGCAGCTTGGCTTCGGCCTCGGCATGGCTGAGCCCCCCGACCTCGATGCCGGCCACGGTCACCCCGCGCGGCACATCCCCGGCGCTGACGGCGAGATCGATGGCGTAGAGGATGACGAAGAGGCCAAGGGCGAGCCCGACGGACATCATGGTCCGGGCAACGCCCTTGCGCAGCTTCCGGGCCGGGGTCTCCGGCGCCGGCGGTGGCGCGGGGTTCTCGAGGAGCTCGCCGAGCAGATCATCGGAGAAGAGATCGGTCGTGCCGGCGGCATTGTCGGGGGCACTATCGGGAACGGGCGCGGCGACAACGGGCGGCCAAGCGGGCACGACCTCGATCGCAGGCTCGGTCGCGGGTTCCGCGGGTGCCCCGGCCACAACGCCAACGGCCGCGACAGGTGGTTCGGCCACGGTCGACGGGTCGGCCGCCGAGGGCCACTCGATCACCCCGTCGCTGGCCGGCACCACAGGCGACACAGCCACGGTCGGCGGTTCGGCGACAGGCGGCAAGTCGGCCACGGTTGGCAGGTCAGCCGCGGTAGGCGACTCGGCCACCGAAGGCGGCGCCGCGCTCGGCGGGTCGGCGACAGCCGGCAAGTCGGCGACGGTTGGCAGGCCGGTCGCAGTTGGCGAGTCGGCGACAGCTGGCAAGTCGGCCACGGCTGGCAGGTCGGCCACGGTTGGCGGATCAACGACAGCCGGCAAGTCGGCGACGGTTGGCAGCTCGGCCACCGTTGACAGGTCAGCCACGGTCGGCGGGTCGGCCGCCGAAGGCGGCACCGCGCTCGGCGGGTCGGTCACCGGCTCCGGTGCGGCCGCCGCGGTGGTCCGCTCGGGCGCCCGTAGCTCCGGCTCGGCGTCGGGCCACACCTCGGCGGCCGTTGCTTCGAGCGTTCCGGGCTCGGCCGACGCACGAGCGTGGTCGGCTTCGAGCGTCTCCCCGCCCTCGCGTACCTCTTCGTCTGCCACGCGCCTGCCTTCCGCGGGACCCGACCTACAGGTAGAGCCCCGTCCCGTGCTCGGTGCGCTCGGTCGCCACCGCGTGGATGTCGCGTTCGCGCATCACCAGGTGCCCCTCGCCCTGGATCTCGACCTCGAGCTGGTCCTCCGGGTTGAAGAGCACGCGATCGCCGGTCTTGACGTTCCGCACACTGTTGCCCACGCCCAGTACATCACCCCAGGAAAGCCGGCGCGCGACCTGCGCCGTCGCGGGGATCACGATGCCGCCGCTGCTGCGGCGCTCCCCTTCTTCCGGCGACAGCCGCACGAGTACCCGGTCGTGCAGCATCTGGATTTCGAGTTTCGGCCCGTCAGACACGGCCTGCATGTTACCCGTCGGTCCTGGGCTCCCCGGCCATGACCAGGCTCAGTTCGCGCACCCCGCCGTCCTCGATCCGGACCGGGACGCCCCAGTCCTGGCGGGTGATCCGGCACGCCGGGTGCTCGGCGCCGCTGTCCGCGCTGTCGCAGCTCGCGGCCTGCGCGACGACCTGCAGCACGCCCTCCGCAACACCCGGGGCCAGGCGGATCTTGCGGTTCAGGTCCGTGCCGGTCCCGCCGCCGTCGGCCAGCAGCGATGGCGGCGACGCGCTGATCTCGAGCCGCGTCGACGGGCCGAAGCGGTCGTCCAGCTTCTCGCCCGGCGGGGCCGTGAACACCACCGAAAAATCGATCTCGCCCGGCGCGAGCACCGTCGGCGGGCGGCGCACCGCATGCGCGTCGCCGGTGACGACCGTCGGCCCGGACGACGAGTCGAGCGGGCTGAGCCGGTTGCCCGCGGACTCGACGACGAGCAGCTCGCCGTCGTGCAGCAGCAGGCCCTGCGGCTCGGCGAGGCCGGTGGCGATCGTGGTCACCTGGCGGGTGAAGACGTCGAAGCGGCGAACCGCGCCGTTGTAGGTGTCGGCGATCGCGATCTTGTCGCCGGGCAGCACGGCCAGGCCCAGCGGGTGCTGGAGCAGCGCCTGATCGGCCGGCCCGTCGGTGTGGCCGAAGGAAAACAGGTCGACGCCGATCGCGGTCTGCACGGTGAACGACTCGCCGTCGGGCTCGATCCAGCGCAGCGCCGACGTCTCCGCGTCGACGAGCCACAGCTTGTCGCCGTCCACGGCCAGGCCGGACGTCTGCGCGAAGAACGCTTCGCCGGCGTCGCCGTCGCGAAGGCCTTCGACGGTCGTCCCGGCGAAGCGGCGGATGGTGCCGCCGACCGGGTCGAACACGCTCAGCGTGTGGTTGCCCGCCATGGCGACGACGACCCCGCCCGCCGGACCCCACCAGGCGACGTCCCACGGGCTCGTGAGGTCGACCTCGGCGGCTTTGCCGGAGTCGGGGCCGCTGCGCCACTGCGCGCCGGTGCCGGCGACCGTCGTCACCTCGCCGGTGATCAGGTCGAGGCCGCGCAGCCGGTGGCCGGCCGTGTCGGCGACGACGGCGTGGTAGCCGACGCGCTCGGCGATGTCGTACGGCAGGAGCGCGATGCCCGACGGCTCGGTGAAGGTCGCGATGTCGAACGGACCGTCCTGGCTGCCGCGGGCCCCGCTGCCGAAGCGGCGGATGACGGTCTCACCGTCCGAAGCGAACTCGACGATGGCGTGGTGCCCGGTGTCGGCGACCAGGACGCGCCCCTCGGCGGTGGCGACGGCCTTGCTCGGGAACCGCAGCTCGCCGGGCTGCTCCTCGACCGGCACGTACGGGCTGCCGCCGCGGCGCAGCGTCCCCTTGGCTTCGTGCTTCTTCAAGAGGTCCGCGATGACGCGGCGAAGCGCCTCTTCGTGCCCTTCGCCCGCGGCGACGTGCACGACGTACCCCTCGGGGTCGACGACGACGAGCGTCGGCCAGGCGCGGACCGCGTACTGCGACCACAGCTCCATCTTGGGGTCGTTGACCACCGGGTGGTGCACCTCGTAGCGGCGGACCGCGGCCTCGATCGAGGCGCGCTCGCCCTCGTGCAGGAACTTCGGCGAGTGGACACCGATGGTGACCAGCACGTCCGCGAACTCGGCTTCCAGCGGACGCAGCTCGTCGAGCACGTGCAGGCAGTTGATGCAGCCGCTGGTCCAGAAGTCCAGCAGCACGACGCGGCCGCGCAGCTCGGCGAGGGTGATCGGGCGGCCGCCGGTGTTCAGCCAGACATCGCCGCGCAGCTCGGGGGCGCGCACGCGGCTCTGCGGTCGGGGAGAAGTCACGCCATGAGTGAACTACACGCCCTCACGCTCTGTTCCGCGGTCCGCCCTGATGAGAGAACAAACTCACCCGGACGTGGGTCCCCTGGTCAGCGCGAAAAAGGAGGCGCGGGCGGGTGAGCCGCCGCTTAGGCTCGGGTCATGACCCCCGTCCAGCCGGCCGGCGCCCTCACTCCGGAGGAGGCGCGGCACCTGCAGGAGAACCTCCGGGAACCCGTGCGTCCCGGGCTGAGCGAAGCCGAGCTCGACGACGTCGAGCGCCGGTTCGGCTTCCGCTTCGCCGCGGACCACCGCACGTTCCTGGCCGCCGGCGTCCCGATCGGCGACCGCTGGCCGGATTGGCGCTGCGGCAACGCCGAGCAGCTGCGCAAACGTTTGGCATGGCCGGTGGACGGCGTGCTGTACGACGTCGAGCACAACGGGTTCTGGCTGCCGGACTGGGGCACGCGCCCGGTCGGCCCGGAGGACGCGGTCCGCGAAGCCCGGCGGCGCCTGGCCGACGTGCCGCAGCTGGTGCCGGTGTGCGGGCACCGGTACCTGCCCGGCCTGGCGGGCACGGTGGGTTACCCGGTGCTGTCGGTGTACCAGACGGACATCATCGTCTACGGCAGTGACCTGCGGGATTACCTGCACCGCGAGTTCGCGACGGGCGGCATCAGCACGGCCCCACCGGACGGCCCCCGCTACATACCGTTCTGGTCCCGCTTCATCGACTAGCTTCGGCGGCGCGCTTCAGCCGAGCCAGGGTGGCGGCGATGTTGGCGGCGTTGGCCCGTTCCCGGTCCCAGACCCCGGTGACGGTCGAGGTCGCGACCTTGAACCACGCCGCCCGCCGCTCCCACATGCTTTCGACGACGACGCAGCCGTCCCGAGCGGGTTCGAAGTCGTACTGCCAGCGCGCGACGGGCAGCCCGGCGACCGAGGTGACCTCGAAGCCGAACCGGGCTCGGCGTCGGTGATGGTGGACAGGGTGCTCCACCGCCGGAGCCCGCGCCGGTTGCGCCCGCGGAACCTGGCGCCGACGGCGGGTTCGCGGTCGGTGCCGACCCACCGGTGCCCGGCGTACTCCTCGGCGAGGCCCGCCAGCTGCCCGGGGTCGCTGACCAGCGAGTACACGGTCTCGGGAGCTGCATCGATCTCGATCCGGCCGGTGGCGTTCGGAGCGTTCAAGGGGACCTCCACACTGAGGGTACATACCGAGGGTATGTCAGAGACCGGCGTTAGGGAACGGCCTGTGGATGCCGGAAGGGTGATGTGGACAGCTTCGGCTGAGAACGCTTCTGCGGGCCGGATTGTCGGACCTCGCCGATAGACTGGACCTGGGGACGCCCCCCGGAGAGGGTGGGGGCTGGTTGGGGGTCCTTGGCGGGCCCGGGCTCAGTTTTCCCGGCGCAGCATGCGGCCGACGCCGGCCGCCACCTGGCTGCGCGGGAACTCCCTCGAGCTGCGGCGATGGTGGTGTGGCCGGTGGTGCGCGGTGGGTGCGGACGCGGGAGGCGTCGTCGTTATAGGTGACGGCGCGGACCAGCCGGTTCTCGATGTCCCGGTGGCCGCGTAGGTGGGCGGCGATGCCGGTGGGGTCGCCGTGTGCGCTGGTGAGGTTGGTGACGCCGTGGACGGTGCGGGTTTCGCGTTTCCTGCCGGCACGGTCGGTGCGGGAGCGGGTGACGGCGAAAACCCTTGCCGCGGCGGGGAACCCGCGATCATGGGGGCGGGGGAGGACTTCGTTGATGCGTTGCTCGATGCGGCCCCGCCGGTGCGGGCGAATGTGCCACGCACGGACTTGCCGTCCACCGCGATCACCTCCGGTGCGCCCTGCCCGCTCACCTGCCGGCGGATCCATGCGCTGATCGTGGCGTCCAGGCGGACTCCGTCCACGATCGACAGCGCTCCCGCGGCCACCGCCGACGCCGCGATCGTCAGGATCGACACCAGCGAGTGCCACCACACCACGACGTTGGCGTGGATCAGGCACCCGAGCCAGGTAACCACGCAGGCCAGCGACCCGCTCAAGATCGACCGGGCCGCGGCTTTGCCGGACCACTGGGGAGGGTGGGGCGGAGGCTGGTTGGGGGTCCTTGGCGGGCCCCGGCTCAGTTCTCCCGGCGCAGCATGCGGCTCACGCCGGCCGCCACGGTGGTCGCCAGGATCCAGCCCGAGGCCGTGAAGCCCGCCGCCACCCACTTGTCCGTGTCGTGCATGTACCACTTGGACTTGTTGCCGAAGTCGACGATCGGGACCAGCAGGTCCGCCGTGTAGATCACCGGGTTCCACTGCAGCCCGGTGTCCTGCTGGTTCACCACGCAGCGGGGCCCGCTGGCGACGTAGCGGCCCGTGCGGTCGTGCACGCAGTCGTCCGAGCCCAGACCGAACCACAGGCTGCCCAGGACCAGGAGCGTGAAGAGCCAGCCGAGCGCGCGGACCGGGCGGTAGCCGTAGCCGACCATCGAGCGCTGGAGCCAGCTCCAGAGCCGCACTCCCGGGCCGAAGAACTTGAAGCCGCGGGCCAGCGCCTCGTAGCGGAACTGCTGCTTGCGCAGGGCCACCGTCGAGGCGTGCTCTTCGTTTCCCGCCGCGCGGAGCATGTGTGCCAGCTGGTCGTACGGGCCCGGCCGATACCCGCGCATCGCGCTGCGCAACAGCTCGATGCGCTCGTCCAGGGTCTTGTCGTCGTCGAGGGGGATGCCCTTCTTGAGCGCGTCGTAGCGGAAGTCCTCCAGCTCGATGCCGTCGGAGGCCGCCCAGAACTGGTTGTTGTCGCTCAGCGTTCCGCAGTGGGCTCGGCGCAGGACGATCCGGCCCGTCGGGGGGCTGCTCGGGGTCAGGATGAACTCGTCCGAGGCGACGTCGCCCGCGTCGAGGGCCACGCCGAACGGTGGTAGCGAACCGAGCTGGGAACCGCGCAGGTCCACGCGCCGGGCGACCTGGGCGCCGTCGAGGTTGACGCCGCCTTCGGCCACGAACGGGCGGCCGTTGTTGTCCCGGAGCGTCAGGTCGCGGCCGACCCGGCCGGTGCGGACGTCGAGGGAATAACTGCTGGTCGCGCGGCGGCCCGGATCCGTGAGCCGGGTGCCCGCGAGGTTGATGCTGCCGCCGACGTCCACACCCTGCAGGCGCAGCGTGCCGTGGATGGTGGCGTCGGTGAGCTGGAAGTTGCCCGCGATCTTCGACCGCCGGGCGGAGAACACGTCGCGGCCGGGGTGGCGGAACATCGAGTTCCAGGCCAGGAAGTTGCCGCCGACGGTGACGTCGGCCAGGCGCAGCTGCCCCGCCGGGACGCGCAGGCTCGTCGCCTCGATGTCGCCGCCGATCTCGGTGCCGTCCAGGTGCAGCGCACGGTCGTAGTACGGCACCGTCTTGCCGCGCTCGACCCGGATCTCGGCGCCGGCCAGCCGCAGCGAGCCGCCGATCCGGGCGTTCACCATGCGCAGCGTGCCCAGGGCCTGCAGGCCGTCCGACAGCTCGACGTTGCCGTCGACGCGCATCCGGTCGGCGACCAGCGCCGGCCGGGGGTCGATGTACGGGTCGTTGGACTTCCACGCGTCGACGGCGATCGGGCCGTGCTGGGACACCGTCAGCTTGGCCTCGCGCAGCGAGATGTCGCTGTCCACGGTGGCGCTCGGCAGGTACATGATCCCGGTGGCGGAGAACCGCTTGCGCTGGCTGGCCGGCCCGTAGTTGTCGACTTCGCAGAGCAGGCTGCCGCCGATGTGCAGGCCGTTGCCGTTGAGCGCGAAACCGTCCGGGTTGTTCAGCGTGGCGCCCGAGAAGTTCACGTTACCGCCGGTCCGCACGCCGGGGAGCCGGACTTCGCCGTTCGCGACCATCCGGTAGGCCAGCAGCGCGCCGGTCAGCACGAGCCGGTCGGCCTGGATGGCCTTGCCGTGCGGGTGGGAGATGACGGTGCGGGTGAGCACCATCGAGCCCTCGATCACCGCGTCGGTCAGGTTGACCGCGGCGTTCGGCATGCCGCGTTCGCGGTCGTCGCCGCGCTGCACGGTCGTCTCTTCGATCTCCCGCCGGTCGCCGTCGACCTGCACGACGCTGCGGATCAGCCGGACGTCGTTGCGGCTGCGCATGTTGCGGGCCTTGAGCCCGGGCAGCCAGCACTTGCGGAACACGAGCCCGAGCAGGTTCGCCTCGCGCACGTCCGGCGGCTGCTCGAACCGGCAGCGCTCGAACCGGAACAGGTACTTCAGGTCCGCGGCGCGCAGGTCCAGCGTCCCGGTGATGTAGGCGTCCTCGACGTAGACGATCGGGGCGTTCGTGGCCTGACGCCGCCAGCGCATCAGGCCCGCGTTGCCGGGTTTCAGCAGTTCGGAGGCCTTGACCTCGTAGCGGCGGTCCGGGATGCCCGCGAAGGGGTCGAGCGGCGGCAGCGCACTTTCGGTCGACATGCGGGCTCCCCCTCCCTCACCCCGCCATCAAGGTAGCGAAGAAACGGCGGAAACGGTGCCGGAACACCGTTTCCGCCGCCCACATCCCTCAGGCGTTGGGGTTCAGCACCCGGGCGAGAAACGACTTGGTCCGCTCCTCGCGCGGGCTCCCGATGACCTGCTCGGGCGGTCCCGCCTCGACGACGACCCCGCCGTCCATGAACAGGACCTTGTCGGCCACCTCGCGCGCGAACTGCATCTCGTGCGTGACGACGACCATGGTCATGCCGTCCTTGGCGAGCTGCTTCATCACGCCCAGGACGTCGCCGACGAGCTCCGGGTCCAGCGCGGACGTCGGCTCGTCGAACAGCATCAGCTTCGGCTGCATCGCCAGCGCCCGGGCGATCGCGACCCGCTGCTGCTGCCCGCCGGACAGCTGCGCGGGGTAGCTCTTCGCCTTGTCGGCGAGGCCGACGCGGTCCAGCAGCTCCAGCGCGCGCTCCCGCACCTGGGCCTTCGGCTCGCGCCGGACCTGGATCGGCGCTTCCATGATGTTTTCGAGCGCCGTCATGTGCGGAAAGAGGTTGAAGCGCTGGAACACCATGCCGATGTCCTTGCGCTGGAACGCGACCTCGTTCTCCCGCAGCTCGTGCAGCTTGTCGCCGCGCTGCTTGTAGCCGACGAGCACGCCGTCGACGTAGAGCCGGCCGGCGTCGATCTTTTCGAGGTGGTTGATGCAGCGCAGCAGCGTCGACTTGCCCGAGCCGGACGGCCCGATCAGGCAGAGCACCTCCCGCTCGTGCACCTCGAGGTCGATGCCCTTGAGGACGTCGACGCTGCCGAAGCTCTTGTGGATCTTCTGCGCGGAAACCACGGGGGTCATGTGACGTTCCCTCCACCCCGGCCGAACAACCGGCTGCCCAGTCCGGTCCGCGGGGTGACGGCCCGCGAGGTACCCCGGGCGAAGTACTTCTCGATCTGGATCTGGATGGCGGTCAGGATCGACGTCATGAACAGGTACCAGATCACCGCGGTGAGCAGCAGCGGGATCGTCTTGAAGTTCTGCGCGTAGATGGTCTGGACCGCGACCATCAGCTCGTAGTAGCCGATCGTGACCACCAGTGACGTGGTCTTCAGCATCGCGATCGTCTCGTTGCCGGTGGGCGGCACGATCACCCGCATCGCCTGCGGCAGCACGATGCGCCGCAGCGTGGTCGTCCGCTTCATGCCGAGCGCGGACGCCGCCTCCAGCTGACCGCTGTCGATCGACTGGATCCCGCCGCGCACGATCTCCGCCATGTACGCGGCCTCGTTGAGCCCGAGGCCGAGCAGCGACGCCGTGAACTGGTTGATCAGCGTGTTCGTGTCCCACGAAACGAACTCGGGTCCGAAGGGGATCCCGAGGCCGAGCCGCGGGTAGGCGAACGCGAGGAAGTTCCAGAACACCAGCTGCGTGATCAGCGGGGTACCGCGGAACAACCAGATGTAGATGCCGGCGGCGCCCTTGGTCAGCGGGTTCGGAGACAGCCGCATGACCGCCAGCAGGACCCCGCCCACGATGCCGATGAGCATCGAGATCACGGTCAGGATCAGGGTGTTCTGCAGACCGCGCAGCACGCGGTCGTTGAACATGTAGTCCCAGACGGTGGGCCAGCCGAAGTTGTCGTTCGTGACGATGCTGCGAACGACGATGAAGGCGACGAAGAGGACGACCACCCCGGCCACCCAGCGCCCGTAGTGGCGCACCGGGACGGCCTTGATGGGCTTGGTGTCGACGGCCTCCCGCTCATCGGGAGGCGCGTCGGAAGAACTGGACACTCGCTGAGCCCTCTCTGCCCGGCTCAGGAAGCCGCCGGGTTGAGTTCCGACTTGGTGACCGCGCCGGCCCCGGACAGACCCCACTTGTCGAGGATCTTCTTGTAGGTGCCGTCGTCGATCAGAGCCTGGACCGCCGCCTGGACCGCCTTGCCGTAGTCGCCGCTGTTCTGCTTCAGGATGATGCCGTAGGGCGCCGTGTCGTACGGCTCACCGACGACCTCCAGCTGCCCGTTCGTCTGCTTGACCGCGTAGTCGACGACCGGGGAGTCGGCCAGCTCGCCCTGCACCCGCTTCGCGGTGAGCGCGAGGTTCACGTCGGTCTGGGCCTGCAGCTGGGTGACGTCGATCGCCGGCTTGCCCGCCGAGGTGCACTTCTGCGACCGGGTCTGCAGGTCGTCGACCTGCGTGGTGCCCTTCTGCACGCCCATCTTCTTGCCGCACAGGTCGTCGACGTTCAGCTTGTCGGGGTTGCCCTTCAGCACGCCGAGCGACGTCCCCGCCTTGTAGTAGCTGACCATGTCGACGATCTGGAGCCGTTCGGCGTTGACGCTGAACGACGACATCGCGAGCTCGTACTTGCCGGCCTGGATGCCCGGGATGATCCCGTCGAAGGCGGCGTTCTGGAACTCCATCTTCAGGCCGAGCTTCTGCCCGATCGCGGTGCCGAGGTCCACGTCGAAGCCGGTGACCTTGCCGCTCTCGTCCTGGAACTCGTTCGGCGGGTAGCTCTGGTCCTGGCCGACCAGGATCTTGCCGTCCGTCTTGACCGCATCCGGGACCATGGCCGCCAGCTTGTCGTCCTTGGCGACCGCGCCCAAGTCACCGCCGGCGCCCGGGGCGGCGGCTGAGCTGCTGGGCTTGACGTCGCCCGCGCCACTCCCTCCCGCTCCGCACGCCACGGTCAAGCCGACCAGGGCGAACGCAGGCAGCAGGGCGATCGCCTTGAGCTGGGTTCCTCGGGCCACGTCGTCACTCCTCGTAGTTCTCAGTTCGTGAGAGCACGCATATTGCCACTCATCCATACCAAAGCACAGCACTGTGAAGTTACGGCGATGTTTACGACGGCGCGCGTCGCACCGCGGGTATCGCGCCCACCCCGTGGCGTGAGTAAGGATGTCGACCATGAACGCCACCCCGCCGCGGCTGCCCCCGTCCGGTCGACGCGCGAGGACGACGGCGACCAGCCGGATCACCCGTCCGGGAGACCGGTTCGAGGGATACCTCTCGCCGGCGCGGCCGCACGCCGGCGCGTACGACGAGATGTTCGCCGCCGACGGCACGGTCCGCGGCCCGTACCGGGCGCTGTACGAATCGATCGCGGCCCTCGACGCGCACGACCTCAACTCGCGGTCGCTCGCGCTGGACCGGGCGATGGTCGACCAGGGCATCACGTTCTCACTGTCCGGGCAGGAGCGGCCGTTCCCGCTGGACCTGGTGCCGCGGGTGATCCAGGCGGCCGAGTGGACGAAGCTCGAGCGTGGCGTGGCTCAGCGCGTCCGCGCGCTCGAGGCGTTCCTCGCCGACATCTACGGCGACCGCCTGATCCTGCGCGAGGGCGTGCTGCCGCGGCGGCTGATCACCTCGTGCGAGCACTTCCAGCGCGAGGCGTTCGGCATCAACCCGCCCAACGGCGTGCGCATCCACGTGTCCGGTGTGGACCTCGTGCGTGACGAAGAGGGCACGTTCCGCGTGCTGGAGGACAACCTCCGCAACCCGTCCGGGGTGTCGTACGTGATGGAGAACCGGCGCACGATGGCCCGGGTGTTCCCGGACCTGTTCGCCCAGCACCGCGTGCGACCGGTCGGCGACTACGCGTCGCACCTGCTCCGGGCCCTGCGCGCGGCGGCCGCGGCGAACGTCGCCGACCCGACGGTCGTCGTGCTCACCCCCGGCATCCACAACTCGGCGTACTTCGAGCACTCGCTGCTGGCCCGGCTGATGGGCGTCGAGCTCGTCGAGGGCCGTGACATGTTCTGCCGCGACAACGTCGTCTACCTGCGGACCACCGAGGGGGAGCGCCAGGTCGACGTCGTCTACCGGCGGATCGACGACGAGTTCCTCGATCCGGTGCACTACCGGCCGGACTCCGTGCTCGGCGTCGCCGGCATCCAGAACGCGGCCCGCGCGGGCAACGTCGTCGTGGCGAACGCCATCGGCAACGGCGTCGGCGACGACAAGCTCGTCTACACGTACGTGCCGGAGATGGTGAAGTACTACCTGAACGAGAAGCCCCTGCTGCCCAATGTGGACACCTTCCGCTGCTGGCTGCCGGACGAGTTCGACCACGTCATGGCCCACATGGACGAGCTCGTCGTGAAGCCGGTCGAGGGCTCCGGTGGCTACGGGATCGTGTTCGGCCCGGAGGCGACGAAGAAGGAGCTGGACACGCTGCGGCGCAAGGTGCGCGCGCACCGGCGCGGCTGGATCGCGCAGCCGGTGGTCCAGCTCTCGACCGTGCCGGCCAAGGTGGCCGACCGGCTCGCGCCACGACACGTCGACCTGCGGCCGTTCGCCGTCAACGACGGCAAGGAAATCTTCGTGCTCCCCGGCGGCCTGACCCGGGTGGCGCTGCCGGAGGGCAGCCTGGTCGTCAACTCTTCGCAGGGCGGTGGCTCGAAGGACACCTGGGTGCTGGCGTCCCGCGCGTCCACCGCCGAACGCGAGCTGGAGCAGCCCGCACTCGGTGCGATGTCCACTGTGGATGGACTGGTCACCGAGCAGGGGCCGGAGCTCACGACGTCCCAGCAGCAGCAACAGCAGCAGCAACAGAGCTAGGGAGGTTCGAAGTGCTGGCACGCAACGCGGAGTCGCTGTACTGGATCGGCCGGTACGTCGAACGCGCCGACGACACCTCCCGGATCCTCAACGTCTCGGTCCACCAGCTGCTGGAAGACGCGACCGTCGACCCGGACCACGCGAGCCGCCAGCTCCTGGCCGTCCTGGGCATCGACCCGGCGAGCACGGAGTCCCTGGACGTGTGGAAGCTGACCGAGCTGGTCGCGTACGGGAAGGACAACCCCGCGTCGATCGTCGGCTCGATCAATTCGGCGCGCGAGAACACCCGCGGCGCCCGTGAAGTCGTCTCGACCGAGCTGTGGGAATGCCTGAACGCGACGTGGAACGCGGTGCCCGACCGGCAGCGCTACGCCCGGCGCGCCGGGCCGCACGCGTTCCTGTCCTTCGTCGAAGAGCGTGCGGCGATGTTCGCCGGGCTGGCCGACTCGACGATGAGCCGGGACGACGGCTGGCTGTTCATGGTGCTGGGCCGCTCGATCGAACGCGCCGACATGGTGGTGCGGCTGCTGCTGTCCCGGGTCGCGGACCGTGCGTCCTCACCGGGCTGGATCACCGTGCTGCGCTCGGCCGGCGCGCAGGACACCTACCTGCGCACCTACCGGGGCGCGCTGGACGCCGGCCGCGTCGTGCAGTTCCTGTTGCGGGACACGCTGTTCCCGCGCTCGGTGTTCCACGCGCTGCGGCAGGCCGAAGAGTGCCTGCAGCGGCTCGACCCGGGCGGCGGCGCGCGCACCAACGAGAAGTCCGAGGCCCTGCGCGAGCTCGGCCGGGCCCGCAGCGAGCTGGAGTTCCTCCGCCCGTCGGAGCTGCTCACCGACCTGCCCCGGCGGCTCGGTGCGTTGCAGACGTCGATCAAGGAGATCGGCGAAGCGGTGTCGATGCAGTACTTCAGCACGTCGCCGTGGGTGGCGTGGAGCGGCGCGGAGGTTTCGCTGTGACGTGGCAGCTGCGGGTGGCGCACCGGACCGGGTACCGGTACGCGACACCGGCGACGCAGTCGTACAATGAGGCCCGGCTGACGCCGCGCAACGACCGCCGCCAGACGACGGTGGCGACCCGCATCGAGACGGCCCCGGCCACCCGCGCCTACCGGTACACGGACTACTGGGGCACGGTCGTGACGTCGTTCGACCTGCACGCGCCGCACACGGAGTTCACCGTGCTGGCGACCTCGGTGGTCGAGACGGCGGACGAAGCGGAACCGATCCGGACGGCGGCGTGGAAGGACCTGCGCTCGGAGACGGTCATCGACCACCGCACCGAGTACCTGACCCCGACCGACTACACCCCGCGCGACCTCGCCCTGGCGCGTGAAGCCCGCGCGCTGCGCCGCGGCCTGGACCCGGCGGACGCGGTGCTGGCGGTGTGCGAGTGGGTGAACAAGCAGCTCAAGTACCAGCCGGGGACCACGGGCGTCCACTCGACCGCGACGGACGCCTGGCAGGCCCGCGAAGGCGTGTGCCAGGACTTCGCGCACGTGACGCTGGTGATGCTGCGGGCGATCGGCGTCCCGGCCCGGTACGTGTCCGGCTACCTGCACACGAAACCGGACGCGAAGCTCGGCGAGGTGGTCGAGGGCGAGTCCCACGCGTGGGTCGACGTCTGGACCGGCGGGTGGTGGGCCTACGACCCGACGAACGCGATCCCGGTCGGGCCGCGGCACGTGTGGGTGGCCATGGGCCGGGACTACGCCGATGTGGCGCCGTTGAAGGGCATCTTCACCGGCGGCGGTCAATCCACTTTGGACGTCTCGGTGCAGCTGACCCGGCTCGCCTAGAGCAGGAAGGACCCGCCCGCCGCTTCGGCGACGTCCGCGCCGAGGGCCGACACCGGGGTGTGCGCGCCCGGTTTGCCCTCGCCGCGGGCCAGGCGGGCCGCGACTTCGGCCACGACCGCCGTCGTGAAGTCCATGCCCTCGCCGGCGCGGAGCCAGCCCTCGCGCGTCGTGCCGTCCGCCCAGGTGACGACGGCGTGGCCCCAGGAGTGCGTGCGGGGACGCGGGGCCGCCTTCGTCGTCACCCGGGCCAGCCGCCGGACCGCGAACCGGCGCACGACCGGGATCGACACCACCCGGCCGAGCAGGGGCAGGAGCGCCCGGACCACCGGAGCGGCCGGCGCCAGCGCGGAGGTGACCGTGACGTCCGGCGCGCCGGACGCGCGCCGGGCGGCGATCAGCTCACCCGTGGGAAGGCCCGCCGCCTTCACCGACTCGCCGTCCGGCAGGGCGATGGTCCTCGGGGCAGCGCCGGGCCTGGCCGTGGTGAGGCCGTCCACGACGCTGGCGGCCAACGCGACCCCCACGGCTCCTGCTTCGATGGCGACGGACGCCAGCGCGTCGACCCGCACGCGGCTCGGGGTGTCGCGTCCTTCGCACAGCTTCGCCACGACGGATTCCGTGGCCAGGACGCCGAAGCCGGCGCCGGTCACGAAGGTGCTACCACCGGCCAGGGCCTCCTCGTGCAGGTCGAGCAGCCGCGAAACGGCGGCGAGGTCCGCGGCCATGTCGACGTAATGGCCACCGGGCAGGCAAGCTCGCGCGATCGTCTCGGCCGTGGCGGCGTACTCGCCGATCGTGTTGACGACGACCGCCGGCCGCTGCCGCCGGATCTCCGCCGCGATGGCCTCGACGCCGTCGGCGACGACGAACTTCGAGCCGGTCGCCTCCAGGCGTTCCCGGTTGCGCCCGACGAGCACGACCGGCAGCCCGTTCGCCGTCAGCTCGGCGGTGATGCCCCGACCGGTGCGGCCCAGCGCCCCGAGCACCCAGATCTCCATGTCGACCTCCAGTGATGTCTCAGTGTGTCGTCACTGACCCTAGCACGTGATGACACACTGAGACGTCAGCTAGGCTGAGGCGTGGCCAGATGGGATCCCGGGACCGCGGACCGGCTGCGGAAAGCCGCGCTGGAGCTCTTCGCCGAGCACGGGTACGACGCCGTGACGATCACGCAGATCGCCGAGCGCGCCGGGATCACGCGCCGCTCCTACTTCCGCTACTTCCCCGACAAGCGCGAAGTCCTCTTCGCCGGCGCGGAGCAGCTACCGCCCGCGGTCGCCGAAGCCGTCCTCGCCGCCGAAGAGGCGGAGTCGCCGCTTCGCACGGCCCTCGCCGCGCTGGCCGAGGTCGGTACGCGGGTCACGCAGTTCGTCGACCCGTCGCCGGAACGCCGGGCCGTGATCGCTTCGAGCGCCGAACTCCGCGAACGCGAGCGGAGCAAGGGCGCGGCGATCACGGCCGCGATCCAGGACGCCCTGGAACACCGGGGAACACCGCCTGAGCTGGCGAAACCGGCGGCGCAGGTCGCGGCGATCGTCTTCGGCGACGCCTTCGACCGCTGGATCGACGAAGGCGGGAAACAGGAGTTCCCGGCCTACTTGGAGACAGCCGCCGCGACCTTGCGCGAGGCCTGCGGTTAGCCGCGGGCGTGGGCGTCCAGGATGTGCGCGACGGCCTCGGTGACCTGCTGCGCGTAGTCCAGGTGCAGCCACTCGTCCGGCACGTGGATGTTCGAGTCGGCTCCGCACGCGCCGGTGACCAGGAACTGCGCGTCCGGGTACTTCCGCGAGAGCAGGCCCATGAACGGGATCGAGCCGCCCATGCCGGTCGCGCGGTGGGGACGGCCGAAGACCTCGTCGCTGACCGTGCGCAGGGCCGTCGTCAGCCACGGCGACTCGGTCGGCGCGTTCCAGCCGCTCTCCGCCTGCGGAGAGCCGAGCGTGACCTTCGCGCCATACGGGACCTCGGTGGTCAGGACGCGCTTCACGGCTTCGAGCGCCTTCTCGGCGTCGGCCGTCGGCGGCAGGCGGAAGCTCAGCGTCAGCGTGGTGCTCTCGCGCAGGACGTTCCCGGCGTCGGCGGGCTTCGGGAAGCCGTCGGCGCCGATCACCGACAGCGTCGGGCGCCACGCGTTGTTGAGCATCAGCTCCAGCGCGTCCTCCGTGATCACGCGCCCGCCTGCGACCAGCGGGAACGCCTTCGTCAGCGCGTCCGGGAAGTCCTGCGAGACGGCCTTGAGCTCCGCGAGCCGGTTCGCCGGGACGTCGACCTTGAGCTCGTCCAGCAGCAGCTCGCCGGTCGCGCTGTCCTCGAGGCGTTCGATCAGGTGCCGCAGGATCCGGAACGAGCTCGCGACGACACCGCTCGCGATGCCGGAGTGCTGCGCCGAACCCAGCAGCTGCACCGTGACGTCGAGGTGCAGCATCCCACGCAGGCTCGTGACCAGCCACAACCGCTCGTAGTCGCTGCCGCCGGCGTCCAGGCAGACCACCAGCGAGACGGAGCCGATGCGGTCGGCCAGGTGCTCGACGTAAGCGGGCAGGTCCGGGCTGCCGGACTCCTCGCCGGTCTCCAGCAGCAGCACGACGCGGGCGTGTTCGCCGCCGGCCGCGTGCACGGCCTCGATCGCCGTCGTCGCCGAGTAGCCGGAGTAGCCGTCGTCGACGGACCCGCGGCCGTACAGCCGCCCGTCGCGGATCACCGGGGTCCACGGGTCGAGGCCCTCGGACCAGCCGCCCACCGGGGGCTGCTTGTCGAGGTGGCCGTACATCAGGACGGTGCCCTTGTCCGCCGCGCCCGGGGTCGCCGGGACGTCGACGAGCAACAGCGGGGTCCGGTCTTCGAGCTGGACGACCTCGAGGGCCGCGCCGGGCAGATCGCGCCCGGCGATCCACTCGCGGACGTGCTCGACGGCGGCGGCGAGGTGACCGCTCTTCGCCCATTCGGCGTCGAAGGCCGGGGACAAGGCGGGGATCGCCACCAGCCCGGACAGACTCGGGATGACGTCGTTGGTCCACGACGACACGACGGATTCACGCACGGATTTCTGCTCCACGTGGCCCATCGTGCCACGGGGGTGACGGCGTGCGGCACATCACAACGTCGTCCCCGGCGCGGGTGATCACGCGATCACCCGGGCACGCCACGCCTGGTGAGCACCGCGACCGGCACCCGACTCTCGTAGGTCCGATGCTCGGGCTTCCTAGCGTTTCCCCTGTTCAGGGGCCCTTTCTCAGCAACAAATCAGTATCCGTGACTCACCAAAGCGTGGACCTTCGTGCCAGGATGTCGGCGAGAACCGTCAACGCCGACGGTGACCGAGCGCTTCGGACCCGATGCGCTGGTCCCCGCCGGTGCAGTCGCTGTGGTCGCCACAAGCGGCCGCCAGAGGCACCGACACAAGGAGTACAGCGCATGCCGTCCGAACAGTGGACGCACCCGGAGCCTGGAGACGGCCCCGCCGCGGTCGCGGCCCAGCCCTCCCCCGAACAGGTGATCGCCGGGTTGCGAGCGACCAGCGAAGGTGGCGCTGAGCTGACTCAGCTGCTCACCCCCGAAGGCGAACGGGTTCCCTCGCCCCAGTTCGACAAGTACGTCGAGGACGTCGACGCCGAAGCACTCCGCGGCCTGTACCGCGACATGGTGCTGGTCCGGCGGGCCGACCGCGAGGCGAACGCCATGCAGCGCCAGGGCCAGCTCGGCATCTGGGTCCCGCTGCTCGGCCAGGAGGCCGCGCAGATCGGCTCCGGCCGCGCCCTCAAGGCGAACGACATGGCGTTCCCCAGCTACCGCGAGCACGGCGTCGCGTACGCGCGCGGGGTCGACATGAAGGACCTGCTGGGCATCTTCCGGTGCACCGACCACAGCGGCTGGGACTACCAGGGCCACGGCTTCCACCCGTACACCATCGTGATCGGCAACCAGGTGCTCAACGCCGCCGGTTACGCGATGGGCCAGAAGTTCGAGGGCAAGGTCGGCGACGACGACGGCGAAGCGACGATCTGCTACTTCGGCGACGGCGCCACTTCGCAGGGTGACGTCCACGAGGGATTCGTCTGGGCCGCCGTCTACGACGCGCCGCTGGTGTTCTTCTGCCAGAACAACCAGTGGGCGATCTCCGAGCCGACCGAGCGCCAGTCGCGCCTGCCGCTGTACCAGCGCGCCCGCGGCTACGGCTTCCCCGGCATCCGCGTCGACGGCAACGACGTCCTGGCCTGCCTGGCGGTGTCCCGCTGGGCGCTCGACGAGTGCCGGCACGGCAACGGCCCGGTGCTGATCGAGGCGTTCACCTACCGGATGGACGCGCACACGACGACCGACGACCCCAGCCGCTACCGGCTCTCCGACGAGCTGGAGGAGTGGAAGCTCAAGGACCCGATCGAGCGCGTCCGCGCGTACCTGGCCCGCAACGGCTACGCCGACCACGACTACTTCGACAGCGTCCAGGCCGACGCCGACGCGTTCGCCGCCGACCTGCGCGAGTACACGTTCAACATGCCGGAGCCACCGCCGGAGCGGATCTTCAGCAACGTCTACGCCGAGGGCAACCCGGTGCTGGACGCGCAGCGCGAAGAGTTCCTGTCCTACCTCGACGGCTTCGTATCGGCGGGTGAGCACTGATGTCCGACCTCCAGAAACTCACCATCGGCAAGGCGCTCAACCTCGGCCTGCGCCGCGCGATGGAAGAAGACCCGAAGGTCCTGATCATGGGTGAGGACGTCGGCAAGCTCGGCGGCGTGTTCCGGATCACCGACGGCCTGCAGAAGGACTTCGGCGAGCAGCGCGTGCTGGACACGCCGCTGGCGGAGTCGGGCATCATCGGCACCGCGGTCGGCCTGGCCGTGCGCGGCTTCCGGCCGGTGTGCGAGATCCAGTTCGAGGGCTTCATCTTCCCCGGCTTCGACCAGATCTCCTCGCAGCTGGCGAAGCTGCACTACCGGACGCAGGGCAAGATCAAGATGCCGGTCGTGATCCGGGTGCCGTTCGGCGGCGGGATCGGCGCGGTCGAGCACCACTCGGAGTCGCCCGAGTCGCTGTTCGCGCACATCCCCGGCCTCAAGGTCGTGTCCATCTCCAACGCCGTCGACGCCTACTGGGGCATCCAGCAGGCGATCAAGTCCGACGACCCGGTGCTGTTCTTCGAGCCGAAGCGGCTGTACCACTCGGGTGCGCTGCGGGCCGAAATCGACGTCACGGGGACGGCGGTCTCGTGCTTCTCGTCGCAGGTCGTGCGCGAAGGCACCACGGCGACGGTCGTCGCGTACGGCCCGTCGGTGAAGGTCGCCCTCGACGCGGCCGCCGCGGCCGAGGACGAAGGCAAGTCGCTCGAGGTCATCGACCTGCGCACGCTCTCGCCGCTGGACCTCGGGCCGGTGTTCGAGTCGGTGCGCAAGACCGGACGGCTGATCGCGCTCTCGGAGGCGCCGTCGGAGTCGTCGCTGACGTCGGAGATCGCCGCGCGCGTCCAGCAGGAGTGCTTCTACTCGCTGGAAGCGCCCGTCCTCCGGGTAACCGGGTTCGACACGCCGTACCCGCCGGCCAAGCTCGAGGAGCACTACCTCCCCGACCTGGACCGGGTGCTGCACGCCGTCGACCGCTCGCTCGCCTGGTAAGGGGGACATCCGCGCCATGCCCACGTACAAACAATTCCCCTTGGCCGACACGGCGGAGGGGCTGACCGAAGCCGACATCCTGTCCTGGCACGTGAAGCCGGGTGACACCGTGACGGTGAACCAGATCGTGGTCGAGATCGAGACCGCGAAGGCCGCCGTCGAACTGCCGATCCCGTGGGCCGGGGTCGTCACGGAGCTGCACGTCGAGCCGGGCCAGACGGTGGAGGTCGGCACGCCGATCCTCACCATCGACGTCGACCCGGGTGGTGCCGCCGCGCCCGTCGCGGCGCCGGCTCCGGCTGCCGCTCCTGCTGAAGAAGAAGAGATGAAGCCGCTGGTCGGCTACGGCTCCAAGGCCGTGGTCACGCAGCGGCGGGCCCGCAAGGGTGCGGAACCCGCTCCGGCAGTCGCCGTCGCCGCTCCTCCGGCGCCTGCTCCGGTCCCGGTCGCGGCTCCCGTGGCGGCTCCTCGCGGCGGATACGTCCCGCTGGCGAAGCCGCCGGTGCGGAAGCTGGCCAAGGACCTCGGCGTCGACCTGCACGCGCTGACCGGTAGCGCCGACGGTGGCGTGATCACCCGCGAGGACGTCGAGCGGGCGGCCAACGGCTCGGCTCCGGCGGCCGCTGTGTCCACTGTGGAGTCCGGTTACGACCCCACCACCCGCGAGCGGCGCGTGCCGATCAAGGGTGTCCGCAAGATGACCGCGGCGGCGATGGTGCAGAGCGCGTACACCGCTCCGCACGTCACGGAGTTCCTGACCATCGACGTCACGCCGATGATGGAGTTCCGCGAGAAGCTGAAGAAGTCGCGCGAGTTCGCCGGGGTCAAGGTCACGCCGCTGACGTTCGCGGCGAAGGCCGTGTGCCTGGCGGCGAAGCGCACTCCGGACATCAACGCGGTCTGGGACGAGCAGGCGCAGGAGATCGTCTACAAGGACTACGTGCACCTCGGGATCGCCGCGGCGACGCCGCGCGGCCTGATCGTGCCGAAGGTCCGCGACGCCGACTCGATGTCCCTGAAGGAGCTGGCGCAGGCGCTGACTGTCTTGACGGACGTCGCCCGCGAGGGCAAGACGTCCCCGGCGGACATGGCGAACGGCACGATCACGATCACCAACGTGGGCGTCTTCGGCGTCGACACCGGAACGCCGATCATCAACCCGGGCGAGTCCGCGATCCTGTGCCTCGGCGCGATCAAGGACCAGCCGTGGGTGGTGGACGGCGAGATCAAGGTCCGCAAGGTCCTCCAGCTGTCGCTGAGCTTCGACCACCGCGTGGTCGACGGCCAGCAGGGCTCGGAGTTCCTCGCCGACGTCGGCGCCCTCCTGGCCGACCCGGCGATGGCGATGACTTACTGAGTTCGCGCAGGTAGAGGGCCGTCCCGGTGCGCCGGGGCGGCCCTCACTGTTTCGCCCTCGGCATACTCGCTTGACGGAGTGAGCACTCACTCCGCACACTGGACGCATGACACCAGCACCCGAAACCCGGCGAAGAGCGCCGGGCATGAGCGTCGAAGCCCGGCGCGCCATGATCGTGCACGCGGTGCTGCCGCTCCTGATGGAGCACGGCACAGGAGTGACCACCAGCCAGATCGCCCGAGCCGCCGGCATCGGCGAAGGCACCATCTTCCGCGCGTTCAAGGACAAGGACGAGCTCTTCGACGCCTGCACCGCCGAGGCGCTGCGGCCCGACCACGTACTCGACGCCATCGCCGACATCCCCCTGGACCAGCCCCTGAAAGACCGGCTCGTCGAGGCCGCCGAAGCGCTCAGCGCGCACCTCGAGCGGATGGGCGCGCTGATGGGCGCCCTGCACGCGTCCGGACGGCACAAGCAGCGCGACCCCGAACAGCGCCTCAAGGACCGGCGTGGCACCTGGAAGGGCAGCCGCCGCGAGTCGATGGCCGTCATGCGCGGGGCCATGGTCGATCTGTTCACCCCCGAGAAGGACCGGCTGCGGCTGCCACCTGAGCAGCTCGCCTCGCTCTTCCTGGCCCTGCTCTTCGGCGGCCGCCCGATGGCCGCGGACGACGACGCGCCCACCACGCGCCAGGTGGTCGACGTCTTCCTGCACGGCGCCGTGGAGGCTCAGTGATTCCGGGCGGTGGGGGCGGCATGGAGTTCATGCTGGCTCGGCGAGGAAGACGGCGGCACGCGACGACGGTCCCGGAAAGCGGGCTGACCGGGCCGGTCGAGATCCCCGAACCCGAACCGGAGGACCAGCCGAAGGACCTCCGCTCGCGGCTCAAGCGCGCGAAGACGTCCGTCGCGGGCACGGTTCGCGGCCTGCCGAAGGTCGTGAAGCTGACGTGGCAGGCGAGTCCCGTCCTGACGATCCTCCTGGCGCTGATCACGCTGCTGTCCGGGCTCCTGCCGACGGTGACCGCGTACATCGCGAAGCTGCTGCTCGACGCCGTCGTCGCGGCGATCCAGGGCAAGGGGACCACGGCCGACATCGTGAACGTCGCGCTGTTCCAGTTCGCCGTGCTCGCCGCGACCGCGATCAGCAGCGCGCTGACGTCGATCGCGCAGTCGCTGCTGCAGGAACGGATGACGCTGACCATCCGCCACCAGGTGATGGCGCACGCGAGCGAACTGCACCTCGCGTACTTCGAGGGGTCCACGTCGTACGACATGCTGCGCCAGGCCGCGCAGGAAGCCCCGACGCGGCCGCTGTCGATGATGAACTCCGCGCTGGGGCTCGTGCGGACGCTGATCACGTTCGGCAGCATGGTCGCGCTGCTCGTTTCGATCAGCCCGCTGCTCGCCCTGGTGGCGCTGGTGGCGCCGATCCCGGCGTTCATCTCGCAGTCCAAGTACGGCTCGCGCGCGTTCTGGCTGACGTTCCTGATGTCGCCGATCAAGCGGCGGATGGACTACCTGTCGTCGCTGGTCACCACGGACACCTACGCCAAGGAGACGAAGCTGTTCGGGCTCGGCCCGTACTTCGTCGACCGGTTCCGCCGGCTCGGCGTCGTCTCGTACGAGCGGCAGCGGAAGCTGACGATCAACCGCAACCTCAGTTCGACGTCCTGGGGACTGCTGAGCACGTTCGCGGGCTCGGCGATCGCGCTGTACATCGCCCTGGAGGCGGTCGGCGGCCGGCTGACGCTGGGTGACCTGGCGCTGTACACGGCCGCGGCGACGTCCGTGCAGACGTCGGTGTCCGGGCTGTTCACGGCCTTTTCGGGGATGTACGAGAACAACCTGTACCTGGACACGCTCTACCGGTTCCTGGACACGAAGCCGGAGATCACGGCGCCCTCCTCGCCGCGCCCCTTCCCGTCCGAAGTGGACGGACACATCGAGTTCGACTCGGTCACCTTCGCCTACCCCGGTTCGGAAGAGCCGGCGCTGGAGGACGTGAGCTTCGAGATCCGCCCGGGCGAAACGGTGGCGGTGGTGGGCCGCAACGGCGCGGGCAAGTCGACGCTGTTCAAGCTCCTCTGCCGGCTGTACGACCCGACGAACGGCCGCATCCTGCTCGACGGCGTCGACATCCGCGAATACGACCCGGACGAGCTGCGCCAAAGGATCAGCGCGATGTTCCAGGACTACGTGACGTATCAGGGAACGGCAGCGGAGAACATCGGCTTGGGCGACCTTTCGCGGCTGGAAGATCGTCCGCACATCGAGGACTCGGCCCGCCGTGCCGGAGCGGACGAGCGCATCGAGCGGCTGCCGTCCGGCTACGACAGCCCGTTGGGGAGGTGGTTCGACCAGGGTGTTTCGTTGTCTGGTGGGGAGTGGCAGAAGATCGCGCTGGCCAGGGCGTTCCAGCGGGAGGCGCCGCTGTTGATCCTCGACGAGCCGACGTCGGCGTTGGACGCCCAGGCCGAGCACGACTTGTTCGCACGCCTGCGTGAGCTGTCCGAAGGCCGGACGACGCTCTACATCTCGCACCGGTTCTCGACGGTTCGGCAGGCCGAGCGGATTCTGTTGCTGGACCACGGAAAGGTGGCGGAGTACGGCACGCACGAGGAGCTGATGGCGGCCAAGGCGGGGTACGCGGATTTGTTCACCCTGCAGGCCCAGGCGTACCTGGACGAGGTGCCGAGCTAAGGGACGAGCACGACCTTGCCGGCGCCTTCGCGGCTCTCGACGCGCGCGTGCGCGGCGGCGACGTCCGCGAGGGGATAGGTCCGGTCGAGCACGGGGGTCAGCGTGCCGTCCGCGACGAGGCCGAGTGCCTCGGCGCGGACGGCCGCGACCCGCTTCCCGTAGGCGTCCGGACCGCCGAAGCCGATCAGGGTGATCCCGCGCGCGACGAGGCCGGCGACCGGGAACGTCGGGAATTCGCCGCTGAGCAGGCCGTAGGCGAGGATCCGGCCGTGCGGCGCGAGTTTCGCGAGGAGCTCGGCGGCGCGCGGGCCGCCGATCGACTCGAAGACGACGTCGATGCCGTCGGGCAGCTTCTGCCGCCAGTCCGGGTCGTTGTGGTCGATGTCGGCCTTTCCGTTGCCGGAGGTTTCGACTACGTGGGCACCCTTTTGCCCGGCCAGCCTGGCCAGGTAACCACCGATCGCCCCGGACGCGGCTTCGACCAGCACGGTCTCGCCCGCCTTGACGTCCGCGGCGTTCATCAAGGCCAGCGCCACAGAGGCCGGAACGGCAGCGGCGACCGCCTGCTCGGGCGTGATCGTGTCGGGCACGAGCGTGTACTGGCTCGCGGCGACGACTTCGGCGTACGCGCCACCGGTGAAGGACATGGTGACGACCCTCTTGCCGTGCAGGCTCGGATCGTCGGCCTCGACAACGATCCCGGCGGCCTCGTGCCCGAAGACCCCCGGCGCCGACCCGGCCGGGATCAGCCCGGACCGCAGCTGCGTCTCGTAGAACGGCACCCCGATCGCCTCGGTCCGCACCAGCACTTCGCCGGACTTCCGCGTCGGTTCGGGCCGGTCCTCGACCTTGAGCACGTCCGGACCACCCGTGCCGTACTGAACCACCGCACGCATCTGCCACCCCTAACTGGACCAACGGTCAACTTACGGTCGCCTACTATATGGACCGACGGTCAACTTGTCGAGGGAGTCTTTATGGAGCGTGCCGACGCGGCCCGCAACCGCCAGGCGATCCTCCGCGCGGCGGAGGAGTTGCTGGCGTCCCACGACCTCGCCGAGGTGTCGATGGACCGCGTCGCGGCGGCGGCCGGCGTCGGCAAGGGAACGGTGTTCCACCGGTTCGGAAACCGCGAGGGCCTGATGCGCGCACTGGTGGAGTCCCGGGTCCAGGCGCTGTCCGACGCGGTTTCGTCGGGCCCGCCCCCACTGGGCCCGGGCGCCCCCGCGGCAGAGCGCCTGGCGGCCTTCTTCGACGCGGTGGTCGAGCTGGCCACCCGCAACGTGAAGGTGATGGCGGCGTTCGAGCAGGCCTCGACGGACCGCCTGAGCAGCCCGATCTACGTGTCGTGGCACGCACACGTGTCAGGCTTGATCGCTTCGGCGGCCCCTTCGCTGGACGCGGACTTGACGGCGCACTTGCTGCTGGGCTCGTTGCACAGCGACCTGATGCTGCGGTTTTTGCGGACGGGCGAGACGGACCGCCTGGCGGAGGGTCTGCGGTCGATGGTTGCGGCGTTGCTGCGCTGATCAGGCGGGGCCGGGAGCAAATCGGACAGGTCGTTCGTTGTACGAGGTATGGCTGTCGCGTTCCTGCTTTACGTCTTCGCCGAGATCGCCGCGATCTGGGCGGTGGGTTCGGCCGTCGGCGTGCTGGGCACGCTCGGCCTCCTGCTGGCCGGCGCGTTCCTGGGCTCCTGGCTGGCCCGCCGCGAGGGCGGCAAGGCGATGAGGGCGTTCACGTCGGCGGCCCGCTCGGGGCGCCCGGCGGAGAAGGAACTCACCGACGGGATGCTGGTCGGGCTCGGTGGTGTGCTGATCCTGGTCCCGGGTTTCGTGAGCGACGTGCTGGGGTTGCTGTTGATCCTGCCGCCTTCGCGAGTGGTGGCTCGGCGGCTGTGGTTGAAGCGGATGGAGAAGCGGGCCGTGCGGTTCGCGAACCAGCGGCGGGGGCCGGTGATGGTGGTGGACAGCGAGGTCGTGGCTTCGGAGGAGCCGCGGCGGGAGCAGCCGACGGTGATCGAAGGTCGGATCGTGGAGAACTAGCCACGATCGGCCGAGGGCACGAAACCTTGCCAGAATGTGCGCGTGGAGCGTTTGAACACCACTTCAGCCGTGCGTATCCGGATGAGCAAGCAGAAATCCCGGAACACCGGGATCGAGATGGCGCTGCGCAAGGCCTTGCACAGCGCAGGCTTTCGCTACCGGGTGCACCGCCGACCGGTCAAAGGCGTACGTCGCGAGGCAGACCTCGTGTTCGGCCCCGCCCGCGTGGCGGTCTTCGTGGACGGATGCTTCTGGCACGGCTGTCCGGAGCATGCGACATGGCCGAAGAACAACGCGGAATTCTGGCGCGAGAAGATCGAGACGAACCGCAGGCGGGACGCCGACACGGACGCGAGGCTCGATGACGCCGGGTGGCTCGCCGTCCGGATCTGGGAACACGAGTCTGTCGAGGTCGCTACCGACCGCGTCATCACGGCGGTCCGGGAACGCCGCCGGGTGTCAGGCGTCCTTCAGTAGTCCGTCGACCCCGTTGCAGGTTTTCTTACAGCTTCGCGGTATCGAGCTCCTTGCCCACGCTTCAGTCGACAGCCGTTCACCACGTACCTTCGGGTCCCCACCGGTGGGCCTTCGGATAGTCGGCAAACAGGCCTGGAAGCCGCACACCTCAACTGAGGCATGCACCCCTTGTAAGCACTCGCCTACAGCCGAAGGCGAGAGTAGCCGAAAACGGTGACAGCTAGTCCCCAGTCGGCTTAGGGATGTCGAAGTAGCTGGAGAACCGGACCGCCGGGGCGTACTCGCCCTTCACCTTCACCCGGCCTGTCACGAACATCGCCGCTACCGCTGCGTTGCCGGTGGCCATCCTGATGAAGTCGTCCACCGACAAGGTGATCGTGGTGTCGGGAGTGCGGGACAAGTCCGTCGAAGAAACGCACACGCCGTCCTCGATCACTGTCTGGAAACGGTCGTAGCCGTCCTCTCCTGTTCCCTCCGAAAAGCGCCACGAAACCACGAAATCCACGTGCCGGGCTCGGGTTGGCGAGAAGTGTTCCGACATGCGGCGGAATATCTCGTCCAAAAACACCGCACGCAGCTCCGGGTGGTCCGCGATCGCCTTCAGCTGGTCGCGGGATGCGCGGCGGACCACGTCCACCAGGACGTCCGTCGACAGGGAGCTCAGCTCGATGCCCGCGCCCGCTTCGCCCAGCATGTGCAGGGTTTCCAGGACCTGGGTGAACTGCTCGGGCGTCAAGCGGCCGAGAACCAGCTTCTCCGCGAACGCGTTCACCACGTGGCCACCGCGAAGGGTGCGGGGGCGGCGCCATTTCGCGTTTCGGGGCACGCGCGGACTATACGGGGTGCGGTAAGTCGAAGAAACCGATCAACCCGGCCGCGAAGGCCAGGTCACCTTTGACCTTTATCCGTCCCGTGACGAACAACACCGCCGGGGTCGCCTGGTGGGTGATGAGCCGGAAGAAGTCGGCCGGGGCGATGGTGATCGTGACCCGCGGGGTGGCGTGCATCTCGCGGCTCACCGTGCAGGAGCCGTGGGAGATCGCCGTCTCGTAGCGGTCGAAGCCGCCTTCGCCCGCTCCGCCCGACAGGCGCCAGTGGACCACTGCCTGCAGGTCGCGGGCCCGATCGGACCTGATGTGCGCGCCCATGCGGGCGAAGATCTCGTCCAGCACGCGCTCTCGCAGCGGCCGGTCGGCGACGACGCTCTCCAGCTGCGCGCGCGACGCCGATGCCACCAGGGACGCGAAGCGGGCCGGCTCGACCTTGCTCAGGTCGAACGCCGGGGCGCGCTCGGCCAGCCTCAGCAGGGCGTTCAGGAGCCGCCGGAAGTCATCCTTGCGGAGGTTGCCGGGGTTGAGGTCGAGCTCGTTGACGTCGAGGGCGTGGGCCTCCGGGCCCAGCGGGTCGAGCCGCTCCAGTGCTTCGAGCAGCGCCGGCCCGCGGAGGTCCGCGATCCGATCAGCGCTGGTCATCCCGGCGTTTTCGGCCATGGTCACCCCTCTCGAGTTACCCAAGAGTAATACTACCCACCAGTAGGTAGGCGGGCAAGCGTGCCGAAATCACCCGCGCGTGGCAACGACCGGTAGCGTCTCCGGGCAGCAACGAGGAGGTCCAGCGTGTCAGAGGAAGATCAGCGTCCGCCCGAACGGGCCAGGCGGCTGCCGCGTGCGGTGCGCGAGCGGCAGATCCTGGACGCGGCCGTCCAGGTCTTCTCGCGCCACGGCTACCACGCCGCGTCGATGGACGAGATCTCCGACGTCGCCGGTGTCTCGAAGCCGATGATCTACACCTATCTCGGCTCGAAGGAAGACCTCTTCGGCGCGTGCATCCGCCGCGAGGCGACGCGCCTGCTCGAGGCCATCCAGGCCGGCGTGCAGCCCGACCTGCCGCCGGACATGCAGCTCTGGCACGGCCTGCGGTCCTTCTACCGGTTCGTCGCCGAGTACCGCGAGTCGTGGACGGTCCTGCACCGCCAGGCGCTGACCGTCGGCGGCGCGTTCGCCGCGGAGGTCACCGACATGCGGGTGCGCGCGATCCAGCTGGTCGCCGCGCTCGTGGTGTCCGCCGGCACCCGCAAGGGCGTCGGCGAGCAGGCCGAGTTCTCCGGCGAAGGCCTGTCCGCGGCGCTGGTCGGGGCGGCCGAGTCGCTGGCCGACTGGGCCCTCGACCACCCCGACATCTCCGACGGCGTTCTGGCCTCCTGGCTGATGAACCTCGTCTGGCTGGGCTTCAACGACCTCATCGAGGGCGCGGTCTGGAAGCCGTCAGAGTGAGCTGATCGCGCCTTCCAGGTGCGGCTTCGATCCGCTCCACAGCTCGAACGCCCAGCCCTCCGAAGTAGCCCACGACGTGAAGCCCGCCTTGGCCGGCAGGAGCACCGGCTGCTTGAAGCGGACGTCGACCGTGAACGCCTCCGGCAGCCGGCCTTCGAACGCGGCCAGCGCGTGGGCCTTCGTCCACATCCCGTGCGCGATCGCGCGCGGGAAGCCGAACAGGCGGGCCGTCAGCGGGTGCAGGTGGATCGGGTTGCGGTCGCCCGAGACCTCCGCGTAACGCCGCCCGATGTCGCCCGGGACGCGCCAGATCGCGTCCGGGGTCGGCGGGGCCAGCTGCTCGCGGCGCCCGGACGGGCCCGAAGCCGAGCCGCGCCGCAGGTAGGTGCTGACGTCGCGCCAAACCAGGTCCTCCCCGGTCCAGGCTTCGCTGACGACATCGAACTGACGGCCCTTCTCGTGCGGACGCAGGTTCTCCGCCCGCACGCGCACGGTCAGCGGCTCGGCCACCCGCAGCGCGCGGTGCTGGGTGATCCGGTTGGCCACGTGCACCATGCCGAGGAGCGGGAACGGGAAACCCGGCTCGGTCATCAGCGCCATCTGCAGCGGGAACGCCAGCATGTGCGGGTACGTCGCCGGCAGCTCGTCGCTCAGCCGGAAGCCGCACACCGTGTTGTACGCGGCGAGGTGCGCCGGGTCGACGACGACGCCCGTGCGGACCAGCTCGGTGTCCGGCAGCGAATCCCCGGACGGCTTGCGCAGGACGCCGCCGAGCAGCGCCTTCGGGTACAGCGTGGCCAGGCTGGGCGTGCTGTCCAGTTCGCGGATCGCCACCTCAGGCCCCCAGCAGGGCCTGGCCGCAGACGCGGACCACGTTGCCGTTCACCGCGGCCGACGCCGGGTTCGCGTACCAGGCGATCGTCTCCGCGACGTCGACCGGGAGGCCGCCCTGGCCGAGGCTGGACAGCCGCCGCCCGGCTTCGCGGATGAACAGCGGCACGGCCGCGGTCATCTTGGTCTCGATGAACCCCGGCGCGACGGCGTTGATCGTGCCGCCGTAGGCCGCGAGCTGCGGCGCGCCGACGTTCACCATGCCGATCACGCCCGCCTTCGACGTCGCGTAGTTCGTCTGGCCGACGTTGCCGGCGATGCCCGCGATCGACGAGACGCCGATGATGCGGCCGTTCTCGTTCAGCACGCGATCGGCGAGGAGCTTGTCGTTCACCGCGAGCTGCGAGGCGAGGTTCACGGCGATCACCGAGTCCCACGCGCTCTCGCTCATGTTGCCCAGCGTCTTGTCGCGCGTGATGCCCGCGTTGTGCACGACGATGTCGACGCCGCCGTGCCGCTCCTTCAGGTACTCCGCGAGCTTCGCGGGCGCACTCGGCGAAGTGATGTCGAGCTGCAGCGACGACCCGCCGACCTTGTTGGCCACCTTCGACAGGTCCCCGCCCTGGGCGGGGATGTCGAGCGCGACGACGTGCGCGCCGTCGCGGGCCAGTACCTCGGCGATCGCCGCACCGATGCCGCGGGACGCACCGGTGACCAGCGCGACCTTGCCGTCCAGCGGCTTTTCCCAGTTCGCCGGCGGAGACGCCGTCTTGCCCTCGGTGCCGATCCGGATCACCTGCGCGTCGACGAACGCCGACTTCGCCGAGAGCAGGAAGCGCAGCGTCGAGTCGGTTGCCTCTTCGGCGCCGTCGGCCACGTACACGAGCTGGGCGGTCGCGCCGCGCTTCAGCTCCTTCCCCACCGAACGGATGAAGCCTTCGAGCGCGCGCTGGGCGATCCGCTCGCGGCCCTCGACCTGCTCCGGCGGGGTGCCGAGGACGACGACCCGGCCGGACGGGCCGACGCTGCGGATCACCGGGTGGAAGAAGTCGTAGACCTCGCGCAGGCGCGCGGGGTCGGTGACGCCGGTGGCGTCGAAGACCAGCGCCGCGTGCCGGTCGGCGGCGGTGGTGATCACCTCGATGCCGGCGTCGGCCAGCTGGTCGCGCAGGGTCTTCTCCAGCCGTCCGCCGGGCGCGGCGCCCAGAAGTGCGGGACCCTCGAGGGCGGGTTGCCCGGGCCGGTACCGGCGCAGCGTGGCGGGGTTGGGCAGGCCGAGCTTCGGCACCACGAACTTCCCCACCGGGGTTTTCGTGAACTGCTGGTACCTGTCAGCCATCGGTTGCCTCCCGTGCAGTCTGCGTCACGTCGCAGTCTAACCTACTCGCTAGTAGGTTACAGTGTGAGGGACACGACCAGAGAGGTGGAAGTCATGCCGCCGAAGAAAACGCCTGCCGTTCGCAAGGTCGCGATCATCGGGGGCAACCGGATCCCCTTCGCGCGGTCCAACGGGCCGTACGCGAAGGCCTCGAACCAGGACATGTTCACCGCCGCCCTCGACGGTCTGGTGAGCCGCTTCTCGCTGCAGGGCGAGGTGATCGGCGAGGTCGCCGCCGGCGCCGTGCTCAAGCACTCGAAGGACTTCAACCTGGCCCGCGAGAGCGTGCTGGGCAGCAAGCTTTCGCCCGCGACGCCGGCGTCCGACGTCCAGATGGCGTGCGGCACCGGCCTGCAGGCGATCGTCAACGTCGCCAACAAGATCGCGCTCGGCCAGCTCGACTCCGCCATCGCCGGGGGCGTCGACACCACGAGCGACGCCCCGCTCGCCGTCAACGAGGACCTGCGCCAGATCCTCATCCAGCTCAACGCGGCCAAGACGCTCGGCGACCGCCTCAAGCTCGTCGCGAAGATCCGGCCCGGGCACATCGTCCCGGCGATCCCGCGCAACGAGGAGCCCCGCACCGGGCTGTCGATGGGGGAGCACGCCGCGCTGACGGCCAAGGTCTGGGAGATCACCCGCGAGGCCCAGGACGAACTGGCCGCGAGCAGCCACCAGAAGCTCGCCGCCGCCTACGACCGCGGGTTCTTCGACGACCTCGTGACGCCGTTCCTCAAGCTCGCGCGCGACCAGAACCTGCGCCCGGACTCGACCGCGGAGAAGCTCGCCAAGCTCAAGCCGGCCTTCGGCGGCCCGGACGGCACGATGACGGCGGGCAACTCGACGCCGCTGACCGACGGCGCGTCCACGGTCCTGCTCGCCACCGACGAGTGGGCGAAGGCGCACAAGCTGCCGGTGCTGGCCTACCTGACGTTCTCGCAGACCGCGGCCGTCGACTACGTCCACGGCGACGAAGGCTTGCTGATGGCGCCCGCTTACGCCGTGCCGCGGATGCTCGCGCGGGCCGGGCTCTCGCTGCAGGACTTCGACTTTTACGAGATCCACGAGGCGTTCGCGTCGCAGGTACTGGCCACGCTCAAAGCATGGGAGGACCCGGCGTTCGCCAAGGAGAAGCTGGACCTGGACGAGCCGCTCGGCGCGATCGACCGGGCGAAGCTGAACGTCAACGGCTCGTCGCTGGCGGCCGGGCACCCGTTCGCCGCGACCGGCGGCCGGATCGTCGCAACGCTGGCGAAGCTGCTGCACGAGAAGGGGTCCGGCCGCGGCCTGATCTCCATCTGCGCGGCCGGCGGCCAGGGCGTCACCGCGATCCTCGAGAAGTAGCTTGTACGCGTAAGTGCCACCCGAGGGTGGCACTTACGCGTACAAGCGTCAGTCGTCAGTTGGGAAGCGCCTTCTGCGCCCGCTTCGCGAGCTTGTTCGCGCGCTTCTCGGCCTTGCGGCTCAGCTTTCCGGCCGCGGCGCCGACGTCCTTCGCGGCGTGCCGGGCCCGCCAAGCCGCCGACGGCTTCCCGTGCGTGTCGCTGACCGCGAGCAGCAGGCCGCCGGCCAGGCTCGCGTTCTTGAAGAACTGGATCTGCTGCTGCTGGCGCTCGCCCGGGTCCTGGATGGCCCAGAAGCTGTGCGTCGAGAGCGTCGTCGGCACCAGGCTGCCGAGCAGCAGCCCGGCCGCGAGCCGCGGGGCCTTGCCGGCCGCGAACGCGAGGCCGGCGCCGATCTTCACCGCGGCGTCGATCCGGACGAGCGTCACCGGGTCCCGGGGGATCTGCGCCGGCACGACGTCGCCGTACTTTTCGAACGCGCTGTTGAGGAACGGTTCCGCCGCCTTGGCGTGGCCCTCGGCCTGCCTCAGCGCATTGATCCCGCCCGTCACGAAGATCGTGGCGAGCAGGGGACGAGCCACTCGACGGAGTATCACGGTCATAGCCTTCCTCGTACGGGCCGCTGCCTGGTCGAACCTACTCCGTGGGTGCCCGCTCGGCCCGTGCTCGAATCCTCATCGGCCTTTCTGCGGCTTTATAGTCCTGACGCTAGAAAGTCTTATAAGGCTCTAGCGGTTGACTTTGACGCTGCGTCAACTTCTATCGTCGAAGTCATGGAGTGGTCGATCCAGGACATCGCCCGCTCGGCCGGGACCACGAGCCGGACGCTGCGCCACTACGGCGCGGTCGGCCTGCTCGAGCCCAGCCGGATCGGCGGCAACGGCTACCGCTACTACGACGAGCAGGCGCTCGTCCGGCTGCAGCGGATCCTGCTGCTGCGCGAGCTCGGTCTCGGGCTGCCGGCCATCGCCGAGGTGCTCGACGGGCAGCGCGACAGCGCCGCGGCGCTCGAAACCCACCTGGAGCTGCTCGAACAGGAGCAGCGGCGGATCGGACGGCAGATCGAGTCGGTCCGCACGACCCTCCGGAAACTGAAGGGAGGTGAACGACTGATGGCAGAAGAAGTCTTCGACGGCTTCGACCACACGAAGTACGAGAAGGAAGTGACTTCGCGCTGGGGCGCTGACGCGTACCGGCACGGTGATCAGTGGTGGAGTTCGTTGCCGGCCGAGGAGAAGAAGGCCCACCAGCAGGAGCAGCTCGACATCGCGGCGGCGTTCGGCGCGGCGCGGGCTTCGGGTTCGACGCCGGATTCCGACGAGGTCCAGACGATCACGCGACGGCTGCACGAGTGGCTGCGACCGGCGGTCTCGACCGTGTCGAAGGGCTACTTCGCGGGCCTCGGACAGCTGTACGTCGACGACTCGCGCTACGGGCTCGAAGGCGGAGAAGCGGAATTCGTCCGCGACGCGATGAAGATCTACGCGGAACGGAACCTCAGTGACTAGTGGCGCGTCGTAAGAGGCGCACTGGGGGTAGGGACGAGCAGGGCTGCAGACCTGTTCGTCTCTATGTACTCGGCCGTAGCAGCGTGCGCCGGGTGGTGTCGAGGTGGCGGATCACCTCGTAAGCGGCGCGGGTGCCCACCTCCGGCAACGCCTCGTCGTCTTCGAGCAGCGACCAGCCGCCCTCGTACCGGACGAGGTACGAGCCGACGTAGACGTCGCTCACCTCCGCGGTGAGGACCGTGCCCACCGGGTGGCGTGCCTTGCGCGCTCGCCACTGCTCGTCCGAAACCCCGTTGTCGAGGGGCCCCGACCGGAACTCCGGATCCAGCGGCCACAAGCGCACCTGCCCGGACCTGCCGGCCAGCACCTCGAACGTCGTCTTCGTGCCGACCGCGGGCCACGACTCCGGCCGCCGCGGCAGGATCAGCACGTCGACGAAGCCTTGCCGCTCGCCGTCGAGCTCCACGAACAGCCCGATGGCGCCGGGCCGCGGGATCGCGGAGACCGTGCCGGTCACCGCGGCACCCACCTCGAAGCCGGTCACCTCGCCACCCTGGCACAGCCTGGGCCGACCGGTCGAACCTCGGCGACACGCCTAGCCGTCTATGGCGGAATATCGGGCTCACCCTAGAAACGCCGATAACTTGGCAGAGTGGACCCCATCCGCAACCCCTTCGCGCCGGGCGCCGGGCAGCGGCCGCCCGAGCTGGCCGGGCGCGAGCGTGAGCTCAAAGCCTTCGAAGTGGTGCTGGAGCGGGTGGCGCGGGGGAGACCCGAACGCAGTCTCGTGCTCACCGGGCTGCGTGGCGTCGGCAAGACCGTGCTCCTCGGGGAGCTGCGCGCGATGGCCGTGCGGCACAAGTGGGGCGCGGGCAAGATCGAGGCCCGGCCGGACGCGGAGCTGCGGCGGCCGCTGTCGGCCGCACTGCACCGGGCCATCCGGGACCTCGCCGTGCGGCACCGGGCGCCGGACCGGGTCGAAGAAGTGCTCGGGGTCTTGAAGGCGTTCGCGCTGCGGGCCAACAAGGCCGACGCCAAGCTGCGCGACCGGTGGCAGCCGGGCATCGACGTGCCCGCCGCCCAGGGGCGGGCCGACTCCGGGGACATCGAGATCGACCTCGTCGAGCTGTTCACCGACGTCGCCGAGCTGGCCGCGGACGTCGGCACCGGCGTCGCGCTGCTCATCGACGAGATCCAGGACCTGCAGCCGGACGACGTCTCGGCGTTGTGCGCGGCCTGCCACGAGCTGTCCCAGTCCGGCGCGCCCCTGGTGGTCGTCGGGGCCGGGCTGCCGCACGTGCCCGCGGTGCTCTCGGCGTCGAAGTCCTACTCCGAGCGGCTCTTCCGGTACGCGCGGATCGACCGGCTCAACCGCGAGGACGCCGACTTCGCCGTGATGGCGCCGATCGAGCGCGAGGACGCCGGCATCGAGCCGGAAGCCCTCGACGCGCTGTTCGACGCGTCCGGCGGCTACCCCTACTTCATCCAGGCCTACGGCAAGGCGGCCTGGGACGCGGCGCCGTCCGACCCGATCACCGTCAAGGACGTCCAGGTCGCGGCGCCCGAGGCGGAGTCGGAGCTGGCGGTCGGCTTCTTCGGGTCGCGCTACGAGCGCGCGACGCCGGCCGAGCGGGAGTACCTGCAGGCGATGGCCTCGCTGACCCAGGGCCGCGACGAGCCGGCCGGCACCGCCGACGTCGCCGTGTTCCTCGGGCGGAAGCCGTCGTCGCTGTCGCCGGCGCGCGACAGCCTGATGAAGAAGGGCCTCGTGTACTCCGCCGAGCGGGGGCAGATCGCCTTCACCGTCCCGCACTTCGGCCACTACCTGCTCAGCCGCGACTGACCTGGGCTTTTACGGCTTTCTTCCGGTCTATGCGCGTCGCTACGACTATCTAGTGAATTCGATAGATAACTCTAGAGAGCTGTAGCGGGTTGCTTTGACGTGACTGCGGCCACCCTGAATCTCTCCGGCAAATGCCCGAGTTTGCCGATGATTCATCGGCGAGTGCGCCACATCACCGGACGTTCGTTGGATTCCTTGTGAAAAAAGGTGCATACTAGAAGCACAGCCACCAAGACCCTCGAAGGGGATGCAGAAACCGATGAACAACATCGCCGCCAAGCTCCGTGCCCGTCGCGCCGAGGTTCGCACTCGCCGGGCGCTGAACCGGGCGATCGACACCGCCGCCACCGCGACGGTCCGTCAGGAACTCATCGCGATCGCGCAGGCTCGCTCGGGCTACATGCGCTGATCTCTTCACCCCGTGGCGGTCGCCCATTCGAGTGACCTAGGCCACATCGTGCTCACGCTGTAACGCCACCCGAAGAGGTGTCGATACCCATTACGACCCCGTGATGCTGGCGGACCCCCGACCTGGCAGCATCGCGGGGTTTCCCATTTCCCCGAAAACCCCTTGCCGGCGGAGCTTGCCGCAGTAATCTTTGACTTCGTCAACGAACTTGTTGAGGTGGTCAATGAACGAAGCTCAGCTGGCCGAGCGGGTAGGCGCGGTCCGGGCCTTCAACCGGCTCTACACCGGTGTCATCGGTGTGCTCGACGAAGGACCGGCGGACGCCGAGTACTCGCTGCCGGAAGCCCGCGTGCTCTTCGAGCTCGCCCACCAGGACCCGCTGCCGGTGACGGACCTGCGGAAACGTCTCGACCTCGACGCCGGCTACGCCAGCAGGCTGCTCGCGCGGCTCGAGTCCCGCGGGCTGATCGTGCGCGAACGGTCCGAGGAGGACGCCCGCCGCCAGCTCGTGCGGCCCACCGCGGCGGGTCGGGACGCCTTCGCGGTGCTGAACCGCCGCTCCACCGACCAGATCGGCGGGCTGCTACGCCGCTTCGCCGACGAAGACCAGCAACGCCTGCTGGCCGCGATGCACACGATCGGCGACCTGGTCGGTGACCGCCGCCGCGATCCGGCCCTCGTCCTCCGCCCGCCACGACCGGGTGACCTCGGTTGGGTGGTGGAACGGCACGGCGCCCTCTACGCCCGCGAGTACGGCTTCGACGCCCGGTTCGAGGCGCTCGTCGCCCGTGCGGCCGCCGGCTTCGCCGACCGTCACGACGACCCCAAGCAGGCGTTCTGGATCGCCGAACTCGACGGCGAGCGCGTCGGCAGCATCGGCTGCCAGCGCGGCGAGAACGACGGCACCGCGCAGCTGCGGCTGCTCCTGCTCGAGCCGTTGGCCCGTGGGCACGGCGTCGGCAAGCGGCTGGTCACCGAATGCGTCGAGTTCGCCAAGGCGCACGGCTACCGGGCGATGGAGCTCTGGACGATGTCCGTGCTCACCGCCGCGCACGCGATCTACCGGGCCGCCGGGTTCCAGCTCGTCGAGGAAGAGCCGCACGACGGCTTCGGGCCGGCGCTGGTCCAGCAGTTCTGGCGCCTGGAGTTCTAGCGCGGCACGCGGCCCAGCAGGAAGAACTCGGCGTTCGGGCGGAGCGCGGTGAGGTGGGCGAGGCGGTTCGACATCGCGAACAACGCCGTGATCGCGCCGACGTCCCAGATCTCGTCGTCGGTCAGGCCGGCGTTGCGCGCGGCTTCGAGGTCGCCTTCGCCGAACAGCGCGGAGTCCCGGGCGAGCGCCAGTGCCAGGTCGACGATCGCGCGGCCGCGTTCGCCGAGTTCCACCTGCCACGGGTTGCTCGACACGCGATCGGCCAGCTCGGGGTCCTTGGCGCGGATGCGCAGGATGGCACCGTGGGCGACGACGCAGTAGGTGCAGTGGTTCGCGCCGGAGGTCGCGACGACGACCAGTTCGCGCTCGGCCTTCGTGAGGCCGTCGGTGCGTTCCATCAGCGCGTCGTGGTAGTCGAGGAACGCACGCAGCTCGGCGGGGCGGTGGCCGAGCGCGCGGAAGATGTTGGGCACGAAGCCCGACTTCTCCGCGATCGCACCGACGCGTTCACGCAGGTCGTCGGGCAGGTCTTCGAGGTCCACCACCGGAAACCGGCTCACGTCGCTCATGGGCTTCACGCTAGCCGTGTCGATTCCGTGGCGCCTTGTTCCTGGCAGGAGGAGCTGCGGGCCGTTCACGGAGTCGAGCGAGGTGATCGCCGGCGACATCGTCGTTCGAGCCGACAGCCTCGCTGAAGCGGCGAAGCTGTTCCTCAAGCACCCGATCGCCGAGGACGGGATCGGCCGGTTCGTGCTGCACGAGATCGCGCTGACCGACCAGGACGCCCGGGAAGCCCCACCTGCGATGACCCCGGCCGGGGTGGTCGAGCGGCTGTTCCGGCACAGCACGGGACCGATCCTCGCGACCCTGACCCGGGCGCTCGGCCCGGACCGGCTGGACCTCGCGGAAGACTGCCTGGCCGACGCGCTGGAACTCGCTTTGCGCAGCTGGCCGGTCTCCGGCGTGCCGGCCAACCCCCACGGCTGGCTCTTCCGGGTCGCCCGCAATCGGGCGCTCGACGTCGTGCGCCGCGAGAAGACGCTGCGCGCGAAGCTGCCGCTGCTGACCGGGGACGTGCCGGAGGCGATCGCGACAGCGTTGCTGGCGAAGGAATCCGCGGTCGCGCAACGACTCGTGCGCGCGAAGAAGTGGTTCCGCGAGTCCGGCGAAGCGGTCGAAGTGCCGGAGCCGCTGGAGGCACGCTTGGACGGTGTGCTCGACGTGCTCTACCTGCTGTTCAACGAGGGCTACCAGGCCACAGCCGGCGAGCGGGTGGTGCGCCGCGAGCTGTGTGCCGAGGCGGTCCGGCTGACCCGGCTGCTGACCGCCGACGCGCGAACCGACCTGCCGCGCGTCGGCGCTTTGCCGGCGCTGCAGCTGCTGCAGGCCAGCCGGCTGCCGGCGCGCGACGAGCTGCTGCCGATCGGCGAACAGGACCGGAGCCGCTGGGACGGCGAACTCGTGCGGGAAGGCGCGCAGGCCTTCGAGCGGTCGTGCGCCGGGCCCGAACTGTCGGCGTTCCACGTCGAAGCGGCCATCGCGCTGTGCCACACCACGGCCGAACCCGACCACCGGCGAATCCTGGCGCTGTACGACGACCTGCTGCTCGTCCGGCCGACGGCGGTCGTGCGGCTCAACCGGGCGATCGCGCTCGCCGAGGTCGACGGGCCCCGCGCCGGCATCGCCGAGGTGGACGCGCTGCGGTCCGAACTCGCCGGGCACCTGCCGTGGTCCGCCGCGCTGGGGCGTTGTCCCGGCGGGCCGGGGACTTCGACGAGGCGGCGCGGCGCTACCGGCGGGCGCCGGCCCTGCCCTGTTCCGGGCCGCAGCGGTCCTTCCTGGAGCAGCGCCTGGCCGAGTCCCGGTGATCCCTGGTTGGCTGTCGGCGTGACGGACTACGTCGACGGGTACTGCGAACGCCTTGCGCCCGGGCTCTGGGGTGAGCCGCTCAACAGTCTCAGCAACCTCGCCTTCCTCGTCGTCGCCGTGCTCGTGTGGCGGCTGGCCAACGGGGATCGGACCGGGCGGGTGCTCGCCGGGCTGATCGGGCTCGTCTTCGTCGCGAGCACCGTCTTCCACCTGCTCGCGACGCGCTGGGCGGCCGTCGGGGATTCGGGCACTCTCCTGCTCTTCGCGGCCGTGTACGCCGTGCTGTTCACCCGCGAAAACTGGGGCCCGCGCTGGGCGTGGGTCGCCGCGCCGGTGTTCCTCGCGCTCACCCTCGTCTCAGCGTTGCTGGGTGGCGGGCTCTACCTCGGCGCTCTCGTCGGCCTCGGCGTCTTCGCCGCCGTACTCGCCTTCACGCGCGACGCCCACTGGACGCACTTCGCCGTGGCGGGCGCGATCTTCGCGCTTTCGTTGAGCCTGCGCGGGCTCGACCGGGACGTGTGCGTCTACGTCCCGGCCGGCACGCACTTCCTCTGGCACCTGCTCACCGGCGTGGTGCTCTACCTCGTGTCACGGACGCTGGTCCGCCGCAACAGTCCTTAGTGGACACCGATCGGGCGCAGGTTCTTGTCGTGCTCGTCGGTGTGGTAGTCCGCGGGCTCGGTGTCGTCGGTGCCGTTGAACACCTTCATCCGCCGGGCGATCACCGTCACGATCGCCGCGATCACCAGGTTGCCGATCAACGCCACGAAACCGACGTAGATCTGGACCGCCGAACCCGCGAACGGGTGCCAGCCGAACAGCGACAGATTGCCCAGTGACAGCGCCGAACCGCCGAAGTGCTGCTTGCCGTTGGCCGGGTTGGGGATGCCGTACAGCATGATCAGGCCCCAGCCGATGCCGACGATCCAGCCCGCGATCAGGCCCCAGCGGTGGAACCAGCGCGTGTACAGCGCCAGCGCCACGGCCGGCAACGTCTGCAGGATCAGCACGCCGCCGATGAGCTGGAGGTCGATCGAAAACTGCGGGTCGATCAGGATGATGACGGCGACCGCGCCGAGCTTCACGACCAGCGAAGCGAGCTTCGCCTGCTTCGCTTCTTCCTGCGGTGTCGCGTTCTTGCGGATGTACTCCTTGTAGATGTTGCGCGTCCACAGGTTGGCGGCGGCGATCGACATGATCGCGGCCGGCACCAGGGCGCCGATCCCGATCGCGGCGAAGGCGATGCCGGCGAACCAGGACGAGAACTGGCTGTCGAACAGGACCGGGACGATCGTGTTGCCGTCCGCCTTGCCGGTGGCCGCGTTCGTCAGCGGCTTGACGCCCGCCGTGATCGCCACGTACCCGAGCAGCGCCAGCAAGCCGAGCACCAGCGAGTACGCCGGCAGCGCGACCATGTTCCGCTTGATCACGCTGCGGCCGCGCGAGGCCAGCACGCTGGTCAGCGAGTGCGGGTACAGGAACAGCGCGAGCGCCGAGCCCAGTGCCAGCGTCGCGTACTGCAGCTGGTTGTTGGCCGTGAGCAGGATCGACCCGGCCGGCTTGCCGGTGGCCGGGCTCGGGGTGCCGAGCTTCTTCGCCGCCGTGTCGAAGATGTGCGACCAGCCGCCCAGCTTCGAAGGCAGGTAGATGATCGCCACCAGGATCACGATGTAGATCAGGATGTCCTTGACGAACGCGATGAGCGCGGGCGCCCGCAGGCCGGACTGGTAGGTGTAAAAGGCCAGGATGACGAAGGCGACCAGCAGCGGCAGGTGCCCGACGATGCCGGAGCCGTTGATGCCCATCGTCCGCAGCACGGCTTCGAGGCCGACCAGCTGCAGGGCGATGTACGGCATGGTCGCGACGATGCCGGTGATCGCGACCAGCAGCGCGAGGATCGGCGAGCCGAAGCGGCCGCGCACGAAGTCGGCCGGGGTGACGTAGCCGCGCACCCGCGAAACCGACCACATCCGCAGCGCCGGGAGCAGGACGATCGGGTAGACGACGATCGTGTACGGCAGCGCGTAGAGGCCCAGCGCGCCGGCGCTGAACACCAGCGCGGGCACCGCGACGAACGTGTACGCCGTGTAGAGGTCACCGCCGAGCAGGAACCACGTGATCCACGAGCCGAACTTGCGGCCGCCGAGACCCCATTCGTCCAGGTGGTCCAGCGTGCTGCCGCGCTGCCAGCGCGACGCCATGAAACCGAGCACGGTGACCAGGGCGAACAGGATCGTGAAGATGATCAGCTCGGGCCACTGCAGGTTGCTCATCGAGCGTCCCCCTCGTCCAGGTCTTCGACGCTCAGCTTGTCCGGGGCGTCAACGGTCCGCTTGTCCCGCGTCATCAGGTAGACGATCCAGGTGCTCAGCACCCCGACGCCGACCATGAGGAACTGGAACCAGTAGAAGAACGGCATCCCGAACAACCGTGGACCGTCCATGTTGAACAATGGCGTGACCAGGACCAGCAGCGGGACGATCAGGAGCAGGTTCCACGGGCTGAACTGGAACCCGCGCACCTTTCCGTCGTGCTTCACAGTCGACATCGGACCTCACCTAACACTCCCGTAACCGACTGCCTGACCTTATGACCTCGGTGACGGCGCGTCACGTCTGTCCGATATCGATTTGATCGCCCCGGTCGCCGATGCCGACCAACGTCGGTTGCCCCACCCCCGCGGGCCCTATATCAATAGCCCGACTCCGCACGCGCAAACCCAAAAGGGGCAACCGTATGACACGACTCCGCTACGCGGTGGTGATCCCGGCCATCGCCGGCACCCTGCTGGCCGGGTTCACGCCTGCGTTCGCAGGTCAGGAGGTCGCGGCCGGTAAGCAGCCGCTGAACTCCACGAACATCCCGGCGCAGTACGCGAACCAGAAGCTGGACTGGCACAAGTGCGCTGTCCCCTCCGAGCTGCCGACGGCCCCGCCCGCGGGTGCCGAGGACATGGAGTGCGCGACCTACAAGACCCCGCGCAACTGGTACCAGGCCAACGCCCAGATCGACCTGACCATCGCGGTCAGCCGGCTCAAGGCGACCAAGGACGCGACCGCCAGCGTCGTCACCAACCCCGGCGGCCCCGGCGCGCCCGGCCGCAACTTCCCGGCCCGCCTGCGCAACCAGCCGAAGCTGCGCGAGCACCAGGAAATCGTCGGCTTCGACCCGCGCGGCACCGGCAAGAGCACCAACATCACCTGCGGCGGCGCCATCGGGACCGGGTCGGACCTGGACCCGCGTGACCGCGACCGCGGCAACCTGAACCTGATCCTGCAGGCGACGAAGTACGCGGCGCTGTCCTGCCAGCAGAAGTCCGGCGAGCTGGGCCCGCTGATCAACACCGACCAGACGGTCAAGGACATCGACCTGCTGCGCGTGCTGCTCGGCCGCGACAAGATCAACTGGGTCGGCTACTCCGCGGGCACCTGGATGGGCGCGCACTACGCGCAGGCCTACCCGGCCCGCACCGGCCGGTTCGTCCTCGACTCCTCGACGGAGTTCACCACGACCTGGCAGAAGTCGTTCGACTGGCAGCCGCTCGGCTTCGAGCGCCGCTTCCGGGCCGACTTCCTCCCGTGGGTGGCGAAGTACGACAAGCTCTACCACTTCGGCACCACCGGCGAAGCGGCCCGCCAGACCTACGAGCAGGTGCGCTACGCCCTGACCCAGGGCGCGGTCACCCTGCCCGACGGTTCGACCGTCTCGGCCAACGGCCTCGACTCGTTCATCGCGTCGCAGATCTACTCCAAGCGCGCCTTCCCCGGCCTGGCCGACTACCTGGTCAGCGTCCGCACGCTGACCCAGGGCACCGCTTCGGCGCAGGCCAAGTCCGCGGCCGCGCAGAAGGTCAAGGCCGGCGACAAGAGCACGGTCACCTACGGCCCGCAGCCGCTGATGGTGCCGGCCGACGGCGACTCCTACGACGCTAGCTTCTGGACCATCCCGTGCAACGAGGGTCCGTGGACCGGCTCGCCCAACAGCGCCATCAAGGACTCGCAGAAGCTGATCGACCAGCAGCTGCCGCTCCTGGGTGCCGGCTGGTTCATCCAGCCGTGCCTGTTCTGGAAGAAGCCGCCGGCCCCGCTCCCGGTGCTGGACGGCAAGGGTGTCCCGCCGGTGCTGATCGTCGAGTCGGAGCACGACCCGGCGACGCCGATCGAGGGCGCGCGGCGCGCGCACAAGGCGTTCGCGGGTTCGCGGATGCTGACGATCACCGGCGAGGGTGACCACGGCATCTACGCCGGCGGCAACGCGGGTGTGGACAAGGTCGTGGAGGCCTACCTCGTCGACGGCGTGGTGCCGAACGACCAGAGCCTGCCCGGCATGCCACTTCCGGTGCCCGCGGGCGCCTGACACCACAAGGGCTAGTGGCGGCCTCGCCGAACGGACGTTCGGCGGGGCCTTTCCACACCTGTGCACAGAGTTGTCCACAGGCGGTGGACAACTCGAGTGGTATTAGAATGCCACCCATGGTGCGGGTACCGCTTACGGATGAAGAGCGCGAACGGGGCGAACGCCTCGGCCAGGCACTGCGCGCGGCGCGGGCCGGCCGGAGCATGGTCGACGTCGCCGCGGAGGCGGGGATCTCGGTGGAGACGCTCCGGAAAATCGAAACCGGCCGCATCCCGACACCGGCCTTCTTCACGGTCGCGGCGATCGCCGATGCCGTCGGCCTGCCGCTGGAGGAGCTGCGCGCGGCCGTCACACCCGCCGCGTCACCTCCGCTTTCGCAGGCGAGCTGACCTGCGGAAATGCCCTGGCACCTCACCGAGGACATCGACGACTTCCTCGCCCGGACCGGCGACTTCCTGCGCTCGCGTCCCGCGCTGCACACCTCGCAGCTGACCCGGCTCGAAAAGCTGCGGACGCACGAGGAAAAGGGCACGCTCTTCGGCCGGCTGGAGCAGGACGGCGAGGTCCGCGCGATCTGCTACTGCCGCCCGGCGCAACGCCTGATCCTCACCGCGGTCGCACCCGACGAGGCCGACGCCCTCGCCGCGGAGCTGGCCGGCCAGCCGTTGTCCGGCGTGACCGCGGAGGACGACACCGCCGGCGCTTTCGCCGAGGCGTGGCAACGGCACACCGACGCGGTGCCGGTGCGCGGGGTGCGGGTCCGGCTCTACCGGCTCGGCACCCTCACCCCGCCGGAGCCGATGCCCGAAGGCCGCGCTCTGGCCGCGCGGGACCGTGCGGAGGTCATCCGCTGGTGCAGCGAGTTCGCCACCGCGGTCGGGCAGGCGCCCATCGCCGACGAGCGGTCCTGGGCCGCGTCGAACTTCGCCGGCAAGCCGTTCACGTTCTGGGAGACCGGCGCGCCCGTCGCCATGGCGGGATCGACCCCGGTGCTGGCGGGCATGGTCCGGGTCGACCCCGTCTACACCCCGGCCCGGTTCCGCGGCCGGGGTTACGCCGGCGCCGTGACGGTCGCCGTGAGCCAGGCCGCGCTGGCCGCCGGTGCGACGGACGTCGTCCTCTACACCGATCCCGCCAACGTCACCAGCAACGCCCTGTACCGGCGCCTCGGCTACGCCCCGATCGCGGCTTTCCAGGGGTACGACTTCCGTTAGGCCGGCCGCAGCTGCTTGAGGATGTGTTCGCGGTCGTTGAGGAACACGCACCCGGGTACCGGCAGGTCGTAGCTGTTGAGCAGCTTCTCGAAGTCCGAAAACTCGTCGGCGGAGAAGCCGAAGCCGACCCGGTACGCGTGCGCGGCCAGCACGTCGGCCAGTTCCTCCCACTCGCCGGCCCACAGCAACGTCCGGTAGTGCGTGTAGTCCTCCGGGGAGAGCCGGTTGCCGATCGTGGTCAGGACGCTGTCGGCGAAGAAGCTGATCCGGTTGCCCTTGAGGTCGGCGACCGTCGGGTTCGCCGGGTCGCGCGCGGTGTCGGGGTTGCGGACCACGCCGGGCCCGGCCACCGGGTAGGCGGTGTGCACGTGCCCGTTGTCCTCGACCAGCACGATCAGGTGGACGTTGAACCGCTCGCCGGCACAGCGCCAGCGGCCGTTGCGCTGCTGCCGCCGGGCCTCGCTGGGGTCGTTCGCGACGTCCTTGACCACGGAGATGATCTGCTCGTCGGTCCAGCCGGCCGGGAACTCGCTGGTCGCCCTGCGCCCGACGCCCGGTGCGTGCCCGCCGCCCACTCGCTGCTCCCTTCGTCGCACCGAGGGTAGGTCAAACGGCGGCGGCGAGCAGCACGATGCCGACCAGCTGGAGGTCGAGACCGCGGAAGAGCTGGCGGGCGAGGTTGGCCGGCATCGGGCCCATCGGGGTGTCGACGAACCCGGGATTCGCGTAGTCAACAGCGGTCCGGGTGACCGTGCGCAGGATCGAAAGCACCGACAGCGGCACGGCGAGCCACGCCGTCGCGGCGAACGACGTCCCACCCGCGAGGGTGACCACGACGAGCACCGTCCCCCAGAGCGAACCCACCCCGGCGAGCACCAGGCCGTGGGCCAGCACGAGGGCACGGTCCGCCGAGCCCACCCACCGCCGCCGGCCCGGATTGCGCCAGAGCTCGCCGAGCCCGCCGCCGAACGGCATCAGCGCGACGTACCCGCCGATGCCGACCAGGACCGCGCCCGGCACCGTCGGCACCGCGATGTGCGCGACGACGACCGCCAGGCCGACCAGCAGCGCCGCGCCCGCGTACCGCACCCGGCCGAGGGTGCCCGCCCAGGCCAGCCGCAGCGGCGTCGGGCGGCGCAGCGAAAGCCCGCCGGCCGGCGCGGACGGCGGGAGCAGCATCATCGGGTCGAGGAACGTGACGGCGACCGAGCGCAGCACCCGGCCGTCCCACCCGGCGAGCAGCGCCGCCCGGCCCGCGCGCGACACCGGTTCGCCGCCGAAGGCCAGCGGCAGCGCGGCGGCCAGCACCCCGGCCGCGACGAACTGGACGGTGGCCGGGCCGAGGCCCAGCGCGGCGATCACCAGGCCGAGAACCGCGAGCGCCAGCGGACCGAGCGCGTCGAGACGCAGCGACGTCCGCCGAGCCGAAGCGAAAGCCGCCACCCCGGTCGCGACGACGATCGCCACCGCCGCCCGCCACTGCTCCAGCCCGGCGCCCCCGACGGCGAGCAGCAGCGCGGCCAGGTAGCCGGTCACCACGACCACGCCGGTCCACGCGCCGAGCAGCCGCAGCGTGACGACGCGGCCGCGATCCACCGGGGCGAAGTCGAGCCAGGTCAGCTCGGCCGGTTCGACCCACGCGAAGCCGCGCCGCAGCAGGCCGCGCCAGCCCACCGCGCAGCAGAGCGTCAGCAGGCCGAGCACGGCCGGGAAGTCCACAATGGACGACCCGTAGAGCGCGGGGCGCCAGCCGTCGACGTGGAAGAACGCGGTGAACAGGAACCCGAAGCCGAACAGGAGGACGAAGGTCGCGGTGTCGCCGCTGAAGATGCCGCCGAACCGTTTGCGCCCCGGGATCCGCATCCGCCTCGGAGTCAGTGTCACCACAGTTCGAGCACGCTGTCCGCGGCTTCCAGCAGCGGCGGGTGGTGGGTGGCCACCACGACCGCCGCGCCGGCCGCCGTCGACCGGGCGATCACCTCGACCAGCCACTCCTTGCCCGCCGTGTCCAGCGCGCGTTCCGGCTCGTCCAGCAGCAGCACCCGGTGGGGCCGGGCGGTGACGCCGAGCAGCAGCAGGCGACGGCGCTGCCCCGCGGAGAAGTGCCCGGACGTCACGCGCATGCGTTCGCCGAGGCCCGCGTCGCGCAGCAGTTCCTCGTGGTCGCCGAGGTCGGCGCCGAACGAGCCGGACAGCAGCTCGAGGTGCTGCAACGGCGTCAGCTCGGCGAAGAAGTCGGAGTCGTCGAACAGCACCGACACCTTGCGCCGGAACTCGACGTCCCGCTCGTCCGGCAGCTTGCCGTCGACCAGCACGCGGCCCCGCTGCGGCTTCTGCATGCCGTAGAAGCAGCGCATCAAGGTCGACTTGCCGACGCCGTTGGGCCCGACGATCGCGGCGCACTCCCCGGGGTCGACGGAGAAGTCGAGGTCGTCGAACAGCCACAGCTCGCCGGCCCGGACGCCGACTGCCTTCGCGTCGATCATCGGAGGGCTTCGAGCACCGGGGCGAACTGGTCCATGTTGTGCTCCAGGACGGTGTAGTAGGTCAGGCCGAACCGTTCGCGGTGCGCGTGGAGCTGCTCGGCCACCTCGGCGGGGGTGCCGGCCAGCACGGTCGGCAGCTCGGCGAGCTGTTCGGCCGTCAGCAGGCCCCGGAAGGTGTCTTCGAACTGCCTGAGCGCGGCCTTGCGGTCATCGGTGATGTGCACGAAGTGGACGAGCAGGTTGAACTCGGCGACGCGGTCGCCCAGCTTCGACCGGACGAACCGGACGCGCTCCTCGATGTCCCCGGCCGTCGCCGGGGCCAGCGCGGCGCCGTCGGGTGTCTTCGCCGTACCGGTGAAGCCGATGATGTCGGCGTGCTCGGCGGCGAGCGTCAGGATCCGGTCGCCGCGGCCGCCCAGCAACAGCGGCGGCCCTTCGGGGCGGACCGGCGCGGGCTTGTGCTCCGGGTCCGCGTACAACCGCTTGAGCTCGGTGATCGTCCGCTCGAGGTGGTCGACGCGCTCGCGGGCGGACGGGAACGGCATCCCGGCGGCCTCGAACTCCTCCTTGACGTACCCGGCGCCGAGCCCCAGCTCCAGCCGTCCGCCGGTGAACTGGTCGGTGCCGGTGACGTCCCGGGCCAGCAGCACCGGGTTGTAGAACGGCGCGTTCAGCACGAAGGTGTTCAGCTTGACGCGCGAAGTGACCTCGCCGGCGAGCACCAGCGCCGGGAACGGCGGCGCCATGCCCAGGTGGTCGGCCGCGGACAGGACGTCGTAGCCGAGATCCTCGGCCCGGCGGCACTTCTCGACCCAGGCGGCGCGGGTGTCCGGCACGACCATGTTGACGCCGAAGCGGAAATCCCCAGTCATGCCGCCCAAGGTACTCAGTGGAGTTTTCCGATCACCGGGGCGAGCCTGGTCAGGTCGTCTTCGAGCACCGTGAAGTAGCTGGCGCCGAGGGTCTCGCGGGTGCGCAGCAGCTGCTCGGCCACCGCTTCCGCCGAGCCGACGAGGACCGTGGCCAGCTCGCCGAGCTCCTCGACGCCGAGGTGCGGCACGAGCCGGTGTGCCGTCTCCAGGGCCGTCCGCCGGTCATCGGTGATCCGGACGAAGTGGACCATCAGGTTCAGCTCGACGTCCCGGCCGCCGAGCACCCGCTTGACGAAGCCGGCGCGCTCGGCCAGCGCGGCGGAATCGGCCAGGGCCAGCCGTCCCTCGGCCGCGCCGGGCGCGGTGCCGGTGAGGGCGATGGTGTCGGCGTGCTCGGCGGCGAAGGTCAGCATCCGGTCGCCGCGGCCGCCGAGCAGCAGCGGCGGCCGCGGGCGGCCGGTGAACGCGCGCTCGATCTCGGTGACCACGTCGACGAGCCGGCGGAACCGGAGGCCGGGTGTGCCCCAGTCGATCCTGGCGGCTTCGAACTCCGCGCGGACGTACCCGGCGCCGACACCGATCTCCACCCGGCCGCCGGTGAACTCGTCGAGCGCGGCGAGGTCGCGGCTCAGCAGCACCGGGTTGTGGAAGCTCGCGTTGAGGACGTAGGTGTTGAGCCGGATCCGCTCGGTCGCCTCGGCGGCGAGCAGCAGCGCGGGCACCGGCGCGACCCGGCCGAGGTGGTCGACCACTCCGACGACGTCGTAGCCGAGGTCCTCGGCCCGGCGGCACTTCGCCACCCACTCGGCCCGTGAGCCGGGCACGTACAACGCCACCCCGAAGCGGAACGGTCTCATGGCCGCGAAACTACCCCGAAACGGAAGACGGGGACGCCCCAAGGGACGTCCCCGTCTTCGGTCAGGAAGTTCAGCTCAGGCGCTGGGCCAGCGCGTCGAGCTCGTCACGCAGCGACGTCGGCACCCGGTCGCCGATCTTCTCGAACCACTCCTCGATCAGCGGCAGCTCCTCGCGCCACTCCTCGGGCTTGACGTCCAGGGCGGCCTGGATGTCCTCGAGCGGCTCGGTCAGGCCCTCGGTGTCGAGGTCCTCGGCGCGCGGCACGAAACCGACCGGCGTCTCGACGGCGTTGCCCTTGCCCTCGACGCGCTCGACGACCCACTTGAGGATCCGCGAGTTCTCGCCGAAGCCCGGCCACAGGAAGCGGCCGTCGTCGCCGCGGCGGAACCAGTTGACGTAGAAGATCTTCGGCAGCTTGTTCGCGTCGGCGTTCTTGCCCAGGTTCAGCCAGTGCTTGAAGTAGTCACCGGCGTGGTAGCCGAGGAACGGCAGCATCGCCATCGGGTCGCGGCGGACGTTGCCGACCGCACCGGCGGCCGCGGCGGTGGTTTCCGACGACATGGTGGCGCCCATGAACACGCCGTGCTGCCAGTCGCGGGCCTCGTTCACCAGCGGCACCGTGGTCTTGCGGCGGCCGCCGAACAGGATCGCCGAGATCGGCACGCCCTTCGGGTCGTCCCACTCCGGCGCGAGGATCGGGCACTGCGACATCGGCGTGCAGTAGCGCGAGTTCGGGTGGGCGGCCTTCTCGTCCGAGTCCGGCGTCCAGTCCTGCTGCTTCCACGAGGTGGCGTGGGCGGGCTTGTTCTCCATGCCCTCCCACCAGATGTCGCCGTCGTCGGTCAGGGCGACGTTCGTGAAGACCGTGTTGCCCTTCTCGATGGTGCGCATCGCGTTGGGGTTGGTGTGCCAGTCGGTGCCCGGCGCGACGCCGAAGAAGCCGAACTCCGGGTTGACCGCGTACAGGCGGCCGTCCTCGCCGAAGCGCATCCAGGCGATGTCGTCGCCCAGGGTCTCGGCGCGCCAGCCCGGGATGGTCGGCTGCAGCATGGCGAGGTTGGTCTTGCCGCAGGCGCTCGGGAACGCGGCCGCGACGTAGTGGACCTTGTCCTCGGGCGAGATCAGCTTGAGGATCAGCATGTGCTCGGCGAGCCAGCCCTCGTCACGGGCCATCACCGAAGCGATGCGCAGCGAGTAGCACTTCTTGCCCAGCAGGGAGTTGCCGCCGTAACCCGAGCCGTAGCTCCAGATCGCGCGCTCCTCGGGGAAGTGCGAAATGTACTTCGTTTCGTTGCAGGGCCAGGAAACGTCCTTCTCGCCCGGTTCGAGCGGGTGGCCGACGGAGTGCAGCGCGGGCACGAATTCACGCTCGCTGCCGTCCGGCGCGACGAACTTCTCGAGCGCCGCCTTGCCGGCGCGGGTCATCACGCGCATCGAAGCGACGACGTAGGCGAAATCCGTGATTTCGATACCCAGCTTGGGATTGTCGTCACCGAGCGGGCCCATGCAGAACGGGATGACGTACATCGTGCGGCCGCGCATCGAGCCGCGGAACAGCTCGGTCATGGTGGCCTTCATCTCGGCCGGGTCCATCCAGTTGTTGGTGGGACCGGCGTCCTCGGGACGCTCCGAGCAGATGAAGGTCCGGTCTTCGACGCGGGCGACGTCGTTCGGGTCGGAAGTGGCCCAGAAGGAGTTCGGCTTGGCCTTGAGCTGCACGAACGTGCCGGCCTCGACCAGCTCCTGGTTGATCTGGGCGGCTTCTTCGTCAGACCCGTCGACCCACACCACGCGGTCCGGGGTGGTCAGTTCGGCGACCTCCCGGACGAAGGACAGCACGCCGGTGTGCGTCGTCGGCGCGGTGTCCAGTCCGGGGATGGCGACTGCGGTCATCTCTACTCCTGACTTCCGACGACAAATGCGCCCGCACCGGAACGACGTTGTCCCGGTGCGGGCGTCATTGCCGGCGACCGAATGGCTTCGCACACCGGCTGGCGAACCGGTGTCTGCGATTTGGGATTCCCCGAGAGTAGCCGCATGACCGGCAAGTAACCGAGAGCTGACGTGTAGGTTCTCTCACAAGAACGATAAGGGAATCGATTCAGATGTCACTTGATCGGTGTATTCGCTGAAAATCTTCCGGTGGCCCGGGACACAGCTGTGACCTGGTCGTTTTCATTGACGACATGAAGAAAGCCCGGGGCCGCGGCCCCGGGCTTTCAAACTATGACCTGGATCACTCAGTTCGGCGAAATCCACTGCCCCGTGCCGGAGTCGATGCGCGCGACGCCTTCCAGCGTCTGCGTGCCGGCCTCGCCCCAGGCGGCGTCGGCGGCCGGGTCGCTTTCGGCGTTCATCAGTCCACTGGAGACTTCGGTCCACTGGCCGGGGCCGGCGTGCTCGAACGTCGTGGTGGTGCCGTCGGACTCGGTCTGCACCGCGATGTCCGCTTCGCCGTCGCCGTCCTTGTCGGTGAAGGCGATGGTGCCGCCGCTCTTCGTCTCGACGATGGCGGTGTCGTTGTGCCCGTCGTGGTCGGTGTCGATGGTCGCGACCCCGGCGTCCACCTCACCGTCCGGCAGGTCGGCGTGGATGTGGCCGCCGGAGCTGTCATCGCGGCCGGTGCCGGAGTCGTCGTGGCCACCGCCGGCGCCGTCGTGCACCCACTGGCCGCTGGCCTCGTCGTAGACCGCCTGCTCGACGACCTTCCCGTTCTCGTCCAGCACGGCGTAGTGGTCGGCCTCGCCGTCGTGGTTCGTGTCGATGAAGGCCTGGGCCGAGCCGTCGTCGTGCTCGATGATCGCGGTGTCGTTCACCCCGTCTTCGTTCACGTCGTAGTTGACCTCGGCCTGGTACTCCTGGCCGTCGACGTGGACGTGCATCGCGTCCGGGCTGCTCGCGTCGGTGTCGCTGCCGCCGCTCTCGTCGACCCACATGGGACTTCCCCCTTCGAACCGGGTAACACGCTCCGACCTGCTGTCTGAGGGTATGACTCACCGTAGGCCCGTTCGGTTCCGCTCCACAACCGGACCGGCGGTCAGGCCGTTTTGTCCCGGAGGGCCCGGATCCGCGTCAGGAAGGCTTCGGCGCGGTCGCGGCCGTCGCTGACCTCCTTGAGCCGCTTCGACACGACGGCGATCTTCTTGGCCCGCTCCTGCGCACCCATCTTGATCGTCTTGTCGACTTCCTTCAGCTCGGCCTCGATCGCGTCGATGCGCCGGCCCAGCGCCTCGTCGAGCGCCATCGACAGCTGCTGCTCGGCCTCGATGAGCTGCTCGGCGACGAGCTGGTCGAGCGTCGAACGGGCGTCCGCGATGGCCTCGACCAGCCACTGCTTCATGTGCTGCTTGTCGGCCGCGTGCTTGCGCGTGCGGGCCATCCACCAGCCGGCCCCGAGGCCGATGATGATCGTCGCCGGCAGCACCACCGGGTTGAGGATGGCGACGCCGGCCAGCGGGAGCGCGGCGACCTTGCCGGCCCCGACGCCGCCGGAGATGCCCATGAAGACGAGCAGCTTGTCCTCGGCCGTCGGCGGCTTCTTGTCCGGCGGGCGCAGGACCACCGGCGGCCCGCCCGCCCGGGCGAACTGCGCGCGGATGACGTCGAGCTCTTCGGGCGAGAACAGCTCCGACAGCGAAACGTTGGTGACCTGGTTCAGGCGCTGCGAGAGCAGCATCGAAATCCGCTGCGACGTCGTCTGCAGCGCGATGTCGACCTGCTGGGGCAGCGCGGCCAGCTCGTCGCGCTTGGCCGCGTCGATCAGCTGGCGGAAGTGGGTCTGCGCGTCCCGCATCTGTCGGGCGCTCTCGTGCCCGATCTCGACGCGGGTGCGCTGCACCTCGCCACGCAGCTTCAGCTGCCAGCCGCGGGTCGACGTCCGCCGCTCGGCCTGCAGCCGGTCACGGCGCTCGCGCAGCTGCTCGGCCTCGGCCTCACCCGCGGACAACGCCCGGCTCTCGGCCTGCAGCTTCGCCTTGAGCTCGCCGAGCGCACTGGACAGCGCACGCAGCGTGTTCGCCTCGCCGAGCATCGCCGAGCGGCCGACGAGCAGCTCCTGCAACGCCGTCTGGATGGCGGCGACCCCGGACTTCTCGCGCAGCATCGCGGCCATCTGCTCGTTGGGCGCCTTCGCCGCGGTCTCGAACATCCGCGCCGACACCGGGTGGAACACCGCGTCGGCGAAGCGGGGCGCGTATTCGCGCAGCAGCTGCCGGTCGGCTTCCATGATCTCGCGCCAGCCGCGGAACATGTCCACCTTGGTCAGCGCGAACACCACGGTCTCGACGCGCTCGCCGACGTCACGCAGGAACTGCAGCTCGCTCGAAGTGAACGGCGCCGAGGCGTCGACGACGAAGAGCAGCGCGGTGGCGCCCGCGGCGGCTTCCTTGGCGAGCTCGCCGTGCATGGAGTCGAGCCCGCCGACGCCCGGCGTGTCGACCAGCGAAAGCCGCTCCAGCAGCGGCACCGGCCCGGTGACCTCGACGTACCGCGGCGGGATCTGGCCCGGCGGCAGCTCGTGCGCGGCGGAGACCCAGTTGATCAGCTGACCGAGGCCGATCGGCACCGGGGCGAGCTGGCCGGGGTAGCAGGCGTGCGCGGCCCAGGCGTCCGCGTGGTCGAACACCAGGTAGGTCGCGGTGGCGACGTCGGCGTCCACGGGGGACAGTCCCGGCATCGCGAGCAGCGCGTTGACCAGCGAGCTCTTCCCGCGGTTCGTCTCGCCGACGACCACGACGGCCGGCTTCTTCGGCCGGGCCCGCCGGATGCCGTCGACCCACTTGGCGGCGTCCGGATCGGCCTCGCGGACGATGGTCAGCAGCTGGTCTCGGGTCGCGGCGACCTGCGCGGGCAGGCTCGGCGCGGTCGGTGCGCTCACGGGTTCTTCTTCGCGTAGACGGTGACGATCGGGGCGCGCAGCAGGCGGTCGTGGTCGGCGAAGCCGGCGACCTCGGTTTCCGCGACGATGCCGTCGAGCGCGGGGTCTTCGGTCGGGACGGCGCCGCCCGCTTCGTGGTGGGCCGGGTCGAACCGCTCACCGTCGGGCCGCAGGGCCTGGACGCCGATCGCGGCGAGCCCTTCTTCCAGCCGTTCGACGACGCCGCCGCTGCGGGCGCGGTCCAGGGCGTAGAGGCACATCTGGATCAGTGCCTGGCGATCGGCGAGGGCACGGTCGAGATCGGCCGTCTTTTCGGGGGTTCCGGGTGGCGGAGCCCCCGGCTCGGGGCGAAGCCCCGACGAAGACGCAGTGACCTGCTGCTGCAAGGGGTGCACATCGGTGTCCGACGCGGCGGCACCGCGGTCGGTTCCGTCCTTGCGAAACCACGCCATGACCACAGTTTGACTGACTCAGCCGCCCTCCGGGTGCGGAACCGGACGAAGGAACCGGATCAGGATCGTCCGGAGGATCGCCTGCTCGGCGGGCAGATCGAGGTCGTGCTCGAGACTGGCCCGCGAAATCATCGCGTCGATCAGGCCGGCGACCCAGCCGGCGGCCGCGCCCGGGGGGACGCCGGGGTCGATCAGCCCGGCGTCGGCCGCGCGGGTGACCAGCACGGCCAAGCCGTCCCGCAGGGCGCGGTCGTTGCGGCGGATCAGCTCGGCGAAGTCGTCGTCGCGGGCGGCCTGCGCGGCGGCTTCCAGCACGAGCCGGGCGACTGCGGGGTGCGCGAGCTGGCCGGCCAGCTCGGTGACGACGTCGAGCAGCGCCGCCAGCGGATCGGCCGTCTTCGCCGCGGCTTCGAGGCGTCCGGCCGTCTCGGCGGCGTCGTCGGTGAAGATCGCCGTGAACACCGCGCGCTTGCTGGGGAAGTAGTGGAAGAGGCTGCCGGAGCTGATGCCCGCGGCCCGGCAGAGGTCCGCCGTCGTCGTCCGCTCGAAGCCCTTCTCGGCGAAGCAGCCGGCGGCGGCGTCGACGATCGCGCGGCGCTTGGCCGCGTGCTTGGCGGGGTCGACCGTCCTCATCGCTCGACCGGCGGCTCGTCCTGCCAGGGGTAACCGTGCTCGGCGAAGGCCGGCGCCAGCTCGTGGTTGCGCAGGTCGGTCTTTTCGCGGGCGATCTCCCGGCCGTCGGTGGTGCGCAGGACGAGCTCCTTGCCGTCGAGGTAGACGGCTTCGAGGTCGGCCTCGATGCGCCGGGTCTTGTCGCCGCGGACCAGCGTGACCCGGGTCGGTGACACCGTGACGACGAGCCGCTCGTGCGCCCAGATCGCGGCGAACGCCAGGCCGAGCACGAGCCCGCCGGCGACCGCGGCCAGCGTCGCCCACGGCTGCGGCAGCTTCGTGAGCACCTTGAACACGCCCTGGAACGGGAAGGCGGGCAGGTCGCTCACCCAGGCGGCGATGGCCCAGACGCCCACACCGAGCGCGCCCCCGACGAGCGGGCAGCCGACCCAGGACCCGGTGCGCAGCCACGGCGGCTCGTCGACGGTCGTCTCCATGCCACCATTATTAGACCGCGTGCTCGGTTTATGAAAGCCGGGGCGGATCTCGCGTGATCAGAAGCGCATCTCGCGTGATTGGCGGGGCATCACGGGTTAGACGAGGTCGTCGATGACCTGGCGGAGGACCGCTTCCAGGCCCGGGCCGTTTTCGGCGAGGCGGGAGGAGACCAGCAGCTGGTCTTCGGCCGTGCGCAGCCAGATCGAACCGGCGACCGAGATCTCGATGACGTTCAGGCGGAACGGGTAGGCGCGGCGGCCCTGCTTCACCTCGGCCTCGCGCACCAGCTGGCCGAGCCGCTCGCCGGCCACGATCTGGCGGCGGTAGAAGCCGGGTGCCCACGGGGTGGTGCCCGACGGCTCGTTCGTCCCGCGCAGGGCGGGGCCGCGGGCGTTGGCGAAGTGGCGGGCCGCGGCCGGGCCGTAGAACTCGAGCGCCTGCCGCATCGCCGACCCCTGCGCGAGCGCCGGCCGGCCGTAGCGGGAGCGCGGGCTGCGCGGGTCCGGGTCCTCGCGGTTGCGCAGGAAGGCCAGCAGGTCGACCCACCAGTCGGCCCACTGCGCCTGGACGGCCGCGCGGTCGAGCCCGGCCGGGATGTGCACCGGGACCTGGGGCTCGACCGGCGGCAGCACCTGTCCTTCGGAAACGGACAGCGCCAGGGCGTCACGAATGTAGAGCGCGGCGTCGACCTCGGTCTCGCTGCTCCAGCCGGCTCGCCAGGATGTCGTGTTTTCTAGGCGCACGCCTCAACAGTACGCGGAAAGGCGGGCTCACCAGCGGAATTCGGCAAGGCGGAAACAAGCTCAGGCGTCCCGGACCTGTTGCCAGATCAAGAAGTACGCCCGGTGGACGACGTGGGCGACGCGGCTCTGCGCCGGCGTCGCACCGAAGGACGCGAAGGACCGCCACCAGCCGGCGCGCTCGAGCGCGTGCGCGGCCAGCTCCGGCCGCGGGGCGCCGGGCTTGCCGAGCTGGGCGCCGATGTCGGCGTTGCTGCCGACCCGCAGCACCTCTTCGGACAGGTCCTCCGGCATGTCGACCGCGCCGGAGGCGACCAGCGTCAGCGCTTCGAGCAGCCGCAGCTGGTGGGCCTCGGGCTTGGCGAGCAGCACCTCGATGGCGTCGTGGACGCGCTGGCGCTCGGCCGGATCGGCCGAGGCGTGGGCGAGCGCGGTCACCGAGGCCAGCGCCGCGGCCGCCTTGATGCCGTCGGCGCGGGCGGCGAACACCACCGCCAGCCGCTGCCGGACCGCCTCCAGGCCGGACGCGTCGAGCAGCGCCCGCCGCAACGCGCCCGCCGTGATCTCCGGCTCCTTGCGGACGGCCTCGACGCCGTGCGAGACGCCGAACAGGTCGAGCTTCTCCAGCAGCCGCAGGCGGGTGCCCGCCGGGACGTCGCACTCCCAGCTCGTGAAGATGTCGGCCGAGATCAGCATGGTCTGCAGGACGTCGTCGTCGAGCGCGGCGAGCTGCCGCAGCGCGTCGGCGTCGGCGGAGGTGAAGCCGCCGGACTCGGCGGACTCGGCGATCAGCCCGATCACCGGCAGCACGTCGGCGACCCGCGGCTTCAAGGTCGACGCCTGTTTCTCGGCGAGCAGCGTCGCGGCCTTCCAGACGTCGCCGCCGGAACCCTCGACGGACTCGGGCGCGATGGTGTCCGCCTTGTTGAGGACGGCGATCGCGTTGACCGGGCCCGCCTCGCGGCTCGCCGTGGCCGCGGTGAAGGCGGCGAGGGCCTGCTGGTCGTCCGCGCGAACGCCCTGGGTGACGACGTACAGGACGGCTTCCGCGCCCGCGACGGCGTTGCGCGAGGTGTCGTCGAGCTCGTCCGAGCCCTCGTCGTCCTCGTCTTTGCGGTGCTTCGCCGCGCCCAGCAGCTGCTCGGTGCGGGACACCGAAGCGGCGTCGAGCGAGCCGAGGCCCGGGGTGTCGATCACCGTCATGCCCTGGAGGACGGCGTTGGTCAGGTACGCCTCGATGTGCGACACCTGCTCGATGTCGACGCCCAGCTCGGCGGGGATCATGCCGTCGGAGGCGAACGGGAGCACCTGCTTGCGGCCGTCGGTGAAGACGATCTCGACGCGGTCCACCGTGCCGTACTGGAAGCGGGTCACCAGCCGCGTGCACTCACCGATGTCGGTCGGCGCGACCCGGCGCCCGATCAGGGCGTTGACCAGCGTCGACTTGCCCGATTTGATCCGGCCGGCCACGGCCACCTGCAGGGGCGCCCCGAGGCGGCGCAGCACTTCGGCGAACCCGGCGGCGGTGCGCGCGGAGACCTGCGGCTGCAGGCGGTGGCACAGGTTGGCCACCGACATCGACAGCGGGCCCGCGAGCCGGCCCTGCTCCGGTGACGTCACGGCCCCCAGCCCTCCCCGTCGTAGGCGACCACCCCCGGTGAATCGTGCCATGTGCCTCATCCCCAGGTCGCACCGAAGGTGCTACCGGCGACCGACGCGCGAACTCCACCGGGCGACCTAGTGTTGTGTGGTGCGACGGCTGAGCCTCTGGATGCGTGCCCACCCCATGGCGGGTGACACCGTGTTCGCCGTCCTGCTCGGCCTCTTCGACCTGCTGCTGTTCACCGCGGACGGCCTGGACGAGCTCGGGGGGCTGCCGCCCTGGTACGTCGCCGTGCCGGTCGACATCGCGATGGTGCTGCCGCTGGTGTTCCGGCGGAAGTCGCCGCTGTGGTCGGCCTACGTCGTGCTGGTGCTCAGCGTCGTGCACGCGACGCTGGCGCTGGGCATCGCCAGCGTCGCCGGGCTGGCGTTGAGCATCTACTCGGTCGTCGTCTACGCGGGGCGGCGGCAGGGGCTGATCTTCGTCGGCGCGGTCGTGGCCGCGTCGGCGCTGCAGCTGGCGCTGGAGCAGACCGACGAGCTCGGCATCTCCGTGCTGCTCCTCGCGTTCGGGATCGCCCTGTGCTGGACCCTCGGCGAGTTCGTCGGGGCCCGGCGCGCCTACGACGTGGAAGTGGAGGCCCGGTTGCACCTGCTGGAGACCGAACGGGACCAGGCCGCCCGGATCGCGGTGGCCGAGGAGCGCGGGCGGATCGCGCGCGAGCTGCACGACGTCGTCGCGCACGCGGTGAGCGTCATGGTCGTGCAGGCCGACGGCGCTTCGTACGCGATCCAGAGCAACCCCGAGCTCGCGCAACGGGCCCTGCAAACGATTTCCGAGACCGGCCGGGGGGCGCTCGGCGAACTGCGGCGCCTGCTGGACGTGCTCCGCAGCGACGACGCGGACGGCGAGCCCCGGGTACCGCAGCCGGACGCGCACGCCCTCGCCGAGCTGGCCGACCGGATGCGCGCCGCCGGGGTGCCGGTGGACCTGGAACTCGGCGAGCTCGGCGACCTGCCGGCCGGCGTCTCGCTGGGCGTCTACCGGATCGTGCAGGAATCGCTGACCAACACGCTCAAGCACGCCGGGCGCGGCGCGACCGCCGCGGTGCGCGTCCAGCGGACCGGCGACCTGGTGGAGGTACTGGTGTCCGACGACGGCGCCGGCCGCGTCCCCCAGCTGGTCCCCACCGGGCGGCGCGACCCCCGGCTGCCGGGCGGGAACGGCTTGATCGGCATGCGCGAACGCGCGCACGTGTACGGCGGGACATTGGACGTGGGCCCGGCCCCGGGCGGAGGATGGCAGGTCCGCGCGGCCTTGCCGGTTAGGTTGGACAAGTGATCCGGGTGGTGGTCGTCGACGACCAGGAACTGATGCGCGTCGGGTTCCGCATGGTGCTGGGTGCGCAGGCCGACATCGACGTCGTCGGCGAAGCCGGCGACGGCGCGCAGGCCATCGAAATGGCCGAGGAACTGCGTCCCGACGTCGTGCTGATGGACGTGCGGATGCCGGTGCTCGACGGCGTCGAGGCCACCAAGCGCATCGTCGCCGACGGCACCGCGCGCGTGCTGGTGATGACGACGTTCGACCTCGACGAGTACGTCTACGCGGCGCTGCAGGGCGGGGCGAGCGGGTTCCTGCTCAAGGACACCCAGCCCGACCACCTGGTGTCGGCGCTGCGCGCGGTCGCTTCGGGTGACGCGGTGGTGTCGCCGTCGGTGACCCGCCGTCTCTTGGACCGTTTCGTCGGCACCGGCGGCTCCCCGATGCGGGACACCGCCGAGCTGGACGTGCTCACCGACCGCGAACGCGAGGTGCTCGTGCTGATCGCCAAGGGCATGTCGAACCTGGAGATCGCCGACGCGCTCTTCCTGTCCGAGGCCACGGTGAAGACGCACGTCGGGCGGATCCTGGCGAAGCTGGAGCTGCGAGATCGGGTGCAGGCCGTGGTGCTGGCCTACGAAACCGGTCTCGCCCGCCCCGGCATCGCCTGAATCAGCGGAAGCCGTCCGGCGGCGTGGTCGCCGGGTCCTTGCCCGCGTTGCGGACCTCGGTGATCCAGCGGCCGAAGTCCGGGCGGTCGCCGTCGACGTCGGTGTAGCCGTACTCCCTCATCAGCGTCCAGGACGCCAGCGTCCGCCCGGCGAAACGGGCGACCTCCGGGTCCTGCGCCAAGGCCGCGACGCCGCGGGCCAGCAGGTACGGCGTCTCGGAGATCTTGAAGTCGACCGGGGCGAGCTTGCCGACCGCGTCGCGCCAGTTTTCCTCGGTGACCTCGAAGTGGTCGAGCATCGACTCCGAGCGCAGGAACCCCGGGGTGACGGCGAGACCGACGCAGTCGTTCTTCTTCAGCTCGACGCCCAGCGCCCGGCCGAGCGCGCGGATGCCGCACTTGGCCAGGTAGTAGGGGAGGCCCGCGCCGACGTAGTCGTCGTTGTCGCCGTCGGTCACCTCCAGCACCAGCCCGCGGCGGGCGACCACCAGCGGCAGCAGCTTGTGCAGCGCGATGAGGTGCGTGTCGAGTGCGTTGTGCGTGAGGGTGAGCGCGTCCTCCAGTGGCGTCTCCCAGAACGGCGCGTCGAAGTGGAAGTACATGTCGCCGCCCCAGACGTCGTCGACCAGGATGTCGATTCCGTCCACTTCGGACTCGACGCGCGCCCGCAGTGCGTCCACATCGGACACGGAGGTGAAGTCGCAGCGGACCACGACGGCCTTGCCGCCGGCCGCCTCGACCAGTTCGCCCGTCTCTTCGATCGTCTCCGGGCGCTTCATCGGCGACACCGTTTCGCGCGTCGTACGGCCGGTGACGTACACCGTCGCGCCCGCGCGGCCCAGCTCCACCGCGATCGCCCGCCCGCAGCCCCGGGTCGCTCCCGTGACCACCGCGACCTTGCCCTGCAAACTCAGTGCTGATCCTGATTCGTTCGCAAGCTCACTCATGTGTCCTCCCGTCCCCGCCACGCGGACAGCACCGCGTCGACGTCCTCCGCCAGCCGGTCGGCCAGCCGCCCGTGCGGCCGGATCGACCAGTCGATCGACACCCCGTTGATCACGCCGAGCACCGCACGCGCCGCCCGCGGCACGGCCGGGGCGTGCGGCAGAGAACCCGCCGCGGCACGCACGAGCCGCCGCAGCTCGTCCTCGACCGCCGTGAAGTGCTCGCCCAGCAGCGACCGCAGCACCGGATCACCGATGTCCACGCCGAGCTGGCCCAGGTGGTTCGCCGCTTCTTCGGCGTCACCGAGCACCGCGTAGACCGACACCGCCGCGGCGCGCAGGCCGTCGACCGGGTCGTCCGCCCGCTCGGCGCACGCCCGCATGTGCTCGACCGCCCGCCGCGTGGCCCGCCGGCTCATCGCCTGCAGCAGGCCGCTCTTGGAACCGAAGCGCTGCGCGACCGTGCCGACCGAGACACCCGCTTCCGCGGCGACCTGCGCGAGCGTGAAACCGGGGCCACAGCGGCCGATCACGGTCTCCGCCGCACCCAGCAGCCGCTCGTCGGTGATGCTCCTCGGCCGGGCCACGGCATTATTGAACCACAGTTCATTAATGGCGTCGAATCAGGGTCGACTCAGGGTCATCACTGATCGCGCATCGGCCGAAGAGCCAGCAAGGTACTACTCAGGTAGGGGGACCGGTTCGGCCTACAGGGTGACGCGCGAACCATCCCCGACCCGCGACGATGAACGCGTCGTAAGCGAGGGGCGGAAGAGGAGCAGTCATGATCGAGGCAACCGGCCTCACCAAGCGGTACGGAAAGACACTGGCGGTGAACAACCTGTCGTTCTCCGTGGCCGCGGGGCAGGTCACCGGCTTCCTCGGTCCGAACGGGGCGGGCAAGTCCACCACCATGCGGATGATCCTGGGCCTGGACAACCCGACGGGCGGCCAGGTCACCATCGGGGGCAAGAAGTACCACGACCTCAAGGAACCGCTGCGCACCGTCGGCGCGCTGCTCGACGCGAAGTGGGTGCACCCGAACCGTTCGGCGCGCGCCCACCTGCTGTGGATGGCGAAGTCCAACCGCATCCCGGCCACCCGCGTCGACGAGGTGCTCGACACGGTCGGGCTGACCAGCGTCGCGAACAAGCGCGCGGGCGGGTTCTCGCTCGGCATGTCCCAGCGGCTCGGCATCGCGGCCGCCCTGCTCGGCGACCCCGAGGTGCTGCTCTTCGACGAGCCGGTGAACGGCCTCGACCCCGAGGGCATCCTCTGGATCCGGAAGTTCATGCACCGGCTGGCCGAGGAAGGCCGCACGGTGTTCGTGTCGAGCCACCTGCTTTCGGAGATGGCGCTGACCGCGAGCAACCTCGTGGTGATCGGCCGCGGGCAGCTGATTTCGCAGTCCACCACCGAGGAATTCGTCTCCCGCGCCGCGGAGAACACCGTCAAGGTGCGCTCGCCTCAGCTGGCCGAGCTGCGCGAGGTCCTGCAGCGGGCGAGCGCCGGGGTCGCCGACGAGGCGAACGCGCTCGTGGTGTCCGGGATGGACAGCGACAAGATCGGCGAGATCGCCGCCGCCAACCGGATCGTGCTGCACGAGCTGAGCCCGCAGACCGGCTCGCTCGAGCAGGCCTTCATGCAGATCACCGGCGACTCCGTCGAGTACCACACCGGCCTCGACGCCGAGGCGCAGCACGTGCTCGAGTCCGCCAAGTAACCGGGGAAACCAAGATCATGAACCTGCTCGCGGTCGAACGCATCAAGCTGTTCAGCACCCGCTCGCCGTGGTGGTGCGCGCTCATCACCCTCGTCCTGTCCATCGGCTTCGCCGCCATTCTCGCCGCCAACACGCCCGCCGACACGCCGGTCGCCCTGTCCGCCACCCAGTTCGGTGGCTCCCAGTTCGGCATCGCCGTCGTCATGGTGCTCGCCGCGCTCACGGTGACCACCGAATACCGCTTCGGCACGATCCGCACGACGTTCCAGGCCGTGCCGCACCGCTCGCCGGCACTGGTCGCCAAGGCCGTCGTCGTCGCGCTGGCCGCGCTGGTGATCGGTGAGATCGGCGCGTTCGGCGCGCTGGGTCTGGCCATGCTGATGCGGCCCGACGACCACCTCGGCCTGCACACCTCACAGGACTGGATGAACGTCGCCGGGCTCGGCCCGGTGTTCGCGATCAGCGCCGTGCTGGCGGTCGCGCTCGGCATCCTCATCCGGCACAGCGCGGGCGCGATCGCCGCGCTGCTCATCTACTACTTGGTCGCCGAAGAGCTGGTGCAGCTGATCCCGAAGGTCGGGCACCACATCCACGAATGGCTGCCGTTCAACGTGGCGAACAAGTTCCTGCGCGGCTCCGCCGTCGTCGACGGCCCGGCGCCGTCGGACTCGCCGCTGAGCCCCGGCTGGGCGCTGGCGTACTTCGCCGGCATCGCGCTCGTGTTCCTGCTCGTCGCGCTCGGGGTCGCGAAGAAGCGGGACGCATAGGGGAGAAAAAAGGGGAACAGGGGAAAACACCGGATCCGGGTCGCACTGTCGGGGGGCGACCCGGATCCGGTGTTTCGCAGTAGGCTCGCCTGGACGGACGGGGGAGCCCATGATCGAGGCGACAGCACTGACCAAGCGGTACGGCGCCACGACCGCGGTCAACGAACTGACGTTCACCGCGCGCTCCGGGCGCGTCACCGGCTTCCTCGGCCCGAACGGCGCCGGCAAGTCCACGACGATGCGGCTGGTCCTCGGCCTCGACCGCCCCGACGCGGGCCGGGTGCTCATCGACGGCGTCCCGTACCCGCAGCTGAAAGATCCACTGAGGACGGTCGGCGCGATGCTGGACGCCACCTGGCGCCACCCCGGCCGCAGCGGGCGCGCCCACCTGCGCTGGCTGGCCGCGACCAACGGCATCCCGGACAAGCGCGTCGAAGAGGTGCTGGCGCTGGTCGGGCTGACGAGCGTCGGCTCGATGCGCGTCCTGCAGTACTCCCTCGGCATGCAGCAGCGGCTCGGAATCGCCGCCGCCCTGCTCGGCGACCCGCGCGTGCTGCTGTTCGACGAGCCGGTGAACGGCCTCGACCCCGAGGGCATGGCGTGGATCCGGCAGCTGCTGCACTCGCTGGCCGCCGACGGCCGGACCGTGTTCGTGTCCAGCCACCTGCTGCCCGAGATGGCGCAGACCGCGCAGGACCTGGTGGTGATCGGCCGCGGCCGGCTGATCTACCAGGGCACCATGGAGGAGTTCATCGCACAGACGAGTGAACACGGCGTGCGGGTGCGCACCCCGCACGCCGACCGGCTGCGGACGGCGCTGACCGGGCAGGCCGAGTTCACCGAAGCCGACGGCGCCTTCGTGGTGTCCGGGGTGGACAGTGACCGGATCGGGCAGCTCGCCTTCGACGCCGGCGCGACGCTGCACGAGCTGAGCCCGATCACCGGCTCGCTCGAGCAGGCCTACCTCGACCTCACCCGCGACGCCGTCGAATTCGCGGTGCCGGCCCCGGAGGCCTCCCGATGATCGCCAACCTGCTCCGCGCCGAGCGCATCAAGCTCTTCAGCACCCGCGCGCCGTGGTGGTGCCTGGCCATCGCGATCATCGCGCCGCTCGCCCTCACCATGCTGATCTTCGCGCTGGCCGGCCCGGAGATCCCGCCGACCGTCGGCAACACCCAGCTGGTGAGCGGCAACGGCCGGACCGTGCTGCTCGTCCTCGCGGTGTTCGCGACCGCGTCGGAGTTCAACTGGGGCACCATGCGGCTGACGTTCCAGGCGGTGCCGGGCCGGGTGCCCGCGCTGCTGGCCAAGGTCGTGGTCGTCGGCGCACTGGGCACGGTGCTCGGGCTGGTCATCAGCTTCGGTTCCTGGGGGCTGGCGTCGCTGGTGCGGCCGGACGCGGACCTCGCGCTGCACACGGGCGCCGACTGGCGCTCGGTGCTCGGCCAGGGCCTGGTCTTCCTGTTCACCGCGGTGGCCGGGGTGGGCGTGGCGCTCCTGCTGCGCAGCGTGGCTTTCGCGCTGACGGTGGTCATCGTGTGGACCCAGGTGCTCGAAGGCCTGTTCGTCTTCATCCCGGGCTTCGGCAAGTACGTCTACCAGTGGATGCCGTTCCACGCCGCCGACGAGTTCGTCGGCGCGAGCGGGCTCACCACGGGCCCGCTGGGGTTGCCGTCCGCGCCGCTCGGCCCGTGGGGCAACCTCGGTTACTTCGCGGCGATCGCCGTTGCCCTGTACGTGGCCGGCGTGCTCGTGACGGCACGGCGCGACGCCTGAGCGTGACCGCCGTCTCAATAGCGCACAAAACCTTGTTAACAAAAGGTGAAACAACTGTGGCTTCTCTCACAGCCACCGGACATACTGCTATGACCAGGCAAGATTCATAAGTGAACGCACCGGACCCGTCTGAACTCCCCCTGGAGGTGAATCTTGACGGTGGACACCGGGCAAGAATTGGGTGGCACGATTCCCCGAGCCCGCGTCGAAGGCGACGCTCCCCGGCTCGAACCCATGCTCGACCTCGAATGGTCGCGGGCGATCGAACTCCCACAGGCCGCGATGACGGCGGCGACGCCGTCCGAACTCCGCCGCGCGTGGGTGCACCGCGCGCCTCAGGACAGTGTCCTGGCCCTGTTCCGCGCTTCGGCCGGGATGGCGGGCCAGATCCCCGCGCCGTGGTGGCTGCGCGCGATGGCGGACGGCAAGCTCGATTCCCGGGAACAGGGGTTCCGCGTCGAAGACCGGATCGCGCAACTGCTCGGCCCGCGTCCGGGGTGGGAATTCGTCCCGTGGGCCGCGGACGGCGAATCCGGCTACTGGGAGTTCATGCCGTCCGAACGCGGGAAATCGGGGCACGCGATTCCCACCACGGTGATGAACACCGACCGGCACCCCGGCTGGATCGACGTCCTGCCCGCGCACACCGGGCGTACGCCGGACCCGATCCCGGTGGCCGGGCTGGCGGGCCTGCGATCTCGTCTCGGGGTGTTCGAAGCCGTTCGTTAGCCTCGGCGAGTGGAAAACGAGCACCAACCCCGGCTGCGCAGCGTGGTCAGCTACGTCAAGCGCGGTGGCCGGATGACCGTCGGGCAGCAGCGGGCGTGGGACGACCACTGGCCGCGGCTGGGCCGCACGGTGAGCGAGCTGCCCGCGGGGCCGCTGGACTTCACCGCGTGGTTCGGCCGCGAGGCGCCGGTGATGCTGGAGATCGGCTCCGGCATGGGCGAGACGACGTCGCAGCTGGCCGCCGCGGCGCCGGAGCTCAACTACGTCGCGGCCGAGGTCTACGACCCGGGCCTCGGCCAGCTGATGCTGCGCGCCGAAAAGCTCGGCGTCGAAAACCTGCGGCTGCTGCACGGCGACGCCGTCGTGCTGCTGACCGAGCACGTCGAGCCGGAGACACTGCACGGTGTGCGGCTGTTCTTCCCCGACCCGTGGCCGAAGAAGAAGCACCACAAGCGGCGGATCGTGCAGCCTTCGTTCGCCGCGCTCGTCGCGTCGCGGCTCGCGCCCGGCAGCACCTTCCACATGGCGACCGACTGGGAGAACTACGCCGAGCAGATGCTCGAGGTCTGCTCCGCCGAGCCCGCGCTGCGCAACCGGTACGCCGACGAACCGGGCGGCTGGGCGCCGCGGCCGGAGTGGCGGCCGGTGACGAAGTTCGAGCAGCGCGCGGATGTCGAAGGCCGCGTCTCGCACGACTTGATCTTCGAGAAGCGCTGATCTTCGAACGGCGCTGATCCAAGAAAGGCTGAAGGGGACTCTCCCCGGATCCCCTGCGGAGAAAGTCCCCTTCAGCTCACTACCCCCGGTATCCGCCCCGGCCCCGACTCCGGGAGCGGACGCCTATTCCTCGGCCAGCGGCTCGGCCTGGACCCGCTTGAGCGCGGGCGTGCAGACCGAAGCGCCGAGCAGGGCCACCCCGACCCCGAGCACGACCGGCGCGAGCAGCCACGGGCTGAGCACGATGCCGCGCGCGTCGACCATGCTGTAGAGCCCAACACCGACCAGTACCCCGACGATTCCCGCGCCGATGGTGGCGACCAGCGCCGGCAGCGCGGCTTCCATCCGCAACGCCCTCGCCAGCACCCGCACCGGCGTGCCCGCGGCCATCAGCGCACCGAACGTGCGGCGGCGGTCCATCACCGAGCCCGCGGTCGCGACCGCCGCACTGCAGCCGGCCAGGATTCCCGCCGCGATCAACCCGATCACGGTGACCCGGCGCAGGTCGCCGAGTTCGGTCTGCTGGTTGAACAGGTACTGGTCGCGGCTGCCGATCTCTTCGCCCGCGGCCGGCGCGGCCAGTGCCGTCCGGACGATCTCGCGGTTCGCGTCGGTGGTCGGCGCGACCACGGTGACGTACTTCGGCGTGAAGCCGTCCGGCAGGGCGGCCGGGTCGATGATCGACGTGCTCGACAGGTCCGGGTCGGGAACGCGGACGGCTTCCGCCCGGGTCCCCGATTTCACGGCCGAGGCCGGCCCTTCCCAGTTGTCGGCGATCTTGTACTGGGCCAGGTCGAGCGCCGAGTCGCCGAAGACGGCCGGGCCGCCCGTGCAGTTCTCCGGCGTGAGCCCGAAGCGGGTCAGCTTGACGGCGTCGGCGCAGGTCATCACCAGTGCGCGGTGGCCGTACCGGTTGGGTGCCTGCCCCTTCACCAGGTAGACCTCGCCGACCGCGACCGCCTTGTCCGGCTGGCCGTACTTCTGCAGGGAGGCGTTGGCCTGGTCGACGATGGTGCGCGCGTGCTGGCCGTCGGTGTCGACGTAGAGCACGGAGTCGGCGAACGACCGCCCGCCACCGGCCATCGATTCGAACGTCGGCAGCAGCGTCAGCGCCATCGACCCGGCGAACACCGCCAGCACGATCCCGGCGGAGGCCCGGTAGGCGCCCTTCGGGTCGTCACGCAGACGGCGGCCGGCGAGCAGCGCGGACGGGCGCCGCCAGATCCGGACGAACGTGCCGCCGACCGCCGACGTCACCCACGGCCCGACGATCGCGGCCGAGCCGACCAGGAAGAACAGCCCCGCCATCACCAACCCGATGCCGCCGTACTCCTTCGCCGTCGTCACCGCGACCAGGAAGAACACCCCGGCCGCGGGCAGCGCCAGCAGCCGCCACCAGTGCAGCGGCTTCTTCGTGTGGCCGCCGGTGGCGAACAGCGGGTTCTTGAGGACCCGGCGCAGGCCGAGGACACCGGCCAGCACCACGAGCACCGGGATGGCCAGGGCGATGAACACCGTCAGCCCGACCGGCAGCGCGAAGTCGGAGGCCAGCCAGGTGCCGCCGGCCCACGGGACGAACGACGCGAGGCCGTGCAGCGCCGGGCTGATCAGCAGCCCGAGCAGCGCACCGATGCCCGCCGACAACGTCGTCTCGGCGGCCACCATGTTCGTGACCTGCCCCGGGGTCGCCCCGGCCAGCCGGATCGCGGCGAGCCGCCGTTCCCGCCGGGCCGCGGTCAGCCGCGCCGACGACGCGACCAGCACCAGGCTCGGCACCAGCAGCACGATGATCCCGACCCAGGACAGCAGCATGAGCAGCGCGTCCGGGCTCGCCTTGCCGCTCGGGAAGCCCGACAGCTGCGAGGAGCGCTCCGGCATGGCGTCCGGGGTGTGCCCGGTCAACGCGACGAGCTGCTCCGGGAACCGGAGGCCGTCTTCACCGAGCGCGCCGACGGGCTTGCCGAACCGGTCGCCGAGCTGCCCGGCCGGGTTGGCCTGCAGGAGCCGGCCCAGTGCGGGCGACACGACGGTCTCGCCCGGCCCGGGCAGCTGCGGCACGCCCGGCGGCAGCGGGACCGACGCGGACGTGGCGCCGGGGGCCAGCGCGACGTCGACGCGGAGGATCTGCTTGCCGTCGAAGTAATCCTTCGTCGCGGTGAAGAGCATGGTGACCGGGCCGTCCGTGCCGCGGCTGTAGAACTGCTCGCCCTGCCAGAGGGCCCGCTGTTCGCGGTTCTGGGTGGCGAACGGCAGCGTCGCCAGCAGCAGCACCAGCCCGGTCGCGACGGCCACCCCGATCGCGGTGAGGATCGCCGACGTCCGGGTCCGCCGGTCCACCTTCAGCACCCGCAGGGCGATCTGGAGGGAGTTCACGCCGCCAGCCTCGTCGCGATCAGGCCGTCGCGGATCGCGACGGTCTTCGGCATCGACTCGGCCAGCTCGCGGTCGTGCGTCACCACGAGCACCGCGGCGCCGGTCTCGTGGGCGGCGCCGAGGAGGGCGTCCATCGTTTCGCGGCCGGTGCGCGTGTCGAGCGCGCCGGTCGGCTCGTCCGCGAAGATCACCTTCGGCCGGTGGGTCAGCGCCCGCGCGATCGCGACGCGCTGGGCCTCGCCGCCGGAGAGCTCGCCGGGACGGCGGCGTTCCTTGCCGGCCAGGCCGAGGCGCGAAAGCCAGAGGCGGCCGGCGTCGATGGCCTCCTTGCGCCCGAGCCCCGCCAGCAGCGACGGCAGGGCGACGTTCTCTTCGGCCGACAGCTCGGCGACCAGCATCCCCGACTGGAAGACGAACCCGAACTCGGTGCGGCGCAGCTCGCTGCGCTTCTTCTCGCCGAGGTGGTCGATCCGCTGCCCGCCCAGGAAGATCTGCCCGTCGTCGGCCCGGAGGATGCCGGCCAGGACGTGCAGCAGCGACGTCTTGCCCGAGCCGGACGGCCCGACGATGGCGACGGCGTCCCGCGGCTGGATGTCGATGTCGATGCCGGCCAGGGCGTGCTGAGTGCCGTAGCGCTTCACCAGCCCGCGGCCGGACAGCACCGGGCCGCTCGTCGCGTGTGGAGTGTTCGGGTCCACGAGGTTCTCCCTGCCGTTTCGGATCTTGACGCCGATGAGCTTCGCCGAGATCGGGGGCGCCCACTTCGGGCAGACGGCCAGTCACGCCCCGGCCCGCCTCGGCCGATCGGCCGAGGGAGTGCGGGCCACTCGGCCAAGGTGCGGGCGCCGGGGGATCACGTAACGTCACGTTGTGCCCGCCGCGTCTCCACCGAAAACGCTCTCCACCCGCGTCACCGCCCTGGTGCGGCGCATCGGCGTGCCCTCGGCCGTCCTGCTCGCCGCGTTGCTGTTCGACGTCATCTACACGACGCAGGCGGCGCTCGACGACGCCGGTCCGCGCTTCGTCGACTTCGGGCTCTTCCCCGGCATTTTCGTGATGGCGGCGTGTGGGCTCTGGGCTCAGAAGCGCGCCGCCGTCGCCGCAGTGGCCGGCGGCGGGGTGCTGATCTTCTCCACCCTCATCATCCACACGTTGCGCATCCCGCCGTACTCCAGCGTGCTGCCGAAGGTGACCATCACCGAGGTCGTGGCCGGGGTGCTGATGGTCTACTACGTGGCCCGCCGGGCGCGGGCGGGCGTGGCGTTCTGCGTGATCAGCTTCCTGGTCGTCGCCGGCCTCGTCGCCGTGTTCGGCCGGTACGCCGGTGTCGGTGACATCGACGGCGGCACGGGTACCCAGGCGCTGCTGTTCGGCCTGCTGCTGCTCGTCGGCCCGCTGGTGCCCGCGGTCGCGGCCCGCGACCGCGGCCCGCGCGCCACTCCGCGGACCCGGCTGCTGCGCCGGGTGAACGAGCTGGCGATGGGGCAGTGGCCGCTGATGGGGCTGCTCGCCTTCGCCCTGCTCTTCGAGTTCGGCTACACCTACTCGAACACCGCCCGCGGGTTCCCGATCCTGTTCTGCTCGATCCTCGCGGCCGTGATCGCGGTGCTGTCCCCGCGGCGGCCCGCGGACGCGCTCCTCGGCCTCGCCGGGATCATGCTGCTGTCGGCGGTCATCACGCCGTTCCTGCAGCTGCACTCCTACGACTACCCGGTCCCGGGCGGCGTGCCGGCCACGCAGGTCATCGCGGGCATGGGCGTGGTGGTGAACCTGACCCGGGCCCGCGGGCTGGGCCAGTCCTGGGCCCGGGTCGCCGTGCTGTCGAGCGTCGTCGCGCTCGCGGCGATCCTCAACTCCGACGCGCGACGGGGCCTGCAAACCGATCCGCAGGTCCTGTCGGTGCTGGCCTTCGCCGCGACGCTGATGCTGGGCATCTCGATCGCCGTCGGCCTGATGCTGCGGTCGCGGGACTCCGAGCGCACCCAGATCGTGCAGGCCGCGGTGAGCGACGCGCAGACGGCCGAGCGGATGGCGCTGGCCCGGGAGCTGCACGACGTCGTCGCCCACCACGTCACCGGGATCGTCGTGCAGGCGCAGGCCGCGCGGATGATGGCCGCGCAGAAGCCCGAGGTCGCGGTCGAGGCGATGGCCCGGATCGAGAACGCCGGCGTCGAAGCGCTCGCGGCGATGCGGCGGCTGGTCCGCTCGATGCGGGGCGACGCACCGGCCGGGTCGAGCGAGTTCAGCGAGCAGGCCACCACCGACCTCGGCGCCGACCTGCGGAAACTGGTCGAAACCGCCAACCACGGCGTGCCGACGTCGATGCACCTGGACCTGCCGCCGGATCTGCCGCACGAGGTCGGCCGCTCGGCGCTGCGGCTGGTGCAGGAGTCGCTGACGAACGTCGGCAAGCACGCCTCGGGCGCGACCGAGGCGCTCGTCGTCGCCGAGGTGGTGGGCGCCCAGCTGCACCTGCGGGTGACGGACGACGGGCGCGCGACGGCACACCGGCCGGCCGGCGGGTCGGGCGGCTACGGTCTGGTCGGCATGCGCGAACGCGTCGCGCTGCTCAAGGGCCGGTTGTCGGCCGGGCGGGGCCCGGACGGCGGCTGGCGCGTCGAAGCTTGGCTGCCGCTGGCGGCCGGAGAAGACACGGAAGGGGACGAGTGATCCGGGTACTGATCGCCGACGACCAGGAGATGGTGCGGATGGGCTTCCGCATGATCCTGGACGCGCAGGACGACATCGAGGTCGTCGCCGACGTCGCGGACGGCGTCTCGGCGGTCTCGAAGGCCCGCGAACTGCGCCCGGACGTCTGCCTGCTCGACATCCGCATGCCGGGCCTCGACGGCCTGGAGGTGGCCCGGCAGCTGGCCGGGCCGGACGTGACCGACCCGCTGAAGGTGGTCGTCGTCACGACGTTCGACCTCGACGAGTACGTGCACACGGCGCTGCGCAACGGCGCGCACGGCTTCCTCCTGAAGGATGCGGGCCCGGCGCTGCTGATCGAAGCCGTCCGGGCGGCCGACCGCGGCGACGCGCTGGTCTCGCCGCAGATCACCGTGCGGCTGCTGAAGCACTTCAACGGGTCCGGCTCGGCGAAGCGGCAGGTCGCGCCCCCGTCCGAGCCGCTGACCGCCCGGGAGCTGGACGTCGTCAAGGCGGCCGCGCGCGGGTTGACGAACACCGAAATCGGCGCGGAGCTGTTCATGTCGCTGTCGACGGTGAAAACGCACCTGGCGTCGGTGCAGAGCAAGATCGGCGCCAGGAACCGGGTGGAGACCGCGGCCTGGGCGTGGCGGAGCGGAGTCGTCTCGTAATTCCCGGTGCGTAGTATCCAGAGATGCAACGCCGTTTCCACGCCCCTGTCGTTCTCCCGGCCGACCCGTCCTGTTCGCTTCTCCGTGACGCGGTCGTCGATGTCGACGCCGATGGGCGCATTTCGTACTGCGGACCGGTGGCCACCGCCCCCGAATCCGCCGCACCGGTCACCACCCTGACCGGCATCCTGCTGCCCGGCTTGGTCAACACGCACGCACACAGCCCGATGACGCTGCTGCGCGGCATGGGCGGCGACCTGCCGCTCCTGCCCTGGCTGAACGAGATCATCTGGCCGGCCGAGGCGAAGCTGCGCCCCGAGGACGTCCGCACCGGCATGCTGCTCGGCTCGGTCGAGATGCTCCGCCACGGCGTCACGACCAGCGCCGAGATGTACTTCGAAGGCGAGCAGCTGGTCGACGCGGTCCTCACGACGGGCGGCCGCGTGCTGGTCGCGCCGCCGGTGATGGAGCTGCCCGGCCTCGACTGGCGCGCCCAGCTGGCCGGCATCGAGCGCTGGATCGACACGGATGGCCTCCGCTTCGGCCACGGCGACCGCATCGAGCTGGGCTACGGCCCGCACTCGGCGTACATGCTGTCCGCGGAAGGCCTGCGGACGACCGCGGAGTCCGCTGCTTCGCGCGGTGCGCTGGTGCAGATCCACGTCGCCGAGGCGGCGGCGGAGGACACCGCGGTTCGTGCTTCCCACGGTTCGGTGCCGGCGCTGCTGCGTGAGCTGGGCATGCTGGACGGCCGGGTGCTGGCGGCGCACTCGATCCACCTCTCGGACGAGGACATCGCGTTGTTCGCCGCGCACGGGGTCGGCATGGCGCACTGCCCGGGCTCGAACGCGAAGCTGGCTTCGGGCATCGCGCGGATCGCGGACCTGCGCGCGGCGGGGGTCGCGGTCGGCCTGGGCACGGACGGCCCGGCCTCCAACGACGACCTCGACCTGTGGGAGGAACTGCAGCTCGCGGCCATGTTCGCCCGGCTGGCCACGGGCGACTCGACGGTGCTGACGGCGGCGGACGTCTTCCTGCTGGCCACCCGCGGCGGGGCGGCGGCGCTGGGCAGGCCCGACATCGGGGCGCTGGAGGAGGGCCGGTGGGCCGACCTGGTGCACATCGACCTGGACGACCCGGCGTTCGCGTGCGGCCTGGAGGTGCCGGACGCGCAGCTGCTGTCGAACCTCGTCTGGGCGGCCGGTTCGCGGCGGGTCCGGGACGTCTGGGTCGCGGGTGAGCAGGTCGTGGCCGAGGGCGAGCCGGTGAAGGTGGACCGGGCGAAGGTGCAGGCCGGCGTGGCCGAGACGGCGGCCCGGCTGCGGGCTTAACGCGGGCGGAGGATCACTTCCGTCGGGTGGGCGTCCGGGGTGGCCGACACCGCCGTCACCACCGCGGTGGCCACCGAGTCCGCCTTCAGCAGGTGCGACGTGTCGTACTCGCGGCCTTCGCCCGCGAAGATCGCCTGCTGCATCTCCGTGTCCGTGCGGCCCGGGTAGACCGACGTCACGCGGATGTCGCGCTCCTCCTCGCGGAGGGCGTCGGCGAAGGCGCGGACCGCGAACTTGCTCGCCGCGTACGGGGACCAGCCCGGGCGGGCGTTCAGGCCCGCACCCGAGTTGATCACCACCACGTGGCCGCGGGCCGCGCGGAGGGCGGGGAGCAGCAGGCGGGTCAGCTCGACCACCGCCAAGGTGTTGATCTCGAAGTTGTCGCGCCACGCGCCGGCCGAAGCCTCCTCGATGCGGCCGAGCCGGGCGACCCCCGCCGAGTGGACCAGGACGTCGAGGGACGAGATGTCCGCGACCGCCGAAGCGAGCGAAGCGGAGTCCGTCAGCTCCACCGGCCACGGCGTCGCGCCCGGGAGCTCCTTCGCCAGGGCGGCCAGCGCGTCGGCGTCGCGACCGCCGAGGAGCAGGCGGTGCGTCGGGGCCAGCTGGTGCGCGACCGCCGCGCCGATTCCGCGGGAAGCGCCGGTCACCAGGGCGAGAGGAAGATCCGTCATGCCTCCACCGTAGCTACGCGAAGCCCACGTCCACCGTGTGGTCTTCGCGCTTGCCGGGGCCGAGGGGGTGCGGGCCCGCGCAGCCGGACGCCGGGTCCGCGTCGGAGTCACGGGCGTCGTCGCCGGTGTCCTTGACCGTCGGGTGGTGGCCGTCGGCGGTGAAGCACACCTGGTAGGTGCCGTCCTCCAGGCCGTCGAAGCCGTACGCCCCGCCCGCGCCGGTGACCACGCTCGCCACTTCCTTGCCGCTCGCGTCCTTCAGCACCACCTTGACCCCGGCGAGGCCCGGTTCGCCCGCGTCCTGCAGGCCGTTGCCGTCCGAGTCGGCCCAGGTGAAGTCGCCGACCCGGTTCACCGGGGAGAGCAGCCCGAGGTCGACCGTGAAGTCTTCGTGGGACGGGCCGCCCACGGTGCGCGGCGCGGTGCAGCCGTCCGGGCCGGCGTCGGAATCGCGATCGTCGCTGCCGGCATCGCGGCGGGTCACGGTGAAGTCCGCGGGGACGGCGAAGCAGACCTGGTACGTGCCGTCCTTCAGCTTCTCGAAGCCGTACTTGCCCTTGTCGTCGGTCGTCGCCGTGCTGACCGTGCCGCCCGCGCCGTCCTTCAGCGTCACCTTGACGCCCGCGACGCCGGGCTCGGCCGGGTCCTGCAAGCCGTCGCGGTTGCGGTCCGCCCAGACGAAGTCGCCGATCTTCGCGATGGCCGGCGGCGGCAACACCGTGATCGTCGCCGACGCCGTCTTGTCGCCGAGCGTGCCGCCCGGGTGGTGCACGCCGGTCACCTTCGCCGTGTTCACGTGCCCGCTGTCGGCCACCGTGAGGTCCGGGTGGTCGCAGGTCAGCTGCCGGTTCGCGCCTGCGGCCAGCGCGAAGGGCTCGAACGTCCCGGGGCACCACGGGTCCTGCACCGTGATCCCGGTGAGGTCCTCGGTGCCCTCGTTGGTCACGGTGATGCGGTAGTGCGCGGTTTCGCCCGCGGTGATCGTCGCGAACGAGGCCCACGCGCCGGTCGCCGGGTTCTGCACTTCCTTCTTCACCGAGTACGCCGCGAGCCGGAGGTCGACGCAGTCCCAGTGCAGCCGGTCGAGGGTGGTCGTGGCGAAGAACTTCACCGCGGCCGCTTTCGCCGGCGCCGTCGCCGCCGGGAAGTCCTGCCGGTCGAGGGCGCCGTCGCCGGCGAAGTGGTCGGCGACGAGCTTGGTCTCCTGGATCTGCGTGCCGGTGGCGTCGTAGAACCGCAGGCCGGTGGCCGGTTCGTACCTCGGCGCGCGCGAAGCGGTCCAGACGCTGAGGGTGTAGACGCCGCCGGGGACGAACCGTTCGGTCTGGTAGGCGGTGCTGGTCTTGCCGTCGGGTGTCTGGACGACCGCCGCCCGCTGCCCGTCGACGGCGTACTCCCGCTCGGTCAGCAGCTTCGGCACCTTCGCGGCCGGTGTGCCGGGCGGGACCGGGGCGGCCGGGGCGAACACGTACCCGTCCGGGGCGCCGTTGCGCGCCGCGAGCTCGACGCTCGGGTTCGCCGCGAGCCCGCCGCAGACCGGCGGCGCGTCCGCGGCGGTGGACGTGGAGGCGGGCACGACCGCCGCCGCGATCGCCACCACCGCCACCGCCGCCGTGCGCCCCGAGAAGATCACCTCTCGACTATGGCGCGCGGTGCGGGCCCGCACCGGCCGAGAACCGTCCACTTAAGAGTGAAATTCGGCCGGCGCGGGCCCGGTGCGTCAGCGCTCGCCGATGCGGCCGGGCAGCCCGAAGCGGCCCTTCTTCCACACCGAGACGATGGCCGGCCGCGGCTGCGCGGTGCCGCCGTCCGGCCAGTGCGACGTCGGGTTCGCCGAGCTCGCCGCGTTCTCACCCGGGTGCTGGACCGCGACGAGCACCAGGTTGTCGGTCACGACCGGGCCGCACGTCTCGGCGCCGACCGGCACCGAGAGGAACTGCTTGACGTGCCCGCGCTCCGGACCGGCGACCGGCACCGAGAACAGGCCGTCGTTCGCGCCGAGGGCGTTGCCGTCGGTGGCGACCCACAGGTTTCCGTGCCGGTCGAAGGCCACGTTGTCCGGGCAGGAGATCGGGCTGACCTGGTCCTTCGGGAACCCGCCGAAGTAGGTGTCCGCCGCCTTCGGGTCGCCGCAGACCAGCAGCAGCCGCCAGGAGAACCGGGTCGACGCCGCGTCGCCGCGGTCCTCCTCCCACTCCAGGACGTGGCCGTTCTTGTTGCCGACCCGCGGGTTCGGCTCGTCGGCGCCGGCCTTGCCCGTCGCGCCGCGGTCGCTGTTGTTGGTCAGCGCCGCGTAGATCCGGCCGTTGACCGGGTTCGGCTCGATGTCCTCCGGCCGGTCCATCTTCGTGGCGGCGACCTTGTCCGCGGCCTGGCGCGTGAAGACGTAGACCTCTTCGGCGGTGAAGCCGTCCACAAAGGACTTGTCGCCGCTCGCCAGCGGGATCCACTCGCCGGTGCCGTCGAACTCGCCGTCGGCCGGCAGGGTGCCCTTGCCGTCGATCTCCGCGGCCGGGCTGTCGCCGGTGAAGCGGCCGACGTAGAGCGTGCCCTCGTCGAGCAACGCCGAGTTGTGCCGCCGCGCGTGCGCGCTGTTGCCCGGCTTGTACTTGCCCTTCGAGACGAACTTGTAGATGTACTCGAACCGGCTGTCGTCACCGGAGTAGACGGCGACACGGCCGTCGGCGGTGATCTTGATGTTCGCGGCCTCGTGCTTGAACCGGCCGAGCGCGGTGTGCTTGACCGGCGTCGAGGTGGGGTCGTTCGGGTCGATCTCGACGACCCAGCCGAACCGGTTCGGCTCGTTGGGCTCGCTCGAGACGTCCCAGCGCTTGTCGAACCGCTCCCACTTGCGGGTGCTCGTGCCGGCGCCGACGGAGTAGCGCTTGAGCCGCGCCGCCGCGACCGGGTCGGTGACCTTGTCGGAGTTGGCGAAGTACTGGTCGAAGTTCTCCTCGCCGGAGAGCACCGTGCCCCACGGCGTCACGCCGCCGGAACAGTTGTTCTGCGTGCCGCGGACCTTGCGCCCGCTCGGGTCCGCCGAGGTCTTGAGGAACTTCGAGCCGGCGGCCGGGCCGCGGACCTCGAAGATCGTGTCGAGGGTGATCCGGCGGCCGTACCGGCTCGGGACGACCTCGAGGCCGCCGTGGATCGGGTCGCGGCGGGCCTGCAGCACCGAGAGGCCGTGCGCGGCCCAGGCGATCTTCGCCTGCTCCTCGGTCGGGTTGGCCGGGTCGTACTGGTCGGCCGGGAACATGTGGACCTCGGTCGTGTACTCGTGGTTGACCACGAGCAGGTTCGACAGGCCCAGCGGGTCCTGCGGGATCAGGCCGACGAAGTCGTTGTTGTAGCCGAACTGCTTGGCCTGCGCGGCCGCGGTCTGCCGGGCGAAGTCGAACTTCGGCGCGCCCGCGACCACCGGGTCTCCCCAGCGGACGACGACGCGCTGGGCGTAGCCGTCGGGGACGCTGACCGCGTCGAGCTTGTTCGGCGGGACCGGCGTGAAGTCGGTGCCGGGCACCGGCCGCGGCGGCCTCGGAGCGTGCCCGGCGGGCGCGGCCGCCGCCGTGCCGGACAGGGCGGCGAACCCACCGGCCGCGGCGGCCATCACGGCACCGGCCTTGAAGACCCGGCGGCGCGAGATGTCCTTGACGACGTCGCCGAAGTACTCGTTCGCGGACTCGTTCGCCTCGGGGTGGGCGCACGCGTTGCCGCAGCGGTATTCGCAGGTGATCGGGGAGCGGCCGCCCGGGTGGGTGGGCAGCAGCGGGAGCAGGCGGTCGAGCACTTCGCCTCCATGGTGGGAGTTCGGGAACGCACTGAACCTAAGCTCCCAAAACCAGCCATTCCAGACATTCAGATGAACGGCGGGTGTACTGCTGCCCCGAACGGAGGTGTCAGAACTCTTCCCCGACGAGCACGGCTTCCTTCGGCAGGGTGTGCGGGTCCGCCTTCTTCTCCCGCAGTGAGAGCAGCGCGCCCGCGACGACGCACAGCACGGCCGAGGCGACGAACGGCGCCTGCGGCGAGCCGAACCACTCGGCGACGTGCCCGACGAGCGTCGCGGCGACCGCGCCGCCCAGCCAGCGGCAGAAGTTGTAGCCCGCGCTGGCGACCGGGCGCGGCGCGTCGCTGATCGCCATCGCGGTGCCGGTGAACAGCGTGTTCAGCAGGCCGGACACCAGCCCGGAGACGATGATCCCGGCGACCAGCACCGGCTTGCTCGGCACGGCGAGGACCAGCATCAGCACGGCATACCCGAAGACGGCGGCCGCGGCGGCGTGCCGCTCGCCGAGCCGGGCGGCCAGCCGCGGCGCGAGGGCGACCCCGGCGACGGCGACGCACAGGCCCCAGCCGCAGAACACCAGGCCGACGGCGATCGCGCTCCAGCCGAGGACGAACGGCGACCAGGCGAGCACCGCGAAGAACGCGGCGGTGTACAGCGCCGAGGCGACGGAGGTGCGCAGCAGGCCGGTGTGCTTCAGCGCGCGCAGCGGGTCGAGCAGCTTGATCGGCTCGCGCTTCTCGTGCTTGTCGCTGTTCAGGAACACCGCGCACAGCACGAGCGCGCCGGCCATCAGGATCGCGGTACCGAGGAACGGGCCGCGCCAGGAAATCGAGCCGAGCAGCGCGCCCAGCAGCGGACCGACCGACAGGCCGACGCCGAGAGCGGCCTCGTAGAGCAGGATCGCGCCGGACTGGCCGCCGGTCGCGGCGCCGACGATCACCGAAAGCGCGGTCGCGATGAAGAACGCGTTGCCGAGCCCCCAGACCGCGCGCAGCCCGACGAGCTGCTCGATCGACCCGGCGGCCGCGCAGAGGGCGGTGGCGGCGACGATCAGCGTCAGCCCGGCGAGCACCGTGCGCTTCGCGCCGAAGCGGGCGCTCGCCGCCCCGGTGACCAGCATCGCGACGACCTGGACGCCGAGGTAGGACGAGAAGAGCAGGGTGACCTGGGACGGCGTCGCGTCCAGGCCCTTGGCGATGGACAGCAGGATCGGGTCGACCAGGCCGATCCCCATGAAGGCGATGACCGCGGCGAACGCGGTGATCCACACCTGCTTGGGCTGGTCCTTGACGGCGTCCAGCAGGCTCGAGTGGTGTTCAGCGCTCATCGCTGATCAGTTCCTCCTTCTTGGTGTCGACGAGCAATTTGGCGAGAGCGGGCAGGGCGGCCTCGATCGCGGCGCGGTCGGGTTCGTCCATGGCGATCAGCCGCTCGCGGAGGAACTCCTCGCGAGCCGTCACCAGTTCGGCGTAAAAACGCAGGCCCTCGTCGGTGACTTCGACCAGCACCGCGCGGCCGTCGGCGGGGTCCGGGCGGCGGGTGGCGAGCCCGAGCCGTTCGAGCCGGCCGACGACGTCGGTCATCGACGGCAGCTTGACCCGTTCGTACTCGGCCAGCGCGCTCATCCGGCGCGGACCGCCGTTGACCAGCTCACTCAGCACCGAACCCTGGGTGAGGGTCAGCGTCAGCCGCGGGGTCTGGCGGCGCACCTGGTGGTAGAGCCGGAAGACCAGCGGCCGCAGCCGGTGGGCGAGGTCGGCGATCGCGGAAGTCACTTAGCCAGGCTAACAAAATTTAGTAAGGGTAGCTAAGTAAGTCGGCTCACAGGCTAGGCTCGGGCCATGGACGCGGTGATCTTCGACCTCGACGGCGTGCTGGTGGACTCCGAGCGGATCTGGGACGAAGTGCGGCGCGCGGTCGTCGCCGAGCACGGCGGCACCTGGCGCGAGGAGGCGACCCGTGCGCAGCAGGGGATGAGCACCCCGGAGTGGGCCCGCTACCTGGTGGAGGAGCTGGGCGCGCGGCTCACGCCGCCGGAGATCGCGACGGTCGTGGTCAAGCGGATGGCCGCCCGGTACGCGGCGGAGCCACCGTTGATCCCGGGTGCGGTGGACGTCGTGCGGCAGGTGTCGGCGCGGTGGCCGGTGGCGATCGCGAGCTCGTCGCCGGTGATCCTGATCAAGGGGTTCCTCGACGTGACGGGCCTGCCGGTGGGAGCGGCGGTGTCGTCCGAGCAGGTCGGGGCCGGAAAACCGGCGCCGGACGTCTACCTGCGGGCGGCCGGGCTGCTGGGCGTGGCTCCGGCGGACTGCGCGGCCGTGGAGGACACGACGAACGGGCTGCGGTCCGCGCTGGCGGCGAAGATGGCGGTGTACGCGGTGCCCAACCCGCATTTTCCGCCCGATCCCGAGGTGCTGGAGCAGGCCACGGCGGTGGTGGAGAAGATCACCGACCTGCCGGGCGCACTCGGCCTCAGCTGACCTCGAAGCGCACCGGCGGCGAGCCCGGGTTGACGTCGGCGAGGAACACCTGGCCCGAGTCCGTCGAGGTGATCAGCTTGCCTTGGCTCAGGTCACCCGCGGCGTCGTAGAGGCGCAGCACGTGCACCGCCCGGTCGACGAGGAAGACCGCCTTGCCCGCGGGCAGCGGCCCGCCGTTCTTGCCGATGTACCCGGCGCGCACGGGAGATCCCGACACGGGAACGCACGACGGCGACTCGACGCCGAAGTACGATTCCGGCCCGCTGTGAGTCGCTCCCTTGGGCAGCGCCTCGATGCAGAACACGGGCCGTCCCGTGTCGTCGAGGGCCTGGGAGGCGTACGAGGTCCAGGTGTTCGTTTGCCCCACGAAGTCGGTGAGCGCCTTCAGCTCACCCGCGGAGTTCAAGCGCAGCGAGAGCAGGGGCCGCGCGAGCACCAGCTCCTGCCCCTGGCGGGCCGCCGGCTCCGGCCCCGGGCTCTGCGCGGTGTTCAGGTTCGTGGCCAGCAACACGCTCGTCAGCACCGCCAGCACCGCGGCCAGTGGCGCACCCCACGCCGCCGCCCGGCGACGGCGCGACGGCCGCCGCTGCCGGCGCTGCTGCTCGGCCCAGGCCGCGTCGAGGTTGGGCGCGACCTCCCCGGCCTGTCCGCGCAGTGCTTCGGCCAGCTTGCGTTCGAGGTCGGTCATCGCTCACCTCCCAGGTCGTCCCCCAGGTGCTTGCGCAGAGACTCCATCGCGTGGTGCGTCGTCGCCTTGACCGTGCCCTGGGAGATGCCCAGGGTCTCCGCGATGGCCGCCGTGCTGAGGTCCAGCCAATAGCGAAGCACCAGCACCTCGCGCTGTCGCCGGGACAGCCGCACCAGCACCGCGCGCAGCCGCTGGTGCTCCCAGTTCGCCACCGCCCTGACCTCGGCCGACAGCTCGTCCGGCGGCCGTTCCTGCGGGGTCCGCCGGACGACGCGCAGGTGCCGGGTCCGCGAGCGCGACATGTTCACCACGATCGTGCGGAGGTAGCCGGCCACCCGGGAGTGGTCGGTCAGGGAGTCCCAGCGCTGGTGGAGCTTGACGAAAGCCTCCTGCGCCACGTTCTCCGCGTCGTCCGCGCCGAGCAGGTGGGCCAGCCGGGTCATCTGGCCGAAGTACTCGCGGAAGAGGTCGTGAAAGGTCGGCGTGCCCAGGTCCCCCGGCGCGCTTTCGCCAACACTCGCACTCACACCCCGCCAACGCCCACCCCGCCCCACCGGTTTAGTCCACCACGCGAAGAAGGCCGCCACCAGCGGTGACGGCCTTCGACGATGACAGCTTTACCGCTCCAGCTCGCCGCGGATGAACTTGTCGACGGCGTCGCGCGCGGTCGAGTCGTCGTACTGCTCCGGCGGCGACTTCATGAAGTACGACGACGCCGACAGGATCGGGCCGCCGATGCCGCGGTCGAGCGCGATCTTCGCGGCGCGGACGGCGTCGATGATGATGCCCGCCGAGTTCGGCGAGTCCCACACCTCGAGCTTGTACTCCAGGTTCAGCGGCACGTCGCCGAACGCGCGGCCCTCGAGCCGGACGTAGGCCCACTTGCGGTCGTCGAGCCACTGCACGTAGTCCGACGGCCCGATGTGGACGTTGCCCTTGCCGAGGTCGCGGTCGACCTGCGACGTCACGGACTGGGTCTTCGAGATCTTCTTCGACTCGAGCCGCTCGAGCTCCTTCATGTTCAGGAAGTCCATGTTCCCGCCCACGTTGAGCTGCATCGTCCGGTCGAGCTGGACGCCGCGGTCCTCGAACAGCTTCGCCAGCACGCGGTGCGTGATGGTGGCGCCGACCTGGGACTTGATGTCGTCACCGACGATCGGGACACCGGCGTCTTCGAACTTCTTGGCCCACTCCGGGTCGGAGGCGATGAACACCGGCAGCGCGTTGACGAACGCCACGCCGGCGTCGATCGCGGCCTGGGCGTAGAACTTGTCCGCCACCTCGGAGCCCACCGGCAGGTACGACACGAGCACGTCGGCCTGCGCCTCGCGCAGCGCGGCGACGATGTCGACCGGGGTCTCGTCGGACTCCTCGATCGTCTCGCGGTAGAAGCGGCCGAGGCCGTCGTGGGTGTGGCCGCGCTGCACCGTGACGCCGAGCGGCGGCACGTCGGCGATCTTGATGGTGTTGTTCTCGGAGGCGAAGATCGCCTCGGACAGGTCGCGGCTGACCTTCTTGGCGTCCACGTCGAACGCGGCGACGAACTCGATGTCGCGGACGTGGTAGCCGCCGAAGTCGACGTGCATCAGACCGGGGACGCGGGTGGCCGGGTCCGCGTCGCGGTAGTACTGGACACCCTGGACCAGCGACGCCGCACAGTTGCCGACGCCCACGATGGCCACCCGTACGCGGCGGTTCTCGCCCATGGGGGTTTCTCCTTCAATCCGTATTCGTTCAGTAGGTCTGGTGCCGCCACGCTGCGGCCCGGGCCGGGCGGCTCAGGTATCCGGACCCTGCCGTTCGGCTTGTTCGTGCGCGATCAGCTCGTTGAGCCAGCGCACCTCCCGTTCGCTGGTCTCCAGCCCCAGCCGGTGCAGCTCACGGGTGTAGCGATCGATCTTCTCCTCGGCCCTGGCCAGCGCCGCCCGCATACCCTCACGGCGTTCTTCGACGCGGCGGCGGCGGCCCTCGAGGATCCGCATCCGCACGTCGGCCGGGGTCCGCGAGAAGAAGGCCAGGTGGACGCCGAAACCTTCGTCGTCCCAGGTCTGCGGCCCGGCGTCGCCGAGCAGCTCACCGAAGCGCTCCTTGCCCTCCGCGGTGAGCTTGTAGACGCGCCGTCCGCGCCGCGACCACGCCCGGTCGTCGGCCTCGTCCAGCTCTTCGACCAGGTACCCGGCCCGCAGCAGCTTCCGCAGGGTCGGGTACAGCGAGCCGTACGAGAACGTCCGGAACGTGCCGAGCGTCTCGTTCAGCCGCTTGCGCAGCACGTACCCGTGCATGGGCGCTTCGTGCAGAAGACCGAGGATCGCGAACTCCAGCACACCGCACCCCCTTCCGGGAACAAACCGAGATCACCCGCGTTGCTCCGAACGAGCGCCTCGATCCAACCTACTCAGCCACTATATCGCGCCGATACATCGAAGTGGCGAAGCTAACCTCCCCCACCACCCATCGGGGACGAAATTCACCGGAGAGTTATCGAACGTCCGGCGTGTCCGGGCCGGTCCGGGGCTTGGCGGCGCTAGGGGGCGTGGACGTCACAGGAAGAGCCCGTACTCTGTTCTCGTGATTAACCAGCGGCAGGTCGTGGACTACGCGCTGCAGCGCCGTGCGCTGCTGGCCGAAGTCCGCTCCGGGCGCGTCGGCAGCCACGAAGCCTGCGACGCGAGCCCGTACCTGCTGCGGGCGGCGAAGTTCCACGGCCGGGACGGTGATCTCCCCTGCCCGATCTGCCGCCAGGAGCCGCTGACCCTGGTGTCCTGGGTCTACGGCGACGAACTCAAGCACGTCGCGGGCTCGGCCCGGAACCCCGAAGAGCTGGCCAGGATGGCGGGCTCGTTCGCCGAGTTCACCGTGTACGACGTCGAAGTGTGCCGGGCGTGCCACTGGAACCACTTGGTCCGGTCATACGTCCTGGGCACAGGGGAACCGGCGGATCCACGAAGGACCGCACGCCGGTGAGCCACCGTACGACCATCGCAACACGCAGGTCAGTGCCCCTGCGGGTACTGATCCGGGAGGCCCATCCGTGACCGACGACAACCGCTCCTGGCCGAACCAGGAGCCAGACGCACCCCGCCGCGGCCAGTGGCCGGGTGAAGAGGCGGGACCGGCGTGGCCCGGTGAGTCGCCCCGGCGCGCCAACCCGCCGCGCGGTGGCGCCGGGCAGGGCGGTCCGGCTTGGCCCGCCGGCGACGAAGGTGGCCAGCAGTGGCCCGGTGAGCAGCCACGACGCCCGCAGGCGCCCCGCGGCCAGGGCGGTGCGGCCGCCGGCCGGCGCCAGCCGCCCCCGTCCGGCGGTCGCCGTCCCGGTCAGCCACCCGGCTCGCCGCCGCAGGGCTTCCGGCAGCCCCCGCCCGGCGGCCGCCGTCCGGAGCCGGAACCCGAGCGTGAGCCGGATCTCATCACCCACCACGCGCACAACGGGACCGAAGACGGCTACGAGCCGTACGACGACGACCGGTTCGACGAGTTCGCCGACGACGTCGAGCCCCAGCAGGAGCTCGACGAGAAGGGCCGCAAGGTCCTCACGCCGGCGCAGCGGAAGAAGCGCCGCTGGAAGATCATCCGGCGGGTCGCCTACGCCTGCGTCGGCGTCTTCTTCGTCGTTCCCGCGATCGCGTTCGTGATCACCTACTTCATGGTCGACGTGCCGACGGCGGAGAGCGTCGCGGCCCTGCAGAGCCAGCCGATCACCTACTACTACGCCGACGGCAAGACGGTGATGGGGAAGGAAGTGCCCAAGAGCGGCAACCGCCAGCTGCTCAAGCCGGGCGAGATCCCCGACGTCGTCAAGCACGCCGTGTATTCGGCCGAGGACGCGACGTTCGAGACCAACTCCGGCTTCGACGTCACCGGCATCCTCCGCGCGGTGTTCAACCAGGCCACCGGCGGGCAGGGCGGTGGGTCGACCATCTCCCAGCAGTACATCAAGAAGGCCACGGAGAACGACGCCCCGACGCTGACCCGCAAGTGGACCGAGCTGGCCAAGTCGTTCAAGATGAACAACCAGCAGTCCAAAGAAGAGATCATCACCGGGTACCTGAACATCGTCTACTTCGGCCGCGGGGCGAACGGCATCCAGGCCGCCGCGAAGTCCTACTTCAACAAGGACGCCAAGGACCTCAGCGCGTCGGAAGCCGCGCTGCTGGCCGGCCTGATCCAGGGACCGAGCAAATCGGAGAACCAGGACTACGCCCAGCGCCGGTGGACGTACGTGATGGACCAGATGGTGGCCAACAAGTGGCTGCGCGCGGATGAACGCACGGCCGCGCAGTTCCCGACGCCGATCCCGAAGAACGCCAACAAGGAGCAGGACTCGGGGAAGATGACCTACCAGCTCCAGCAGCGGATCAAGGAGGAGCTGGGAGCGAAGGGTTACGACGAGACCAAGCTGTTCGCCACCGGCGCCAAGATCTACACCACGATCGACCCGGCGGCGCAGGACGCGGCGGACCAGGCCGTCCAGGAGGGCATGAAGGGCCAGACGGACGAGAAGCTGCTCGCCGCGCTCGTGGCCGTGGACCCGAAGACCGGCGGGATCCTCGCCTACAACTACGGCCCGGAAACCGTCAAGGACAAGGACGGGCAGGACGCGATCGGTCAGGACCGGGCGAACCAGGCCCGCAACCCGGGCTCGTCGATGAAGCCGTTCGACCTGACCGGGTTCCTCAAGATGGGCGGCGGCCTCGGCGACATTTTCGACGGCTCGGACAACCGCAAGTTCCCCGGGGTCGCCAAGCCGGTCCGCAACGCGGGCGAGAACGAAAGCTGCGGTCCGCAGTGCACGGTCGCGAAAGCGATGGAGATTTCGGCGAACACCGTGTTCTACGACATGGTGTTCAACAAGGTGAAACCGAAGGGGGTCGTGACGGCGGCGAAGCAGGCCGGTGTCCGGACGACCGACGAAGGTGGCACCGCCACGCTGTTCGACGGAGACAACAACATCTCGCTCGGCGGTGGTAAGACCCAGGTGGCCCCCAGGGACATGGCTTCGGCGTACGCGTCGTTCGCCGGCGGCGGCATTTACCACGAGCAGCACTTCGTCTCGAAGCTGACGAACGCCCAGGACGAGGTGGAGTTCGACGAGAACAACATCAAGTCCAACCCGGCGTTCGACAACGATGCGGCGAAGAGCCAGCAGATCGCCGGCAACGTCACCGAAGCGCTGAAGCCGGTCATCGGGCATTCGAGCCTGAAGTGCCCGCCCGGCCACGAGTGCGCCGGCAAGACCGGTACGCAGCAGTACTCGCCCAAGGAGGGCGACCCCGCCTCGTACAACAATCTCAACGCCCAGACCTGGATGGTGGGCTACACCCCGTCGGTGTCCGCGGCGGTGTGGGTCGGCGGCGACGGCAACCAGCCGCTGCACGACGCAAAGGGCAAGCCGATCTTCGGTTCCACGATCGCCGGCCCGACCTGGCAGAACTTCCTGAACCTCTACCTCAAGGGCAAGCCGCCGGAGAAGTTCGACAAGGTCGACCCGCTCGGCAAGAACGTCAACGAGGTGACCACGACGCCGCCGAAGCCCTCGGACACGCCGACGCCGCAGGAGACCCCGAGCACGACGTCGTCCCAGCCGCCCCCGGAGACGTCCACCGAAACCGAGACCTCGACTTCCCGGACGAGGACGTCCCGGCCGGGCCCGGGCGGAACCACTCCGTCGCTGCCCGGCGGCGGTGACGGGCTCGGCAGACCACCGGGTTCGGAAGGATGACCCCGAAGGCCTCGCACTGTTCAGTGCGGGGCCTTCGTTTTGGTGAACCACAGCCGTCCGTGGTCCGTGTGGAGTGTCGAGGGGCCTGCGCCCGCAGCCCACCGGCGTACCGGAGGACAGCCCGTGTACACCGACCGAAATCGCTCGAGGTCCGGCCGGAGGCCGGTTCCGCGTGGTCGCTACCAGCCACGCCGGCCTCTCCCGCGGCCGGACGAACCGGACGCACCGGACGATCTCGCCGCCGACGTCACCCCGAACCCCCCACCGGACCGGCGCAGCCGCCGCTGGAAGACGGTGCGCCGGGTGCTGTACGTCTTGTCCGGGCTGTTCTTCCTCGTGCCCGCGGTCGCCTTCGTGATCACGTACTTCGCCGTCGACGTGCCTTCACCGGACAAGGTCGCGCAGTCGCAGGGCCAGGCGGTCACCTACCTCTACGCCGACGGCACCGAGATGGGCAAGGACGTGCCCGCCGGCGGTAACCGGCAGATCCTCGACCCGGCCCAGATCCCGGACGTCGTCAAGAAGGCCGTGATCGCGACCGAGGACGCGTCCTTCGAGACCAACTCCGGCTTCGACCTCTCCGGTATCGCGCGGGCCGCCTACAACCAGGCCACCGGTGGGTCCGGCGGCGGCTCGACGATTTCGCAGCAGTACATCAAGAAGGCCACCGGCGACGACTCGCCGACGTTGACCCGCAAATGGGTCGAGCTCGCGAAGTCGTTCAAGATGAACCAGACCTACCAGAAGGCGGACATCATCACCGCCTACCTCAACATCATCTACTTCGGCCGCGGCGCGTACGGCATCCAGGCGGCGGCGCAGGCGTACTTCGGCAAGGACGCCGCCCAGCTGAACTACTCCGAAGCCGCGTTGCTCGCCGGGCTGATCCAGCAGCCGGGCCGTTCGGAGAACGCGACGGTCGCCCGCGACCGGTGGGGCACCGCCCTGGACCGCATGCAGCGCAACGGGTATCTCACCGCGGCCGACCGGAAGGCCGCGAAGTTCCCGACACCGGTGCCGCTCGTCGAATCGCGGCCGGGGACCAAGCTCAACCCGTTCGTCAAGAAGCAGGTCAAGGCCGAGCTGGCCGCGGCGGGGATCCCCGAGGAGAAGTACTACGCGGGCGGGTTCCAGGTGTTCACGACGATCGACTCGAAGGCACAGGAAGCCGCCGAAAAGGCCGTGGCCGAGGGCATGGCCGGGCAGACCGACGACCGCATCCTCGACGCGCTGGTCGCCGTCGACCCGAAGTCCGGCGGCGTGCTCGCCTACTACGGCGGGGCGCCGATCGTGAAGGGCCCGAACGGCGAGGACCAGGCCGGCCGCGACTGGGCGGACGAAGCGCACAACCCCGGGTCGTCGATGAAGCCGTTCGACCTCACGGCGTTCCTCAAGGGCGGCCGCGGGCTGAACGCGGTGTTCGACGGCCGCTCGCCGCGGACGTTCCCCGACGTGCCGCTGCCGGTGCGCAACGCCGGCACCAGCAGCAGCTGCTCCGAGCAGTGCACGGTGGCCGAGGCGATGCAGCGGTCCACCAACACCGTCTTCTACGACATGGTGCTCAACGTGACCAAGCCGGGCGGGGTGGCCGAAGCCGCGCAGGAGGCGGGCATCCGCACGAAGGACACCGGCGGCCGCAGCGTGCTGTTCACCGGGGACAACAACATCTCCATCGGCGGCGGACAGACCGCGGTCACACCGGCGGACATGGCCGCGGGGTACGCGACCTTCGCCGCCGGCGGTGTCCAGCACGGCCGGCACTTCGTGCAGAAGGTGACGAACTCCCAGGGCGAAACCGCCTACGAGGCCGACGCGCGCGCGACGGACGCGTTCGCGGACAACGACCGCGGCAAGAGCCGGCAGATCGCCGGGAACGTGACCGCCGCGCTGGCGCCGGTGATCCCGTTCTCCCGGCTGACCTGCCCGGCCGGCCACGAGTGCGCGGGCAAGACCGGCACCCAGCAGCACACGCCGGGCGACGGCGAACCCGCGTCCGCGGCGAACACGAACTCGCAGACGTGGATGGTGGGTTACACGCCCTCGGTCTCCGCCGCGGTCTGGGTGGGCAGCGACGGCGACAAGGCTCTGCGCGGGCCGACCGGCCAGCCGCTGACCCCGTCCGTCGTGGCCGGTCCGGTGTGGCAGCGGTTCATGCAGCTCTACCTGACCGGGAAACCGGCCGAGCGCTTCGACCGGGTCCAGGCGATCACCGCGCCGCAGGACGACCAGCTGCAGCTCCAGCTCCAGCAGCAACAACAGCAGCAACAGTTTCAGCAACAGCAGCAGCAGAACCAGGACCAGCAGGAGCAGCGCTTCAGCATCGGCCGCGGCGGCAACCAGGACCAGCAGCAACAACAGCAACAGCAACAGAACCGCGTGCGGCGCGACGGCCGGGGACCCGGCCGCGGCAACGGGAACGACACCGGCCAGGCGAACTTCGGCCCGTGAGCACGCCGGGCGGGCCGGGGGAGGTGGCCGTGACCTCGGAGCTGGGGGTCACCGAGGTCACGGCCGGTCAGGGGGTCAGAGCTCGACCACGGTGCCTTCGACGCCGGCGCGGTGGGCCGCCTCGATCACGCGCAGGGCCTCGACCGACGACGCCGGATCGACCGGGAACTCGCCTTCGCCGCGCAGGGCGTCGCGCACCTGGACGTAGAACTGCTCGTAGCGGCCGGTCTCGGTCGGCACGGTCTCGACGTCCGGGCCGACGCCGAGCTTCCCGGCGTCGGCCGCGGGCTCGGTGCCCCAGCCGGCGTCGCCGGGGCGCAGGCCCGCCTTGATCTGCGGTTCCTGCACGTCGAGGCCGTACTTGGTGAAGGTCGCCCGGTCGCCGAGCACCCGGAACCGCGGGTTCTGCGTGCCCGCCAGCGCGGTCGCCCACAGGTGCGACCGGACGCCGTTCGCGTGGTGCAGCGCGACGAAGACGTCGTCGTCGACCTGGACGCCGGCCCGGCGGCGGTCGACTTCCGCGTAGACGCGGGTGACCGGGCCGAACAGCTGCAGCGCCTGGTCGACGATGTGCGCGCCGAGGTCGTAGAGCAGGCCGCCGGCCTCGGCCGGGTCGCCGAATTCGCGCCAGTTGTCCTTGGGCTTCGGCACCCAGCGGTCGTAGCGGGACTCGAAGCGGAACACCTCGCCGAGCCGTCCCGAGTCGAGGACCTTCCGCACGGTGAGGAAGTCGGAGTCGAGCCGCCGGTTCTGGAAGACCGTCAGGCCGACCCCCGCCGCCTTCGCCGCATCGACGACCCGCTGGGCTTCGGCCGCGGTCGGCGCGAACGGCTTGTCGACGACCACCGGCAGGCCGGCTTCGATCGCGCGCAGGGCGAGCGGCACGTGCGTGCGGTTCGGCGTGCTGACCACGACGAGGTCGAGATCGCCCGCCCGCTCGAACAACGCGTCGGCGTCCGGCACGATCTCCGCGCCCGGGTGGTCGATGCGGGCTTGCGCGGCGTTGCCCGACGTCGTGATCACCGCCGGGGTGAGCCCGGGGGTCGCCGCCACCAGGGGTGCGTGGAAAACGCGGCCCCCGATGCCGTACCCCAGGATGCCCACGCGCAAGTCGTCCGCCATGCCGTCATTAAACCCTGCCGCCCCGTGATAAAACAACAGCGTTGCCTAATTGGCCGGACGTGCGAAGATCCTCTCCATGGCCGACACCGGGGTGAACCTGCGCGACGTGCGCGAGCACAACCGTGTGCTGCTGCTCACGCACATCCTGCGCGCCGGCGGTCTCAGCCGGGTCGAACTCGCCGAACGCACCGGGCTCACCCAGCAGGCCGTCTCCAAGATCGTCCCCGAACTGCTCGACACCGGCCTGCTGGACGAGGAGCGGCAGCCGTCCGCCGGCGTGGGCAAACCCCGCACGGCGCTGCGCATCCGGGCGGGCGCCAGGCACGCACTCGGCGCGCGCCTCGACCGCGACGAGTACCGCGTGCTGCGCGCCAACCTCGTCGGCGAGGTGGAGGAGACGGCGGGCGGCCCGCTGCCACGCGGCTTCACACCCGCGCAGGCCGTCGACGCCATCGGCGCCACGGCCCTCGAACTCGCCGACGGCTTCGACGTGCTCGGCCTCGGCCTCGGCGCGGTCGGCCCGCTGGACCACCGCGCGGGCCTGGTCCGCGACGCGACGAACATGCCCGGCTGGCACGACGTGCCGCTGCGCGAGCTGCTGGAGCAGCGCACCGGGCTGCCGGTGACGCTCGACAAGAACACCAACGCCGCCGCGTTCGCCCGGCTCTGGCCGCACGGCGAGCCGACGGCGACCGCGGTGGTGCTCGTCGGCACCGGCATCGGCGTCGGCCTGCTGATCGACGGGCGGCTCTACCGCGGGCCGCGGACCAACGCGGGTGAGTTCGGGCACACCACGATCGCCTATGACGGGCCGCGCTGCGCTTGCGGGCGGCGCGGCTGCGTCGAGATCATGGCCAAGGAGGCGCCGGACACCCGGACCGCCGCCGGCTTCCTCGGCATCGGGCTGGCCGACCTGGTGCAGGTGCTCGACCTCGAGCGGATCGTGCTGGCCGGGCGGGCGGTCCGGGACGAGCCGGACGTCCACCGGGAAGCCGTCTCGGCCCGGCTCGAGGAACTGCTGCCGCTGCCGCACTGGCAGCGGATCGAGGTCGTCGAAGACGCCTCCGGCGAGGAGATCGTCACCCGCGGCGCGGCCGCGGAGGTGCTGGCCTCGTTCTACGCGAATCCGGCATGATCACCGGCTTCACCACCGCGCACGCCGATCACCGATACGATCCGCCTCGTGCCAGAGGAGACCACGCGGGAGCCGGAACCCGGCCCCGTGACGCTGACCCGGGCGGAACGGATCGTCCCGAGCTGGAACGAGCCGCTCGCGGCGGCGGTCACCAGACCCCTCGGCGGCCCGCTCGGTGAGCACGCGGCGGTCGGCAGGCACTGGTTCTGGTCGCCCCAGCGCGTCGGGCTGCTGCTGGCCACCCTGGCGCTGATGCTGTGCTGGTTCGGCAAGGGCTCCTGCATCCAGCAGTACCAGGACTCGAGCGGCGCCACCCAGCTCGACTGGCGCGCGGGCCGCCCGTTCGTGGCCATGTGCTACTCCGACATCGTGCCGCTCTACGGCTCCGAGCGGCTCGACCGGCCGGGCACCTTCCCCTACTACACGTCGTGGAAGGAAAGCTCGCAGACCGCCGAGGACAACACCCGGTACATGGAGTACCCGGTGCTCACCGGCCTCTTCCAGTGGGCGAACGCGAAGCTCGCGGCGGGCTGGCTGGACGTCGCCGAGTCCGGCTGGCTGCCCGGCGCGCTGCCGGTGGCGGTCTACTTCGACATCACGGCGTTCTTCCTGGCGCTCGCGTGGCTGGTCACCGTGTGGGCGACCGGCCGGACGGTGAGACGCCGCCCGTGGGACATGGTCCTGGTGGCGATCTCGCCGCTGGTGCTGGTGCACGCGTTCACGAACTTCGACGCGCTCGCGACCGCGTTCACCGCGACCGGCCTGCTCGCCTGGGCGCGGAAGCGCCCGCTGCTCGCCGGCGTCCTGCTCGGGCTGGGCGCGACGGCGAAGCTCTACCCGCTCTTCCTGCTCGGCGTGCTGTTCGCGCTGTGCCTGCGCGCGGGCAAGCTGACGCCGTTCTGGAAGACCGCGGCCGCCGCCGTGCTGACCTGGCTGGCGGTCAACGCGCCGTTCATCCTCACCGCGACCCGCGGCTGGTGGGAGTTCTTCCGGATGAGCGCCCTGCGGCCGATGGACCCGGACTCGCTGTACAACGTCTTCTCGTACACCAGCGGCTGGGCCGGGTTCGACGGCGTGCTGCAGAAGAACCAGACGCCGACGTACCTGAACGTCACGGTGGCCGTGCTGTTCCTGACCTGCTGCGCCGGGATCGCCTACCTCGCGCTGGCCGCGCCCCGCCGCCCGCGCGTCGGCCAGCTCGCGTTCCTCGTCGTGGCGGCGTTCCTGCTGACGAACAAGGTGTGGAGCCCGCAGTACTCGCTGTGGCTCGTTCCGCTGGCGGTGCTGGCGATCCCGCGCTGGCGGCTGCTGCTCGGCTGGATGCTGATCGACGCCGTCGTCTGGGTGCCGCGGATGTTCTACTACCTCGGCGTCGACCACAAGGGCCTGCCCGAGGGCTGGTTCCTCGGCACGGTCGTGGTCCGCGACCTCGCCGTCATCGGGCTCTGCGTGCTGGTCGTCCGGGAGATCTACCGGCCGGCCACCGACCTCGTGCGGATGGACGGCGACGACGACCCGGCCGGCGGCTTCCTCGACGGCGCCCGCGACGTGATCATCCCGAACGCCACCCGGCGCCGCCGGAAGGCCGTAGGCGTTTGAACCCGGCCGGCTAACCGAGCTGTTCCCGCAGGTAGGCGATGTCGGTGGCCTGCCCGTCGGCCGGCGTCTCGACGACGACCGGGGCGCCCGCCTCGCGAGCGACGGCGACCAGCGCCTCGGGGTCGATCGTCCCGTCGCCCTGCACGATGTTGGCGTGCCGGTCGCGCGTCGAGCCGAACTCGTCGCGGGAGTTGTTGAGGTGCACCAGGTCGATCCGGCCGGTGATGGCCTTGACCTTCTCGACGGCGGTCGCGAGGTCCCAGCCCGCGGCGTACGCGTGGCATGTGTCCAGGCAGAACCCGGCGCCGAACTCGCCGACCTTGTCCCACAGCCGGGCGATGACGTCGAGGTCGCGGGTCATCGCGTTCTCGCCGCCGGCGGTGTTCTCGATCAGGATCGGGACCTTGAAGCCGCCCTTCTCCTGTTCGCGCTCGAACAGCTTGCGCCAGTTGTCCAGGCCGGCTTCGGCGTCGTCGTTCGCGCCGACGTGCCCGCCGTGCACGATCAGGCCCTTCGCGCCGATCGCGGCCGCACCGTCCGCGTGCTGCGTGACGTTCTTCCGGGACGGGATCCGGATCCGGTTGTTCAGCGAAGCCACGTTGATGAGGTACGGCGCGTGGATGAACACCTCCACCGGGTCGGCCGCGATGGCCTCGCCGTGCGGGTGCGGCTTCGGAGCCTTCCAGCCCTGCGGGTCGGAGAGGAAGAACTGGACGACTTCGGCTTTGCGCTCGACGACGGCGGGCAACGGGTCGTCGTCACGGACATGGGCGCCAATCAGCATGCCGAGCACGCTACTCCCGGGCCCGTTTCCGGCCGGTGGGCCCGCTTGGTGACGCTCGTGGAGTACCGTGAGCGCGTTCCGTGATCCAGATCGGTCCGACTGCCGGAGGGCATGATGGGGAAGCGCGTCACCCGGATCACCGCACTGGGTTTCACGATCGCCGCTTCGGCCGCACTGGCCGCGCCGGGCGTGGCGAGCGCCGATCCCAGCCCCACCTTGGGCGGCGACTGCCAGGCCACGCTGCAGCAGGGGAGTGCGAACGGCCTGGTGCTCGACGCCGGCGCCCCGCTGAACGCCCCGAACCAGCTCACCATCGGCCTCGACTCGAGCTCGCGGAACACGAACGGCTCGGCCCCCCTGCTCACGCTGCCGCTCGGCGACACGGTGAAGGCGCTCGGCATCGGCCGGGTGCCGCTGGTCGGCGACGCCGCCGCGAAGGGCGTCTGCCCGGTCGCGCAGGGCACGGTCAACGCGGTCGGCAACCTGACGCAGGGCGTGGCCGCCGAACTGCCGCCGGGCCCTTCCCGGCCCGCTCCGCCCGCTCCGCCCGCTCCGCCGGGGCCGACCCCGCCCAGCCCGGGCCCGAACCCGCCGAACCCGGCGCCGAACCCGCCCGGCTCGAGCATCGGCCCGGTGGTCACCGGGCAGGGCAACGCCGGCCTGCCGGGCGATGCGATCTCGGGCATCTTCACCAACGCCGCACTGCTGCCGGGCAGCCTGGTGCAGGCGCCGGTGATCGCGCAGATCATCCCGGGCCAGCAGGTCCCGCCGCCGACCGTCGACGCCGAGCGGTCCGGCACGGCGGAGGCCCTCCCGGCGGTCACCCCGCCGGCGAAGCTGCCGATGCTGCTCGCGGTGCTGGCGCTGGCGGTCGTCGCGGCCGCGCTCGTCCGGGCCTGGATCCGCCGCAGCCCCGCCTGACGCACGGTGACCTCGGCTTCCACCCGAATGCCGGACATTTTTGAACGAGCGGGCGTCACCCGGCTGCCTTAACGTCGTTGTACTGGTAAGTAGGCGACGAGACCAGGGGCGGCGAGCATGCGGGATCGGACACGGAGGGCAACAGCGGTCGGTGCGGCGGCGGTCGTCCTCGCGGGTTCGGCCGTGCTCGGGATGCCCGGTACCGCCTCGGCGGACACGAAGACCGTGCCCTGCGGCAGCACCGTGGACGCCAAGCCGGGCGACCACATCCAGGGCTCGCTGCTCGGCCTGCCGCTCATCGACCTGGGCATCGTCACCCAGGCGACCACCGTGCTGACTACCACCGTGAGCGGGCTGCTCAACACCGTCTGCAAGGTCACCGTGAACGTGGTGAACACCGTCGTCTCGCCGGTGCCGGTGGTCGGCGCGCCCGCGGCGAGCGCCATCAACCAGGGCGTCCAGGGCGTGACCAGCGGTACCCAGCAGGGCCTCCGCTCGCTCACCGGCGGCGGCCAGCCCGCGCCGCAGCAACCCGGTGGCACGGGCGGGAACCCCCAGCAGCAGCCACCGGCCCAGGGCGGGTCCGGGGGCGCGCCGCAGCAGGGCGGGACCCCGGCGGGCACCACGCCGATCCCGGACGCGAACAGCCCGCTCCTGCCCGGCTTCGCGAGCACGCCGTTGTTCGGCGGCTTCCCGTTCACCTTCGGCACGGGCTACGCCCCGATGCGCGACTACAGCGGCATCCCGTTCGCGACGGCCGGGTTGTTCACGCCGTCACCGGCGATCCGGTACGGCAGCCAGATCCCCGGTTACGCCCCGCAGTACGGCCTCACCGGTCCGGCCGGCACGCCGGACGCCGGCTCCGGCGTCCAGACCGCGGGCCAGGCGGAAGCGCTACCCTCGGCGTCGGACGGCTTCACCAACGGGTCGAACCTGCCGCTGCTGATCGCGGTCCTGGCGCTTTCCGGAGCCAGTGCGGGCCTCGTCCGCACCTGGGTGCTCCGCCGGATGGCCGCTGCGAATTGATCCAACTGCCGAGTATCTTTCACGTATCTCGGTCGTTCATTCTGGTGTTGCCCGGACCGACGCCCCCGTGATTCCCTGGAGGACAGTGCTCGTGCGGAAGATCCCCACCTGGCAGACGACCCGCCGCGCACTGACCGTCACCGCCGTCGCCGCATTCGTGACCGGCGGCGCATTCCTTTCCACGGGCACGGCCTCCGCCGCCACGACCCTCGTCAGCAACAGCTGCACGGGCTCGGTCACCGGGCAGATGGGCGACCAGGTGGCGATCGACGGGGCTTCGGTCAAGACCCTGGTCACCAACGGCGCGAACAACGCCGGGACCCTCGCCGTCGGCAGCTGGGCGGGCGATTCGATCGCCAAGAACCACTCGATCCCGGTCGGCCAGGTGCCGAACGCCGCGGGCGGGGAAGCGAACGGGGCCGCGATCGGCAAGGCGGTGCGCACCGCGCTGGCCGCCTCCGGCACGTGGGGCCTCGGGCTCGACTGGAACAAGACGCTGAACAGCGTGGAGAGCACGGTCGCCGCGGGCTGCGGCCTCACGTTGCTCGCGAGCAACTACGTGGCCCCCAGCACCCCGGCCCAGCAGGGCGGCGGCACCGGCACCCAGCAGGGCAGCGGTACCGGCACCACCCCCGGTGGCGCGTCGGGCAACCTCTCGAACCTCAACCCGGGCACCGCCGGCGGCACGGGCGGCAGTGCCCCGATGCGCGACTACGGCGGCATCCCGACGGCGACCGCCGGCACGGCCGTCGCCCCGGGCGTGCGCTACCCGGCGAACGGCACCCTCCCCGGCGACGCGGCCGCCCCGCAGGCGGGCGCGGGCGACCAGAGCGGCCAGGGCGTGGACATCCGCGACGCCGGCAACGCGCAGTCGGTGGCCTCGAACAGCGCGCCGAACGACGTGCAGCTGCCCATGCTGATCGCGGTGATCGTGCTCGCCGGGGTGACCGCCGGGCTCGTCCGCACCTGGGTGCTCCGCCGGGCCGCCTGACCCCCGGAGAAGACCCCGCTGTCCGGTCTCCTCGAGGCCCCCAGGTAGCCTTACCTGGACAAACCCTCCTGTCACGGACAGTCCGTGACCGCGAGCCCATAGGAGGTGAGTGGTTGTGTCACGCCATTACGAGGTAATGGTCATCCTGGACCCCACGCTCGACGAGCGCACTGTCGCTCCGACGCTGGACACCTTCCTCAACGTGATCCGCACTTCGGGCGGAAGCGTCGAGAAGGTCGATGTCTGGGGCCGTCGTCGCCTCTCGTACGAGATCAAGAAGCACGCCGAGGGCATCTACGCCCTGCTCGACCTGAACTCGTCCTCGGACGCGGTGAAGGAGCTGGACCGCCAGCTGTCGCTGCAGGAGACCGTGCTCCGCACCAAGGTCATGCGTCGCGAGGTCAAGCGCGCCACGGCCAAGCCCGCCGCCGCCAAGGCCTGAGCCGAAGGGGAATCCCGATGGCTGGAGACACCGTCATCACGGTGATCGGCAACCTGACGTCCGACCCGGAACTGCGCTTCACCCCCTCCGGTGCGGCGGTCGCGAACTTCACCGTCGCGTCCACCCCGCGCACGCTCGACAAGCAGTCGGGCGAGTGGAAGGACGGCGAGGCGCTGTTCCTGCGCTGCAACATCTGGCGGCAGGCGGCGGAGAACGTCGCCGAGTCCCTGACCCGCGGCGCCCGCGTCGTCGTGCAGGGCCGCCTGAAGCAGCGGTCCTTCGAGACGAAGGAAGGCGAGAAGCGGACCGTCGTCGAGCTCGAGGTCGACGAGATCGGCCCCTCGCTGCGCTACGCCACGGCCAAGGTCAACAAGGTCAGCCGCGGTGGCGGCGGTGACTTCGGCGGCGGTGGCGGCGGTGGGAACCGCGGCGGCGGCGGTGGCGGCGGAATGCCGGCCGACGACCCGTGGGGTTCCGCGCCGGCCGCGAGCAGCAGCGGCGGTGGCGGCGGCTTCTCCGACGAGCCTCCGTTCTGATCTCGTACACATCCACAAAGATTTGAATTACCAGGAGTAGACAGTGGCCAAGCCACCCATCCGCAAGCCCAAGAAGAAGGTCTGCGTGTTCTGCAAGGCCGAGAAGAAGGGCCGCCCGGAACTGATCGACTACAAGGACACCAACCTGCTGCGGAAGTACATCTCCGACCGCGGCAAGATCCGTGCCCGTCGCGTCACCGGCAACTGCAGCCAGCACCAGCGTGACATCGCCATCGCGGTCAAGAACTCCCGCGAGATGGCGCTGCTGCCCTACACCTCGACCGCGCGCTAAGGGAGGGCACAGACATGGCGAAGATCATCCTCACCACGGACGTGGCCAACCTGGGCGGCCCCGGCGACATCGTCGAGGTCAAGGACGGCTACGCGCGCAACTACCTGCTCCCGCGGGGCTACGCGATCGCGGCCTCCAAGGGCGCGGAGAAGAACGTGCGCACCATCCAGCGCGCGCAGGAGAGCCGTCGCATCCGCGACCTCGACCACGCCAAGGAGATCAAGGCGACGCTGGAGGGCCTCGGCGCCATCCAGCTCACCGGCAAGGCGGCCGAGGGCTCGAAGAAGCTCTTCGGCTCGATCACCTCGGCCGAGATCGTCGACGCGATCAAGGCGGCCGGTGGCCCGCTGCTCGACAAGCGCGTCATCGAGCTGCGCGACCACATCAAGACCGTGGGCAAGCACTCGGTCGGCGCCCGGCTGCACCCGGACGTCAAGGTCGAGGTGCGGCTCGAGGTCAAGGCCGTCGCGCAGTAAGGCAGTTACGTCGTGAAAAGGCGGGTCGCCCCCTGGTGGGCGGCCCGCCTTCACGCTTTTCGGGGAACCTCGGACACCTCGGCGGCGTCGGAGGAGAATGGGCGCCGGATGCGAAGGGGTGGATCGGGATGGGTAACGAGGTCAACATGTCCGCGCCGGCCGGTGGCGGCGGCTTCACGTTCGACGCCGACAAGATCGACGGCGTCATCAAGAAGTGGCAGGACCTGCAGGCCGACCTGAAGCGCGACTACGACGACGCCAACCTGATGGCGAACGTGAAGGCGCCCGGCAAGGAGTTCGCGAGCGGCGACTGGGAGAAGCTCGCGAACCCGTCCGGCAAGGCGTTCCTCGAGCAGAACCAGAAGATGCAGGACTACGTCAAGAACTACATCGAAGCGCTCACCGCCGCGAAGCAGAAGATCACCACCAAGGAGTCGGACGCCTCCGCCGACCTTTCGAAGACGGGGAACCAGGCCACGTGAACCGACGACTCATCGCCGTCCCGGCGCTGGCCCTCGCCGTGCTCGCGCTCGCCGGCTGCGCCGGCAAGACCCGGGGCACCGCCAACCCGGCGCCGTCCACCGCCGAGTCGAGCAGCGACGCCACCCGGTCCACGGCCGACACCGCGCCGAGGGTGCCGAGGCCGCTGGACACCGCGTCGATCACCTCGGACGCCTGCGCCACGATCGACGCCTCCGGGCGCTCCACGCTCGCCCTCGGCGAGGGCGCTCCGCGCACCACGGGCAACGGCCCGAGCTGCACGTTCCAGGAAGCCGCCGACCCGGGCAACCAGATCGACGTCACGACGGTGACGGCGAACAAGAACGGGCTGCAGGACGTCTACGACACCAAGGCCAACGACGCCTACTTCGGCGAGTCCCAGGCCTACGGGTACCCGTCGGTCTACGCCGCGGCGGTGGACGGGCGCAAGAGCGGCAAGTGCGGCCTGTTCGTCGGGGTGACCGACCAGCTGGCGGTCAACATCCTGGTGCAGTACGACCACGGCGCCGGGGCTTCGGACCCGTGCTCGGTGGCGCAGAAGTTCGGCGAAGCGATGATCCACGCCTTGGGAGGCTGAGATGCTGGAACTGGTGCTCCTCGGCGGCTTCGCCGCGTACAACCTGGCCACCACGCATTCGGACGACCACACGTCGGAGCAGGGCGACCGCAAGATCGACTGCTACGACATCTGGGAGAAGATCACCACCGGTCCCGGCGCCGGTTCGATCGAGAACGGGCAGTCGGCGGCGAGCCGGCTGAAGGGCGCCTACTCCGAACGCCTCGGCACCATCGACGCGCTGGCCAAGGAGATGGACGCGGCCTGGACGGGCGGCGGCGCCGAAGCGGCGCAGAACGCCGGCGCGCACCCGCTGCGGGTGTGGATGCAGGACTCCGGCACCAAGCTCACCGACTCCGACAAGTACCTCGGTGAACAGCACAACGCCTTCACCACGGTGCACGCGCAGGTGCAGCAGGTGCCGAAGGACCCGCCGAAGAACAACCTGCTCAACGCGGTGACGCCGTGGACGACCGACACCGACCGGGCGATCCGCGACTACAACGCCAAGGGCCAGGCCAACGTCGACGCCTTCAACACCTACTACAAGGCGAGCAACGACAACGGCCAGAAGATGCCGACGTACTCGGCGCTCCAGGGCCAGCAGGAGAACGTCAACGTCGACGGCGGCAAGGACGGCAAGAAGAAGCCGGGCGGCAAGGACGGCAACGGCTCGGGGGACGGCAACGGCGACGGGACCGGCAATGGGACCGGCACCGGCACCGGAACCGGGACCGGCTCGGTGCCCGGCGTGAACATGCCCGGGCCGGGCGGTGTCCCCTCCTTCCCCGGCCAGCCGAACATCCCGGGTGGCAGCTTCGACCCGGGCAAGGTGCCGGGCTTCGACCCCTCGAAGCCGCCGAACTTCGACCCGTCGCAGATCCCGGGCGGGAGCTACGACCCGTCGAAGATCCCCGGCGCCGGCAACTACACGCCGCCGAACTTCAGCGACGGCACCCACTCGTCGGGGTTCACGCCGCCGAAGATCCCCGGGGCCGGCGGCTTCGGCCCCGGCGGCTCGGCCGGCGCGGGCGGCGCTGGTGACTTCTCCATCCCCGGCGGTGGCTTCGGGCCCGGCGGCTCGGGCGGCATCGGCGACCCGGCGGCGGCGGGCTTCGGGCCGGGCGGCGGTGGCTTCGGCCCCGGCGGCTCGACCGGTGCCATGCCCGGTGGCTCGGACGCGGCCGGTGCCGGCCGGGGCGGCGCGGGTGCCGGCGGGGCGATGGGCGGCGCGGCGGCGGGACGCGGCGGCGCCTCCGGGATGGGTGGCATGGGCGGCATGCACCCCGGCGGCGCCAAGGGCCAGGGCGGCGGCGACGAGGAACGCACGTCGAAGTACCTGCTCGGCGACGACCCGAACGACATCTTCGGGACCGACGAGCTGACGGCACCGCCGGTCATCGGCGAGTAGCGCACGCGGGACCACCGGGCGCGTGCCAAGATGGGCGCGCCCGGCGTTTTCCGTGATCACCGGGTTCGTCGAGGCCGATCTTCACTGTGTCCGATTCTTACTGTGTCCGATTCACTGTGTCCGATTCTTACTGGGGGAAAGAGCGGTGCTGGACAGGCAGGTCACCATCACGACCGGCACCCTGATCACCTTGATCCGGCGCCGGGGCGGCGAGCCGCACACGGTGCTGTCCGAGACGCCGACCTGGTACAGCGACGAAGCCCAGCGCGCCGAGGACGAGCGGGCCAACGCCGAGCTCGCCAAGGCCGGGCTGTTCGGCCCGCGCGGCATGCACCCGGGGTTCGTCGCGACGATCGAGGCGATCGCCCGGCCGCAGCTGGAGTACTACGGCTGGGTCGACGGCGGGTTCCAGGGCAAGCCGGTGAGCTACCGGCTGCTGGCCGGCAGCGTCGGGGGCGAGGCGTTCGTGCTGGCCAAGCACGAGGAGCTGGACGTCGTCGTGCTGGAGTCCTCGCGGCCGGGTGAGCTGCTCGACGACTTCCTCGGCCAGATCCCGAAGCTGGCCCCCGGCCGCGGCACACCGATCGCCGTGCCGAAGAGCCAGGTCGAGGGGACGGCCCGCAGGGACGACGGCGGGTTCGCGGTGCTCCGCAACGACCGCCCGGCCGACGGTTCGCAGGAGGTCGAAGAGCTCCGCCGGATCCTCGCGTTGCGCCGGATGGGGAGTGGCAGCCTCTACGTCGCGGCCCGCAGCCGCACCGGCGCGCGGCACCGGATCGAACGCCCGGTGAACTACATCGATACGTCGGAAGGCCGGTGGCTGACCGAGGAGGTTCCGGGACGGGGCGAGAACCGGATCGCCTTCACCCCGGCCGACCAGCGCGTTCTCGCCGACCGGTTACGCAGCGCACAGGGCCGGCTCACCGCGCCCTGACCGAACGTGCGTTCAGGCCACCGGGTGACGCGTCTACCCTCTGTGATATTCATCCACAGGCCGTGTGGGTCAATGGGCTCGAACTGGTCCACGACACGCCGAAGGACGGACTTCGCGCGACACGCCGGACGAGTTTTTCGCAAGTTCTCCACACCTTGTTCACAACCTCTGACCTGCGGATTCCGCAAAGCCGATCACGGTTGTCCCCAACTTGTCCACAGCTCTCACGGCACCTGTGATTGGTTACCCCCATTCATCCCCAGGTTGTCCACAGATGGGTCCCCACCCTGAATTGCCATCGGCCGTCCGGGGGATCTAGCGTGCCCGCTCGGGCCTGTACTCACGGTGGCGCTCCGCGTGTCTGCGGCAGCCGGCCGGCGTTGTCGCCGATCATCGGGGGGCGAGGTCCGAGGTGGCCGGACGCACGAGCGCCGGCCACGTGCTTCGAGAGCGAAGATCCGGCATACTCGAACGAGTGTTCGACACGATGAGGAGGTGTCCGGGGCGGTGGCGCTGACCGACGACCGCAGTCCGATGTACGCGGAGTCCGACCCGGGCCCGAGCGATCCCGGCCCCGGCGGTGGCGCGTTCGACCGCCAGCCGCCGCAGGACATCGCGGCCGAGCAGTCCGTGCTCGGCGGCATGCTGCTGTCCAAGGACGCGGTCGCCGACGTCATCGAGGCGCTCGGCCCCGACGACTTCTACAAGCCCGCGCACCAGGCGATCTACGACTGCATCCTCGACCTCTACGGCCGCGGCGAGCCCGCCGACCCGATCACCATCTCGGCGGAGCTGGAGCGGCGCGGGGAGCTGGGCCGCGTCGGCGGCGCGCCCTACCTGCACACGCTGATCGCGACGGTGCCGACGGCGGCGAACGCCGGCTACTACGCGGAGATCGTCTCGGAGAAGGCGGTGCTGCGCCGCCTGGTCGAGGCGGGCACCCGGATCGTGCAGTACGGCTACGGCGCGGCCGCGGCCGACGGCGCGAACATCGACGAGGTGGTCGACCGCGCGCAGGCCGCGATCTACGACGTCACCGAGCGGCGGACCAGCGAGGACTACGTCGCGCTGGAAGAGCTGCTGCAGCCGACGATGGACGAGATCGACGCGATCGCCTCGCGCGGCGGCCAGTCGCAGGGCATCCCGACCGGCTTCACCGACTTCGACGAGCTGACCAACGGGCTGCACCCGGGTCAGATGATCATCGTGGCCGCCCGCCCCGGTGTCGGCAAGTCGACACTGGGCCTGGACTTCGCGCGCTCGGCGTCCATCCGCCACGGCCTGACCAGCGTCATCTTCTCGCTGGAAATGAGCCGGACCGAGATCGTCATGCGCATGCTTTCGGCCGAGGCCAAGATCCGCCTCGCCGACATGCGCGGCGGCAAGATGTCCGACGACGACTGGACGCGGCTGGCCCGCCGGATGAGCGAGGTGTCCGAGGCGCCGCTGTTCGTCGACGACTCGCCGAACATGACGATGATGGAGATCCGCGCGAAGGCGCGCCGGTTGAAGCAGCGCAACGACCTGAAGCTCGTCGTCCTCGACTACCTCCAGCTGATGACGTCCGGCAAGCGCGTCGAGTCGCGGCAGCAGGAAGTCTCGGAGTTCTCCCGGCAGATGAAGCTGCTGGCCAAGGAGATCGAGGTCCCGGTGATCGCGATCAGCCAGCTGAACCGTGGTCCGGAACAGCGCACGGACAAGCGCCCGATGCTGTCCGACCTGCGTGAGTCCGGCTCACTGGAGCAGGACGCCGACCTCGTCATCCTGGTCAACCGCCCGGACGCCTGGGAGCGGGACGACCCGCGCGCGGGCGAGGCGGACCTGATCATCGCGAAGCACCGCGCCGGGCCGACGGCGACGATCACCGTCGCGCACCAGCTGCACTACAGCCGCTTCGTGGACCTCTCGCACGACTAGCCGAGGGCGCCGTACCCGCGGACGAACGCCGTGAGGAGCCGGCCGAACGTCTCGCGGTCCTCCTCCGGCCAGTCCGCCATGACCTCCGCGAACACCCCGCGGCGGAAGGCGTGCATCTCGTCGAGGTGCGCCTGGCCGGTTTCGGTCGGCACGAGCACCGCCCGCCGTCCGTCGCGCTGATCGGCTTCGCGGCGAAGCAGCCCTTGCTCGACGGCGCGCGCCACGAGCCTGCTGGCGCGCGGCTGGTCGACGCCCATCGCCGCGCTCAAGGCCGTCACCGTACTGGGCTCCCCGCGTTCGGCGAGCTCTTCGACGACGTCGAGCAGCTCGAACACCGGGTCGTGCGCGCCGCGGCCCCTCGCCTTGCCGATCCGGCTGAGGGCTCGCCGCTGCTGGCTGCGGCGGATCGCGATCATGGCGCGCTCGACGTCGGCCACGGCGTCCGTCATGGTTGCTCCCTCTCCGAACTACATGTACTTTTACATGTAGTTGTTCACCGACATCTCGGAGTCCTCATGAAACCCCTCGGCTGGTGGCTTCGCCACCTCCACGAGCTTCTCGAATCCTCCATGGCACAGACCCTCGACGCGGAGTCACTGACTCGCCGGCACTGGCAGGTACTCAACACGATCGCCCTCGGCGCCCGCACGCCGGAGCAGGTCGACACGGCGATGGCGCCGTTCGTCACCGGCGAGGGCTCGATGGCCCCGAAGGTGGCCGACCTGCGAGCCCGCGGCTGGGTCGGCGAGGACGGCACCTTGACCGCCGACGGCCGCGAAGCCCACGCCCGCGTCGAAGAGCGCATCAAGGAGTTCCGCGCGAAAGCCGTCGAGGGCATCAGCGACGACGACTACCGCACCACGCTGCGCACGCTGGATCGGTGCGCCGCGAACCTCGGCGCCACCTGAGGAATATCCCGGGCCGCGGCAGCGTCGGATACTCTAGTAGTTGAACTTTCAAGCACTGGAGCGCTCGATGACTCGCACCCCGGTTCTCTACCTCAGCCACGGCGCCCCGCCGCTCGCCGACGACACCACGTGGACCCGCCAGCTCGCCGGCTGGTCCGCCGACCTCCCGAAGCCCCGCGCGATCCTGGTCGTGTCGGCGCACTGGGAGGAGGCGCCGCTGACCATCGGGGCGACGACGACCGTGCCGCTCGTGTACGACTTCTGGGGCTTCCCCGAGCGCTACTACCAGGTGAAGTACGCGGCTCCCGGCGCGCCGGAGCTGGCGGCGAAGGTCCGGAAGCTGCTTCGCTCGACTGAGACGCCGGTGCACGACGCCCCGGAGCGCGGCCTCGACCACGGCGCCTACGTGCCGCTGGTGGAGATGTACCCGGACGCCGACATCCCGGTGCTGCAGGTCTCGATGCCTTCGCTCGACCCGCGGGAGCTGTTCGACCTCGGCCGCAAGCTCGCGCCGTTGCGCGACGAAGGCGTGCTGATCATCGGCAGCGGCTTCTTCACCCACAACCTGAGCGGCATGGCCCGCGCCACCGATGGGACGCCGCCGGCGTGGTCGGCCGAGTTCGACCACTGGGGTGCCGAGGTCCTGCGCAGCGGCGACGTCGACACGCTGCTGGACTTCCGGCACAAGGCGCCGGCGGCGACGCTCGCGCACCCGCGGATCGAGCACTTCGCGCCGCTGTTCGTCTCCCTCGGCGCCACCTCGGACGAGGGTTCGGGCCGCACGGTGATCGACGGCTTCTGGCACGGCCTGGCGAAGCGTTCCCTCCAGTTCTCTTAACCCGTCCGCAAGACGCGAACGAGCCCCAGGAGCCGTGCTGGCTCCTGGGGCTCGTCGTCTCCAGGGAAGGAGGGCTATTCGGTGTTCGCGGGTGGTCCCGCAGCCGCGGTCACGTCGCCGGAGCGCTCCGTGCGAGGTCGCCCTCGCGGCGCGGTGGAGCGCCTGCCGCCGTGACAGCGGGGTTCGTGGGCCGGCGGGTTCCCCGGTTCCGGAGAACCCGCCGGCGTCACCGCACTACTTGCGCTTCACCAGACCCAGCAGCTTCGCGAGGAAGCCGGTCGAGTCCAGACCCGACATCGCCGGAACCTGCGGGGTGCTGTCCAGCACCGGCAGCTTCGCGTTCACCGGCAGGGCCGGGGCGGCCGGCAGAGCCGTCGGCAGCGCGGTCGGCAGAGCCGTCGGCAGGGCGGTCGGCAGCGCCGTCGGCAGGGCGACGGGCAGGGCCGGGGCCGCGACGGGCAGGCCGGTGGCCGGCACGTCCGCACGCTGGGTGCCGTGGCCCCCGAGGGTGCCCAGCGACGCCAGACCGTTCACCGGCAGCGCCGGGGCCGAGGGCAGCGCCGGCAGGGCCGGCTTCGGCAGCGCCGGAACGCCACCCAGGGCCGGCAGCGCCACGGGCAGGCCGGCAGCCGGCACGTCCGCACGCTCGGTGCCGTGGCCCCCGAGGGAACCCAGGGACGACAGGCCGTTCACCGGCAGCGCCGGAGCCGAGGGCAGCGCCGGAGCCGGCAGGTGCGCCAGACCCGAAGCACCCGACAGCGGGCTGGTCACCGGCGGCACGTCGGCGCGCTTGGTGGCCAGCGGAGCCGCGACCGGCAGCGCGGGCAGGCCCTGGGTGGGCAGCCCGGCGGTCGGCAGGTTGCTCGCGAGCCCGGCCACCGCGGGCAGGCCCTGGGCGGGCAGCCCGGCGGTCGGCAGGTTGCTCGCGAGCCCGGCCACCGCGGGCAGGCTCTCGGTGGGCAGCTCGGCGGTCCGCAGGTTGCCGACGAGCCCGGCCACCGCGGGCAGCGCCCGCATGGGCAGGCCCTGGGTGGGCAGCCCCTGGGTGGACAGGTTGTTGGTCTGCACCGCGCTGGTCAGCCCGTTCAGCGACGGAAGCCCGCCGGCCAGACCCGCGACCGGCAGCTTGCCCGACAGCCCGTCCAGCGACGGCAGGCCGCCCTGGGTGGGCAGGCCGCCCCGGGTGGGCAGGCCACTGCGGAGCGCGGCCAGCGACGGCAGCTCGTCCGCCGCCAGCTCCGAACCCTCGTGCGGGAACGCGATGGGGTCCGCGGTCTCGTCGTCGATGCTCGTCGCGTCCGTCGCGTAGGCGGTGGCGACGCCGAGCAGCTCGAGGGGCACACCGAAGATCTGCACCGGGAGCGCGAACGCGTGGTACGCGTTGAGGCCCGACAGGCTGGACTGGTCGCCCGCGGTGAGAGCCTTGCCGCCGTTCTCCGTGGTCAGCGTGTTCTCGCCGACGGCGTGCGCCACGCCGCCCACGGTCACCGCGTCGCCGAACAGCTGCGCGATCGCGGTCACCGGCAGGTCGAGGATGTTGCCGGAGATCGCGCCTTCGACACCGGAGGTGGTGTCGTCGCCCGAGTTCTCGACCTCGGTCATGTTGATGCCGGCGCCCTTGGCGACACCCGCCACGCTGACGGCGTCACCGAAGACCTGCGCCACCGCCAGCGGGTCCACGCCGACGATGTTGCCGGCCACGCTACCGCGGTTGCCGCTGGTGGTGGCGTCGCCGCCCGCCTCCGACGCGACGTCGTTGGTGCCCGCGCCGGTGCCCAGCGCGGCCGCCGCGATCCCGTCGCCGAAGACCGAGCCGGCGCCTGCGATGGGGGCCTTCACGATGTTGCCGGTCAGTGCTCCGTCGCGGCCGTTGGTCAGGGCGTCGCCGCCCGCCTTCGCGTCGGTGATGTTGTCGTTCTCACCGGTGCCGATGCCGGCGAGCGCGCCACCGACGCCCATCGCCTGCACGGGCAGCGCGACCGGAGCCTCGATGATGTTGCCCGCGGCGGCGCCGGCCGGGCCGGCCGCCTTGAGATCGCCACCCGCGATGGACGTCGTGTCGGTCGAGCCCTTGCCGTGGCCCTGGCCGATCAAGGCGCCACCGATGTTGGCGGCCTGCACCGGGGTCGACAGCGGGACCGCGCCCAGGTTCGAGCTCAGGAAGCCGTTGTCGTCGTGGGTGTTGCCACCGCCGCCGCCGTGGAGGACCTTGGTCTCGTCGGCCGAGCCGGAGCCCTGGCCGATGAACGAACCACCGATGCCGAAGACCTCGGCGGGCAGGGCGACCGGCACCTGGACGAGGTTGCCCGAGCCGGACGAATCGTTGCCGAGCGTGCCGTCGTACCCGCCGGCGGTGACCTTCTTGTCCTCGGTCGCCGCGCCGGTCGCGTTGCCGATGTGGCTGCCGCCGATGCCGAAGACCTCGGGCGCGCCCGCGGCCTGGGTGTTGGCGGTGTTGCCACCGAGGAAGGCGCCGTTGCCCCGGGTGTAGCTGCCGTCGCCCGCGTTGGCGTCGGTCGTGTTGTCGTGCGCGGCGTTCGCCTGGCCGATGTAGGTGCCACCGATGCCGAAGGCCTCGACCGGCAGCGCGAGCGCCGGGTTCAGGACGTTGCCCGACCCGCTCGAGTTGTCACCGGCGGTCGTGACCAGGCCACCCGAGTCGACAGCGCTGGAGGAGCTGCCGGTTTCGGGGAGGCCCGCCGAGGCGTTGCCGATCCACGAGCCCGCGACACCCGCGACGTTCGCGATCGGGGACAGCGCGGCCGCCCCGGCGTTGCCGGAGAGGAACGAGTCGTTGCCGCTGGTCGCCAGGTAGGTCGGGGAGCCGCCGCGGACCGTGCGGATGGCCCCCGACACGGCGTCGGCGGAGGTGTTGCAGCCGTCGGAGTTCGACAGCGAGCCCCACACCGCGCCGGAGTTGCAGTTGAACTTGACCGGCAGGGCGATCGGCGCACCGACCACGTTGCCCGACCCGGAGGCCTGGTTGCCGGAGCTCAGCAGCGAGCCACCGGAGGCGGCGACGGTGTCGGCGGAGTAGCCGTGGCTCTGCCCGTTGCCGAGCAGGTAGGACGCGGCGTTGCCGGTCACCTGCACCGGGGTGGCGAACTGGCCCGCCACCACGTTGCCGGAGAGCGAGGAGCCGTCGCCGTTGGTGGCGACGTCCCCGGTCTCGGTGGTGCTCTGGCTGGCCGACCCACCGATCACGCGGCCGGTGCCGCCCGCGACGCCGCCGCCGTTGCCGGCGATCTGGACGGGGAGCGCCCAGTCGAGGACGACGGCGTTGCCCGCGAGGCTGGAGTCCCGGCCCGTCGTCTTGACGTCCTGGTCGTGCGACCAGGTCTGCGAGTGGTCGGTGCCCGCGACGTTCGCGTCGCCGATCACGCCGATCGCGTTGTCGACGATCTGGATCGGGAGGACGAGGTCGCCGGTGACCTTGTTGCCCTTGAGGTTCCGGTGGCTCGGGGTGAACCTGCCGGCCAGCGTGCTTTCGCTGATCGGGCTGGCCTGGTCGAACTGCTTCGCGGCCTCGTTCGCGGCCTGGGTGGCCGGCTTGGTGCTCAGCTCCGTCTGCCCGGCGGGCAGGTCCAGCTGGCCGAACGGGACGCCGACCGCGTTGTTGGCTTCCTGGATCGGAACCGTGACGTTCAGGTCGAGCGGGGAGGCAGGGGTGTCAGGGTTGACGTTCTCGTCAGCCGAGGCGATGCCGGTGCCCAGCATCAGCAACCCACCCGTGACAAATGCGGTCTGGAGTCCGCGCTTTGCCCACGTCTGCATGGGGTTTTTCTCCTTTATTTCGGGTTCCCTTGCGGGTTCATGGGTGTGCGCTCGTCGAAAAGGGGAATGGCGTCCGAGCGCACCGAGGGGATGGCACTTGGTGCGGGCGCGAGAAAGCGCACCGCCGGGTCACGGGGATGGAGCGGACGCGAAGCCGTCAGCGAAGGACGGACGTGGACGCGTCAGCGGCCCGTGAAGGGAGGTGTTCAGTCAGGAGTGACGCCGGGCTGTTCGCCCGGGGTGCGCAGCGAGTGGCGCAGGCCGGCGCGGCTCATCGCCGCGACGGCGGTGTCGACGGCATCGGTCGTCCAGAAGGGGACGCCGAAGTTGAAGCCGTCGAGGTGTCCACCGGGGGCCGTGGTGCCACCCGGGGCGGTGGGGACGGCCGGCGCGATCGGAAGCTGCGCCGGAGTCAGCGGCGACGGCAGGTCACGGTGCCCGTTGCGGGCGTGGCCCGCGGCATCGGTGCTGTCGTCGTACTGCCAGCCCGCCGGCATCGCGAGCGCGGCTCGCTGCGCGGCGGGAAGTTCGACGGTCGAGACGGCGGGGGTGCCCGCCGCCTGGCCGGTGCCGGAGGTCACCGGCTCCTGCTCGACCGGGGCGACGCCCGGGAGGACGGGAAGCGGGACCAGGCCGCCGTGCTGGGCCGGGTCGAGCAGCTGCCACACGTGGCGGCCGAAGTCGGTGGCCGGCTCGGGGGCGATGGTCTGCTCGATGACCTGGCGGGTGTCTTCCGGCTTGCGCGCGATGTGCTCGAACGCGCCGAGGGTGCGCTGGGCCGGGCTCAGCACCGCGTCGTCGGCGAGGTCCGTGACGGAGTTGCTGACGTGCTCGGAGACCTCGTGCTGCAGGGTGGCGGCGTCGGTGCGGCCGCACGGGCGCGGGGCCTGCGGCTCGCTCCACGTCGTCGCGTCCTGGTGGCAGGCGGCGTCGGCGATCTCGCCGGCGACGTCACCCGCGAAGTGCCCGGCACCGCGGTTCGCGTCGCCGAGCCCGGCTGCCGTGGCGTCGGTGACCGGCGTGACGGAGGCGGTGCCGACCTCGACGGTGGGGCCGGCCGCGGTGTCCGCGGAAGCGGTGGCGCCGGAGACGAGCCACGCGGCGGCGGTGCCCGCCATCGCGCCGCCGAGCACGAGCAGCGCACGCGACACGAGACGGCCGGCGCGCTTGGCGCCCTGCCCCTCGTTCGTCGCGGTGTTCGCCACTCGTTGTCTCCTTCTACGTCTTTCGGGGGTCCGGGTGGCGGAGCCCCCGGCCGGGGCCGAAGGCCTCGTTGTCACAGCAGGCTTTCGTGATCAGGTCGTTGCGGAAGCGACCTAATCAAATCGGCACCGCGCCGCGCACCCTCGACGCGACTTGATGCCCCCATCGTGTGAAAGACACACGGTGTAGCCCGGTTTGACGGTCGGTGATCATGCCTGGCCGCCCCGTGTGTCGGACGCGGCCGTCGGAAAGCGGCCGAATCGGGCGGTCCAGCCGCTACGGTGAGCCGGTGACCCACGCGCGACGCGAAGATCCGTTCCTGCCGGAGCACGAGGACGTCACCGGGCTGATCCCCCGGGGCCTGCGCATAAGTGCCGCACTCGCGTGGCGGTTGATCGTAGTGGCGGCGGCGTTGTACGTCGTGGGGTGGGTGATCGGCCGCCTGTCCGTCGTCGTGATCCCGCTGGGCATCGCCCTGCTCCTCTCGGCGCTGCTCGCGCCGGCCGTGCAGAAGCTGGTGGCGGTCCGGTTCCCGCGCGGGCTGGCGACGGCGATCGTGCTGATCGCCGGGCTCGCCGTGCTGGGCGGGCTGCTGACGTTCGTCGTCACGCAGTTCTCCAGCGGCCTGCCCCAGCTGCAGCGGCAGCTCAACGAGAGCCTCAACCAGATCAAGGAATGGCTGATCAACGGCCCGGCGCACCTGCGCCAGGAGCAGATCCAGCAGTTCATCAACCAGGTCTTCGGATTCCTGCAGAACAACCAGAGCTGGCTCACCGACACGGCGCTGACCACGGCTAGCACGGTCGGCGAGATCGTCACCGGTTTCCTGCTCACGCTCTTCATCACGATCTTCTTCCTCAGCGGCGGCGAGGGCATCTGGACGTTCCTCGTCCGCGTCGCGCCCGGCCGGGTCCGCAACCGGGTGGACGTCGCCGGGCGGCGCGGGTTCGCGTCGCTGGTCAGCTACGTGCGGGCGACGGCGGCCGTGGCGGTCGTCGACGCCGTCGGCATCGGCGTCGGGCTGTGGATCGTCGGCGTGCCGCTGGTGATCCCGCTGGCCACGCTGGTGTTCCTCGGCGCGTTCATCCCGATCATCGGTGCGGTCCTCACCGGCGGCGTCGCGGTGCTGATCGCCCTGGTCACCAACGGCTTCATCGGCGCGGTGATCGTGCTGGCCATCGTGATCGGCGTGATGCAGCTGGAAAGCCACGTGCTGCAGCCGCTGTTGCTCGGGCGCGCGGTGAAGCTGCACCCCCTCTCCGTCGTCCTGGCCATCACCGTCGGTCTCGTCGTGGGCGGGATCGCGGGCGCGCTGATGGCGGTGCCGATCCTAGCCGTGCTCAACGCGGGCGTCCGGTCCCTGCTGCACGAGGAGAACCCGGACCCGGCCGAGGTGAACGTCCTCAAGGACCAGGCCGCGCAGCCGAACGACGCCGAGCCCGGGTCCCCGTCCGCCACGGTGGCGACCCGTGGCGAAGACGAGCCGTGACCGTCCGGCGGACGCCCGACCCGGTCACGCCCATGTGGCGGGGCGTGCTCGCCTTCCGCTTCCTCACCTGGGCGTTCGCCTGCGGCACGGTGATCGTCCAAAGCGGTCAGTACCAGCGCGAGTGGCTGGCGTGGACGATCCTCGGCGTGATGGCCGTGTGGTCGGTCGTCAGCAGCTTCTTCTACCTGCGCGAGCGAACGCGGCCGCCGGCGCTGGTGGTCTTCGACCTCGTGCTGTCCACCGGGTTGCTGCTGACCTCGCCGTGGGTGCTCAGTGAAGCGCAGTTCGTGCTCGACGTCCCGCTCATCACCACGGTCTGGGCGGCCGTGCCGCCGGTCGCCGCGGGCGCGCGGTTCGGCGCGGCCGGCGGGGTGCTCGCCGGGCTGGTCGTCGGCGTGGCGACCGGGCTGGCGCGGGAGAAGTTCGACCTCGACGTCGCCCGCGACGGCGTCCTGCTCGCCGCGGCCGGCCTGCTCGTCGGCATGGCCTCCACGATGGCCCGCCGGTCGGCGGCGCGGCTGGAGCAGGCGCTGCGGAAGGAAGCGGCGACGGCCGAACGGGAGCGGCTGGCGCGGTCGATCCACGACAGCGTGCTGCAGGTGCTCGCGCGGGTCCGCAAGCGCGGCAACGAGGTCGGCGGTGAGGCGGCGGAGCTGGCCCGGCTGGCCGGCGAGCAGGAGATCGCCCTGCGGTCGCTGGTGACCACCGAGCCGGCGGCGCCGAACGACAGCGGCAAGATGAGCCTGCGCGCCGCGTTGCAGGTGCTCGCGACACCGTCGGTGCAGGTCTCGGCCCCGGCGGACGACGTCGAGCTGCCGGCGCACGTCACCGGCGAACTGCTCGCCGTGACCCGCGAAGCGCTGGCGAACGTCGAGAAGCACGCGGGCCCGGACGCGCACGCGTGGGTGCTGCTGGAGGACCTCGGCGACGAGGTCGTGGTGAGCATCCGCGACGACGGACCGGGCATACCGGACGGCGTTCTCGAGCAAGCCGCCGCGGAAGGGCACCTCGGCGTGGTGGAATCCATCCGGGGGCGGGTCCGCGACCTCGGCGGGAGCGCGACCCTCGACACCGGGCCCGGCCGGGGCACGGAGTGGGAGGTCAGGGTGCCGAGCACGAGGGGTGCGAGATGAGCGACGAACCGCGGATTTCGGTGATGGTGGTCGACGACCACCCGATCTGGCGTGACGGGGTGGCCCGCGACCTGACCGAACACGGCTTCGACGTGCGCGCGACCGCGCCGGACGCCGAGGCGGCGCTGCGGATCGCCCGGACCGTGCAGCCGGACGTCGTCCTCATGGACCTCAACCTCGGCAGCACATCGGGCGTGGACGCGACCCGCGAGATCACGTCGGCGCTGCCGTCGACGAGGGTGCTGGTGCTGTCGGCGAGCGGCGAGCACAAGGACGTTTTGGAGGCGGTGAAGGCCGGCGCGTCCGGCTACCTGGTCAAGTCGGCGTCGGCGGTGGAGCTGGTCGACGCCGTGCACCGGACCGCCGCCGGCGACCCGGTGTTCACCGCGGGCCTGGCCGGCCTGGTGCTCGGCGAGTACCGGCGGATGGCGGACGCGTCGATCGCGGACGCCGCGGGTGCCGAGCCACCCCGGCTGACCGAGCGCGAAACCGACGTCCTGCGCCTGGTCGCGAAGGGGCTGACCGCGCGGCAGATCGCCGAACGGCTCGTGCTGTCGCACCGCACGGTGGAGAACCACGTGCAGTCGACGCTGCGGAAGCTGCAGCTGCACAACCGCGTCGAGCTGGCCCGGTACGCGATCGAGCACGGCCTCGACGAGGAGTGACCCTCAGGGCAGGACCGCGAAGCCGCTCCAGCTGCCCTGCGGCAGCGCGGCCGTGCTCAGGCGCCACCGCGGTTCGCCGGGGTGCCAGGCGGCGAGGACGCCGTCGGCGAGCACGAGGTCACCGGCGTCCGACCAGTCGAAGCCGCCGGCGCGTTTGAGGTGCTCGGTGACGAACGGCATCCCGGGGACGTGTTCCCAGGTCGGCCCGTCCGGGCGGAGCAGCCAGAGGTCCCGCGTCTGCGTGCTGGTGTTCCGGTAGGCGGGGTTGGCGAAGTCGGCGGCCCACACGGCCCCTTCGCGCGACGGCACCACCGTGGGCACCGCGCCGATGGCCGGCCGGTTGAGCTGCTTGCTGCCGTTGTCCCGCAGGTCGACCAGCGTCAGGTCGGTCAGGCCGTCGAGCAGCATCCAGTCGCCGGCGACGCCGAGGATGCGCGGGGCCTGCCGGACCGTGCGGCCGGTCGCCGGCTCGATCAGGGCGTCGGTCGACTCGGCGGCACCGCCGTTGATGGTGATCAGCAGGCCGTGCTTGGTCTCGGTCCGCACCTGCGTGCGGCAGCTGGCGGACTGGCCGCGGCCGAGCTCGCCTTCGGTGAACGAGACGTGCTGGAGGCGGCAGTCGTCCGGCGCGTCCTGCCGGATCAGCCACACGCCGTCACCGGCGGCGTCCGGGGCGACCGACCAGGCGCGGCCGAGGGACCGCGGCGGGCTCGACGGCCCGGTGTACTCGAGGACTTCCAAGGGGTCGGCGTTCTGGGTGTAGGACGGGTAGACCGTGAAGACCGCGTGCTTGCCGACCCGGACGACGTTCAGCGCGACGTCGCCGGCGGGGTAGCCGGGCGGCGTGGCCACGGGACCGCGGTCGGCGTCGAACAGCGTGGGGCCGACGGTCGGCAGCAGCGCGGTGACGCCGATGCCGCCGCTCGCCCGGCCGCCGGTGAGCCCCTCCGGCAGGGCCGGCGCGGAGGACGGTGGTGTCGTCGTGGTGCCGGGTGGCGGCGCCGGGGTTTCGCCCGTGCACGCGGACAGCAGGACCGCGGCCGTGATGGCGACGCCTGCGCGGACTACGGGTCCGTTCAGGGTTTTCCCCCGATCTCCCTGGTGGAATCCGGTTCTACCATCGTGGACATGGGTGAGGAAGAGACCACGACGGCGGAACCGGTGACCGAGACCAAGCCGTTGAGCGAGCGCGATCTCCGGGTGTCCGACGACGAGCGCGAGCACGTCGTCGGCGTGCTGCAGAAGGCGATCGGCCGCGGCATGCTCGACCTCGACGAGTTCACCGAGCGCACCGACCGCGCGCTGGCGTCGAGGACACGCGGCGAGCTGAACGCCGTGCTGGCCGACCTGGCCGGCCTCTACCACCCGGCCGCGGCCCTCACGGCCGCGCCGTCGTACGCGCCTCCGGTGGGCTACGGCGGCTACTCGACCGGACAGCGCTTCGAGCTGAACGCGAAGTATTCGTCGCTGCACCGCGGCGGGCCGTGGGTGGTGCCGTCCGAGCTGGTCGTGCGCAACAAGTACGGCTCGACGAAGCTCGACTTCACCGAGGCCCAGGTGCAGTCGCCGGTGGTGCACATCGAGCTGGACGCCAAGTGGGGCTCGGTCGAGATCATCATCCCGGAGCACGCGGCGGTGGACCTGAATTCGATCAGCGACGTCAAGTTCGGCGCGATGGAGGACAAGACGCGCAGCAACGGCCGGATGGGCAACCCCCGGTACGTGCTGAGCGGCCGCGTGCACGGCGGATCGCTGGTCATCCGGCACCCGCGGCGCGGCCTCTTCGGCTAGCCGGGGCCCCTCTGCCCCCGGCGTCAAGAAGGCCTCCCCACCCAGGCATCGGGTGGGGAGGCCTTCGCTCGTCAGGCGGCCGGCGACCGGATCGACCGCAGGTGCCGGGCGACGAACCAGACCAGCACGGCGAAGGCGACGGCGGCCAGCCCGGCGGCGACGTGCAGCCCGGCCGGGAGGCCGTAGGAGCGGGCGACGGCGTTGCCGAGCGTGCCGACGGTGGCGAGGCCGAAGGAGTAGCCGAACTCGTTGACGGTCTGGGCCAGCGAAGCGGCGGCGCCCGCCTTCCGCACCGGGACCGAGCCGACGACGAGGTCGGTGCCCAGCGCGACCATCGGCCCGACACCCAGCGACGTCACGGCGAACCCGAGGGCCGGCCACACCGGTCCGGCCGCGGGCTCGACGAGGGCGAGAATCGCCATGCCGGACGCGGCGAGCGCAACGCCGCCGGCGATCAGCGCACCGGGCCGGACCCGGCGGGCGAGGACGGGAGCGGCGAGGAAGCTGACGGTCGAGCCGGCCATCCCGGGCAGCAGCCCCAGCGCGGCCCCGACCGGCGACAGGTGCTGCGCGAGCTGGAAGAACTGCGCGACGAACAGCATGGTGGTGCCGCCGAGCATGCTGAACAGCAGCATCCCGCCGAGGGTGGTGCGGAACGCCTTCGCGGCGAACAGGCTGAAGTCGATGAGCGGGTCGGCGAGGGCGCGCTGCCGCTTCACGAAGACGTACCCGATGACCAGGCCGGCACCGAGAGCGAGCACGGCGGTGGGGTGGACGCCATCGCGCGCGAGTTCCTTGACGCCGTAGACGGCGGGCAGGATCGCGGCGAGGGAGAGGGCGACGCTCGGCAGGTCGAGGCGCCCGGCGGTCTCGTCCCGGTACTCCGGCAGCAGCTTCGGGCCGATGACGAGGAGCAGGACCATGGCGGGGACGCCGAGCAGGAACACCGAGCCCCACCAGAAGTGTTCGAGCATGAAGCCGCCGACCATCGGCCCGACGATCGCACCGACGGTGAAGCAGCCGGCCCAGATCCCGATGGCTTCGGCCCGCTGCCGCGGGTTTTCGAACATGGTGCCGATGAGCGAGAGGGTCGAGGGACCGAGCGTGGCCCCGGCGATCCCGAGCGCCGCCCGAGCGGCGATGAGCATCCCGGCACTGGTGGAGAAGGCGGCGAGAACGGAGGCGGCCCCGAAGGCGGCGGCCCCGGCGAGCAACAGCTTCCGGCGGCCGATCCGATCGCCGAGGGTCCCCATGGTGACCATGAACCCGGCGACCATGAAGCCGTAGGTGTCCATGATCCAGAGCTGTTCGGTGCCATCGGCGTGCAGGCTGGTGGCGAGTTTCGGCAGGACGAGCACGAGGACGAAGACATCGAGCGAGACGAGCAGGGTGGGCAGCGCCAGCACGGCCAGCCCAACCCACTCCCGACGCCCAGCCCGGACGGCTCGCGCCGGCCCGTCGGCCGCCGGGCCGGTTTCGGCCGGGGCCGCTTCGGCCGGGCCGGAGATGGTGGCGGTCATGGTGAGGTCCTCTCGACTCGGGTGCTTCGCTTCTCACCCCTTCGTCGAGCGGCCACGGACGGGATCGACAACGGCCCGGAATCTTTTCGGATCGAACACAGCGAAGGCCGTCCCGGAGCTCTCGGGACGGCCTTCGTGAAGTCGAGGCGGGTTGTCCACACCCCTCGATAATTGTGGACAACCACGCTCTTCCAGGTTCGCACAGGTCGGCACTGTCGGTGATGACCGATAGACTGAAAGTGGGGGGCGCCCCCGCAGCGGAGGCATGATTCGCGCTGGAGCGAAACGACCGAGCCGGGTGAGAGGACAAGCCCGGCGATCCCGGCAAAGGGACTGGCGGCGCCGAGCGAGCCACAGCGGCCCAACCCGGCGAACCGCCTCGCAGGGGCCCAGCCCGGACAAAGCGGGAGCGCCGAGCAAACCGCAGCGATCCGAGCGCGGCCAAGCCGGCCCTGCCAAGCCAATCAGCGCCGGCCCAGGCGAGCCAAGGCCCGACCCGGGCCGTCAGTCCCAGCTCCTCAGGGGCGCGCCGCCGCGCGGGCTGATGTCGGGTCCGACGTGGCCAGGGTTGCTTCCGCCAGGGCTTCGCACTCCGCGAGGGACGTCGCCGCCAGGCTGGCTCCCACCGCGCGGACTGCCGGGGCGTTCATCGACAGGCTGGTCAGGCCCAAGCCCGCCAGGACCAGGGCCAGGCGCGGGTCGGCCGCCGCTTCGCCGCAGACGCCGGCCGGTTTGCCCGTGGCCTTGGCCGCGTCGCCGATCAGCTTCAGCAGGCGCAAGAGAGCCGGCTGCCACGGGTCGTTGAGCTTGGCCACCGCGCCCAGCTGGCGGTCCGCCGCGAACGTGTACTGGGCCAGGTCGTTCGTGCCCACCGAGACGAAGTCCACCGCCTCCAGGATCTCGCGGGCGCTCAGTGCCGCCGCCGGGATCTCGATCATCACGCCCGCCCGGGCGATGCCCGCGGCCCTCACCCGCGAAGCGAACCAGGCCGCTTCCTCGACCGTGGCCACCATCGGGGCCATCACCGAGACCTCGGCGCCGGAATCTTCGGCCGCGCCCGCGATGGCCTCGAGCTGGCGGTCCAGCACCTCCGAGCGGTCGAACGCCACGCGTAGGCCGCGGACGCCGAGCGCCGGGTTCGGCTCGGCTTCCGGGGACAGGAACGCCAGGGGCTTGTCGGCGCCCGCGTCGAGGGTTCGCACGATCACCGGCTTGCCGCGGAACGGCGAAAGCACCGCCGTGTACGCCGCGCGCTGGTCGGCGACCGAGGGCTCGTCCGAGGCGTCCAGGTAGCAGAACTCGGTGCGGAACAGGCCGACTCCTTCGGCACCCGCTTCGGCCGCGGCCTGGGCGTCGGCCGGGGAGCCGACGTTGCCGTAGACCTTCACGCGGTGACCGTCGGCGGTCGCGCCCGTGCCGTTCCACTCGGCGAGCTGGGCCACCGTTGCCGCGACGACCGGGGCCGACGGGTCGGCGATCTCGACCGTGCCCGTGTCGCCGTCGACCGCAAGCGCTTGCGCGTCCAGTGCGAGCAGCCCGCGCACCGCGACGACGGCCGGGATGCCCAGCGCCCGCGCGAGGATCGCGGTGTGACTGGTGGGGCCGCCCTCTTCGGTGACCAGGGCGAGCACCTTCGCCGGGTCGAGGCCGGCGGTGTCGGCCGGGGCGAGGTCGCGGGCGACCAGGACGCTCGGCGACGCCAGCTCGGGCACCCCCGGCGGCGCGATGCCGAGCAGTTCGGCGATCAGCCGGTCGCGCACGTCGCGCACGTCGCGGACGCGCTCCGCCATGTACCCACCGGCTGCGGCCAGCGCTTCGGCGAAGCCTTCGGCGGCCTGATAGACGGCGCGCGCGGCGGGCAGGCCCTGCGTCTTGACCAGCGTTTCGGCCTGGGCCGTGAGCGCCGGGTCGGCCGCCATCGCCGCGGTGGTGATGAGGATGGTCGCGGCCTCGCCGGTGGCGGTCTCGGCCTGTTTCTCCAGCCGGCCGGCGACGGTCGCGGCCGCGGGCGCGATCCGGGCGGCCTCGGCGGCCGGGTCGGCCGGGGCGGGGGTCGCGGCGGGCTCGCCGAGCGGCTCCGCGACGCGGACGACGGGACCACTCGCGCGGCCGGGGCTGACGGCGACCCCGCTCAGGGACCCCTCCGACGCGCTCCTCCCCGCGGAGGCGGCATCGGACTCTGCCGACGCACTCCTCTCCGCGGAGGCGGCATCGGACTCAGCGGGGACGGCAGCAAACTCAGGCATGGTCTAGACCATAACTCAGGTACGCCTGGATATCTCGTGGTGGCGGGCACAAACCGCGGTGCCGTACCTGGTCGAGCACCGGCCGGACCTCCTCGCGCCACCAGGAGTCGGCCAATTCGTCGCGGCTGTGGACGGGCCGTCCGGCCAGCATACGGCGGAAACCCCAGGCCTCGGCCGAGTCGGCGAGCCGGAACCAGTCGGCCGGGTCGTCGAGCCACAGCCCGAGGCGGACGTCGTCCGGCAGCGGCACGCGCTCGAGGAACATGCGCTCGGCGGTCTTCGACGGCAGGTCGGCGAGCGTCAGGCAGCGCAGCGCGCACGCGACCGTGCTGATCCAGCGGACCCGAGCGCGGATGGTCCGGACGCCGCGCGCCCGGGCGATGCCGACGCGGTGGTGGCCGTCCTCGACGAAGAACATGTCGGAGAGCCGCACGAGCCGCACCGGCGGCAGGTCCGCCGACGTCCGCGTCAGGTGCTCCCAGCGGTCGCGCAGCGCGCGGTTGCGGGGGCGGAACTCGCGGTCGAAGTCCCCGGCGCGGGCGACCGTGCCGACGACCCCCTCCAGCGGCACGTCGTAGACGCCTTCGTCGAGCTCGGTCTGCTTGCCGAGCGCCTTGAGGGTTTCGTCGAGCGGCATGATCGCGAGCCGGTCGGGACGGCGTGCGTCCGCGATCGCCCGCAGCTGAGCCGCGTAGCCGCGCCACCAGGCCGAGTCGAACGAGTCGCCCATGTGACGTGCAACACGGCGACGCGGGTGATCATTCCCCCAGGTCGGCGGCGGTGGGGTAGGACGGCTGCGCGCCGGGCCGCGTCACGCTGAACGCCGCGACGCGCACGGCTCGCTTCGCCGCGACGACCAGGTCGGCACCGTCGGCGAGCGACGCGGCGAGCGCACCGGCGAAGGCGTCCCCAGCTCCCGTGGTGTCCACGGCCTCGACCTTCGGCGACTCCACCCGGCTCACCGACCCGGCTTCGACGACGACCGCGCCGGCCGCGCCGAGCGTGACGACGGCCGCCCGCGGCCCGAGGTCGAGCAGCTTCCGGAAGTCCGCGCCGGGTCCGGTGAGCCACTCGGCCTCGTGCTCGTTGACCAGCAGGACGTCGAGCCTGGCCAGGGTCTCCGGGGAGAGCTTCGCCGCCGGTGACAGGTTCAGCAGTACCCGCACCCCTTTTTCGGCGGCCCGCGCGACGGCGTGCTCGACGGTCGGCAGCGGCACCTCCAGCGAGAGGACCACGACCTCCACCCCGTCGAAGACGGCATCGACGTCGGCGGGCTCCAGGCCGGAGTTGGCGCCGGGGGAGACGAGGATCGAGTTCTCGCCGTCCGGGGTGACGGTGATGTAGGCGATGCCGGTCGGCCGCTCGCTGGTGCGCACGAGCCCGGTGTCGACGCCGGCGGCGCGGAGCGAATCGAGCAGCAGCCTGCCGTAGGGATCGTCGCCGACGGCGCCGAGCAGCGCGACGTCCGCGCCGAGCCGGCCCGCCGCGACCGCCGTGTTGGCGCCCTTTCCGCCCGGCGAGAGCACGGTGTCGCCACCCAGCACCGTCTCCCCACCGCCCGGCCGCCGATCCACCGCGACGACGAGGTCGGCATTGGCGGATCCCACAACGAGGACGTCGGAGTTCATACCCGCACTGTGCCAGAAACCGGTCCGGACCAGGTCAGCACCGGCAAGCAAGGAGAAAGTGAAGGTTTTTGTAACTTATCCGGGGCTGAGTGCGACAATCATGCGAGCAGCGGAAGGCCGTCACTCGATCGGGGGATGTCAGTCCCCCGGCCGTCACTTGGTGGCCCCGGTCCCGCTCTCCTGGTGCGTCATCGCGGAGACGTGATGACGTTGCCCCAACCGGCGCGAGCCGGGCAGGGCATCGGGTCGCCGGCGCCGATCACGTAGCCCCCCGAGTGATCGGCGTCGGCGGCGCCCCCGTCACCCCTGACCGAGCGCCAGGGGGACGCCCGCCGGCAAGACGCCGCGGATCTGCGCTTCGAATTGCTTCACCGCCGTCGCGCTCAGGGTGCGTGGCAGCCGGTACCAGCCGTCACCCAGCCGCAGGTGGTCGAGGTCCGGACGGTCGAGCGGGAAGTCGACGGCGGCGGGCCGGAACTCGAGGAGCCCGGAAGGCAGCCTCAGCTCCGCGATCTCCGGCCAGGAGACGGTGAACTTCCGGTAGTACGTCGTCCACCGGAGGCCGGCGGCCGAAAGCTCCAGAAGGACCCGCGACTTCCGGGAACGGCTTTGTTGTTCGAGGACCGTCCACCAGGACATGCCGGCGAAGACGGCGATGAACACGACGAGGCACGCGGTGCGGATCCCGTTCCGCGGCCCGAACTCGATCACCGCGCCGAGCCCCACCTCGATCATGAGGGCGAAGAACCGCACCCAGCGGAGCAGCACCCGGTTCCAGCCGTTGACGTGGATCGTGACGGAACCGGACGGCTCGACCGGCGGCGGCACCCACTCCGGCACCGTCGCCCGCACCGGTGGCGGTGGCACGGGAACTTGAGCGTCGGGAACCCGTTCGGGCGTGACGCCGACGTGCTTGGCCAGCAGCTCCCGTACGCGCGGGACTTCTGTCTCGTACAGCTCGAGCCCGGCCACCAGGAAGCCGCCGTCGCCGATGCGGACGAGGCTCCGGCTGCGGCTTTCGAACCGGTCGTCCGCCGGGCTGAGCACGACCTGGTGACGGGCGCCCTTCTGGGTGCCCTTGACGACCGAAGCCGCCCGGAGTTCATCCCATCGCAGTGCCCACGCGACTCCGCCGACCACCCGGGAGATCCCGGCGGGCTCGATGACGAGCTCGTTCCGGACCGGCTTCTTCAGCGACCGGAAGACCAGGTTCAGCCCCAGCAGTCCGAAGCTTCCGCCGAAGACCCACCCGGGCACGCGAGGGCCCTGTGGCGTGGCCGCCAACGCCATCCAGAGGAATCCGCCGGCCACGCACAGGAGCACGCCGGCGAGGATCCAGTGCGGCCCGTCGGTCCGCGAAACGACGAATCGATCGCCCTGCGGCCCGGTCACTCGATCGACCCCGAAATCCGCTGCGTGCCCGGCTGTTCGAAGACCGGCGGCTGAACGGTGGTCTCCTTCTCCGGGGCATCGTCGTCCTCCCCGTCTGCCCAGTCGTCGAGCCCTTCGGCCTTCTTCTTCCGGGACTCCTTGCGCCATTCCTTCTTGGCGTCGTCCCAGACCTCCTTGCCGAAGTCCTCCCCGAACTTCTCGCCGAACTCCTTCCGGACGTCGCCGCGGAACTCCTTGCCGACGTTCTCGAGGTTCTCCCCGAGTGGCTTGTCCGCCGAGACGATCTTCTTCCACCGCTTCCGGTCAGGCCGTTCGTCCTTGACCTTTTCGAGGAACGTCCTTGTGTCGCGCGGTTCGTCCCTGATCAGCTTGCCGACCTTCTTGAGCGGGCCGGGCAGGCTTTCCGCGCCGCGCTTCAGGGCGCCCTTGACCCGCCGGAAGATGTCGCTGATGCGGTGGAACAGCTCCTGCGCCTTCTTGAAGGCCTTCAGCAGCTTCTTGATCCACTCCATGCACTTGCTGCCGGTCTTGACGGCTTCCGCGGTGCCCTCGGTGGCCATGCCCACCGGCAGGGCGGGGCCCGGGAACCGGCAGGCGATGCTGACGAGCTTGCCGACGCATTCGGAAATCAGGTCTCGCACGATCGAGCGCACCACGCTCAAAATCGTTTTGCAGATGTCGACCAGCTTCGCGATCGCGTTGGCCCCGGTCGCCACGCCCGCATACGTCGCTGCACGGTCTTCGGCGAAGGCGCGGTAGGCGTCTGCCGAGGCGCCTTCCCAGGCGGCGCTGTCCTTCTTGACGGTGTCCTGGAGGTCGGTGCTGATCTTCTCCAGTTCCTTGCCGACGTTCTCCCAGGTCCCGACCATGTTCTCCAGGGCCGTCTGGTCGCCGGTGAGCCAGTCGAGCGGCTCGCGCAGCCACGGGAAGAACTCCATCGCCCAGCCGACGGCGGCCGAAGCGAGTGTCCCGATCGGGTCCGCGACGAGTTCCGCGATATCGCCGGCACCGAACGCGGCGTTCACCAGGCCTTCGGTCCAGTTGCCGTCGGCGACGGCGGTGCCCGCGTCCCAGAAGTCCTGGAAGAGGCCGGCGCCTTCGAGGGCGCTGCGGTCGTCCGCCGCGTCCGTCTTGATCAACGGGTTTTCGGCCACCGCTCAGTCCTCCACCTTGAAGAGGTCCTTGAACTCCGTCTCGTCGGCTTCCTTCAGCTGCTGCCACAGCTGGATGCGGGCCGAATGGTCGTAGGACGACGTCGACGCCGATTCGATCGCGATCTCCGCCACCTGCTGGGCGAGGGCGCAGATCGCCGCGAGCGGGATGCCGAGCAGGCCGAACGCTTCGGGGTGCTCGGTCGCGCGGGCGGCTTCCTTGCACTTGTCGATCCGGTCGGTGATCGCCTCGATGTTTTCGCGGTGTTTCCGCAGCTCCTGCGGGTCGACCGCGAAGCCCGGGCCGCCTGGTCCGGCCATGGTTCCCCTCCCTCGCCCGCGCTTCAGCGCAGGTAGTCGCCGTCGCTGAAGTAGTCGTCGTCGCGGCCGTCGTCGGACGGCGGGCGCGGCGCGCGCGGCGGTTCCGGCGGTTTCGGCGCCGCGGGCGGCGGCCGCTCCTCTTCCGGCACGAACCGGTCACCCTCGCTGCGGGGCGCAGCCGCCGGCGGGGCGAACCCTTCCGGTTCGGGCGCCGGGAACGCCTGCTCGAGCCGGCTGACCAGCTGGTTCATCACCTCGGGCCCGACCGGATCGGTGACGCCGGCCCGCATCGCCCCGGCGAGCTTGCTCTGGGCGGACTTGACGGTGCGGAGGATCTCCTCGGCGAGGTCCGGCCTGTCCCGCACGCTCAGGCCGATCTCCAGGCCGACGAGGTTGCCGGCGTGGTCGACCTTCACCCCGATCTGGCCGTCTTTGCTGCGCTCGGAAACCGAGACCGCTTCGATCTCGCCGACCATCCGATCGGCTTTCCGCTGGGACTCCGCCATCCGGGCTTCGAAGCCCGCGATCAGCTGCTCAGGATTCGACACGCGAACCTCCCCTGTTCACGTCAGTAACCGTACGGCGACCGAGTGTGGCATATCGGTCCGACAGTTTCGGGGGAGTTCCGGTTTTCCCCACCTCGACCAGGTGGCAATCCTGGTGTTCGTGCTGGTCAACGGTTCGTAGCGTAGCCAGCCATGAGCATCTCCGACTGGAAGCGGACGATCTATGCCGCCCTCGCACTGCCCGCCTACCTGGCCGGCCCGAAGGCACGCAAGCGACTGGCGCGGCGGTGGCTGGACGCCGAACCGAAGAAGGGCGGCCTCCTCGCCGCAATCGCGGCTTTCCCGGTCGCCTTGCTGGTCTGGTACCTCGTCGGCCGGATCACGACCTTCGGGTTCTTCTGGACCGAAGAAGGCGCGGCCGGGTCGTGGGGCGGCCCATCGCTGATCGGGGCGTGGACCGTGCACTTCTTCTGCGCGCTCGGCATGTCCGTCGTGGGCATGTGGCTGCTGCGGCCGCTGACCCGGTGGCAGGTGCGCGTGCCCGATCCGGCCGATTCGTCACACAGCCGGTAACGAGTGGAGTATCGTCCGTGACGCAAGAGGGGAGATCGAACGCGAGGGGAGCGCTGTTCGGTGGGGTTGTTCGGCGACATGCTCGACGCTGCCCAGCACGTCGGGTCCGAAATCGCGCACGCCGTCCAGTCGGGCGGTGAGCGGCTCGGCAACGTCCTGACCGGCGCGGGCGTCGGCCTGCTCGCGGGCGGGCTGCCCGGCGCGGTCGCGGGGGCCTACGTCGGCTCGCAAACCGGCACCGGGGCGGCGAACCCGCAGGCTTCCGGCCTGTCACCCGGTCAGTTGGTCCAGGCCGTGCAGAACGGTCCCGGCACCCAGTCGCTGCAGGACGTTTACCAGGCAGGCGTCGACCAGTCTGCCTACCAGCGCCGGCTCGAGCAGGACACGCGCGAACTGACCGCCGGTCTCGAATCCGCGTGGACCGGCGGCGCGTCGGACGCGGCCCGGGAGCGGCTCCAGCCGTTGACGGCGTCGGCCACCTCGGCGTCCACCACCCTGGATCGCAACTCGACGCTGGCCCAGGCGCAGATCGAGCAGTTCCACCAGCTGAAGAACGCGCTGCACCCGGACGTCACCGACCAGCCGCCGACGCGCAGCGCCTGGGACGTCGCGACGCCGTGGGACACCGACACCGAAGACAAGATCAACCGGTACAACCAGAAGGCCCAGGAGAACGTCGAGCGGTACACCGCGTATTCGCAGCAGTCCAGCTCGAACACCGCGGCCCGCACGATCGACTACGGCCAGCTCGGCGCGTACAACGGCGGCGACTTCAAGGTGCAGGACCCGAAGAAGCCGGTCGAGCCGCCACCGCGCAAGCGGACCGAGACCGGTGGCGACGACGACCGGTCGATCGGGACCCAGGTGCAGCCGCCGCCGGCCGTGCACCCGCCGGTCGTCCAGCCACCACCCCCGCCGGGGCAGGTGACTCCGCCAGGGCACGTCGCGCCGCCGGGCGTGCACACGACCGGCGTCGACGACAGCGTCCGGGCCCAGAGCTACGTGCCGCCGTCGACGCAGTACCCGCCGGGCTACCAGCCACCGGGGACGGGACCGGGCGGGTTCGGCCCCGGCTCGGGTCCCGGAGGCGGCTTCGGGCCGGGCTTCGGCCCCGGTGGCGGCGGTTTCGGGCCGGGCTCGTCGTCCGGCGCGGGAAGCGGTAGCGGCGCAGGCAGCGGTCCTGGATCGGGTGCGCGCGGCCCGGGATCGGCGACCGGAGCCGGCGTCCCCGGCGAAGGACGTCCCGGTGCGGCCGGCGAAATCCGCGGCGGCGCGGCGGGCAAGCCGGGCTCGCCCGGGATGGGCGGCATGGGCCAGGGCGCGAAGGGCGGCAAGGGCGAGGAGGACGCCGAACACCAGCGCGCGTCGTACTTGGTGGAGGCGGATCCGGAGAGCATCTTCGGTGGCTCCGACGAGCGGACGGTGCCCCCGGTGATCGGGCTGTGATCTTCCTGCCCAAGGCCGCCCTGCTCACGGCGTGGGAGTGGGAGCGGCACGGCACACCGCCCGCGGTCCTGGGCGCCGACAACCTCTGGCTCGGCGACGAGACCCGCAAGCGGCTCGACGAGCAGGTCCTCGACGTCCTGGCCTCGCTCCGGCTCGCCGCGGGCGGCACGTTGACGCGCGAATTCCGCGACGTCCTGCGCGTCCTGGCGAAGGGCGCCCGCCAGTTCACGGCGTGGCTGGGCGACATCGAAGCGGACGAGTCGGGCGCGGTACTCGTGTCCGCGGCCGGCCCCGACGCGCTCCGGCTCATCCGGAAGGACGACACAGTCCGGATCGACGCCGTGGAACCGTCGAGGCTCGCGGAGTCGCTGGTGGACGTGCTGCCGCCGGTACCGCCCGCCCGGATTTCGGCGGTGTCGATTCCGGAGGCGCGGTTCTCGGGCCGGGCGGTCGAGGATTCGTACGACCTCGACGACCCGACCGTCGACCGGGGGCGGGACCCGTTGCCCTGGGCGCGCCGGCTGATGGCGGCGCGGCGGACGGGGCTGCACCAGTGCTACGCCGTGCAACGGGGGATCCGCAGCGCGCCGATCACCGCGGTGGACGTCGCCGGGACCGGGCGGGTGCTGACGTACGTGTACCCGGGGCGCGAGCGGATGGTCAGCTTCCAGCCGGGGACCCGGGGTGCGCTGACCGATGTCCTGTACGCGACCCTGAACGGGTTAGGGGGAGGACGATGACGGGTTCGATGTTCAGCGGGATCGGCTTCTGGGCGACGGACATGCCGAGCGGCGGATCGCAGCCGGCTGGCGGGCAGGGGTTCGCGATGAGCTCCGACGAGATGCGGGCGATGCTCGAGAAGGCCAAGACTCAACGTGAAGTACTCGCCGAGCAGTTGCGAAAGGCGCGGTACTTGATGCAAGCGCGACCGCCGGCAGAAGAACCGGTCAGCCAAGCGGCGGTGAACGGACCGAACGGCATCAACGAGGCGGGCGCTTACTACGAAGGCCACCTGCACTACCAGTTCAACTACCTCACGGAGTTGATCCAGAAACTGCAGCAGGCACTCGGCATCACCCAGGCCGCGGATCAGCAAGCAGCAGACTCGACCAAGACGATCAAGGGGTCGCTCGAATGAGGCGTCACGTTTTCCTGGCCGCCACAACAGTCACTTTGGGAACCGCGTTGTTGACGTCGTGCACCGGCAAGACCCCGACGAACGGCACGGCCGGCCCCGCGACGACCAGCAGCAGCGCGGAACTGCCGAACAGCGGGGCACCGAAGGTGAGCAACCCGCTGCCGGCGGCCGCACTGGAAGGCAGTCCCTGCGACTCGGCTCTGACGACCGAACAACTCACGGGGTACCTCGGGCAACCGACCGCCCCGAAAACGAGCGACACCGAACTCGGCCCCACGTGCGACTGGGCCAGCGCGTCGGGAACGGCGGCCGGAATCCTGGTCGGGTACGACACCAAGTCCGGGCAAGGACTGAGCCTCCCCTACAAGAACGTGAAGCCGAAGGCCAAGCGGTGGGTGGACGACCTGCAGCCGATCCAGGGATATCCGGCGGTGGGTTACGTCGACGCCGGAACGACGGACAACCGTGCCTGCGTGATCGTCGTCGGCGTTGCCGACGACCTCGCGTACTCCGTCTCGCTGAGCATCGGCGACTCGGCCGTCCAGGCCGGCAAGGACGCCTGCCAGCTCGGGCGCGGGGTCGCCGACACCGTGCTGACGAACCTCAAGGCGCGGGCCTGAGCTGCACCTTTTCGTTACGGCAGACCTCGCGTTAATGCAAAATCTGTCGTACCAACCACCTAGACTGTTCGGATGAGCCACCCCACCCGGAGGGGTCGCGCGCGTGCGGCTACCGAACAGGACATCCGGCGGACCGCCCGGAAACTGCTCGTCGAGCAGGGGCCGGAGGCGGTCACCCTGCGTGCCATCGCGCGGGAGCTCGGGATCACCGCGCCCGCGCTCTACCGGTACTACGAGTCCCGGGACGACCTCGTCGAGAACCTGCGGCTGGACGTCTGCGCCGACCTGGCAGACGACCTCGCCGAGGAGATCGCCGAGCTGCCGGACGACGGGATGCTGCAGCTGTTCGCCATCTGCAAGGGCTTCCGGCGGTGGGCGCTCACCCACACGAAGGAATTCACCCTGGTCTTCGCCTCGCCGACCGGCGGTGTCGGGTCGACGTCGGGGAGTGCGCTGAGCCGGGTCGACGAGCCGTTCGGGCGGATCTTCCTCGCCGCCGCCGGGCGGGTGCTGGCCCGGCACGACATCGTCTTGCCGTCGGCGAGCGGTGTGCCCGACGAGCTGCGGGATGACCTGAAGACGTTCCAGGAGTCGCTGGTCACCGTGCTCGTCGAGTCCGAGCAGGGCGTGCCGGTGGAGAAGATCGACCTCGGCGTGACGTACCTGATGATCCAGTTCTGGGCCCGGCTCTACGGGCACGTCACGCTCGAGGTCTTCGGCAACTACCCGATCCCGATGTCCAAACCGGACGTCCTGTTCGAGGCGATGCTCGCCGATCTCGCTCGGGAGATCGGGCTCTACTCCGGTTAGGCCGCGTGGCCGCCGTCCACGGACAACACCGCCGCTGTCACGTACTCGGCGCCGGGTGAAGCGAGGTAAGCGACCGCCGCGGCCACCTCGGACGGCCTTCCGTAGCGGTCGAACGCCGTAAGAGCGCGCTGGTCCGCCGCGTACGGGCCATCGGCCGGGTTCATGTCCGTGTCCGTCGGGCCCGGGTGGACCAGGTTCACCGTGATGCCGCGCGGGCCCAGCTCGCGCGCCAGCGCCTTGGTCAGGCCGACCATCGCCGCCTTGCTGGTCGCGTAGAGCGCCATGCCCGGGCCGGGCACGCGATCGGTGACGCAGCTGCCGATCGTGATCACGCGGCCGCCGTCGGCCAGGACACCGGCCGCGGCCTGGGTCGCCGCGAACACGCCGCGGACGTTCACCGCCAGGACGCGGTCGACGTCCTCGAGCGCGGTCTCGGTGAACGCGCCCACGAACCCGACGCCCGCGTTGTTCACCAGCACGTCCAGCCGGCCGAACTCCGCGACGGCCGCCGAAACCGCCGCCGACACCGCGGCCGCGTCGGCCGAATCCGCCTGGATCGCCAGGGCGCGACGGCCGAGACCCTTGATCTGCTCGACCACCTCGGCCGCCCGTGCGCCGTTGTGCTGGTACGTCAGCGCGACGTCCGCGCCGTCCTCGGCGAGCCGCAGTGCGGTGGCCGCGCCGATGCCACGGCTGCCGCCCGTCACCAGTGCCACCTTGCCGTCGAGGGTCATCCCCGGTTCTCCTTCGATCGAGCCGTTTTCGTTGACAGCTCAATCAAATCGAGGATGACCGCCGACTACTGGCGTCTTTCCGCCCTCGCGTTAGAGGACGATGTTGACCAGCCGGCCCGGCACCACGATCACCTTGCGCGGCGAGCCATCGCCGACCATCGCCGCGACCTTCTCGTCCGCCAGCGCCGCGGCCTGGACCTCGTCCGATGACGCGGAAGCCGCGACCGTGACCCGGGAGCGGACCTTGCCGTTGACCTGGATCGGGTATTCGACCGAGTCCTCGACCAGGTACTTCTCGTCCACCACCGGGAACGGGCCCTGCACCAGCGAGTCCACGTGGCCCAGCCGGCGCCACAGCTCCTCGGCCATGTGCGGGGCCAGCGGCGCCAGCATCAGCACCAGCGGCTCGGCCAGCTCACGCGGCGTCGACGCGGCCCCGCCGTAGACCTTGGTGACGTGGTTGTTCAGCTCGATCAGCTTCGCGCCGGCCGTGTTGAACCGCATCTCCGCGTAGTCCTCGCGGACGCCTGCGATGGTCTTGTGCAGCACCTTGCGGTCCGCCTCCGAAGCGTCCTCAGTGGACACTCGCAGCTCGCCGGTCGTCTCGTCGACGACCAGGCGCCACAGCCGCTGCAGGAACCGGTGCGCGCCGACGACGTCCTTCGTCGCCCAAGGGCGCGACATGGCCAGCGGGCCCATCGCCATCTCGTAGAAGCGGAACGTGTCGGCGCCGTAGTTCTCGGCCATCTCGTCCGGCGTGACGACGTTCTTCAGGCTCTTGCCCATCTTGCCGTACTCCTGGGTGACCTCTTCGTCGTTGAAGAAGTGCTTCCCGTCGCGCTCCTCGACCTGCTCGGCCGGGACGTAGACGCCGCGCGCGTCCGTGTACGCGTACGCCTCGATGTAGCCCTGGTTGAACAGCTTCCGGTACGGCTCCTTGGACGTCACGTGGCCCAGGTCGAACAGCACCTTGTGCCAGAACCGCGAGTACAGCAGGTGCAGCACCGCGTGCTCGACGCCGCCGACGTACAGGTCCACGCCGCCGGTGTCGTCCGCGCCGTACTCACCCGGCCGCGGACCCATCCAGTACTGCTCGTTTTCCGGCGCGCAGAACGTCTCCGGGTTCGTCGGGTCGACGTAGCGCAGCTGGTACCAGCACGAACCGGCCCAGTTCGGCATCGTGTTGATGTCGCGGCGGTAGGTCTTCGGGCCGTCGCCCAGGTCCAGCTCGACCTCGACCCAGTCGGTCGCGCGCGCCAGCGGCGACGACGGCATCGAGTCGCGGTCCTCGGGGTCGAACGTCACCGGCGAGTAGTCGGCGACCTCGGGCAGCTCGATCGGCAGCATCGACTCCGGAACGGCGTGGACTTCGCCGTCCTCGTCGTAGACCACCGGGAACGGCTCGCCCCAGTAGCGCTGGCGCGAGAACAGCCAGTCGCGCAGCTTGTACTGGACGGTCCCGGTGCCGGCGCCCTTTTCGGCCAGCCAGTCGATGATCGTCTTCTTGGCCTCGGCGACGTCCATGCCGTCCAGGAAGCTGGAGTTGATCGCCGGGCCGTCACCCGTGTACGCCTTGCCGTCGAACCCTTCGGACGGCTGCACGGTCCGGACGATCTCCAGCCCGAACTTCTCGGCGAACTCCCAGTCGCGGACGTCCTGGCCGGGGACGGCCATGATCGCGCCGGTGCCGTAGCCCATCAGCACGTAGTCGGCGACGAAGATCGGGATCTGCTTGTCGTTGACCGGGTTCGTCGCGTACGCGCCGGTGAAGACGCCGGTCTTCTCCTTGTTCTCCTGCCGGTCCAGCTCGGACTTCCGCGACGCGGCGACGCGGTACTCCTTGATCGCCTCGGCGGGCGTCGCGGCGCCGCCGGTCCAGCGCTCGTCGACGCCGTCGGGCCAAGCGGCCGTCGTCAGCTTGTCGACCAGCGGGTGCTCCGGCGCCAGCACCATGTAGGTGGCGCCGAACAGGGTGTCCGGCCGGGTCGTGAAGACCTCGATCGCGTCTTCGCCGGACTTGAACGTGACGCGGGCACCGTGCGAGCGGCCGATCCAGTTCCGCTGCATGGACTTGACCTTCTCCGGCCAGTCCAGCAGGTCCAGGTCGTCGACCAGGCGATCGGCGTACGCGGTGATCCGCATCATCCACTGCCGCAGGTTGCGGCGGAAGACGGGGAAGTTGCCGCGCTCGCTGCGGCCGTCGGCGGTGACCTCTTCGTTCGACAGGACCGTGCCCAGGCCCGGGCACCAGTTGACCGGCGCTTCGGAGATGTACACCAGCCGGTGGTCGTCGATCACCTTCTTCCGCTCGGACGCGCTCAGCGACGCCCAGTCACGGCCGTCCGGCGTGGGACGCGAGCCGTCGGCGAACGCGGCCTCCAGCTCGGCGATCGGCCGCGCCTTGCCCGCGTCGGTGTCGTACCAGGAGTTGAAGATCCGCAGGAAGATCCACTGCGTCCAGCGGTAGTACTCGGGGTCGATCGTGGAGATGCGACGGCGTTCGTCGTGGCCCAGGCCCAGGCGCCGGATCTGGCGCAGGTAGGTCCGGATGTTCTCCTCGGTCGTCTTTCGCGGGTGCTGCCCGGTCTGGACCGCGTACTGCTCGGCCGGCAGGCCGAACGCGTCGAAGCCCATCGTGTGCAGCACGTTGCGCCCGATCATCCGGTGGTACCGGGCGAAGACGTCGGTGCTGATGAAGCCCAGCGGGTGCCCGACGTGCAGGCCGGAGCCCGACGGGTACGGGAACATGTCCTGGACGAACAGCTTGTCGCTGGGCACCGGCTGCCCCTCGGTGGCGAGCGGCCCGACGGGGTTGGGCGCGTGGAAGGTCCCCTGGTCGGCCCAGTGGTCCTGCCAGCGCTGCTCGATCTGGCCCGCCAGCGCGGCCGTGTAGCGGTGCGCCGGGACGTCCGCCCCTGTCGCCTCAGTCATGACGTCTTCCTTCGTCGATCGCTCCAGAAACAACTCGACCCCTCAGCCACCAGGGCATGAGGGGTCGCCGCGCCGGCCAGGCCGGGCCTGGTCAGCGCGGCAGGCTAAGGAGCAGCCGAGCCGCGTTCATACGTTCATCTTAACTTGCTGGTCAAAGCCGTTCCGCGGGGACCGCCAGTGCGACGAACTGGGTGACCTGGGTCGCGGAGAAGTTGTTGTCGCTGACCAAGATCAAGCTGCGCTCGCCGTTCGGCAGCTTCGGCCCCCAGGTCATGCCCTCGAGATTGTCTACTGTGGACAAGCCGAGGTCGGCCGCGTCGAAGAGGAACCGCTTCTTCACCGGCTTGACGTGCTTCGCGTCGGCGAGGGACTTGACGTTCAGGACGTTCGTCGCGCCCTTCGTGTCGATCTCGTAGACGCGCACCTTGTTGCCGACGCCGGTGCTGAACGAACGCTCCATCATGAGGAACTTCGTCGGGTCGGCCTGGTCGACGGCCAGCATCGAGGAGACACCGGTGGTGGCGAACGCCGTCGACGGCACCGGCGCGGCGAACAGCGGCTCCTGCGGGTAGGCGTACTGGGCCAGGACCGGCCCGAACCGCGACTGCAGGGTGATCCGCGAGAGCGCGCCGGACGTCGTGGTCGCCTCCGGCCCGTCCTGCAGCAGCGGGCCTTCGACCTCGCTGGCCAGCAGCGAGCCGAACCCGGTGAACGTGATGCCCTCGAGCACCAGGTTCTGCCGCGGGCCCGCCGTCGACGTCATCTTCTCGTTCGCGGGAATCGGCAGGTCACGGACGTATTTCCCGTCGCGGCGCGCCTCGCGGATCGACGGGTCGATCAGCGTCGTCGCCGTCCGCTCGCCCTCCTGCGACCAGTAGTAGTCACCGGTCCACGGGTCGACGCGCAGCTCCTCGGGGTCGATCGTCTGCTCGTTCTGCGGCTTCGACGGGTCGTTCTGGGTGAGCGGCGGGTACGGCGTGCCGTCCGGGCGCAGCAGCGGCTTCGTGCCGGTGAGGGTGACCGGGCCGACGCCGTTCGCCGACACCGGGAACGTCGCCGTGTAGAACCGGGCGGGGTTGATCGCCGACCGGTCGTCGCAGATCAGCGCGTAGCCGCCGGTCCGCGGGTCGTAGTCGATGCTGGACAGGCCACCGACCGTCGTGCCCTGGAACGGCAGGGCGTTCGGAACGATCTTCTCGCCGAGCAGCCGGATCGGCCGTTGGTGACTCTCGGTCGCCTCAGCCGGCGCGGCGGCGAGGATTCCCCCGATCAGGGCGGCGGTCAGGACGGTGGGCAGTACACGCGGTGACATGGCCTGTAGCACAGTCGATCAGGGTATCCGGCAGGTTGCCGGGACGTCACGCTTATCCTTGACCTCGTGTTCGCTATCGCGCTGGTTCCGGTCGTGCTGGGTCTGCTCGTCGGTTTTGGTGGGTTCCTCGGGTTCCGCGAGCGCTTGACGCGCGAGGGCGGCACCGGGGTGCGCACGGAAGCGGCGTTGCGCAGCGAAGAAGCTTTCAAGCTGGCCAACCGCGTCGCGAGCCTGCCGACCATGGCCGGGGGCGCGATCGCCGTGCTCACCGGGCTGGCCGGGCTGGCCATGCCGACGACCGGTGGCCTGATCTCCGCCGCGCTCGCGGGCGTGCTCGCCATGCTGGTGCTGGTCATGGGGGGCGGGGTGCTCGGCAACCGGGCCGCGCTGAGCGTGCCCGCCCCGGCCCCGGCCCCGGCGGCGCCGGCCGGCTGCAGCGGCTGCGCGTGTGGCGCCGGCGGTTGCGGCGTCTTCAAGAAGGAAGAGGCCTAATTCCGCTGGAGGTCGCCCGGGTGGGTGGCCAGTAGGGCGAGCGGGATGCCCTGCCGGCGCAGGACCTGGCTCCACAGGTCGCCGTCCGGCGAGGCCAGGATGTCGCTCGGCAACGCGGGCACGATGACCCAGTCGTCGCGCTCGATCTCGCCGGCCAGCTGCCCGGAGTCCCAGCCCGCGTACCCGGCGAAGACGCGCACGCCGCGGACCTTCGGCACCAGCGCCTCGGGATCGGTGTCCAGGTCGACCAGCGCGACCGGGCCGCGGACCGCGATCACCCCCGGCACGCTCGCCGCCGTCTCGCCGGTGCGCAGCGCGGCCAGGCACAACGCGGTCTTCTTCTCGACCGGGCCGCCGACGAACACCGCCTGCGGCTCGGCGACGTGCCCACCCCAGTTGGGCAGCACGTCGTGCACCGCGACGTCACTCGGCCGGTTCAGGACCACGCCGAGCGTGCCCTCATCGCGGTGATCGATGACGAACACCACGGTCCGGCGGAAGTTGGGGTCGACCATCGTGGGGGCGGCGACCAGGAGCGTTCCCGGTTCAACCTCGGCGTCCGCTGGCACAGACCCATGATCCCACCCTTGGCCGGGCGAATGACTTCGGCTCGGGAACAATCGCCCCAACAGCCTCGTTTGAAACACGTGGCCGGCGCACTCCGTGTCCCCCGGGCTCACTGAAGAACCGCCTTTGTGGAATACCGTCCGGCTGGAGCCACACTGCGCATAGCCGCCGAGAGGCGACCTCAGTGCGTCGGCCACCCTCTACTCTTGCTTCGTGACGATCAGCGCCCGGACGGCGACAGTGCGAAGAGGGCCGCGAGAGCTGCTCAAGGACCCGGACTTCCGGCGTCTGCTGTTCACCCGCTTCGCCGCCAGCTGGGGCGACGGCGTCTTCCGCGCCGGGCTCGCGGGCGCAGTCCTGTTCAACCCGGAGCGCGCCGCCGATCCGCTGGCCATCGCGGGCGGGTTCGCCGCACTACTGCTGCCGTATTCCGTCGTCGGGCCGTTCGCCGGTGCACTGCTGGACCGCTGGGACCGCCGTCGCGTCCTGATCTTCGCGAACCTCCTGCGCGGCTTGGCGATCGTCTGCGCTTCCGCCGCAGTCGGCTTCGGATTCGGCGGAGTCGGGCTGTTTTCGCTGGCCCTGGCCGCGGAAGGCATCTCCCGCTTCATCGGCTCCGGCCTCTCGGCGTCACTCCCGCACGTCGTCGAGGAAGAGAGCGTCGTGACGGCGAACGCCTTCGCCACGACGCTCGGCTCGGTGGTCGCCGTGATCGGTGGCGGCTGCGCGATCGGCTTGCGGGCGCTGTTCGGCAGCAACGACGTCGGATCGGCCGAGACGACCGTCTTCGCCGTCCTCGGCACCTTGGTCTCGGCGTTCATCGCGCGCGGCTTCGCCCGGGGCGTGCTCGGGCCGACGGTGGTCGACGAGCCGCCGAACCCGGTGCTCGCCGTTGCGCGGGGGCTGGCGGACGGTGCCCGGCACGCGTGGCGCGCGCCCAGTGTCACCGCCGGGTTCATCGCGCTGTTCGCGCACCGGGCGTCGTTCGGGGTGTCGCTGCTGGTCACCGTGCTGCTGATGCGCAACTACTTCGCCGACCACGGCGTCTTCCGCGCCGGCCTGCCCGGGCTGGGGCAGATCGCCGGGCTCGCCGGGGCCGGCCTGCTGGTCGCCGGCCTGCTGACCGCGCGGCTGATCCGCCGGTTCGGCCGGCTGCGCGCGGTGCTCGGTTCGCTGTTGTTCGCCGCGATCGCGCAGTCCGCGCTGGGGCTGCCGATGCTGCTGCCGCTGGCGCTGCTCGCGTCGTTCGTCATCAGCGGGGCCGGGCAGGTGCTCAAGCTCTGCGTCGATTCGTCGATCCAGCTCGACGTCGCCGACGAAGCCCGCGGCCGGGTGTTCGCGCTGTACGACACGCTGTTCAACATCACCCAGGTGGCGGCGGTTTCGCTGGCTGCGCTGGTGGTGCCGGACGACGGCCGTTCGCCGGGCCTGCTCATCGCCGCGACGGTCTGCTACCTCGTCGGCGGAGCCGGGTACGCGCTCGCCCGGCGGCGTGCGATTCGCTGACGCAAACACCCGAACCGGTCACGACGACTGCTCCATTGGCATTAGGGTGACGGGCAGTCATTAGTAGGTTCGAGGGACACCGGGGGCACCTGTGACCACCGCGGGCGACGACCGTGCACGGCTCGAAGCACGGAATGCCGCGATGAAGGACCAGATGGACACCCTCCTGGAGAACTTCGAGCGGCAGACCGCGCAGCTGCGCGACGCCCAGGCCGCGGCCGCCGAAACCACCGCCCAGGTCAGTTCCCCCGACGGGCTGGTCCGCGCCACCATCGACGCCGGCGGCAGCCTCGCGAAACTCGAATTCGCCCCGAACACCTTCGAACGCACGACCCCCGCCCAGCTCGCGAACACCGTCCAGTCGCTGGTGCGCCAGGGATCGATGCAGGTCAAGCAGAAGATCGCGGACCTGATGGCGCCGATCACCGAGGGCCTGCCCGACCTCGCCGACCTGGTCGAGGGCGCGCCGTCGCTGGCCGGCCTGGTGCCGCCGATCCCGGAGTTCGTCGCGGAAGAAGCGCCGGCACCGCGACCGGAGTCGTTCGAGGACGGCGGGTCGATCCTGCGCAACGAGCAGCCGCCGGTCCCCGCACCCAAGCCGGCCCCCAAGCGCGTGCGCCCGCCGCGTGACGAGGACGAAGAGCCACCGTCGTCCTGGATGACGAGGGGCGACTGATGCCGGATGGGGGTTCCGGGTTCACCGCGGAGCCGGACGCGGTCCTGCGCGCGTCGACCGGCCTGGTGACGGCGGCCGACGCGCTCGACAACGCGGCGAAGGCACTGCAGTCCGCGCTCGCGGCGCAGGGTGAGTGCTGGGGCGGCGACGACTCCGGCAAGGAGTTCGCCAAGGACTACGTGCCGGGCGCGCAGGGCGCCGTCGAAGGCTTCACCAACCTCGTGCAGGGGTTGCGGGGCATGCAGCAGAACGTCGCCAAGTCGATGAAGGCCCTTTCGGGCGCCGACGAAGACGTGACGTCCCAGCTCGGCAAGGGGCAATGACGCGTGGGGATGGAAATGCCCGACGCGGTCAAGTGGCTGCTGCCGATCGTCGTCGGGGAGAGCTGGCCCGAGGGCGACGAGACCAAGCTGCGCGCCCTGCGCGACGCGTGGCACACGGCGTCGTCGGCGATCGGCCCGGTGTCGGAGACGGGCGGCCAAGCGGCGTCCGGCATCCGCGACAACTGGACGGGTGACGGCGCCGACGCGTTCGCGGAGCAGTGGAAGAAGTTCGTCGAGGGCGACGAGGCGTACTTCAAGCAGCTGGCCGACGCGGCGAAGGCCCTCGGGGATTCGTGCGACCAGACGGCGCTGGACGTCGAGTACACGAAGTACATGATCATCATCTCGCTGATCGTCCTGGCGGCCCAGATCGCGGCGATGATCGCGGCGGCGGCGGTGACGTTCGGCGGCTCGACGGCGGGCATCGCGCCGGCCCAGATCGCCACCCGGATGACCGTGCAGATGCTGTTCCGGCAGCTGCTCGAGAAGCTGGCGCAGCAGGGGTTCAAGCAGGTCGCGAAGGAGCTGCTGGAGAAGCTGCTCAAGCAGGGTCTGAAGAAGATCGGCATGGAGGTCCTCAAGAACGAGGCCATCAACCTCGGCATGGACGCGGGCATCCAGGGCCTGCAGATGGCGAAGGGCGACCGCAAGGACTGGGACTGGTCGAAGACCTCGGACGCGGCGATCTCGGGCGCGGTGGGCGGAGTCGTGGGGGCGGCTTCGGGATCCATCGGGCGTGGAGCGACCGAGGGGCTTTCGCACAGCGCGGGTGGGCAGATCGCGGACGCGGCCATGCGGGCGGGGGCGCGGGGCGCGGTCGAGGGAGTGGCCCAGACGGTCGGCCAGGCGGCGGTGACCGGGGAGCTGGGGTCGTTGACGCCGGAGCAGCTGCTGATGGGGGCTTCGAGCGGGGCTGTGGGGGGTGCGGTCGGGGGCGCGAAGGAGCAGATGCACTCGGTCCACGAGGCGAACATCCCGCGGGCCGACGCCGACGGTGACTCGGGTGCCTCTGGTGCGTCCGGTGACTCAGGTAGGGATTCGCGGCGGGCGACGGAGGAGTCGAGTTCGGCTTCGGAACCGGAGTCCCGCGGTGAGTCGTCTTCCGAGCCTGAGTCTCGCGGGGAGTCCGCGTCGCGGGGTGAATCTTCGTCGGAGCCCGAGTCCCGTCGTGAGGCAGCTTCGGAGCCGGAGTCGCGAGGGGAGGAACCGCGTCGTGAGGCGGCCTCGGCACCTGAGTCACGAGGTGAAGAGCCGCGTCATGAAGCCTCCTCCGCTCCGGAATCGCGAGGCGAGGCTGCCTCGGAGCCCGAGACGCGCGGCGAGCAACCGCGCCACGAAGCCCCCGCCGAGCCGGAATCGCGAGGCGAAGAACCGCGTCGTGAGGTGTCTTCGGAAGCTGCGTCGCAGCGCGAGGCGCCCGCGGCGGAAGCGCGGACGGCATCCGAGCCGGACGTCCGGCGAGAGACCGAACCGCAGCAGCGTGCGGACAGCGGACCGCAGCCGGTTTCCGAGCACCGCGCACCCGAGGCGCCTCGGCCCAGCGCCGACCATGTCCAGCAGCCGACGGGTGGCACCTCCTCGCAGGGCGGCTACGGCATGGCCCCGCCACCGCCGGGCTTCGCCCCGGAACCGGGACGCCAGAGCGCCGGTGGCCGCCCCCAGGACAACGTCGGCGCGGCCGGATTCACGAGCGGCCCGAGCCAGCCGTTCGCGGCGGAGGGCGGGGCGGGACCGTTCCAGAACGGACCGTCACCGCAGCAGGCGCCACCACCAGGGGGATTCCCACCGCCACCGCCACCGGGCGGGCTGCCGAACGCCGGCGGTCCAGGACGCGCGAGTGGCCCGGGCCCCCGCCCGGGCGGTCAGCCGACGCCGCAGGTCGGAGGCGACCAGCCGCGCCGGGTCCCGCCGCAGGACCCTCGCCGGATGCTGCAGGGCGGTCAGCCGCCGATGCCGCAGAGCGGGTATCGGCCGGGAGGCCAGCGTCCGCACGGCGCGCAGCCTGGTGGGCAGCCGCTTCATGGGGCGCAGCCGGGTGGCCAGCCACCGCACGGAGGGCAACCCGGTGCCCAGGCGCTGCACGGCGGACAGACGACTCAACCTGGTAGCCAGCCGCCGCATGGCGTGCAGCCTGGCGGACAGTCCCCGCCGGCTCCCTTCAGTCCGCAGCCGCTGCACGGCGCGCAATCGGGCGGCCAGCCGCCGCATAGCGGGCAGGCTCAACCGCACGGCGCTCAGCCGGGCGGCCAAGTGCCGCACAACGGACAGCCCATCCAACCACCGCACGGGGCGCAGCCGGCCCAACCCGGCGGCCAGCCACCCCACAACGGACAATCCACCCACCCCGTCGGCCAGCCACCTCACGGGCCGCAGCCAGGGCAACTAGGCAGCCAGCCACCCCACAACGGGCAGCCCACCCACTCCGGCGGCCAGCCACCCCACGGAACGCAACCCGGCGGCCAACCGCCGCACCGGGGGCAACCGCTTCAGGGCGGTGGGCAGGCGGTTCCGCCCGGCGCGATGCCGCCGCACGGTTCGCAGCCTGGTGCGCGGCCGCTTCATGGTGGGGTTCCGCCGGTTGGGGCGAATGGGCAGCCGTCTCAGGGTGGGGTTGCTCCACAGGATCCGCGGCGGATGCCGCCGCATTCGGGGGTTCCGCCGCAGGGTGGGCAGCGGCCGCCGATGGGTGGGGGGCAGCGTCCCGCCGGGTATCCGAACCAGCCTCGGGGTCAGCAGGGTCCCGGTGGACGGCCGCCGATGCCGCCTCCTCCGGGTGGACGGCCGCCCGTGCCGCCGCACGATCCTCGGCTGGGGCCGCCGCGCCCGGCCGGGCCGCCGCAGGTTCCGCCGCCGCGGTTCGGGCCGCCGCAGGAGCAGTTGCCGCCGCGGGGACCGTTCGAGCCGCCGCGGCCGCCGGAACAGCCGCGGATGCAACGACCGTTCGAGCAGCCGGCGCAGGACCGTCCGATCCCGGCGGCCGAGCCGACGCAGCAGCCGGTGGCCGAGCAGTCGCCGGTGCGCGAAAAGCCGGGCGAGCACACGCCGGTTCAAGAGCGCTCCGCCGAACCCGGCACCGAGCGACCGGACCAGCGCACACCCGGCCAAGACCACGCCAGCGAACAGCCGGAACGCCCGACCGAACACCAAACGGCCGAACACGAACCCCCGGCCGAGCACCAAACGGCCAAGGCCGAACACCCGACGGACCAAGACCCCTCGGCCGAGGCACCCGCCGATTCACCGCGCGAACACGACTACGGGCACGACTACGAGCAGCCCGGCCACGACGAGCCCTACCTCACCGATCCTCGCTTTCACACCGATGACCCCGCCGGGATCAGGCGGATCGAGGACACCTTCATGGATTCCGGGCACCACAGCCCGGTCGACGGCGAATGGCGGCACGAACAGGTCCGGCGCGAGGCGCTCGCCAAGCGCGACGAGTGGCACCCCGGCATGTCCGACGGCGGCGCGGTCGCGGTGCACGCGTACACCCGTTACGAGATGGTCGGGCCGCTCAACCACGCCCTTCGGATGGGCGGCCCCGAGCTGCCCCATCTGGCTCCGCAGGCCGCGGCGCTCGTCTCCGGGCTGAACGAACTGCCGCCCCACGAGGGCGTTGTTTCGCGACGGGTCGACTTCAAGGGTGATCTCTCGCGGCTGCAAGCCTTCCTTGCGCGGTTCCACGATGGTGCGCACATCACCGAACCGTCGTTCCTGAGCTCGTCGAAGGTCGACGCCCAGCACCCGCGGAGCAAGTTCCCCGGGGAGGTCGAGATGCGGATCCAGTCCAAGACCGGGCGGGACGTCGAGGGGCTGGCCAGCATCCGGGACGAGCACGAAGTCCTCTTCAAGGCCGGGACGCAGTTCAAGATCACCGGCATCGAAGAAGGCCCCGGGCACCCCAACGCGGATCCGCGCCGGCCCGGCGAACCGCACTACGTCGTGCACGCCGAAGAAATCGCTCCCGGGGAGCCGGGGCACCTCGGTGAGGCCGATGCCCGCGACGCCATCGAGCAACGCCGGGCCGAAGAACGCGCCGACGAAGCTCGCCGCCAGCGTGAATCCGACGAAGAGCTCGAGCAGTTCTACGCCGAGCACCCCGAATACAGGCCGAGCGGTGACCTGGCCGGCAAGCTGAACGCCTTCGACCCGCCGGGCGCCGAGCCGCTGCCCGAACGGCGGCCGCCGGCCACCGGGGAGCCGGACGGGGGCTGGTCGCAGCTCGCCGCGCCGCTCGCTCCCGGTGGGCCGCCCGTGCTGCACGCCGGGTCCGTCGAGACGCCGCAGCAGCACGCGCGGCTCGTGCGCGACGCCGTTCCCGAGCTCGGCGGGGTCAACACCCGCAACCACTACAGCCCGGACGGCCTCGAAAACGGGTACCGGACCAACGCCGCCGAGTCGATGGTCGCCTTCGAGCGGCGGATGAACGGCGAGGACGTCGTCGCCGGACCGGCGCGGCAGCAGAGCGTCAGCGAACAGCTCGGCGGGCCGTGGAGCAGCCGGGACAGCTTCGACGGCGTCGCCCGTGAGCTCGGCGAACGTCCGGTCGGCGCGCGGAGCGCCGTCGCCTTCGAGACGCCCGGTGGGGAGTCGCGGCTGGTGGCCGCCGTGCACACCGAGCACGGGGTCCTGTTCGCCGATCCTGTCAGCGGGCGGCTCGCCGAACTGCCGCACGACGCCACCGCGATCCACTCGATGCCGCTCGGCGGCGGGGACGCGCCGCCGCACCACGTCGTCGAGACCGAAACGATCGACGACCGGCTCAACCCGGCCCCCGAACGCCTCCCGCACGACGAGGGCTACCTCTTCGACGGCGAGCACCGCGGCACCCCGGCCGACCACGAGAGCATCCGCCGCGCGGTCGGCGACGAGGACGTCTACCAGCAGATCCACGACCGCGCGCTCGCCCGCCGGGACGCCGCCGGGCTACCGGTCACCGACGAGGGCGCCGTCGCCCTGCACGGCTACACCCGGGGCGAGTACGCCTACGACGTCAACGAGGCCCTGCGCCGCGGCCCCGGTCACCCCGGGTTCGACCTCGCGCAGCAGAACACCCGCGCGATCATGGACGGCCTCAACCAGGTCGCGCGCGAGTCCGGCGAGACCATCCGCGCCTACGACGTCGGCGGCGACCCGCGGCTGGCCGAGCTGGTCGCCGCGCCGTACGAGCCGGGCTCGGTGGTCGTCGAGCCCGCGTTCTCGAGCGCGTCGATCAAGACCGGCGAGTTCTCGACGTCGAAGTTCGGCGACGACGTCGAGCTGCACGTCCGGTCGGACAACCTGCGCGACATCTCGAAGCTCGCCGAGAACCCGGGTGAGCGCGAATCGCTGTCGCCGCCCGGCACCCAGCTCCTGGTGCACGAGAAGCGGCTGGAGATCTCGCCCGAGGGCCGCCGCAAGTGGGTCGTCGTGGCCGAGGAGATCGGGCCCGGCCACCCGCGCTACCTCGAGCCCGAGGCCGCACAGCAGAAGATGGCCGAGCGCCGGGCCGAGAACGAACACAACGCGGCCGAGTTCGAACGGCGCAAGCAGGCCGCGATCATGGAACGCCTCGGTGGCCTCGGCGAGCCGGAGCACGTCACCCCGCACCAGCCGTCGGTCCACGACCTGCCCGAGGCTCCGGCGGAAACCCCGCCGGCCCCGGTGTCGGTGCACGACTACTCGCGGCTGGCCCGGGCGACGAACCCGCCCGCCGAACCCGCCATCCACGCCGGCGGGACGACGCCGTCCGAGCGCGCGGCCTACGTCCAGGACCGGCACCCGCACCTGCGCGAGGTCAACCCGGGCTTCCGCGAGCCGGGCGCCTTCGAAAACGGGTACGTGACGAACTGCACGCGCGGTCCCGAGGCGTACATGGACCGGCAGCGCGGCGGCGACATGACGGCCGAGCCGATCCTGCCGCACGAGATGGGCAGCCGCGGCACGCTCGAACACCTCGAGGGCCGCTTCGGCGAGACGTTCTCCGCGCGCGACAGCTACGACGACGTCATCCGCGAGATGCGTGGCATGCCGGTCGACCACCACGCCGTGGTCGCGGTGAAGTACGAAGGCCCGAACGGGGTCGAGTACGGGCACGTGGCGATGGTCGTCCACACCCGCGAGGGCGTCGCGTTCATCGACCCGCAGTCCGGCGACCTCATGCACCTGCCGCAGCCGCCGAAGAGCATCAAGGTGATGCACGTCGGCACGCCGGACGAGGTGCACATCGGCACCGAGCACGGCACCGGGGAGCACGGCGGGTACGGGACAGCGGCACCGCACGACGCCTTCTTGGCCCGCGACGACGTCGCCGCGGCGCTCGACGGGCACGCGGACGCCGACTACATCCGCGCCCACCTGGCCGAACACCCCGGTCTGGTGCGGGTGCTGAGCGACCCGGCCAACGACTACCTGACGCGCTCGCTGCTGGACAACCCGAAGACGCTGGCCAGCCTGCTCAAGCACCCCGAAGCGATCCCGATCCTCGAGGACGCGGTCCACGAGGTGAACGAGCGGGGCTACAGCGTCATCGACGACGTCGAACACCAGGGGGTCGAGCCGTTCGACCCGACCCCGGACCAGGCGGAGATCTCCGCGGACGTGGCACTGATCGCCCAGGAATCCCCGGAATCGTCGCGGCTGCACGGCAGCTTCGACCAGGCGCGTGTCGGCGATCCGGAGTACTGCAAGCAATGGGTGGCCGAGGAACGCGAGCGCTGGCCCGAGACGCAGGGCACGCTCAACCGCATCACCGAGCGGATCGCCGGCGAGACCGACGGCCACGCGGGATTCCGGCCGGAGCCGAAGGACAGCGCGCGGGCGCTGGCGAAGATCGAGAAGCACGACTGGGACGGTTCGCGACTGCATGACCTGGTCGGCACCAAGATCCAGTTCGAGCAGGTGGCGGACATGTACCGGGCGCTGGACGCGGTGCGCAACGACCCCGAGCTGACGATCGTCGACTTCACCGACCGGCTGGCCGAGCCGAAGGACAGCGGCTACCGGGACCTGCAGCTCAACGTCCGGCTGCCGAACGGGCACGTGGCCGAACTGCGGCTGCACCTGACGCACATCGATGAGGTGGCGTCGTACGAGCACGCGCTCTACGAGGTGCGCCGCGACTTCGAGACGTTCAGCAGGAAGGACGGGCGCGAAGGCCTTCTCTCACCCGAGGAGGCGGCGCTCGCCGCGGCGCTGACCGAGCAGGTCCGAGGCCGTTTCGAGGAAGCGTTCCGGCTGGGGATGACATCCGAGGAGAGCGGCTGATGGCCTTTCAGACCCCGAGGTTCTACAAGTACTACTCCCGGACGTACCGGATCGACTCGACACCGGACGGCGGGTTGAAGGGCACCATCCTCAATCTCCACACGGGGTTCTTCGAAGAGGATCAGGACAGCAGCCACATCCGCGAGCTCATCTGGGCGACCACCGAGTCGAACATCGATGGTCCGTTCGATGAGGAAAAATTCATCCAGGAGACCGAAATCGAGCGGTGCCTCTACCTGAACGGCGACGGCCCGATCTTCGCCCTCTACGAGACCGTGAGGGGCATCGACGATGTCGCCGTCCGAGAAGGACGCCGACGGACTCCGCAGGAGACCGCGCTGGTTCGCGCCCTCCGCAAGCGCACCTTCAAGATGTGGGAAGACGAGGCCGCCCGCCGAGCCGCCGGCGAGCCGCCGGCGTTCACGGTGACGAGCCGGTTGGGTCCGAGGCAATGATTCACGTGGAACATCGACTTTCACCCGACGAGCAGCGCACCCTCCTGGTGCGCCTGGGAAAGCTCGTGCGCGAGCACCGCGTCAACGCCGGCGTGCCCGCCGTCGCCGACTTCCGGCAGGTCGGGAAGCACACCGAGACCGCGGGTCACAACACGGCGATACCGGACGAGCTGGCCGACCTCTTCACCGAGCTGCGGGCCGGCATGTACACCGAAGGCCGCGGCACCTGGCTGCAAGCGCGGTTCGCGCTGAACTCCGACGGCAGCTTCGACTTCGACTTCGCGCTCGACGACGATCCGGTGTGGACCGACCCGCCCGAGCCGGCCGCCTGGCCGGAGGAGCTCGCCGCGTTCCCGCGGGCCGACGAGCACATCCCGGACTGGTGGCGGCTGCGCGCGCAGCTGCCGCTGGGCGTGGTGTTCCGGCACGCCGACGCCGGCGGCCCGGACGTCGAGCGGCCGCCGCTGACCGACACCGAGGTGCCGCTCGTGCTGCAGTACCTCGAGCGGGAAGCCGTCGTGCACGAAGACGGCGACGAGCGCTTCCACACCGACGGCACGTGGATCTGGTCCGAAGCGGTCCCGCTCCTGCTCGCGAAGCACGGCGTGCCGCCGGAGCCGGACCTGGTCGCGCACATCCGCCGGCACCACTTCCAGCCGCCGTACGTCGAGCCGCTGGTCCGGCGGACCGCCGAGGCGGACCTGCTGGGCAAGCCGCGGCCGAAGCCGGGCCGCGCCGACGTGAAGAAGACCGCCGGGGACGTCCTCGCCGAGCTGGAGACCACGCCGGACCCGCAGCTCGGTGACGAGGAGCTGCTGACCGTACTGGTGCAGCGGCTCGGCGAGCACGGGGTGTGGCCCGAGGCGTACCGGGTCGGCGAGCGCGCGGACGGCGCCTGGTGCCTCAACTACACCGCCGACGGCTGGGAAGTCGCTGCCCACACCGGCGGGAAACCTCGCGCGCCGAAGTACTTCGCCCGGCTCGAGGACGCCGCGCAGCAGCTGCTGGGCGCGTTGCTGCTGCACCCCGCGCGGATGACCGCCGGGCACGAAACCCCGCTGGAGACCGCGAAAGAGCTCGACGACTGGCCGGTGCACCCGGCGCCGGGTGAGCCTCCCCTCACCCTGCTCCGCAACAAGCGCATCACCAGGCTGGTGGCGGGTACGGTCGTCCTGCGCTTCGGCGAGGAACCCGGCAATCTCGTTCACCACGGCGAGGTACGGTTCGCCACGACGTCGCTGCCGCTCGAACGGGAGCGGCTGCGGCGGAGCTACCGGCTCAGACGCCCTCTGCACGTGATCACCGGCATCACGGTTCCGTGGGCGAACCTGCCGGGTGGCGCGGTGGCCTTCGTGCTGCCGAAGACGATCGCCGAGCACGAGTCCGACGGAAGCCTGGAGAGGATCGAGTAGGTGGAAGCGGCGGAAGCGATTGCCAAGGTCGGCCAGTGGCTGCGCGCGGTGCACGGTCCGGACGTCTCCGGCCCCGCGGGCTTGCGGGTGGACACCGAAAAGGTGCTGCGCATCCCCGAGGGCTGGTCGGTGCCCTACAACACCATCGCGTTCCTCGACGAGGGCCGGCCGGAGAAGGAGATCTTCCCGCCGCCGTCGGTCGTCGTCCGCGAGCCGGACGGCGAACTGCGCCAGGCGCACCCCCACCCCGGCGGGTTGTCGGTGCCGGTGGCGTTCCCCGGCCAGGAGAACTGGCGCGAGGTCGTCGACCCCGAGTACGTCAAGGCCGGGCTCGGCGAGCTGGGCGTGCCGCTGCAGGCCGTCGCCGGCTGGGTGAAGGTCGACGCCGAGGGCAACCAGACCGGCGAAGAGCGCGAAAACCCCGAATACAAGGCCGGGCCGATCCGCCGCGGCTACCCGAAGCCGGACAACACCCTGGAGACGCTGCTGTCGTTCGGCAGCGTCGGCTGGCTGACCCGGGAACTGCTGCTCATCGGGCTGATCCGGTGCGAGGTGTTCGTCCCGCTCGACCTGGAGACCGGCAAGACCGACCGGTTCTACTTCGCCGAGGAGCGCAACGAGCTCAAGGTGTTCAGCTCGACCCGGCACCTGCCCTCGCGCGAGCACGGCTGGTGGAAGGTCGACGTCGCGACGCTGGCCGAGTTCGAGCACCCGCCGAACCTGGTGATCAACGGCGGCCCGACGACCATCGAAGACGTCTCCAGCGGCGAGCTCGCGGAGATCGTCAAGCGGTTCCCGCGCCACGAGCCCCGCATCGACGTGCACGGCCGTTGCCCGGAGGCGGAGGAGGACCTGATCCGGGTCGCCACCGAGACCGCGGCCCGGATGGGCCTGCCGGATCCGGTGAAGCCGCCGCTCCTGGCGGCCGAGAAGGCCCGGCGGCGCGGCTTCGAGCTGACGGCCGAGGAGTGCGCGAAGACCGTGCTCGGCGAGTCCTGGCTGAAGCGGCTGAACATGCCGGAGCCGCCGCGCAGCAAGCCCAACGACCTGCGCGCGAACGGCCTGGCCCCGGCGTACGACAACGCCGGCCGCACGGTGCCGCGCCTCGACACGTTCGGCAAGTACTTCGAGCGGGACCTCGACGGCTTCCGCTACGGCTGGCAGCGCGTCACGGGCGCGTACGTCGGCTTCGCGCTCGGAGAGGCCCTCGGCGCGGCCGTCGACCGGATGATGCTGCACGACATCCACGCGAAGTTCGGCATCGAAGGCGTCACCGACCTGATCCCGGCGTTCGACCAGCCCGGCCGGATCGGCTCGCTGACCCAGCGGCTGCTCTTCTACACCGAGGCCGTGATCCGCAGCCCGCACCGCGAGCAGCCGGAATCCCGCGAGGCCGAGGCGCTGTTCCCCGACGTCGTCCGCGGGGCGCTGCAGCGCTGGCTGCGGACCCAGGGCGCGCCGATGGACGCCCTGGACGGCTGGCTGGTGCAGGTCCCGGACCTGCACGCCCGGCGTGACATCGACGACGCCGAGCTCAACGCCTACCACCAGCTCGCGACCGGGGCCGCCGGCCCGGTGCCGATGACCGGCCCGGCCGCGCTGATCTCCGCCTTGCCCGCCGCGCTGACCATGGCCGGGCCCGGCAGCGGGTTCAGCGGCGGGGCGCGGCAAGCGGTGCGCGAACTGGCCGGCGTCACCCACCCCGACGAGTCCGACCTGGCCGCCGCGACCTACCTGACCTGGCTGTTCGAGCACGCGCTGACCAAGGACGCGTTCAGCTTCCCGATCTGGAACACCAGCCGCGAGGTGCTCAACCCGGACAACCAGTTCCAGCAGGGCCCGGAGTGGACGGCGATCAAGGACATGGTCGCCGAGTCGGTGCCGTTCTTCGGTGAGCACGGGCTGCCCGACCTGCGGATACCCGAGCTGATCGGCGACGGCAAGACCACGCTGTCGGTGCTCGGACGCGCCTTCGCCGCGTTGTCGGGCTTCGAGAACTACCCGGAGCAGGCACTGCTTCGCGCCATCAACCACTCCGGCCGCAGCGCGCTCACCGGGGCGATCGCCGGTGCCCTGCTCGGGGCGCGCACCGGCATCCCCGGGCTGCCGCAGAAGTGGGTCGACCAGCTGGAACTGCGGTACCTGGTCGAGAACATCGCTTCGGACGCCTACTGGCACTTCGACCGGCACTCGGCGCTGAGCGCGCTCGGCGACGCCTGGATCGAGCGGTACCCGCGGCATTAGCGCGAGGATGGGGAGAATGGACGAAGAGGAAGCCGCCGCTCGCGCGCGGGAGTGGCTGCGCACGCGGCCCGGCGGCGACCGGCTGCGGATCCGGCCCGAGTTCACCGTGCGCCGTCCGGACGGCTGGAGCTTCACGGTCAACGCGGCCGCCTACCTGGACGGCACCGACATCGGCGCGGGCCTGTTCCCCGGCCCGGTGGTCCGCGTGCCGGACGACGGCGGCGAGATCGGGTTCGACCAGCCGGCGATGGCGAGCACGCCCGCCGAGGCCGGGTGGCGGCCGGACGTCGACCCCGAGTTCGACGAGAAGGCGTTCCCCGAGCTGGACCTCCCGGTGCGGGCCGTCCGCGGCTGGACCCGGGCGGACGGCGAGCACCGGGTCAACGAGCAATACACCCCCGGCCCGGTCTGGCGCGGGTTCCCGGTACCCGCGACCGATGCCGAAAAGCTGCTGAACTACCTGGCCGCGAACTGGATCAGCCGCGCCGAGTTCGTCCACGCCCTGCTGGACCGCGAAGTGCTGGTGCCCCTGCTCGACACCGGTGAGCCGCTGCTGCGGCCGGTCCCCGGCACGGGCGGGCGCGAAGTCATCGCCTACAGCTCGTCGGCGAAGGTGCCCGGTCGGTACCCGCACCGGTGGCGGGTCTCGGTCCGGGAGCTGCCGCCGTCGTCGGGACTGACGCTCGACCCCGGCACCGACCTGGTCCGCAGCCTGAACGCCGCCGAGCTGGCCGCGGCCCGCGGTGCCGCGACCGCACCCCGGCCCCCGGTCGAGGAGCCGGCGCCGGAAGCCGGGCCGGAGGTCGCCGCGATACTGCCCGAGCTGGTCGCGGAGTTCGGCGTCGAACCGCCCGACCTGCTGGAACGGCACCTGCGGTACGCCCTGGACCACGCCCGCGACCAGCACTTCGAGCTGACCTCCGCCGAGTGCGTCCGGTACCTGCGCGGGTTCGCCTGGCAGTACCGCAACGGCGTCCGCCGCCGGGCCGGCCAGGAGCCGGAATGGCCCGCGGACCTGGGCGAGAACGGCCTGATCGCGCACGTGGACGAAGACGCGCGCCCGCGGCCGGTGCCGTGGACGTTCGGGAAGTTCTCCGCCTTCGGGACGCCGGCCGACCGCTTCGCGTGGCACCGGATCGTCGGCGCGTACGTCGGCTTCGCGATCGGTGACGCCCTGGGCGGCGGCGCGGACCCGGCGAGTCCCCTGCCCCTGGGCGGCCTGACGCGGCACCTGCTGTTCCACACCGACATCGTGCTGCGGGGCCTGCCGCCGGTGCCGACCGGCGAAGTCCCGGCGACCCTGCCCGAACCGGACCCGGTCGGCTGGCTCGCCGTCGCCACCCGGCACGCCGGCCCGGCACCCGCCGAGTTCTCCGCGCTCCTGGCCACGGCGTTGGCCGCGACCCCGGCCGGCGCGGTCGCCGTCGCGGACGTCGACGGCGAGCGGTACGCGAAGGACGTTGCCCGCGAGCTGACCGGCAGCGCCGCCGGAGCCGAGGTCGCCGAGGGCGTCGAGCTGCTGATTTCCCTGTTCCAGGCGCTGCTAACGCGGGAGACGTTCGCGTTGCCGGTGCACGTCCGCCTGCACGAGATCGGTGGCGAGCTGGCGGCCTCGACGCTGGCGCTGCGCGCGGACCGCGACGCCGACGACGTCACGCAGCTGGAGTCCATCGGCGACGGCCGGAGCGTCCGGTCGGTGCTCGGCCGCGCGCTGTTCGCCGCGGCCAAGCGCGGCTACGACCCGGAAGCCGCGATCAGGCTCGCCGCGCGGTCCGGGCCGGTGGCGGGCGCGATCGCCGGCGCGCTGGTCGGCGCCCGGGTCGGGGTGCCCGGCCTGCCCTGGGCCACCGAGCTGCCCGACCTCGGCCTGCTCGACGACGTCGCGAGCGACGTCTTCTGGTACTTCAACCGAAACGGCCTCCGGACGGAGACCGCGGAACACGCCCGCTGGGAGCGCCGGTATCCGAGCGGCCGGTTCACCCCGGAACCGAAGGGGACGGAACTTCCCTTGCGATCGCGACTGCGGGGGAGCCTGCTGGCCGGGGCGATCGGTGACGCGCTGGGCGCGAAGACCGAGTTCGACTCGATCGACCGGATCCGCGAGATCGCCGGGCCGGACGGCATCACCGACTTCATCCCCGCGTACGGCGGCGTCGGCCGGATCACCGACGACACGCAGATGACGCTCTTCACGCTCGAAGCGCTGATCAGGGCCCACGCTCAGGAGCGCCGGACCGGGTCCGCGGACGTCGTCCACTCGCTGCAGATGGCCTACCAGCGCTGGCTGCACACCCAGGGCGTCCCGTGGGACCGGGCGCGCGGACCGCAGTCGGCGGCCGAGGCGGCCGACGGTTGGCTGGTCACCCACCAGGAGCTGTTCAGCCGGCGCGCACCGGGCCTGACCTGCTTCGGCGAGCTCGAGGCGTACGGCCGCTCGGGCGTCCGGGGCACCATCGACCGGCCGGTGAACAACTCGAAGGGCTGCGGCGGCGTGATGCGCGCGGCGCCGATCGCGCTGTGGTCGGACGACCTCGCCGAGGTGTTCCGGCTCGGGGCCGAGAGCGCGGCGCTGACCCACGGTCACCCGAGCGGGTATTTGTCGTCGGGGTGCTTCGCGGTGATCGTGCACGAGCTGCTGCACGGAAACCCGCTGCCCGCCGCGGTCGCGACCGCGCGGGCTGAGCTGGTGAAGCACCCGGCGCACGAAGAGCAGAGCGCGGCGCTCGACGCGGCGTTGGCGCTGGCGGAGCAGGGGCCGCCGACGCCGGAGAAGCTGGAGTCGCTGGGTCAGGGCAACGTCGGTGAGACGGCGTTGTCGATGTCGGTGTACGTCGCGCTGGCCACCACGGACGCCGGCTCGGCGTTGCTCGCGGCGGTCAACCACAGCGGCGACAGCGACTCGACCGGTTCCGTCTGCGGCAACCTCGTCGGCGCGATGTACGGCGAGGAAGCGCTGCGGCCAAGCTGGCTGGACCGGCTGGAACTCCGCGAAGTCATCGTCGGTCTCGCGGACGACGCGCTGACCGAATTCGGCCCGGGTGCGCCGGGCGACGACCGGTGGTTCGCTCGGTACCCGGTCGACTAGGTTCTTTGGGGCTACTGGGGACGGGGAGGACAAACGTGCGTAACCGGGTTGAAGTTGCCGAACGCCCGGACGGCCTGTACGCGGCGTGGGGTGAGGGGACCTACCGCGCGCAGCGGTCGACCACGGACGGCACGGTGCTGCTGGCCGTGCTGCCGGAGGAAGAAGCGCCGGAGGGCTTCGACAAGGAGTTCGAGGGCCGCCCGGCGAAGGTCGTCCCGGCGAGCGAGGTGCCGTCGACGTTCACGCTGCGGACCTTCGCCGAGTACGACGGCGAAGTCTTCGAGGTCGCGCCGGGCGACCGGCCGGAGCTGACCCTGCGCTGGGTCCGCGACGACGCCGCCCGCGCGGCACAGCTGGGCCTGACCGACTTCTCGGTCACCGTGCCGGCCAAGCAGGTCACGGCGCTGTGGCAGACGCGGCTGGACTTCTCCGAGACGCCGGAGGCGCGGCCGCAGCCGGGCACCGGCGACCAGAACGCGCTGCTGCGCGCCATCGGCCGGACGCTGCTGCACACCGTGCCCGGTGGCTGGGCGCGGGTCGGCGCGCAGTTCCGGCAGGTCGGGGACTACGCCGAGATCGAAGTCCGGGCGGTCGGCGACGAGGACGGCCCGGTGTCGGTGTCACTGCCCGCCGCGCCCAAGCTCGGCGGGCTCTTCGCGCGGCTGCGGGCGGCGATGTTCCAAGCCGAGGCCGGGACGTGGTTCCAGGGCACGTTCACCCTCGACGACCAGTCGCAGTTCGACTTCGACTTCGACGCCGACCGCGAGCCGGACTGGCGGGTGCCGCCCAACGACGGCGGCCGCCCGTCGACCGCTGCCTACGAGCTGGAGCTGGCCACCTTCCCGCGGACGCCGAAGCACCTGCCGGCGTGGCTGACGGCGAAAGCGGGCTTGCCGCTGGACGTCGTGTTCCGGCACGCGCGGGTCGCCGACTCCCACGTCGAGGGCGAGCGCCCGGTGGTCACCCGGCCGCCGGTGCCGCCGGACCAGGTCCGCGGCCTGCTCGACTACCTGTTCCGGGCGCCGGTGGCGCTGCACCGGCCCGCGCCGCTGCCGGACATCTTCGGCGCGCCGGGGGCCAAGCCGGACGTGCCGAACGCGTTCCACACCGACGGCACCTGGATCTGGCCCGCCGCCGTGCCGCACTACCTGCGCAAGTACGGGGTGCCGCCGGAGCCGGAGCTGGTCGAGCACGCCCGGGCGGCGGGCTTCCGGCCGCCGTTCGTCCGTGAGCTCGTCCGTGCGACGGCCGAGGCGGAGGTCCTCGGCCAGCCGCGGCCGCCGCAGACGGGGGCGGATCTGCCGGACGAGCGCGCGCTCACCCGCGTCGCCCGCGGTGAGCCGGTCCGGAACCTGCGCGGCGCGGAGACCCTGGAACTGCTCCAGCAGCGGCTCGCCGAGCACGGCGTGCCGGCGGCGGCCTACCGGATCGGTGCCGGCGAGATACCGGCCGACGGTGTCTGGACGCTGCGCCGGGCGGAGAACGGCTGGGAGGTTTCGCGGCCGCCGTCCGACGAGCCGGTGGCGTTCGGCTCGCTCGGCGACGCGGCCCGGTTCCTGCTCGGCGTGCTGCTGATGCTGCCGCCGCGGCCTGCCGAGGAGTCCGACCTGCCCGCCGACTGGCCGATCCTGCCGATGCGCGGCGAACCGCCGTTGAACTTCTACCGGGGCAAGCGCCTGATCACGCTGCCGCCGGGTACCACGGTCGTCCGGTTCGGCAACGAGACCGGCAACCTGGTGCACGCCGACGGCGCGCGGTTCGTCGAGACGGCGCTGTCGTTCGAGCGCGAACGCGAGAAGCGGCTCTACCGGGTGCAGCGCGCGATCCGCGTGCTGACCGGCGTGGCGGCGCCGTGGGGCGGGATGCCGGGTGGCGCGGTCGCCCACCTGCTGCCCCGGCCGCTCGCCCAGCACGTCGAGACGGGCTCGCTCAGCAGGCAGTGATCAGGACGGCGGGCGACCACCAGTAGTCGGCGAGCGGGATGACGTCGACTTGCGCGAAGCCCGCCGTCGTCAGCTGCTCGGCCCAGACTCGGGCCGGGTGCTCCCAGTTCGTCCGCTGCTGCCCGGAGACGATCCCGAGCAGCACCGGCAGCAGGAAGCCCTGGGCGACCAGCGTGGCGTCTTCGCCGTACTCGGCCACCCCGCGCTCGTAGCGCTCGACGAGCGACCGGAGGTGCTCCGGGGAGCCTTCTTCGAACTCCGGGACGTCGAACTCGGCCAGCACCAGCATCCCGGTGCGCGGCTGCAGCGCCCGCAGCACCTCCGCGCGCTGCTCCGGCTCGATGGACTGCAGGGCGAACGTCGACTGGACGAAGTCCCAGCCGAGGTCGTCGCGGGCCAGGAAGTCCTGCGCGGACGACTGCCAGCACTGGGCCGACGGCACCCGCTCGTGGACGCCTTCGAGCAGCGCGGCCGACGGTTCGACCAGGTCGATCCGCGGTGGGAGGTGCGACGCCTGCTCCAGCGCGGGCACCACGGCGAGGCCGTCACCGCAGCCGAGGTCGAGCAGCGACTCCGGCTTCCCGGCGTCGTACCGGGCGGCCAGCTCGGTGCTCAGCGCCCGGTACAGCGCGACGTTGCCGCCACCGCGGATGAACGCCGTGAACGCGCTCGGCTGGTCGTACACCGGGGCCGAGCCGTCGCCGGCCAGGTACGTCCGCAGTTCGTCCGCCAGCGTGGAGCCGGCGCGCCCGGCCTGGGCGGCGAGTTCGGCGGCCTGGTCGCGGTCACCGGACCGGTAGGCGGCGAGGGCGTCGGCCAGCAGCTCGATCGAGGTCATGGTCAGGAGATATCAGAACGGGACCCACAACGTCACCCGCGTGCCACCCCCGGCGAGTCCCGACTCGACCAGCGACGTCCCGCCGACCTCCGCCAGCCGGGCGGTGATCGACTCGCTGATGCCGAACCCGGCCGGGTGGTCGGCCGCGCTGAAGCCGCTCCCGTGGTCGCGGGTGATCACCGCGATCCCGCCGTCGCGCTCCTCGACGCGGACCACGACCCGGTCGGTGCCGGAGTGCTTCATCGTGTTCCGCATCGCTTCGCGGACGGCGTCCCGGATGGCGATCTGCCGGACCTCCGACAGCGTGTCGTCGTCGAGCTCGGCCACGACGAGCTGGGCGCGCAGGCCGTCGCGGGCCATCTCGGCGGCGAGCGCGGCGAGCTTCTCGCCCAGCGGCCGGGCGCCGGCCTCGGCCCGCTCGGACGCCGCCGACTCGATCGTGTGCCGGATCTCCATCGCCTGCGCCCGGGCCAGCCGCTGGATCTCCACCAGCCGTTCTTCGGCGTCGCCGGGGCCGGACAGCGCCATCGCTTCCAGCGTCTGCAGCACGGTGTCGTGCAGCCTCCGGTGCTGCTGGGCGCGCTCGGCGAGCCGCCCGTTGCGGGTGCCGTAGGCCAGCGCCAGCCGCGTGCCGAGGCCGGTCAGCACCAGCGCGGCGGTGGCCAGGAAGAGCTCCGCGAGCAGGACGGAGTACGTCGAGAAGGCGGCTCCGGCCAGGAAGCCGCCGGTGTTCAGCCAGTTCGCCAGCATCCGCAGCGGGAAGCTGACCAGCCCGAACACCACGCCGCTCGGGAGGCCCAGCGCGAGCGTCAGCAGCCCGACCTCGCCGTAGAGGTGGACGCTGGTGACCGCGAGCGCGTCGAAGTACGCCGCCGTGGGCACGGCCAGCGCGATGACCAGCGGCGAAAGCACCGTGAAGGCCAGGTCGACAGCTAGGAGCTTCCCGGCGTTCCGGCCGCGGAACGGCGCCGAGCGGAACATCCAGCGCAGGCCGATGAGGTTCAGCGCCACCGACAGGAGCGTGAACACCCCGACCGGCAGCAGCCCGGTCGTGCCGTGCTGGAGGACGTAGACGCCGAACTGGCCGGGCACCGCGAGCAGCCGGTACGCCAGCGGGATGAGCACGACGTACCGCGTCGCACGGAGCAGCAGGCCATCGCGCTCGGTGGGGTCGATCGGGCCCGACATCCGGGAGATGCGCCGCAGGGCGTGCATCGGGGCCGGATCGGCGATCTCGTCGGGCAGCTCACTCGTGGCGGTGGCGATCGCGGGGGCACCGCGCCTCAGCAGCGCCACCAGGAAGCTGCCCCCGCCCGCCACGGCTCACGCGTTCCCGACGCCGTTTTCCGCGGCCCACTTCTTCAGCTCGGCGACCGCCTCGTCGTGGTCCAGCGGCCCGCGGTCCAGGCGCAGCTCCTTGAGGAACTTCCACGCCTTCCCGACGTCCGGCCCCGGCCGGAGGCCGAGCAGCGCCATGATCTGCTCGCCGTTGAGGTCCGGCCGCACGCGGTCGAGGTCCTCCTTGGCCTTGAGCGCGGCGATCCGGGCCTCGAGGTCGTCGTAGGTCGCCTGCAGCGCGGCCGCCTTCCGGCGGTTGCGCGTGGTGCAGTCGGCGCGGACCAGCTTGTGCAGCCGGGTCAGCAGGGGCCCGGCGTCGGTGACGTACCGGCGGACCGCCGAGTCCGTCCACTCGCCCTTGCCGTAGCCGTGGAACCGCAGGTGGAGGAACACGAGCTGGGAGACGTCGTCGACGATCTCCTTGGAGAACTTCAGCGCCCGCAAACGTTTGCGGGCCATCCGCGCGCCGACCACCTCGTGGTGGTGGAAGCTGACGCCGCCGCCCTCCTGGAACTCCCGGGTCGCCGGCTTGCCGACGTCGTGCAACAGCGCCGCCAGCCGCAGGATCAGATCGGGGCCGGACGCCGGCTCATGCGAGGTCTCCAGGTCGATCGCCTGGGCGAGCACGGTCAGCGAGTGCTGGTAGACGTCCTTGTGCTGGTGGTGCTCGTCGATCGCCAGCCGCATGCCGGACACCTCGGGCACCACCCGGTCGGCCAGCCCGGTCTCGACCAGCAGCTCCAGGCCGGGGCGAGGGTCGGCCGCCAGCAGCAGCTTCGACAGCTCGGCCTGCACCCGCTCGGCGGTGATCCGGTCGATCTCCGCCGCCATCGACGTCATCGCGTCGACCACCCGCGGCGCCGCGGTGAAGTCCAGCTGCGCGGCGAAGCGAGCCGCGCGCAGCATCCGCAGCGGATCGTCGGCGAACGACTCCTGCGGCGTCGCCGGGGTGTCCAGGACCCGCTCCCGCAGGGCGCTCAGCCCGTCGTGCGGGTCGATGAACGTCTTGGACGCCAGCTCCACGGCCATCGCGTTGACCGTGAAGTCGCGGCGCAGCAGGTCGCCCTCGATGCTGTCGCCGAAGGTGACCTCGGGATTGCGGCCGACGCGGTCGTAGCTGTCGGCGCGGAACGTGGTGATCTCGAGCTGCATGCCCTTCTTCGTCACGCCGACCGTGCCGAAGGCGATCCCGACGTCCCAGACCGCGTCACCCCAGCCGCTGACGATCTTCAGCACCCGGTCGGGCCGCGCGTCGGTGGTGAAATCGAGGTCGCCGGAGCGGCGGCCGAGCAACGCGTCTCGCACGCTGCCGCCCACGAGGTACAGGCGGTGTCCCGCCTTGGCGAACCGCTCCGCCAGCTCCTCCGCCAGCGGGGAGACCTGCATCAGCTCCGCCACCTGCTCATCGACCACGTCGTTCACGAAAATCCCACTACGTTCCAGGTGCGATTGCTCCAGGCACCGCCGGACACGGACACGGAGAGCCAGCCTACCGGGGCAACCGTTTGCTCTAGCATCGCAGCATGTCTGGATCAGCCGGCCGCCCCGGCGCCTCGAAGCCGCGCAGGCGGCGCAGGCGGCAGCGCGGCAGGCGCCTGACCACGGTCGACGAGACGTCGGCCGGTGGCCTCGTGGTGGACGCGGCGCGCGAACAGGCGGTGCTGATCGGCCGGCTCGACCGGCACGGCAGACTGCTGTGGTCGCTGCCCAAGGGCCACATCGAGGACGGTGAGACGGTGGAACAGACGGCCGTGCGCGAGGTGAAGGAGGAAACCGGCATCTCCGCGCGCGTCATGCGGCCACTGGGCACCATCGACTACTGGTTCGTGGCCGAGAAGCGGCGCATCCACAAGACCGTGCACCACTTCCTGCTCGAAGCGCTCGGCGGTGAGCTTTCCGACGAAGACGTCGAGGTCACCGAGGTGGCCTGGGTCCCGCTGGCCGAGCTGGAGACCAAACTCGCCTACTCCGACGAGCGCAAGCTCGTCCGGAAGGCCAAGGAACTTTTCGCGCGCCCGGACGTCCTCGGACGAGACGAGCACGCCCCTGAGGGAGCCCCCGAGTGAAGCGGTTCGCCGCAGCCTTCCTGTCCGTCCTCTTCCTGGCCGTCCCGGCACTCGCCGGAGCCGCGGTGGCCCAGGCGCAGGAGGGCGCGCGCCTGCGCATCGACCTGGCCGGGCTCAGCCCGCGGGTCATCACGACCTCCACGACGACGCTCACCGTCACCGGCACGGTGACCAACACCGGCGACCGCCGGATCGCCAAGCCGCAGGTGCGGCTGCAGGTCGGGGACCGGGCGACGACCGAACGCGGGATCGGCGACGTGCTGTCCGGCGCGGTCGTCAGGGACACCCCGCTGACCGACTTCACGTCGGTCGCCGACGTGCTGGAGCCGGGTCAGAGCGCCCCGCTGGACATCACCGTCCCGCTGACCGGGACACGGGCGGGCCGGTTCGCCCTCCCCGGCGTCTACCCGCTGCTGGTCAACGTCAACGGCACCCCGGAGTTCGGCAGGCCCGCGCGGCTCGGCGCGGTCAGCATGCTGATGCCGGTGCTGGCCGGGCCGGGCAAGACGGGCGGGCGGGCCGGTGCGGCGCCGAGCATGACCGTGCTCTGGCCGCTGACCAGCAACGTCCCGCACGTCTACGCGGCGCCGTACGGCAGCCCGGTGGTGCTGGCCGACGACCGGCTGGCCGCCGAGATCAGCGGGGACGGCCGGCTGAACGCGCTGGTCACGTCGGCGGCCTCGGCCGTCCGCAACAACTCGAACCTGGCGAAGTCGATGTGCTTCGCGCTCGACCCGGACCTGCTCGCCACCGTCGACGCGATGACCCGCGGCTACCTCGTCCACACGGACTCGGGGAACGTCGACGGCAAGGGCGTCGAGGCCGCGAAGACGTGGCTGACCGAGCTCCGCGCGCTGGTCGGCGGCCGCTGCGTGGTGGCGCTGCCGTTCGCCGACGCCGACCTCGACGCGCTCACCCGCATCCGGCCCGGCGACACGAGCCTGGTCGCCCGGGCGGCCGGCGGCGCCGCGACCATCCAGGAGCTGACCGACGTCACCCCGCAGACCGGGGTGCTCTGGCCAGACGGCACGCCCAGCGCGCCGGTGCTCACCGCGCTCACCGAGGCCGGCGTGCGGACCCTGCTCACCGACGCGGGCAAGCTCGCGCCCGCCGCGGCCGGAGGCGGCGTCACGGTGCAGGGCAGCACCGTCCGCGTGCAGCCGACCGACTCGCTGATCACCGCCGCGATGACGGGCGTCCCGACCGTGCCGGACTCGGTGACGGTGCCCGCCACCACCGAGCGGGCGATCGCCGGCCAGAACGGCCTCGGCGCCCTCGCCTTCCGCGCCGGGCTGGGCCTGGCCGCGGGGCAGCAGCGGCCGGACCACCTGCTGGTCGCGCCGCCGCGGCGCTGGGACGCCGCGGCCGAGGAGTTCACCACCTACCTGCAGCAGGTCGGCGAATTCCTGAACGCCGGCCTGGTCACCGCGACCGCGCTGCCGACGTTGCTCGCCGCCGTCCCGGCGACCTCCGGCTCGGTCGGCGACGGCGGCCCGGTCCCGGCCGCGGGCGTCGACCCCGACGTCGTCTCGACGCTGGCCGGGCTCGACGTCAAGGCCACCGGGCTGGCGTCCGCGATGCAGCTCGACCCGACCAAACGGGTGAAACCGGACGACGTCGTCGAGCCGATCCGGCTGGCCGAGCTGCGCGGCGCCTCCACGGCGTGGCGGGGCCTGCCGGCGGACGCCGCGACCACGAACGCCCAGGCCGACCTGACGGCGATCAGCGGGCGGGTGACCGTCTCGCAGCCGAAGCAGACCATCGCGCTGGCGTCCGGCAACTCGCCGCTGCCGGTGTACGTCAGCAACGACCTGCCGGTCGGGATCAACGCCCGGTTCGCCCTCGACAACAACACCGGCCTGCGCCCGGGGGACGCCCAGGACCGGTTCTTCCCGGCCAGCGGCGGCAAGAACTACTTCCTCCCGGTGGAGGCGCTGCGGGCCGGCCGGTTCAGCGTCGATGTGTCGTTGCGCACGCCCACCGGTACCCCGCTCGGGTCATCCGCGCGGTTCGAACTGACGTCCACCGAATACGGCGCGATCACCATCATCGCGACCGTCGCCGCAGGTGTGGCCCTGCTTCTGCTCGCTTCCCGGCGGATCTACCGGCGGGTGAAGGACGCCCGCGCGGGCCGCGACGTCGTGGCCTGATCGCTCGGCCTTTGAGTGTTCCGGGCGGTTCGCGATTACCCTTGGTCCGCACGTGCGCGGCACCGGGCCGCGGCACCGGAGTAGAGCACCGAGGATTGGGCACGCGTTGGAGAGAGAGCCGGGCTTACCACCCGAGCGTGCGGGTCGTCCTCGGCGCGAAGGCCCCCCGCCCCCGCAACGGGGTGACGGGCCCCCGAAGGCAGCACAGCCGTCGCAGCCGGTCCGCCGCCAGCCGCCGCCTCCGCCTCCGGAGCGCGGCCGCCGCCAGCCGCCCCGCAACGGTCACACACGCAAGATGCCGGCCCCCGACGACGCCACGGTCCGCGACCAGCGCCCGGTCCGCGACGACGTCCCGCCCCGCCGCCCGGCCCGCGACCAGCGGCGCGGGCGCGAAGAAGCCCCGCCCCGTGGCCAGCGGCCGGCCCGCGACGACGCCCCGCCCCGCCCCGCGCGCGACGACGGCTGGCCCGCCCACGACGAGGCGCCGGTCCGGGACCGCCCGGTGGGCGAGCAGGGGCCGCCCCGAGACGGCCGCCCCCTGCGCGACGGCCGCCCGGCAGGCGACGACGCCCCTCCCCGAGACGGCCGTCCGGTGCGCGAGCAGCGTCCGGTAGGCGACGACGGTCCCGGACGGGACGGGCGCCCCGCCCGGCGCGTCCCGCCGCCGCAGGGCCCGCCTCAGCCGCCGCGCGGCGGCCCGCCCCCACGCGGCGCGGCTCCGGCGCCCACGCGCGTCCAGCCGGTGCCACCGATGCCGCCGGTGCCGCCGCCGAACCTGCCGAAACCGGCGGGGCCGCCCGGGCCGCCGCCACAGCAGAACGCGTCGCCGCAGGGGCGGCTGCCGCAGCCGTCCGGGCCGCCGCTGCCGGTGCCACCACCTTCGACCCCGCCGCCGGGCAATCCGGTGCCGGGCCCCGGCACCCCGCCGCCGGGCACGCCCGTCCCGCCCCGCGGCCGCGGCTCCCGGCGTCCGGCGCCCGTCCGGCCGTGGCAGGAGGAGGCGCAGCAGGCGCCGCGCCCACCCGACCCGGAGGCGACGCGGTTCATCCCGCGCACCGCCGGCGTCCCGATGAACTCGCGCTGGCCGGTCGCCGACCCCGACGTCATGCGGCCGTACGACGCGCTGGCCACCCAGGTCATGCCGGCGCTCAAGGGGCCGCTGGTCAAGCCCCGGCCGGGCGAGGACGCGCCGGAGGCCCCGGCCAAGGCGCCGTCGCTGGCGAAGGCGTCCGGCCGGATGGCCATCGCCTCGCTGATCAGCCGGATCACCGGCTTCCTGTGGAAGCTGCTGCTGGTCGGCGCGATCGGCCAGGGCATCGCGAACGACTCGTTCAACGTCGCCAACACGATGCCGAACATCATCTTCGAGCTGCTGATGGGTGGCGTGCTCGCCAGCGTCGTGGTGCCGCTGCTGGTGCGTTCGCAGGACGATCCCGACGGCGGCACGGCCTACACCCAGCGCCTGATCACGGTGGCGTTCTCGCTGCTGCTGGTCGGCACAGTGGTGGCGGTGATCGCGGCACCGGCGTTCACGAGCCTGTATGTCGACTCGTCCGGCGCGGCGAGCGCGGACCTCACCACCGCGTTCGCCTACCTGCTGCTGCCGGAGATCTTCTTCTACGGCGTGTTCGCGCTGCTCTCGGCCGTGCTCAACGCCAAGCAGATCTTCGGGCCGACGGCGTGGGCGCCGGTGGTCAACAACCTGGTCGTCATCTTCACGATCCTGGTCGTCTGGATCATGCCGGGCGACATCGACACCGGCCACGTCTCGATCACCGACCCCAAGGTGCTGACGCTGGGCATCGGCGTCACCGGCGGCATCGTCGCCCAGGCGCTGCTGCTGGTGCCGCCGCTGCTGCGGTCCGGCTTCCGGTTCAAGTGGCGCTGGGGCATCGACAAGCAGATGAAGGAGTTCGGCGGCCTCGCGCTGTGGATCCTCGGCTACGTCGCGGTGAGCCAGATCGGCTACACGATCAACACGCGCGTGTTGACCAGCGGTTCGCCCGGTGGGGTGACGGCCTACAGCAACGCCTGGCTGCTCTTCCAGCTGCCGTACGGCGTCATCGGCGTCTCCCTGCTGACGGCGATCATGCCGCGGATGAGCCGCGCGGCCGCCGACGGCGACCACAAGAAGCTGATCGGCGACCTGTCGTACGCGTCCCGGATCTCGACGGTGATGCTCGTGCCGATCTCCGCGGTGATGACCGTGGTCGGCGGCTCGATCGGCATCGCGCTGTTCACCTTCGGCAAGGGCACGCTCGACACGGCCGAGCGGCTCGGCGACGCGCTGGCGATCTCGGCGTTCGCCCTGCTCCCGTACGCGCTGGTGATGCTCCAGATGCGCGTGTTCTACGCGATGAAGGACGCCCGCACGCCGACGCTGATCATGATCGTGATGACGCTGGTCAAGGTGCCGCTGCTGTACCTGTGCCCGGTGCTGCTGGCGCCGGACAACGTCGTGCTCGGCGTGATGATGGTGAACGCGCTGACGTTCGTGGTCGGCGCGATCCTCGGCCAGGTTTGGCTGTGGGTGACGCTGGGCAACTTGCGCAGCAAGCGGGTGATCGGCGTGATTCTGTTCACGGTCGTGGCGAGCGTCCTCGGGGTGGCCGCGGCGTGGGTCGCCGGCAAGCTCGTGCCGGACTTCTTCGGGCCTCGGCTGGGTGCCTGGGCGAAGCTGCTGCTCCAGAGCGTGGTGGGCATCGTCGTCTCGTTCGGCGTGCTCATGGCTCTCAAGGTGGAGGAGCTCCAGCCGGCCACTTCGAGGTTCACCCGGTTGATCAAGCGCCGGTAACGATTGCGGTACGGAAGGCGACGACTCCCGCGTCGTATTCTGGGTAACCTTGGAGCGGGGAGCTAACGGGAGAGTGCGGGTGGACACGAGGCGGAGCGAACAGGCGGGGGGTGCGAACCACGTGGGCAAGGCCCAGGTCGGATCGCTGGCCCCCGGGCGCGTGGTCGGCGACGGCCGCTACCGCCTCCTCGCGCAGTTCGGCGTGGACGAGCGGGGTGACGCGCACCTTTGGCGTGCCCGGGACGGGCAGCTGAAGCGGGACGTCGCGCTCACCCTGCTGGTCGGTGACCCGGCGGATCCCGAAGCCGCCCGGCTGGCCCGGCGGACGCTGGAACGCGCGACGCACGCGTCGAAGTTCGGCCACGGCGGTGTCGCCCGCGTGCTGGACGTGCTCGCCCTCGGCAGCGGCATCACCTCGAGCGAGGGCCTGCTCGGCGTCGTCGTCGCGGAGTGGACCAAGGGCAGCGACCTGGTCGACCTCGTCGCGCAGCGGCCGGTGGCGCCCGCCGCGGCCGCGCGGATGGTGCAGGCGCTGGCCGAAGCCGTCGAGCAGGCGCACCAGAACGGGCTCGTCCTCGGCCTCGACCACCCCCAGCGCCTGCGGCTGACGCCGAGCGGCGCGCTCAAGCTCGCGTTCCCCGGCCCGCTGCCGGAGGCGACGCTGCGCGACGACGTCAAGGCGCTCGGCGCGGTTCTGTACCTGCTGCTGACCGGCCGCTGGGCGCTGCCCGGCGGCCCGCCCGCGATCCCGGCGGCTCCGATGACGCCGCAGAACCGGATCGTCCCGCCGCGCCAGCTGGTGCCGACGGTGCCGGCCGATCTGTCGTCGCTGGCCGTCCGCACGATCGAGGACGGCGGCAACGGCGGCATCCGCACCAGCGCGGCCATCCTGCGCGTCCTCGACCAGGTGGCCGAGGAAGAGGAGCGCACCCAGCTGATCAAGGCCGTCGGCGGGGACGCCGCCGAGCCGGACGGCACGATCTGGACGACGAAGAAGCCGGTCAAGGACGTCGCCCGGCGGCGCAAGCTCGCCCTCGGCGTCACGGTCCTGGTCGTCGCGACCGTCATCATCCTCGCCTGGGGCGGCCTGATGCTGATCAACGTCTTCCAGGGCGATTCGAAGGCGAGCGGGCCGTCGATCAACGTCGCCGCGCCGCCGGCGTCGAGCCAGCAGAACGGGACGCAGCCCGCGCCGTCGTCGGCTCCGGCCCCGCCACCTTCGCCGTCCGTGGGCGCCGCGGTGCCCCCGCAGTCGGTGGCCGTCTACAACCCCGAGGGCAAGGGCGACAACACCGGCCGGGCGAAGTACGCGACCGACGGCAAGCCCGAGACGGAGTGGCGGACCGAGAAGTACAAGCAGCAGTTCCCCACCATCAAGCCGGGTGTCGGGCTGCTCGTCGCGTTCGAAAACCCGATCAACCTCAGCCAGGTGAAGGTCGTCGGGGGCACGCCGGGCACCAAGGTCGAGATCCGGTCGGCGACCGGGAAGAACCCCGACCTGGCCGACACGAAGGTGGTCGGCAACGGCGACCTGAAGGACGGCGATACGACGATCCCGCTGGCCCAGCCGACGCAGGGCCAGTACTTCATCGTCTGGATCACCCAGCTGGGCGACGCGGACGGGCAGTTCATGACCGAAATAGGCGACCTGTCCTTCCTGCCTGCGGGGTGACGCACCCGACAGGGTCAGTAGGCTCTCGCGGGTGACAGCTGCAGCTCCCACGGATGCGGATCTGATAGCGGCTCACGCCGCGGGGGACCCTCATGCGTTCAGCGAACTCGTCCAGCGACATCGCGACCGCATGTGGGCGGTCGCGCTGCGCACGGTCCGCGACCCGGAAGAGGCCGCCGACGCGTTGCAGGACGCCTTTATCTCGGCGTTCCGCGCGGCCGGGAACTTCCGGGCGGAGTCGCAGGTCACGACGTGGCTGCACCGGATCGTGGTGAACGCCTGCCTCGACCGGATCCGCCGCCGCCAGGCGCGCCCGACCGTGCCGCTGCCGGAGACCGGCTTCAACGAGCCCGCCACACCCCGCGACTCGATGGCCGAGCGGGAGACCAGCCTGCTCGTGCGCGAGGCGCTCGACCAGCTGCCCGAAGACCAGCGTGCCCCGATCGTGCTGGTCGACGTCGAGGGATACTCCGTCGCCGAGACGGCCAAGATGCTCGGCATCGCCGAGGGCACGGTGAAGAGCCGGTGCGCACGGGGCCGCGGGAAACTCGCGAAGGTTCTCGGGCACCTGCGGAACCCCGATGCGATTGCGAACGTCCCAACTCACGAAAGCAAACGGGCCGGGCGTCAGCCGGGTAGCGGGGAGGGACGATGACGGACGAAAGCCGGGGGATCGGGGGGACCATCGGTCCGCCCTGGTCTGTCGACGTGCTCGCCGACCTCCACGCCGGTGTCCTGGACGACACGCGCGCGGCGGAGCTGTGGCCGCTGGTCAACGCCGATCCCGAAGCCCGGGCGGTCCTGGACGCCCTCGACGCCACCCAGGCCGACCTCGCCTCGCTGGCGGACGCGCCGGCCCCGCGGATGCCCGCGGAGTTCGCCGCCCGGCTGGACGCGGCGCTCGCCGCCGAAGCAGCGGCCGCCTTTCCCGGCCAGGCCGGTCCCCGAAGCGCCACGCAGGCACCGCGGCAGGCCGGGTCCGGGAACGCCCCGGTACTGGACCTCGCGGCGGCCCGGCGGCGCCGGAACAAGCGGCTCGGCTGGGCCGCCGGCGTCCTGACCGCGGCCGCGGCGGCGATCGTCGCCGTGACCATCGCGATCCCGGACACCGCGCAGCAGCCAGGCACCCCGAATGTGGCGGCCCCGACGGGCCCGTCCGTGGGCAACGACGGCGCCGGCGCGCAGGCCCTGGTCGGCAAGGCGATCGGCGTCCGCGACTTCGGCCCGCTGCAGAACGAGGGCCGCCTCGACGCCTGCATCGCGGCCGCCGGGCTGGACCCGAAGGTGCGCCCGGAGGGCATCCGCCCGGTGAACGTCGGCGGCAAGGCCGGCGTGATGATCATCCTGACCACCGGCAAGCTGGCCCAGTTCCGCCTGGTGGCCTTCGGCGCCGACTGCGGGCCCGGAAATCCGGCCGTGCTGTTCGACAAGGTCGTCGGGGAGAAGTAGCGGCTGTCACCCGCGGGAACATGGCCACCTACGATCGTGTTGAGCCTGGTACAGGTCACTACGAGCGGAGGTCACGGTGGCTGCCGAGGAAATCAGGAACCTGATCATTGTCGGGTCGGGTCCTGCCGGATACACCGCTGCCGTCTACGCGGCGCGGGCCCAGCTGGAACCGCTGGTGTTCGAGGGTACGCAGTTCGGCGGCGCGCTGATGACGACGACCGAGGTCGAGAACTTCCCCGGGTTCCGCGACGGCATCATGGGTCCGGACCTGATGGAGGAGATGCGCAAGCAGGCCGAGCGCTTCGGAGCCGAGCTCCGCGCGGAGGACGTCGAGTCGCTGGAGCTGACCGGGGACGTCAAGTACGTCGTCGCGAACGGCCGGCGCTACGCCGCCCGCGCGGTCATCCTCGCCATGGGTGCCGCTGCGCGGTACCTGAACGTCCCGGGCGAGCAGGAGCTGCTCGGCCGCGGCGTGTCGGCCTGTGCGACCTGTGACGGCTTCTTCTTCCGCGACCACGACATCGTGGTCGCGGGCGGTGGCGACTCGGCGATGGAGGAGGCGACCTTCCTGACGAAGTTCGCGAAGTCCGTCACGATCGTCCACCGGCGTGAGGAGTTCCGCGCGTCCAAGATCATGATCGAGCGCGCCCGCGCGAACGAGAAGATCAAGTGGAAGCTGAACTCGCAGATCACCGGGGTGCTCGGTGACGGCAAGGTCGAAGCCCTGCAGCTGAAGGACACGAAGGACGGCTCCGAGTCGACGCTCGACGTGTCGGGCTTCTTCGTCGCGATCGGGCACGACCCCCGCAGCCAGCTGGTGAAGGGGCAGGTCGAGCTGGACGAGGACGGCTACGTGCTGACCCAGGGACGGACCTCGTTCACGAACCTGGACGGCGTCTTCGCGGCCGGTGACCTGGTGGACCGCACCTACCGGCAGGCGATCACCGCCGCGGGTTCCGGGTGCAGCGCCGCGATCGACGCGGAACGATGGCTCGCGGAGCACGGCGAATCGGACGCGCACGAGGCGGCCGAGCTCGTCGGCGGCGGCTACGGCGCGGGCACCAACTGACTTTCCGGCGTTCAACCACCCCTGAAGGAGAAACCATGGCCAACACCGTCAAGGTGACCGACGCGACGTTCGTCGACGAGGTCCTGACCAGCGAGAAGCCGGTCCTCGTCGACTTCTGGGCCACCTGGTGCGGCCCGTGCAAGATGGTCGCCCCGGTGCTCGAGGAGATCGCGGCCGAGAACGGCGAGAAGCTGACCATCGCCAAGATCGACATCGACGAGAACCCGAACACGCCGCGTGACTACCAGGTGATGTCGATCCCGACGCTGATCCTGTTCCAGGGCGGCAAGCCGGTGAAGCAGATCGTGGGCGCCAAGCCGAAGGCCGCGCTGCTGTCGGACCTCGCCGACGTCCTCTGAACCGAACCAGCCCGGCGAACCCGGGGCCTGCGGGAATCCTCCTGCGGGCCCCGGGTTCGTTCGTCATTCGGGCTAATCTCAACGATGTTGCTTAATCGAGCGTGACAGCGGCCACCGTGGGTACTCCACGAACGGGTCCTTGACGAACCTACCGGGCCTACGCTGTCACCCAGAGTTGGCAAGGCACAATAGAGGACCTGGGCTCGTCCCAGCGAAGGTTTTCCGAAATCCTGCCACGCACCGAGCCACCGAATCCGGTGCCTGAGGAAGAGCGAGGAGTGCATGCGGGTACTCCGCCGCGGTGACGCCGGTCCGGACGTCGCCGAGATCAGGTCCATCCTGGCCGGGATGGACCTGCTCCCGCCGGTCACCGGTACCGACGACTACGACACGTTCGACGTCGCCGTGGAGCACGCCGTTCGTGCCTTCCAGCAGCGTCGTGGGCTGATGACCGACGGCATCGTGGGTCCGGCTACGTTCCAGGCGCTCAAGGGCGCCAGCTACCACCTGGGCAGCCGCCCGCTGTCGTACATGATCGCCTCGCCCGTCCACGGCGACGATGTCTTCACCCTGCAGGAGCGGCTCACCGAGCTCGGCTTCGACGCCGGCCGCCCCGACGGCTACTTCGGTCCCCAGACCGAGCGCGCGCTCAAGACGTTCCAGCGCGACATGCGCCTGACGCCGGACGGCATGTGCGGTCCGGCGACCATCCGCGAGCTGCACCGCCTGTCATCGCCGCGGGCCCGGGGCGGGCGCCCCGTGTTCCTGCGCGAGCAGGAGCAGGTGCGCCAGGCCGGGCCGCGGCTGCGCGGCAAGCGCATCGTGATCGACCCGGGCCACGGCGGCGACGACCTCGGCGTGGTCGCCGGCGGCCTGCGCGAGGCCGACATCGCGTGGGACCTCGCCCGTCGGCTCGAAGGCCGGATGAAGGCCGCCGGCATGGAGGCGCTGATCTCCCGCGGCCCGAACCAGAGCCCCACCGAGCTGGAGCGCGCCAAGTTCGCCAACGACGCGGGCGCCGACCTGTTCCTCTCGCTGCACAGCGACAAGAACGCCTCGCCACGCGCGCAGGGCGTCGCGAGCTTCCACTTCGGCAACGGCAACGGCACGACGTCCACGGTGGGCGAGCTGCTGGCCGGCTTCATCCAGCGCGAGGTCGCGGCCCGCACGGGCCTGCAAGACAACCGCACGCACTACAAGTCGTGGGACATCTTCACCCGCACCCGCTGCCCGGCGGTCCGGATCGAAATCGGCTACCTGACGAACCCGGACGACGCCCGCAAGCTCGGTGACCCGGCGTTCCGCGACATCGTCGCGGAGGGCATCCTGATCGCCGTCAAGCGCCTGTACTTGCTCGGCGAAGGCGACCAGCCGACGGGCACCTTCACGTTCGCCGACGTCCTGGCGCACGAGCTCGCGAAGGCCGAATAGGGCCGACCACAACCCCTAGCGGCTCTCCTTCACCTGCCCCACCACCCCTGGGGACGCCACGTGCGCGTCCCCAGGTTTCGGGGTAGTTCTCCACAGCTTTTCCACCGCTCCTATCAGGGCTCTGTGGATAACTCGGCACTTCTTCCACAGTCGCGCACACCCGTGTTCGGGCATGCCGAACCGCAGGCGCAAACGTTTGCGGATGAGCGATCAGGCGCGGCCGAGGCTCGGCTCGGCGGTGGTGATGGTCACCTGGCCGAGCAGCCGCTCCAGGGCCGCCTCGACGTCTTCCTTCCAGGTGATCGCCGAACGCAGCTCGAGGCGCAGGCGCGGCCACTTCTGGTGCGGGCGGACCGTCTTGAAGCCCACGCTCTGGAGGAACGCCGCCGGCAGGACGCAGCTGTGGCCGCCGTCCGGGTCGGCTTCGTCGGGACGAGCGTCGCCGAACGCCTCGATGGCGCGGACGCCGCGCTTGGTCAGGTCCTTGGCGACCGCCTGGACGAGCATCCGGCCGAGGCCACCGCCGCGGAACTCCGGGAGCACCTGGAAGGCGGTCAGCAGGACGGCGTCGGCGCTCGGCGGCGACGTCGGGAAGGCCAGGGCGCGCGGGACGGCGTTCGGCGGGGCGTACAGCACGAACCCGACCGGCAGCGTGTCGCTGTAGACGATGCGGCCGCAGGAACCCCACTCGAGCAGCACGCTCGAGACCCAGGCTTCCTTCTCGACCTCGGTCGCGCCGAACTCCTCGGCCTGGTGCTTGAGGTGGGGGGCGAGCTCCCAGTACACGCACCGGCGACAGCTCTTCGGCAGGTGCTCCAGGTTGTCCAGTGTGACGCCCACGACGCGACGCGACACTCGCGACCTCCCTGACCTGCGCTCCCGACCGGCTGCCCCGCTCGTCAAGCCGCGCGAGATCCACGGCACGAACACGAGAGCCATGGTCGAGGATAGGCCGATGTGACGAGCACCGAAAGGCCAGGGGGTCCTGATGGGTGCCCGGTTACACTCGATGGGATCTACCAGCTCCCGCGGGAGTGACCGTGTCCGCCTAGCCCCGGGTGAACGTCGATGACCGAGAACCGCCCCAGCAAGCCGCACAGTGGCCGACAAAACCCCAGTGGCCGTCAGAACCTCGACCCGCACCTCGAGAGGTACGCCGCGCGCACCGCGGGGATGACCGCCTCCGAGATCCGGGCGCTGTTCGCGGTGGCCAGCCGGCCCGAGGTGGTTTCGCTGGCCGGCGGCATGCCGAACCTGGCGGCGCTCCCGCTCGACACGCTGTCGGCGCAGGTGGCCGAGATCATCGCCGAAGACGGCCTGGTGGCGCTGCAGTACGGCTCGGCGCACGGCGTTCCGGCGCTGCGTGAGCAGATCTGCGAGATCATGGCCCTGGAGGGCATCAAGGCGCACCCGGACGACGTCGTGGTGACCGTCGGCTCGCAGATGGGCCTGGACATGGTCACGCGGCTGTTCTGCGACCCGGGTGACGTCGTGATCGCCGAAGGTCCCTCGTACGTCGGCGCACTGGGCTCGTTCGCCGCCTACCAGGCGCAGGTCGTGCACGTGGCGATGGACGACCACGGCCTGGTGCCGGAGCTGCTGCGCGAGGCGCTGGACCGGACGGAGAAGGCCGGCCGCCGGGTCAAGTTCCTCTACACGATCCCGAACTTCCACAACCCCGCCGGCGTCACGCTGGCCGTCGAGCGCCGCGCGGAGATCCTGGAGATCTGCCGCACGCACGGCGTCCTGGTCGTCGAAGACAACCCGTACGGGTTGCTCGGCTTCGACGGGCAGACGTACCCGGCGCTGCGGTCGACCGATCCCGACAACGTCGTGTACCTCGGCTCGTTCTCGAAGACGTTCGCCTCCGGCCTGCGCGTCGGCTGGGTGCTCGCGCCGCACGCCGTGCGCGAGAAGCTCGTGCTCGCCGCGGAGTCGGCGACGCTGTGCCCGCCGACGTTCAACCAGATGATCGTCTCGCGCTACCTGGCCACGCACGACTGGAAGGGCCAGATCAAGAAGTTCCGCGAGAACTACCGTGACCGGCGTGACGCGATCCTCTCCGCGCTCGACCAGTACCTGCCCCCGGGCTGCTCGTGGACCAAGCCGGACGGCGGCTTCTACGTCTGGGTGACGGTGCCGGAAGGCGTCGACACGAAGGCGATGCTGCCGCGCGCGGTGACCGCCCGGGTGGCGTACGCGTCCGGAACCGGCTTCTACGCCGACGGGTTCGGCAGCCGCCAGATGCGGCTGTCCTACTGCTACCCGACGCCGGAGCGCATCCGGGAGGGCGTGCGGCGGCTGGCCGCGGTGCTCGAGTCCGAAATGGACCTCGCCCGCACCTTCGGTAACGTGGTTTCGCGCCAGATCCAGGGACCGCAGAACCCGTCCCCGGACACGGTCTAGCTCATTCTAAGGAGTTTCCACGGTGGTCGACCGTACCGTTGCCGTGCTCGCCGGCGGGCTTTCGCACGAACGTGACGTCTCGCTGAGGTCCGGGCGACGGCTCTCCGCGGCGCTCAAGTCCGAGGGCCTCGGCATCGAGGAGTGGGACACCGACGCCGGTCTGCTGGAGCGCCTGCGCACCCAGCGCCCGGACGCGGTCGTCGTCGCCCTGCACGGCGGCGAGGGCGAGAACGGCTCGGTGCAGACGGTGCTGGAGATGCTGGACGTGCCGTTCGTCGGCACCGGCTCCCAGGGCTGCCGCCGCGCGTGGGACAAGCCGACCGCGAAGGCGCTCATCGAGAACGCCGGGTTCACGACGCCGGGCTGGGTGGTGCTGCCGCACAGCACGTTCCGCGAGCTCGGCGCCCAGGCGGTGCTCGACGCGATGGTGGAGACGCTCGGCTTGCCGCTGATCCTCAAGCCCGACCAGGGCGGCTCGGCGCTCGGCACGCAGGTGGTGCGCGAAGCGGCGGAACTGCCGGCGGCGATGGTCGGCTGCTTCGCCTACGGGGACACCGTGCTCGCCGAGCGGTTCGTGGACGGCGTCGAGGTGGCCGTGACGGTCATCGAGGGCGAGAACGGGCCCGAGGCCCTCCCCGCGGTCGAGATCGTCCCGGAGAGCGGCGTGTACGACTACACGGCCCGCTACACGGCCGGCCTGACCGACTTCTTCACCCCGGCCCGGCTCGACGACGCCGCGGCCAAGGCGGCGGCCGAACTCGCCGTCGCCGCCCACCGCGTGCTCGGGCTGCGGGACATCTCGCGGACCGACGCGATCGTCGCCGCGGACGGCACGGTCCACTTCCTCGAAGTGAACCCGTCGCCGGGCCTCACCGAGACGTCGACCGTTCCGATGGCCATCGACGCGGCGGGCAAGTCGCTCGGCACGGTGTTCGGCGAACTCATCGGGCGCGCGATTTCTCGCTGACCCTTCGCAAGCGAAAGGCCACTGCGGAACCTCCGCGGTGGCCTTTTTCGCGTTCGGGGCGATGATCACTTGCCGTGTCTGCCACGGCTGCGATGAGCAATCATCACCGTGACGAAACACCCTGGGGTGATCCCCTAATCGGTTTTCGGTGTCTGATTTGCCCCATTCGCATCGATGATCGCGACGATGCGCTCGAGGTCGTCGACCGACCCGAACTCGAGCGTGATCCGGCCCTTGCGGCGACCGAGGTCGACCTTCACGCGGGTGTCGAAGCGATCCGAGAGCCGGTTCGCGAGCTCCTGCAACCCCGGCGCCTGGATCGGCTTGCGCGGCGCGGGCTTCGGCTTCGCCGGCTTCTCGCTCTTCTTGAGCGTGACGGCTTCCTCGGTCGCCCGCACCGACATGCCCTCCGCGACGATGCGCGTGGCGAGCTCTTCCTGGCTTTCGGCGTCCTCCAGCGACAACAGCGCCCGCGCGTGCCCGGCGGAGAGCACGCCCGCGGCGACGCGGCGCTGCACCGGCAGGGGGAGTTTGAGGAGCCGGATCGTGTTGGTGATGACCGGCCGGCTGCGGCCGATCCGGCTCGCCAGCTCCTCGTGGGTGACCGCGAACTCGTCGAGCAGCTGCTGGTACGCGGCCGCCTCTTCGAGCGGGTTCAGCTGGACGCGGTGGATGTTCTCCAGCAGCGCGTCGCGCAGCATCGACTCGTCGGCGGTCTGCCGGACGATCGCCGGAATCGCCTCGAGCTCGGCCTGCTGCGATGCGCGCAGCCGCCGCTCGCCCATGACGAGCTCGTACTCGTCGTTCCCCAGCTCGCGGACGACGATGGGCTGCATGAGCCCGAACGCGCGGATCGAGTGCTCGAGTTCGGCGAGCGCCTCTTCGTCGAAGACCTGGCGCGGCTGCTTCGGGTTCGGCTTGATCGAGCCGACGGGGATCTCGCGGTAAACCGCGCCGGCGACCTCACCGGCGTGCTGCTGCGCTTGACCGTTCGCCGCGAACCAGCCCTTTTCCTCGGCCGCCTTCTTGTCCGCCGCCGTGTCGCCGGGTGCGGGCAGGGGACCACCACCGGTGGGTCCGGTCGGGATCAGGGCGGCGAGGCCGCGCCCCAGCCCTCCTCGACGCTCGGTCATGTCGAACTACCTTTCTCCATCTGCGCGCCGCGCTCAGCGATCTCCTTGGCCGCGTCGACGTAGCTCAACGCCCCGCGTGAACCGGGGTCGTAGGCGAGCACGGTCTGGCCGTACCCGGGTGCCTCGGACACCTTCACGCTGCGGGGGATGACGGTCTTCAGCACGGTGTCGCCGAAGTGGTTCCGCACCTCGTTCGTCACCTGGTCGGCCAGCTTGGTCCGGCCGTCGTACATGGTGAGGAGGATCGTCGAGACGCGGAGCTCGCGGTTGAGGTGCTGCTGCACGAGCTCGATGTTGCTCAGCAGCTGCCCGAGACCTTCCAGTGCGTAGTACTCGCACTGGATCGGGATGAGCACCTCCTGCGCGGCGACCATCGCGTTGACCGTCAGCAGGCCCAGCGACGGCGGGCAGTCGATGAGGACGTAGTCGACGCCGATCTCGTCGAGGATCTCCGAGGAGATGGCCTCCTTGAGCCGGGACTCGCGGGACGCCATCGAGACGAGCTCGATCTCGGCGCCGGCGAGGTCGATCGTCGCGGGGACGCAGAAGAGGTTGGGGGACTGCTCGGTTGGCTGGGCCGCTTCCGCGAGCGTCACCTCGCCGATGAGCACCTCGTAGATGGAGGGCGTCCCGGAGCGGTGGTCGACGTCGAGCGCGGTGCTCGCGTTGCCCTGCGGGTCGAGGTCGACGACGAGCGTCTTGAGCCCGTGGACCGCGAGCGCGGCGGCGAGGTTGACCGTGCTGGTGGTCTTGCCGACGCCGCCCTTCTGGTTGGCGACGGTCATCACGCGACGGCGGCCGGGGCGGGGAAGCGTCCGTTCCGGATGCAGCAGACGCGCGGCGCGGGCGGCTTCTTCGGCGATCGGCGTCCAGCCCACGTCGTGGCTGGTCTCCGTGGAGTCGGACGGCGGGGGATTCACCGGTCTCGACACCTCCTCCATCTAGACGTCTGGTCGGTGGTCGAGTCGCTACGTTTCACGTGGAACATCGCGGCCCGTTAACGCTTCCTGCTCCGCGCCTTCGGCTTGCTTGCTGTCGGCAGACGACGGATCTTCACGACCGTGCTGGGAACCTCCAGGACCCCCGCACCACACTCGACGATGAGCGGATCGGCCCCGCCGGCCTTGCGGATGGCGGCACCGTCCCGCTCGATCTCGTCCGCCGCGCTGGCGCCCTTGAGGGCGACCAGGAAGCCATCGGGACGGACCAGCGGCAGGCACCAGTCCGCGAGACGAGCGAGCGGGGCGACCGCGCGAGCGGTGACGATGTCGGCGCCACCGAGCTGCTCACGCACAGGCGGCTCCTCCGCGCGTCCACGGACGATGGTGATCGGGAGTTCCAGCTTCTCGGCCACCTCGGCCAGCCAGTCCACCCGGCGGGCCATCGGTTCGAGCAAGACGATATCGAGGTCCGGTCGCGCGATCGCCAGCGGTACACCCGGAAGCCCGGCTCCCGACCCGACGTCGACGACACGAGCGCCCGGCGGCATCTGCTCGCCGATCACCGCCGAGTTGAGCACGTGCCGTTCCCACAGGCGCTCGACTTCCCGCGGACCGATCAGCCCGCGCTCGACCCCATGCCGCTCCAGGAGTTCGACGTACCCGGCCGCTTGGTCGACGCGTTCACCGAACACTCGTCCCGCCGCGGCCCGCACGGTCTCCGCGGCCTCCTCCAAGCTCACTCCGCCTACTCCTCGTCCGCCGGTTTCACGTGAAACCGCGCTCGTTCGATTGTCCCCGATGAGCCGGAGAAAACGAGCCGACAGTCCGCAGATGTGGACAACTCCACTCAGCCGGCCGCCGCCGTGGACCGTTCCACGTGAAACATCACGCGTGTAATTCGCTCGGTCGAGGCGTCGCGTTGGCCAGCCGGATGCCGCTGAACCCCAGCGAGCTCGAAGCGGCCGCGTCGACGAACGGCCACAGGTTGGGGAGCACCCACAGCTGGATTCCCGCCGACGCGTGGAGCGCGAGCAGATCACCGACCGGCTCAGGTGGGCCGAGCGGCTCCACCGGCGTCACCGCCACCATCGCATGCGCGTGCTCGCCGAACGGCCGGAACGACGAAGCCGCGAAGCGGTACGCGAACAACCGGACCGTCCGCATCGCCTCGAGCCATCCGTACTCGATCGCGTGGACGCGGGAGCCGCCACCCGGACCGAGGAGCGCGCGATCCCGCTCCGCCGTCTCCGGCCCCACCCAAGCCAACGCGCGCGGGCACTGCCGAGGGAACCAGTAGTCCGGCGCCCGCGCCGCGTCGACCGCCCAGACGTACGCCTCCGGCTGACGGGCCGTCGCGGCGACGTGCGGGGCGAAGCGGGCGATCGTCGGGTCCTCCGAGAAGTGCAGGACCTCTCCGGCTGCGGGGCGCATGGGCCACACGTAGCACACAAGAAAGCGGCCCCACCCGAACCAGTCGGATGGGGCCGCTCCAGAGCAACCGGGTCTCAGGACTCCGGGAAGATCACCACGCGGCGCTTCGGGTCCTCGCCCTCGCTCTCGCTCGTGACACCCGAAACCGTCGCCACCGCGTCGTGGACCACCTTGCGCTCGAACGGGCTCATCGGCTGCAGCCGCACCCGCTCGCCGCTCTTCAGGACCGACTCCGCCGTCGAGCGGCCGAGCTCGCGCAGCTCCTCGCGGCGGTCCGCGCGCCAGCCCGCGATGTCCAGCATCAGCCGGCTGCGGGAGCCCGTCTCCTGCTGGACCGCCAGGCGGGTCAGCTCCTGCAGCGCCTCGAGCACCGTGCCGCGCGGGCCGACGAGCTTCTCGAGGTCCTCGCCGCCGTCGATGCTCACGATCGCGCGGCCGGCCTCCACGTCGAGGTCGATGTCACCGTCGTAGTCGAGCAGGTCCAGCAGGCGCTCGAGGTAGTCGCCGGCGATGTCACCCTCCTGAACGAGGATGTCGTCGCCACCTCCAGCCTTCTGCTCGCCCGCTTCTCCGTCGGCCGGGGTCACGTCGTCCTGATCGGCGTCGATCGTGTCGATCGTCTCCGACATCATTCGTCTCCTCTCCGAACCGGTCGCGCCTCAGCGGCGCTTCCGGCCCGACTTCCTGGTCGAGTCTTTGAGAAGGCCCGGCACGCCGGTGCCGTTGTCCTTCGAGCCGTTCTGGCCACCTGCTTCGGCGGGCGCCGGGTCCGCCACGGTCGCGCTGTCCGCCTTGGCGGCGGCAGCAGCGGCGGCTGCCTCCGCCGGCGTGGTCTGCGCGAAGCCGTGGGCCGAGCCCGCCTTCGTCACCTTCTTGGCCGAGCCGGTCTGGGCGGACTGGTTCTTCTTCTGCTGGACCGGCTTCTGGCCGACCTTCGGCGCGGTCGGCTTCTGGCCCGGCTTCGGGCCGAGCGTCGCGCGCTTCTCCGCGGCCTCCGCCTTGCGGGACGCCTCTTCCTTGTCGATCTTCGTGTAGACGAGGCGCTGCTGCATCAGGGTCCAGCCGTTGTTCGCCAGCCAGTAGAAGAGGAGGCCGAGCGGGAACAGGGCACCGAAGACGAGGACACCGAGCGGGAAGATGTACATCGTCAGCTTGTTCATGATCGCGGTCTGCGGGGTGGCCGACGCGGCGTTCTGCCGGGCCACCGAGTGCCGCGCGGTGAGGTGCGTGGCGATCGACGCGACGATCATCAGCGGCAGCGCGACCGGGAGCACGCTCCAGTGGAAGCCGACGTTCGTGGCGCCACCACTGACGACCCCGACGCCGTTGTAGACCGCTTCACCGAGGTTGACGCCGAACAGCTTCGCGTTGACGTAGGACTCGACGTCGTGCTGGCTGAAGAAGTAGTTCTCGGTCTTCGGCCCGCCACCGGGCGGCGGCATCGTGAACGCGCGCAGGACGTGGTTCAGGCCGATGAACACCGGGATCTGAAGAAGCATCGGCAGGCAACTGCCCAGCGGGTTGACGCCGTGCTCCTTCTGGAGCTTCTGCATCTCCGCGGCCTGGCGCTGCCGGTCGTTCGCGTACTTCTTCTGGATCTTCTTCATCTCCGGCGCGAAGTCCTGCATCTTCTTCATCGACCGGACCTGGTTCACGAACGGCTTGAACATGATGCCGCGGACCGTGAACGTCAGGAAGATGATGCCGAGGATCCAGGCGACCGCGGTCGATTCCCCGAAGACGAACCCGAAGACCTTGTGCCAACACCAGAGGATGAAGGACACGGGGTAGTAGATGAAATCGAGCACTGCTGCTACTCCTCGATCGGTGTTTCAGGTCTGCGGTGTCGCCACGAGAACGTCTCGGGCACGGGGTCACGGCCGGGTGGCGTCCACGGGCCGCAGCGCAGCAGCCGGCGCAACGCGAGGTAGGAGCCACGTCCGGCACCGTGCCGGGTGAGGGCTTCGACTGCGTACGCGCTGCAGCTCGGGTAGAACCGGCAAGCCGGCGGGAGGAACGGCGAAATCGCCTTGCGGTAGAGCTTGATGGGGAGCAGCAGGACCCAGGCGACCGGGCCGGGCCGCGGGGGCTCGGCGACGTCGTCATCGGGGTGGTCGTGCGCTGGGTCGTGCTCGGGGGTGGCTCGCATGCCGGTCACACCGCTGATCCGTGGTCGGGGGTCGCGTCCGCGGGACGCGTCGGGCGGGGGACATCCCCGGCCGGACGGCGCGACGACAGTAGCCCCAGCCGACGCAACGCGGCGTCGAGATCGGATCCGAGCTCGGCGCTGGAAGCGGTCGACGACGGCGGCAATGCCCGTACGACCAACGCGGTGCCGGCGGGCAGTGTTCCGAGCCTGGCCGAAACGAGATGACGCAACCGGCGGCTGACGCGGTGGCGGACCACCGAGTTGCCGACGGCCTTGCTCACCACAAAACCCGCCCTGGCCGCCGACGACACAGCGTCGGCGGCCCCGGACGGGTCCGTGGTCAGCGCGTGGACGACGAGGCGGCGCCTGCCTGCCCGGGACCCGCGACGGAGAACCACGCGGAAGTCCTCACTCCGCCGCAAGCGTGCGGCAGCCGGCAGCACGGCGCGCCTCGGCCGGCGATCAGGCGGACAGCGCGCCGCGGCCCTTGCGACGGCGGGCCGCCAGGATGGCCCGGCCGGCGCGGGTCCGCATGCGCAGGCGGAACCCGTGGACCTTCGCGCGGCGGCGGTTGTTCGGCTGGAAGGTGCGCTTACCCTTGCTCACTGCTTCTCCTGTGTCTCGCGTTGTCCGTGTTCCCGCTCGCCGGAAGCAGAATTACTTCTTCCACCTGGCGTGTCGTGCGGGCGCACGGCAGTCTCTGGTGTCTCCTACCAACGTGTGGCCTCGTCACGACGAGCGACGACAACGTGGGCACGCGAAACGCACCCGTCGCATACGGGAGACCTTACGAGGGTACGCACCCCCGTCGGGCGGCCGGTAAGCACCCCCTCGGCCACGGTACGCGACCGGCCGGCACACCCGCGGAGTTCGACGCCGTGACACCGAATGGCAACGGGCCGTGCACCGTGAAATGCTGGCCGCCCAGGATGCCTTGTGGCCACGAGCGGGGCTTGTTAGCGTGCCTCTCTCGGGTCACCGGTCGAGGTGCACGAGTATCCGGGTGGTGGAGTGCCCACCGGCGTACGACGAGCCCGCAGGTGGTGGCGCCGCGGGTCGCCGTACATTAGTGCACAGCTGTGGACAACTATGTGGATATTCGCTGTGCCGGTGCGCGGACAGGTCTCCTGTGATCGCCGGGTGGAGTGACCGGGGAGTTCCGGGGCCGGCTCGGCCGTCCACGCCGACGAGGGGAGGGGAGCCAGACAGGTGTCGGATCACCAGCACAATCTGGGTGTCATCTGGGAACAGGTGGTACGCGAACTGTCCGACGGGACCCTGTCCCCCCAGCAGCGCGCCTGGATGCGCGTGACCCGTCCGATCGGCCTGCTCGACGGCACGGCGCTCCTGGCGGCGCCCAGCGACTTCGCGAAGGAAGCGATCGAACGCGGGCTGCGCGGCGCGATCACCGACGCACTCTCCCGGCGGCTCGGCCGCGCCATCTCGCTCGCGGTGAAGGTCGACAGCGCCGAGGCCGTCGCTCCGGCGCCCGCACCCCACTACGCGCCGTCACCCGGCCGAGTGGAAAACGGCGTGAGTCCCGAACCGGCCCCCCCGATGCCGGCCAACGGCGCCCCGATGATGCCGCCGCCGCGGCCCGCCGAACCCCCGCAGCCGAGGCCGCCGATGCCGATGCCGGCGCACCAGGCCGGCGCGCCGAAGCCGGACGACGGCGACGACACCGACGAAGAAGTCGACGAAGAGGGCGAAGCGCTCGCCGCGGTCCACGAGATCTGGCCGACGTTCTCCGGCCAGCCGATCGCCGGCCAGCCGTACACCGCGCCGGCGCAGCCGCAGACGTCGAAGACGAAGCTGAACGAGAAGTACACCTTCGACACGTTCGTCATCGGCGCGTCCAACCGCTTCGCGCACGCGGCCGCGGTCGCCGTCGCCGAAGCACCGGCGCGCGCGTACAACCCCCTCTTCATCTGGGGCGAGTCCGGGCTCGGCAAGACGCACCTGCTGCACGCGGTCGGCCACTACGCGCAACGGCTCTTCCCCGGCATGCGCGTCCGGTACGTCTCGACCGAAGAGTTCACGAACGACTTCATCAACTCGCTGCGCGACGACCGCAAGGTCGCCTTCCAGCGGCGCTACCGCGACATCGACATCCTGCTCGTCGACGACATCCAGTTCCTGGAAGGCAAAGAAGGTACGCAGGAAGAGTTCTTCCACACCTTCAACACCCTCCACAACGCGAACAAGCAGATCGTCGTCAGCTCCGACCGGCCGCCCAAGCGCCTCGAGACGCTGGAGGACCGGCTGCGGACGCGGTTCGAGTGGGGCCTCATCACCGACATCCAGCCGCCCGAGCTCGAGACGCGCATCGCGATCCTCCGCAAGAAAGCGGCGCAGGACAGGCTGGCGGTGCCGGGCGACGTCCTGGAGTTCATCGCCTCGCGCGTCGAGGCGAACATCCGGGAGCTCGAAGGCGCGCTGATCCGGGTCACGGCGTTCGCGTCGCTGAACCAGCAGCCGGTGGACGCCGCGCTGGCGGAGATCGTGCTGCGGGACCTGATCCCCGACTCCCACGCCCCGGAGATCACCGCGCCCACCATCATGGGCGTCATCTCCGAGTTCTTCGACGTGACGCTCGACGACCTGTGCGGCCCCGGCAAGACGAAGGCGCTCGCCACGTCCCGCCAGATCGCGATGTACCTCTGCCGCGAGCTCACCGACATGTCGCTGCCGAAGATCGGGCAGACGTTCGGCGGCCGCGACCACACGACGGTCATGCACGCGGACAAGAAGATCCGCAAGGAGATGGCCGAGCGCCGGCGGATCTACGACCAGGTGCAGGAGCTGACCTCGCGCATCAAGCAGCGCGCTCGCCAGTAGCACATCCCTTACCTCCCAACGACTTCGGGGCGTCCACTCACTGTGGACGCCCCTTTGTCGTCAGTGGACACCATCGTCAATGGACGCCGTCGTCTTTGGAGCGTCCGAAGCACGCGTACGCCCGCGAAGCAGCGAAGGCGTGTACGCGCGCTTCGCCAAAGTCGTGAAAATTGTTTGTACACAAGGAAGTTTCCCCATGGTGTGAGCGGATTGCCCACAGTGCCAACGGATCTCCGACCAGCGGCGACCCGGATTTCGTCCACATCCCGCCCACAGCCGATCCACAGCGCATCCACACCCTTGTCCACGCTGATTCCACAGGTTGCCCACATGATGTGCACAGGAGGAGCCGATCACTCGGAAGAGGGGTTCGGACCCCGTCCGGCACCCCCAGACCCTGGGTACAAATCGCCCCACACCTGGGGACAACCGTGGGGACAACTGGGCCCGATTGTGGACGGATCGCCCGCCGCCCGAAACCATCCACGGGTGGCCCGATCTACCCACAGGTCTGCCACCACGGTTACCCACACGCCCGCGAGCGGTCCGACCTGCGCAAACGAGCTCAATCCACACAATCCACAACGCCTATTACTGCTACTGCCCTTAGATCTTCTAAGAGAGAGAACAAAACAAAAACAGGCGGAGACCGAATCTGGGGACAGCCGCGAGATCGAGTCGTCATGTCGACAAAGTCAAGGGGAGGCCGAGGTGACGTCGGCGCCCGCGACGGCCTAACGTGGATGTCTGCACCTGGTCCGTGCTCCGGCCGCTCACGCGGAGGACGGACCGGCCGGAGGGGGCAGCCGGTCTCTGCCCTTCGAGAACGAGGCCTGGCCCGAGCCCGCACGGGGCTCGATCGTCGAAAGGATGCGCGCATGAAGATCCGCGTCGAGCGTGACGGGCTCGCCGACGCCGTCGCGTGGGTGGCCAGAAGCCTCCCCTCCCGGCCTCCGGTGCCGGTACTGGGCGGTGTCCTCCTCGACGCCGGTTCGGACGGCGAAACCGACGCGCTGACGGTCTCCGGCTTCGACTACGAGGTCTCCGCCACGGTCGGGGTCCCCGCGACGATCGCCGACGGCGGCCGCCTGCTCGTGTCCGGGCGCCTCCTGGCCGACATCACCAAGGCGCTGCCCGCGCAGCCGGTCGAGATCTCCGTCGACGGCTCGCGCGCCACCATCACGTGCGGCACCGCGCGGTTCTCCCTGCCGACCATGCCGGTCGAGGACTACCCGCAGCTGCCGTCCCAGCCCGCCTTCGCGGGCGAGCTCGCCGGCGACGCGTTCGGCCAGGCCGTCACCCAGGTCGTCGTCGCCGCGGGCAAGGACGACACGCTGCCGATGCTCACCGGCATGCGGCTCGAGATCTCCGGCAGCTCGCTGACCCTGGTCGCGACCGACCGGTTCCGGCTCGCCATGCGCGAGTTCACCTGGCAGCCCGCCGAGGGCCTGGCCGACGCCGCGGTGCTCGTCCCGGCGCGCACCCTCGCCGAGGCGGCCAAGACGCTCGGCGCCAGCGGTGCCACGATCCGCCTCGCCCTCGCCAGCGGCGAAGGCCTGCTCGGCCTGTCCGGTTCCGGGCGCTACACGACGACCCGCCTGCTCGACGCGGAATTCCCGCCGTACCGCCAGCTGCTGCCCGCGTCGCACACGTCGCGCGCGGTGATCGACGTGTCGGCTCTCACGGAGAGCATCAAGCGCGTTTCGCTGGTGGCCGAGCGGGGGACTCAGGTACGACTGGAATTCGGGGACAACACGCTGCGGTTGTCCGCGGGCGGCGACGACGAGGGCAGCGCCGAAGAAGAGCTCCAGGTCGACTACGAAGGTGAGCCGGTGACGATCGCGTTCAACCCGGGTTACCTCGTCGACGGCCTGGGTGCGCTGCACAGCGACCGGGCGGAGCTGACGTTCACCACGCCGAACCGGCCCGCGCTCATCAAGCCCGCCGACGCCGAGGGCAACGTCGTCCCCGGCTACCTGTACCTCCTCATGCCGGTCCGTCTCCCGGGCTGACCGCATTTCTCGAGCACGTAAGGGGATCTCATGGTTCAGCTCGGTCTGATCGGCCTGGGCAAGATGGGCTTCAACATGCGTGAGCGGCTGCGCGCGGCCGGTCACGAGGTGGTCGGCTACGACCGCAACCCGGACGTCACCGACACGACGTCGCTCGAGGACCTGGTGTCCAAACTGGACGCCCCGCGGATCGTCTGGATCATGGTCCCGGCCGGCGACCCGACCCGCCAGACCGTCACCGAGCTGAGCAACCTGCTCGCCGAGGGCGACATGGTGATCGACGGCGGCAACTCGAAGTACACCGACGACAAGCTGAACGCCGATCTGCTGGCGGCGAAGAACATCGGCTACGTCGACTGCGGTGTCTCCGGTGGCGTGTGGGGCAAGGACAACGGCTACGGCCTGATGGTCGGCGGCACCGCGGCCGACGTCGAGAAGGCCATGCCGATCTTCGACGCACTGCGCCCGGAAGGCCCGCGCGAGGAAGGCTTCTCGCACGCCGGCGACGTCGGCGCGGGCCACTACGCGAAGATGATCCACAACGGCATCGAGTACGGCATGATGCAGGCCTTCGCGGAAGGATTCGAGCTGCTCGAGGCCGCGAAGGTCGTCAAGGACGTGCCCGCCGTGATCAAGGGCTGGCAGCGCGGCACCGTCGTCCGGTCCTGGCTGCTCGACCTGCTCGTGCGCGCGCTCGACGAGGACCCGGAGCTGGACGACCTCGAGGGCTACGTCGAGGACTCAGGCGAAGGCCGCTGGACGCTGGAAGAGGCGATCAACAACGCGGTACCGGCGCCGGTCATCTCGGCCGCGCTGTTCGCGCGGTTCGCTTCGCGGCAGGAGCACTCGGCCGCGATGCGCGCGGTCGCCGCGCTGCGCAACCAGTTCGGCGGGCATGCCGTGAAGAAGGTCGGCGGGTAGGGCGGCTCCCGAAAGGCGGCCCCCGAAAGTAGGCACAGTGTATCTGCGGCACCTGCAGGTCACCGACTTCCGCTCCTGGCCGCAGGCCGATCTCGCGCTCGAACCGGGGCCGACCGTGCTGGTCGGCCAGAACGGTCGCGGCAAGACCAACCTGCTGGAAGCGATCGGGTACGTCGCGACGCTGGGCTCGCACCGCGTCGCGACGGACGCGCCGCTGATCCGGCACGGCTGCGAGCGCGCGCTGGTGCGGGTCGCGGTGGTCAACGACGACCGCGAGCTGACCGTCGAGCTCGAGATCACCGCCGGCCGGGCGAACCGCGCGCGGGTCAACCGCGGCGCGGTCGGCCGTCCGCGTGACGTGCTCGGGATCCTGCGCACGGTGCTGTTCTCCCCGGAGGACCTCGCGCTCGTGCGGGGCGACCCGGGTGAGCGGCGCCGGTTCCTCGACGAGCTCCTGGTGCTGCGCGCGCCGCGGTACGCCGGCGTCCGGGCGGACTACGAGAAGGTGCTGAAGCAGCGGAACGCCCTGCTCAAGACGGCCGGGAAACGACGTACGGGCCGCGAAGACCCGTACGCGCTGTCGACGCTCGAGGTCTGGGACGACCACCTGGCGGTGGCGGGCGCGGAGCTGCTCGCCGCGCGCCTGAACCTCGTCGCCGACCTCGCGCCGCACGCGGCTTCGGCGTACATGGGGGTCGCACCCGACTCGCGGCCGGCGAAGATCGCCTACCGGTCGTCGCTGGGTGCCACCCTGCCGGAAACGTACGGCGTACCGGATGGCGAACGGGCGCAACCCGAGGTCCTGAAGGACGTCTTACTCAAGGCGTTGGGCGAAGCCCGCAAAGCGGAGCTCGAGCGCGGGATCAGCTTGGTCGGCCCGCACCGGGACGAGCTGGAGCTGATCCTGGGCGAGGCGCCGGCGAAGGGCTACGCGAGCCACGGCGAGTCGTGGTCGTTCGCGCTGGCGCTGCGGCTCGGCAGCTACGAGCTGCTGCGCGCGGAGGCGGGCGAGCCGGTGCTGCTGCTCGACGACGTGTTCGCCGAGCTGGACCGCAAGCGCCGCGCCCGGTTGGCCGAGGTGGCCGCGAGCGCCGAACAGGTGCTGGTGACCGCCGCGGTCGACGAAGACGTGCCCGGGGAGCTGGCCGGCACCCGGTTCGTGGTGGCGGATGGTGAGATCACGCGTGGCTGAGCACGGCGATCGAGCACCCCGTGTGACGGGCGGCACAAAGCGCACCCGATCTGGGGACAAACCTGTGGACAGTGTGGATAACACGGTGAATGAGTTATCGCCCCGCGTGACCATGCGGCCAGATGGGTGGCGCAAAACGCCTGGCGACGGCCCTTCGTCGAACTCCAAGCCCGCTTCGGACACGGAACGTGATGCCGCCGCTGGGCCGAACGAGCCGCCGATGACGGGTCGCGATCTCGCGCACGCCGCGCTGGAGGCCGCGAAGGCCAAGGCCAAGGAGCGCGGTACGTCGCCCGGCCGGCGCCGCCCCGCCACCGGCGGTGGGCAGAGTCCCCGGCGTCGCCGCTGGTCGGGCCCGGGTGCGGACGCGCGCGACCCGCAACCGCTCGGCCGGCTCGTCTCCCGGCTGATGAGCGACCGCGGCTGGAACGAGAGCGTCACGAGCGCCCGCGTCTTCGCCCAGTGGGCGCGGCTGGTCGGCGAAGACGTCGCCGAGCACGCGCAGCCGGTCGCGCTCAAGGACGGCGAGCTCACCGTCCGCGCCAGCTCGACGGCGTGGGCCACCCAGCTGCGGTTGCTGCAGGGAAAGCTGCTGCACAAGATCGCGGCGGGGGTCGGCAACGGCGTCGTCAAGCGGATGCGGATCCAGGGTCCGACCGCCCCGAGCTGGCGGAAAGGGCCCCGTCACGTGCCGGGTCGCGGCCCCCGTGACACGTACGGCTGACCCGGGTTGCGCGTTGCTCGGTTGAATGCCCCGAGAACGCATTCAGACCTCCCGAGATACGTCAAGACTCGGCTCGAACCGATTTCGTTCGTCTGTGACGCGTTCAGGGGTGTCCTTGCCGCATGTCAGCAGACGCGGCCAAGTACACTGGAGGAGAGCGAGCGTCCGCTCGGGCGAGACGAGGAGAAACAACGCCGGTGACCGAGAACAAGCACGAGTACAACGCGTCGTCGATCACGGTGCTCGAAGGCCTCGAAGCGGTCCGCAAGCGCCCCGGCATGTACATCGGTTCCACCGGTGAACGCGGCCTGCACCACCTCGTCCAGGAGGTCGTCGACAACTCCGTCGACGAAGCGATGGCCGGGCACGCCACCAAGGTCGAGGTTACCCTCCTCGCCGACGGAGGCGTCCGCGTCGTCGACGACGGCCGTGGCATCCCGGTCGACATGCACCCCAAGGAGAAGAAGCCGACCCTCGAGGTCGTGCTCACCGTGCTCCACGCGGGCGGCAAGTTCGACAGCGACTCCTACGCGGTGTCCGGCGGCCTGCACGGCGTCGGCGTCTCCGTGGTGAACGCGCTGTCGACGAAGCTGCTCGCCGAGATCAAGTACGGCGGCCGCAGCTGGCGTCAGGTGTACACCGACCAGATCCCCGGCGAGCTGGAGGACCTGGGCCCGGCGTCCGAGACCGGCACCACGATCACCTTCTGGGCCGACGGCAACATCTTCGAGACGACGACGTACAACTTCGAGACCATCTCGCGCCGGCTCCAGGAGATGGCGTTCCTCAACAAGGGACTGACGCTGTCCCTGCGCGACGAGCGCGTCGCCGACGAGGAGACCGAGGCGGACGCCGAGGGCAAGGTCGCGCGGGTCAAGGAGAAGACGTACTGCTACCCGGGCGGGCTCGAGGACTTCGTCAAGCACATCAACGGCAGCAAGGACCCGATCCACTCCAGCGTGATCTCCTTCGAAGCGAAGGGCACCGGCCTCGAGGTCGAGGTCGCGATGCAGTGGAACAACGGCTTCACGCCGTCGGTCTACACGTTCGCCAACACGATCAACACCCACGAGGGCGGCACCCACGAAGAGGGCTTCCGCGCCGCGCTGACCCGCGTCGTCAACACCTACGCGCGCGACAAGAAGCTGCTCAAGGAGAAGGACACGAACCTGACCGGTGACGACGTGCGCGAGGGTCTCGCCGCGATCGTCTCGATCAAGCTGTCCGAGCCGCAGTTCGAGGGCCAGACCAAGACCAAGCTGGGCAACAGCGAGGCCAAGACGTTCGTGCAGCAGACGTCGAACGAGTGGCTGGCGGACTGGTTCGAGCGCAACCCCACCGAGGCGAAGACGATCATCAACAAGTCGATCTCCTCGGCGCAGGCCCGGATGGCCGCGCGCAAGGCGCGTGACCTGGTCCGCCGCAAGGGCGCGCTCGACATCGGCGGCCTGCCCGGCAAGCTCAAGGACTGCCGCTCCACCAAGCCGGAGGAGTGCGAGCTCTACATCGTCGAGGGTGACTCGGCCGGCGGCTCGGCCAAGGAGGGCCGGGACTCGATGTACCAGGCGATCCTGCCGATCCGCGGCAAGATCATCAACGTCGAGAAGGCCCGCATCGACCGCGTCCTCAAGAACACCGAGGTCCAGTCGCTGATCACCGCGCTCGGCACCGGCATCCACGACGAGTTCGACCTCACGAAGCTGCGCTACCACAAGATCGTGCTGATGGCCGACGCCGACGTCGACGGCCAGCACATCACGACGCTGCTGCTCACCCTGCTGTTCCGGTTCATGACGCCGCTGATCGAGCACGGCCACGTCTTCCTGTCGCGGCCGCCGCTGTACAAGATCAAGTGGCCGCGGGCCGAGCCGGAGTACGCGTACTCCGACCGCGAGCGCGACGCCGTCATCCGCGCGGGTGTCGAAGCGGGCAAGCGGCTCCCGAAGGACGACGCGATCCAGCGCTACAAGGGTCTCGGCGAGATGAACGCCGAAGAGCTGTGGGAGACCACGATGGACCCGGCCAACCGGCTGCTGGGCCGGGTCACCCTGGACGACGCCGCCCAGGCCGACGACCTGTTCTCCGTCCTGATGGGCGAGGACGTCGAGGCTCGCCGCTCGTTCATCACGCGCAACGCCAAGGACGTGCGCTTCTTGGACGTGTAGGCGTCTTCCTCGTTCTTCGCCCCCGCTAGGCCCCCGCACCCGAGAAGGACCTCATGACGGAAACTCTGCCGCCGGCTCCGGACCACGACCGGATCGAACCGGTCGACATCCAGCAGGAGATGCAGCGCTCCTACATCGACTACGCGATGAGCGTCATCGTGTCGCGCGCGCTGCCGGACGTCCGGGACGGGCTCAAGCCGGTGCACCGGCGGGTCCTGTACTCGATGTTCGACTCCGGCTTCCGGCCGGACCGCGGGTACAACAAGTGCTCGCGCGTCGTCGGCGACGTCATGGGCAACTACCACCCGCACGGTGACTCGGCGATCTACGACGCGCTGGTGCGGCTCGCCCAGCCGTGGTCGATGCGCTACCCGCTGATCGACGGCCAGGGCAACTTCGGCTCGCCGGGCAACGACCCCGCGGCCGCCATGCGGTACACCGAGTCCCGGCTCGCGCCGCTGGCCATGCAGATGCTGGCCGACATCGAAGAAGACACCGTCGACTTCTCCGACAACTACGACGGCCGCACGCAGGAGCCCGACGTCCTGCCGTCGCGGTTCCCGAACCTGCTGGTCAACGGCGGTTCCGGGATCGCGGTCGGGATGGCGACGAACATCCCGCCGCACAACCTGCGCGAGGTCTCCGAGGGTGTCGTCTGGGCGCTGGAGAACCCGGAAGCGACCGACGACGAGCTGCTCGCCGCGCTGCTCGTCCGGATCAAGGGCCCGGACTTCCCGACCAAGGCGATGATCCTCGGCACCTCCGGCATCGAGGACGCCTACCGCACCGGCCGCGGCTCGGTCCGGATGCGCGCGGTCGTGGAGGTCGAGGAGGACGCGAAGGGCCGCACGATCCTGGTCGTGTCCGAGCTGCCGTACCAGGTCAACCCGGACAACCTCGTCGAGAACATCGCGAACCTGGTCCGCGACGGCAAGCTCACCGGCATCTCCGACATCGCCGACGAGTCCAACAGCCGCTCCGGCATGCGGATCGTCGTCACGGTCAAGCGGGACGCGGTCGCGAAGGTCGTGCTGAACAACCTGTTCAAGCACACCCAGCTGCAGCAGAACTTCGGCGTCAACATGCTGGCGCTGGTCGACGGCGTGCCGCGCACGCTGCGGCTCGACCAGATCATCCGCCACTACGTCAACCACCAGGTCGAGGTCATCGTCCGGCGGACCAGGTTCCGCTTGAAGAAGGCCGAAGAGCGCGCCCACATCCTGCGTGGTTACGTCAAGGCACTCGACGCGCTCGACGAGGTCATCGCGCTGATCCGGCGGTCGCCGTCCGCGGACGAGGCCCGACCGGCCCTGATGGAGCTGCTGGACGTCGACGAGATCCAGGCCACCGCGATCCTCGACATGCAGCTGCGGCGCCTCGCCGCCCTGGAGCGCCAGCGGATCATCGACCAGCTGGCCGAGATCGAGCTCGAGATCGCCGACCTCAAGGACATCCTCGAGAAGCCCGAGCGGCAGCGCGCGATCATCCGCGACGAGCTGATGACGATCGTCGACAAGTACGGCGACGACCGGCGCACGAAGATCATCGGCTTCAACGGTGACGTCACCGACGAGGAACTCATCGCGGTCGAGGACGTCGTCGTCACCATCACCCGCACGGGGTACGCCAAGCGGACGAAAACGGACCTGTACCGCTCGCAGAAGCGCGGCGGCAAGGGCGTGCAGGGTGCGACGCTGAAGCAGGACGACATCGTCCAGCACTTCTTCGTCTGCTCGACGCACGACTGGATCCTGTTCTTCACGAACAAGGGGCGCGTCTACCGGACCAAGGCGTACGACCTGCCCGAGGCCAACCGCAACGCGCGCGGCCAGCACGTGGCGAACCTGATGGCGTTCCAGCCGGACGAGCAGATCGCCCAGGTCATCCAGATCAAGAACTACGAGGTCGCGCCGTACCTGGTGCTCGCCACCAAGCGCGGCCTGGTCAAGAAGACCAAGCTCACCGACTTCGACTCCAACCGCTCCGGCGGCCTCATCGCCATCAACCTGCGCGAAGGCGACGAACTGGTCGGCGCGGTGCTCGCGGCGGCCGAGGACGACCTGCTCCTGGTGTCGGCCGAGGGCCAGTCCATCCGCTTCCACGCGACGGACGAGGCGCTGCGGCCGATGGGCCGCCCGACGTCCGGCGTCATGGGCATGCGGTTCAACGACGGTGACGAGCTGCTCGGCGTCAGCGTGGTCAAGGAGGGCAAGTTCCTCCTGGTCGCGACCGACGGCGGGTATTCCAAGCGCACGCCGATCGAGGACTACCCGGTCCAGGGCCGCGGCGGCAAGGGCGTGCTCACCATTCAGCACGACCGCAAACGTGGCAGGCTGGTGGGTGCGCTCATCGTCGACGCCGAGGACGAGCTCTACGCGATCACCTCGAGCGGCGGCGTGATCCGCACACCGGCAGGCGATGTCCGCAAGGCAGGGCGGCAGACGAAGGGGGTCCGGCTGATGAATCTCGGCGAAGGCACCACTCTTCTCGCGGTCGCACGCAACGCGGACGAGCCCTCGGACGTCGCCAATGGTGAAGCTCCCGAAGCGCCCGAAGCGGGTGAAGAGACGACGGCGCCGTCGGAGCAGTAAGTTCACAACTACGGACAGCGCCCCACGGCACGGGTAAGGACTGACTCTTCGTGACACCGACCGAGAATCCCGAGGCAGCGGGTTCGAACGGAACGCCGGCCAGCCCACCTTGGCAGCGGGTCGACAAGGAAGGCGACGCCGAAGCGACGGTCAAGCTGGCCACGGACGAGGCACCGCCCCCGGCCGCGGCAACGCAGCCCGTCACCCCCGAACGTCCGGTGGTGACGGGCAGCGCAGCCCCCCGCCTCTTCGGCGGCACCTCAGGCGACACCCCACCCTCCGGCAGCGAGGTCCCCTCGGCATCGACCCAGCGAGCCCGTCCGAGCGCGCTGCGTCGCCCGGGCCGCGGCCCGCGCCGCGCATCGCTGCAGGTGAAGCGATTCGACCCGTGGTCGGTGCTGAAGCTGTCCCTGGTCCTGGGCGTCGCGATGTTCTTCGTCTGGCTGGTGGCGGTCGGAGTGCTGTACACGGTCCTCGACGGCATGGGCGTCTGGGACAAGCTGAACGGCACATACTCGTCCCTGGTCGGCGGCGAGGGCGCCAACGCCTCAGCCGAACCCCTGATCAGCGCCGGCCGCGTGTTCGGCATCGCGGCCATCCTGGGCGCGATCAACATCGTCCTGGTTTCAGCCTTGGCAACGGTGAGCGCGTTCATCTACAACGTCTCGGCAGACCTCGCGGGCGGCCTCGAGGTAACCCTGTCCGAACGGGAGTGACCCGGTTGCAGGGCCCCCTCGGGGGTCCTGTAAAGTTCTCCTCGTTCGAGGGCCTATAGCTCAGGCGGTTAGAGCGCTTCGCTGATAACGAAGAGGTCCCAGGTTCAAGTCCTGGTAGGCCCACGCAACTCAAGCCCGGTTCGCGGAATGCGGACCGGGCTTTTGCATGACCTGAGTGACTTGTGGAGCTGAGCGAGCCCGCGATGCTGTTCGCATGAGCAAATAGCTCGGTGTCGTTTCGGCGGGTCCGGGCTTAGCTTCGGGTGATGGCGAACGAACTGACCATTCCGCTCCTGCCCTGTCCTTCCATCGACGAGATCGCGTCGTTCTACGAGATGCTCGGCTTCGAGATCACCTATCGGCAGACGCGGCCGAACCCGCACGTCGCGGTGCGGCGGGAAGACATCAATCTGCACTTCTTCGGGATGGACGGCTACGACCCGGCGCAGTCGTACAGCACGTGCCTGGTCATCGTGGCGGACACCAACGAGCTGTACGAGGCCTTCGCGGCAGGGATGCGGTCCGTGCACGGAAAACGGCTGATCGCCGGCATTCCGCGCATGACGCGGCCGCGGCTGCGCAACGACCGGTACACCGGGTTCACCGTCGTCGATCCGGGCGGCAACTGGATCCGGATCCACCAGGCCATCAAGGAACCCGAGGCGCAGACCAAGCTTGCCAAAGCCTTGGAGAACGCCGCGAGGCAGGCGGATGCGCGCGGCGACGAACGCCACGGGCTGAAAATCCTGGAAGGCGCGCTGAAGCGAGCGACCGGCGACGAACCGGAGTTTCAGGCGGTGCAGGAGTACCGCGACGAGCTCATTGCTCGGATCAAAGGGGTCTGAGCCGCGGTCAGCTTTCTATCTGCCGTCCCGAGCAGGTTTCACCGGGCAAACGCCGGCAGCCAGCCACTTCTCCCGCAGGTCCGAGGGAATGGTCAAGGTGGTCGGCTGCCCGTCGGTCAGCGTGCGTACGCTTCCGCCCAAGAGGAGGCTGCCGGCCTTGTCGAGCACCGTCGTGGCCACCCGGCTGCGGTCTTCCGAGCGCTCGAGCAGCCGCATCACGCGGGTGCCGGCGGCTACCGTGCGGACCCAGGCGCGCGAGTGCGGTACCTCGAGCCAGTCGGCGACCTGCGGGGTGACGACCTGGCGGACCATCGCCGCGACCACGCCGTCGAACGCTTTGCCGGGCACCAAGTTCTCGTAGAGGCGCAGGAGGTTGCGGGTGAGCTCGATTCCTTCGGCGGACGGGCCGTAACTCGCCTCGACGAGCCGCGCGTTCAGTGCCTGGGCCTCGGCGAGGGTCTCGGGCATGGCGTCGGCCGGGATGCCGAGGAGGGCGCCGGTCACCCGCCACACGTAGTAGTAGTCCTCGGCTTCGCGGTCGGTGACGGAGATGCCGATCCGGCGCATTCCGTCGATGACCTGGACGGAAAAGATGAGCAATGCGCCCAGCATGTCCTGCTGGCACAACGGCACGCCGTCCGCCTCGATGTCCCATTCGCCGGATCGGGTGATGAAGTGACGGACGGCGGCGTGGATCAGCCGGGTCTTCTGGATCGTCGGCACGAAACTGCCGCCGGAGCCGAACGGGTTGCGGCCCATCAGGTTCAGCACGAACTGCGACGTCTCGGACAGCCGGCGATGGGGCTGGTTGAGCCGGTGCGTGAGCGACAGCACGCGCGATGGCCGCGGCTGGGCGTAGCAGTTGACCATCGCGCCGAACGACAGCACCGACGCGACGTGCACCCCGTCGTCCATGAAGAACTCGTACGCGGCCGCGATCCGGTCGAGATCGGCCCAATCCGGCGGGGCGTCCGTGGCCACGAGGTAACGGCGCACCGGCTCGGGGAGGTCCTCGGGAACCGGCTGGTCGTTGTCCCGGAACCGGGCCAGCACGTCGTTGACCGCGCTGGTCGTTCCGCCGGCCACCAAGTCGGCGATCACCGCGTCGGCCAGCGGATCACCTTGGTACTTCAGCGCTTCGACGGCGGTCAGTGCGGTCGCCTTCGTGTTCTGCGTTTCTGGCACGCACCCAGCCTCAGCCGGGTCTCGAACCCGGCGCTAGCGCTGTTCGGGCACGGCAGAGCCTCTAACGACTGATCCGCTCGATCACCAAGCGTGACCGCGGGATACAGGTCAGCCCTGCCGGGAAGAGAAGTCCGGCAGGGCTGAGCGGTTACGGTCGACGTGCCGCACGGTCGCCTCTCGGCGAGTGGCTCATCGCGGCTCCAGCCTGGCGGAACTCCGCGAAGGCGATGGGGTGAGGCCCGGGGGACACGGTGGGCACATCGACCACTTCGTACAACCAAAGGGCCCGCAACAGTATTTCCCGGAGCGTGTGACGTGCGTTACCAGTGGTTCCACGTGGAACCAAGAGTGCCCGACACCCGCGCGCAGCCGTGCAGTAACATCGCGGGGTAAGGGAAGCAAGCTGAGAAGGGGGCTTCGGTGAAGAAGCTGCTGGCACTCGCCGTCATCGCGGGCGGCGTCCTGTTCGTCGTCAAGCGCAACAAGGCGGCCAAGGCCGAAGCCGACCTCTGGCGTGAGGCGACCGCGCCGGTCCCCTCCACCAACGGCACCACTCCGGCCAAGCCGGCGGGCGCTTCCCACAACTGATCTTCACCCCGCGGGCGGTGCGCCGTCCGCGTCCGGGGCTGTAGCTCAATTGGTAGAGCACCGCCTTTGCAAGGCGGGGGTCAGGGGTTCGATTCCCCTCAGCTCCACACTCGAAGAACACACAAGCCCAGGTCGGACCGGTTCCGCCGACCTGGGCTTTGTCGTATCGGTCAGCGCACGCCGGTCCGGGCGAGCCAGGCCACCCAGACGTGGAGGGCCGCGGAAACCAGAGCCAGCAGCGCGATCCGGTAGGCGCCGATTCCGCCGGTGAGGTTGTAAGCGACCGCGGACGCCAGGGGAACCAGCAGCGCGGTCAGGACGATCGGGCGCTTCGGCCGTAGCCGCGTCATGCTCAGGGCGAGCAGCGTGAGCAAGAGCGTCCCGGCGGCGGTCGCCAGAAAAATCTCGGCGCCCAGGATCACCTGGCCGAGCGAGCAGAACGGGTTGCCGGTGGTGCACAACCGGTCATACTTACCGGCCATCGCGGTCCAGAAGGCCCCGGTGCCGGCGCCGGTGAACGCGGCGATCAGCGCCACCGCGACCAGCGTGCGCGGGTCCGCTCGTGGCGGGGTCGATGCCACCATCGGTCCTCCTGAACGCCGTCGACGGAAGCGCCTCAACGGACTTTAGAGCGACCGGGTCAGGTTCGTGTCAGGTCGGTGTCAGGCCGGCCTTCGACAGTAGCTCCCATGACAGACCTGGCGATCACGGCCTCCGGACTGCGGAAGGCCTACCAAGACAAAACCGTCCTCGACGGCGTGGACCTCGAAGTCGAGGCCGGGACCATCTTCTCCCTGCTCGGCCCGAACGGGGCCGGCAAGACCACGGCCGTCAACGTCCTCACCACGCTGACGAAAGCCGACGGCGGCACAGTTCGCGTCGCCGGGCACGACGTGGCCGCCGAGGCCAAGGCCGTGCGAGCGGCGATCGGCGTCACCGGGCAGTTCGCCGCCGTCGACGAACTGCTCACCGGGCAGGAAAACCTGCAGCTGATGGTCGACCTGAACCGGCGCGGCGGGGGCAAGAACACCGTCGCCGAGCTGCTGGAGCGCTTCGACCTCACCGAGGCCGCGCGCAAGCCCGCGTCGACCTACTCCGGGGGGATGCGCCGGAAGCTCGACCTCGCCATGACGCTCGTCGGCCGGCCGCGGATCATCTTCCTCGACGAACCGACGACCGGCCTCGACCCGCGCAGCCGCCGGACCATGTGGGCCATCATCCGCGACCTCGTCGCCGACGGGGTGACCGTCTTCCTCACCACCCAGTACCTCGAAGAGGCCGATCAGCTCGCCGACCGCATCGCCGTGCTCGACCAGGGCCGGCTGGTCGCCCAGGGCACGGCCGACGAACTCAAGCGCCGGATTCCCGGCACCCACGTCCGGCTCCGGTTCACCACCGCCGGCGAGCTCGACGCGGCCGCGCGAATCCTCACCGACGCCAGCCGGGACGACGAGGCCATGGCCCTGCGCGTGCCCAGCGACGGCGGCACGAAATCGCTCCGGTCCCTTTTGGACAGACTCGACGAATACGCGCTCAGCGCCGAAGAGCTCTCCGTCCACACCCCCGATCTCGACGACGTCTTCCTCGCCCTGACGGGCCACGCCACGGAGGTGCCGGCCAAATGAACTCCCACTCGATCGTGATGCTGCGCCGCAACTTCAAGCACATCGCCCGTAATCCGATGTCGGTGTTCAACGCGATCCTGATGCCGGTCGTGGTCATGCTGATGTTCGTCTACATGTTCGGAGACGCCTTCAGCGTCGGCGTGAACTACGTCGACTACGCGACGCCGGGGCTGATGCTGCTGGCCGTCTGCTACGGGCTGGGCGCGACCGCGACCGCGGTGAACTCCGACATGACCAAGGGCATCATCAACCGCTTCAAGGTCATGGACGTCTCGCGGGGCGCGGTGCTGACCGGGCACGTCGTCGCCAGCGTGCTGACCAACCTGATCGCCATCGCGGCTCTCCTCGGGGTGGCCTTCCTGCTGGGATTCCACCCAGCGGCGAGCTTGTTCGACTGGCTCGGCGCCTTCGGTGTCGTCGTGCTCCTCGGGTTCGCGACCGGCTGGCTCACGATCGCACTGGGCCTGGCGGCGAAGACGCCGGAAACGGCGGGCCTGGCTTCGGTGCCGCTGGTCATGCTCCCCTTCTTCAGCAGCGCGATCGTGCCTGCCGAAAAAATGGGGCCCGGCCTCAAGCAGTTCGCGGAGTACCAGCCGTTCACGCCGATCATCGAAACCCTGCGCGGGCTGCTCAACGGGACGCCGGCCACCGGCACCCTGATCGCCGCCCTCGCGTGGTGCGCCGGGATCGCCGTCGTCGGCTACCTGTGGGCGTCGTCCACCTTCAAGAAGCGAGCGTGACCGCGGCCAGCTCCGGCCAGCTCGCTCCCGACCCCGCCCGCGTCGCCTCGGTGAACCCCACGTCACCGAGGCGACGCCGGGCGGTTTCCCCGATCCGGGCGACGTCCGGGTGCGACCGGTCCGGCAGGCCCCGGACACCCGCGCTCGCTCCGAGCAACCGTGCGGCCTGCTCGTCCTGTCCCTCCCGCAGCGCCAGGTCCGCGACGCCGACGAGGACCTGCGCGATCGTCAGCGGGTGTCCGGTTTCGGTCGCCGCGTCGAACGCCGCCGCCCGGTGGGCACGGGCTTCGCCGAGGTCCTCGGTGAGGTAACCGAGCAGGTCCTGGACCACGGCCTGGACGTTCGCGCGCTGGGCGTCGTCGCCCATCATCGTCGTGGCGACGTCGAGCTGGCGACGTGCCTGGGCGGTGTCGCCGCTCCAGCGTGCGAGTTCCGCCTTGGCCAGCGCCAGCTCGGCCAGCGCGTTCGGCCAGGCCACGCGCTCGGCGGCCCGCTGGGCTCCGGCCAGTGCGGCCGCGCTCGCCTGCTCGTCGTCCAGCAGCCAGTACAGCTGGGCCTGCCGCGCCCGCATCCGGACGACGTCCTCGATGGCGCCGACCTCGGTCACGACGTCGACGGCCTGCTCGTAGTACTGGCACGCTTTCGCGAACTCGCCGCGCACGGCGATGCGGTCCGCCAGCTCGGTCAGGGCGAACGAGGTGCCCCACCGCTCGCCGAGCGCGCGGAACTCCGCGACCGCCGTCTCGAGGAGTGCGTCCGCGGCCTGGTCGCCGTGGCCGAACTGGATGCGCATCTTGCCCAGCTGCAACCGGGCCACCGCCCGCACCCACGGGTCCTCGTCGGCGAGCAGCGGTTCGAACGCCGACAGCGCCGCGTCCGGTCCGTGCAGCAGGCGCTCCAGGGAGCCGGCGAAGCGCAACGCCAGCCGCGGGTTGTCGACGCCGAGGCTGATCTCGTACGCCTTGCGGATCCAGTCTTCCGCGCGGTATTCGTCGCTCTGCTGCCCGGACGTCACGAACTGGACGACGAACGTGTAGACCACGCCGCGGATCTCGTCCGGCACCTCACCGGGCACGGCCGTGGCCGCCATGACCAGCTCGTTGCCCTCCGCCCGGTGCCCGGCGAGCCACCAGTACCAGCCGGCGGTCGCCGCGAGCCGCATCGCCTCCGCCGCTTCGCCCGCCGCGATTGCTCCGCGCATCGCCGCGGTGATGTTGTCGTGCTCCGCCTCGAGCGTGGCGAGCCACGTCAGCTGCTCGGCGCGGCGCAGGTGCGGCTCCGCCGTCTCGGCGAGTTCGGTGAAGTACGCGAGATGGGCGCGCCGGGCGACGTCCGCCTCGCCCGCCTCCGCGAGCCGCTGCTGGGCGTACTCCTTGATCGTGCCGAGCATGCGGTAGCGCGGTGCCTCGTCGCCCACGACGACGACCAGCGACTTGTCGGTCAACGAGGTCAGCAGGTCGAGCACCTCGGCCGAGTCGTCGCCGCAGACCCGCTCGGCCGCCTCCAGGCTCGCCCCGCCGGAGAACACCGAAAGCCGGCGCAGCACGAGGCGTTCGGCGTCGGAGAGCAGTTCCCAGCTCCAGTCGATCACCGCGCGCAGCGTGCGGTGCCGCGGGAGCGCGGTCCGGCTGCCGCCGGTCAGCAGGCGGAACCGGTCGTCGAGCCGGTGGGCGAGCTGGTCGAGCGACATCGTGCGCAGGCGCGCCGCGGCGAGTTCGATGGCCAACGGCATTCCGTCCAGCGCGCGGCAGACGCGCGCCAGGGTGCGGACGTCCACCGCGAGGTCCTTGCGCACCGCGCCGGCCCGGTCCCGCAGCAGCCGGACGGCCGGGGCGGCCTCGATTTCGGCCGGATCCGCGTTCTCCGCGGGCAGGGCCAGGGGCGCGACCTGCCACAGCGCCTCGCCGGTGATGCCGAGCGGTTCCCGGCTCGTCGCGAGGATCCGCAGCCGTCGGCACTCGCCGAGCACCCGGTGCGCGAAGGCCGCCGCGGACTCGATGACGTGCTCGCAGTTGTCCAGGATCAGCAGCATCGAACGTTCCCGCAGGGCGGCGATGACCCGGTCCGTCGGCTCGGCGTCCGGTGCCTCGCCGACGAGCGAGTCCCGGAGCTTGAGCGCGCCGAGCGTCGCCTGGGCCACGTCGTCGCCGGCGCCGATCCCGGCCAGCTCGACCAGCCACGCGCCGTCCGGCAGGTCACCGAGCAGCGTGCGCGCGGTTTCCGTGGCCTGCCTGGTCTTCCCCGAACCGCCCGGCCCGATCAGCGTGGTGAGCCGGTGTTCGGCGACGAGCTCGCGGACCGCGGTGACGTCGGCGTCCTTGCCGACGTAGCTGGTCAGCTCGGCCCGCAGGTTGGTCTTCCGGCTCTCCTCCCGCCGGCCCAGCTCGCCGCGCAGTAGCGCGACGTGCACTTCGGACAGCTCCGGCGACGGGTCGACGCCGAGGGAGTCGGCCAGGGTTTCCCGCGTGCGCTCGTACACGAGCAGCGCTTCGGTGTCGCGGCCGGTCGCGACGAGCGCGCGCATCAACGCGGCGACGAGCCGTTCCCGCATCGGGTGCGCGGCCACCAGGTCGGTCAGCTCGGTGACCAGCTCCGCGCCGTGGCCGAGCCGGGCCTCCGCGTCGAACCGGTCCTCCAGGGCGGCCAGGCGCAGCCCTTCGAGCCGGGTGACCGCGGCTGCGAACGCCGCGCTTTCCGGCAGTTCGACGTCCTGCATGGCCGGACCGCGCCAGAGGGCGAGTGCCTCGCGCAGCCGTCGCGGATCGTCTTCCTGGCGCGCCTGGCCGACGAGGCGTTCGAAGCGCACGGCGTCGACGTCCTCGGGTGCCACCACCAGCCGGTAGCCGGTCGGCCGGCCGTCGACCGACCCCTCGGGCAGGGCCTTGCGCAGCCGGGAAACCAGGCGCTGCAGGGCGTTCGGGGCTTCGGCGGGTGGGTGCTCACCCCAGATCCAGTCGACGAGCGTCCCCTTCGGGACCACTTGGCCCGGCTCGAGCGCGAGCGCGACCAGCAGCCCCCGCAGACGGGCGCCGGGCACGTCGGCGAGCACGCCGTCGGCCGTGCGCACTTCGAAGGGCCCCAGGATCCCGATCTGCACGCGGCCGATCTTGCCACGGGCGGCGGTGTCCGAGGCGTGTCAGGCCCGTGTCAGCCCGCTCGGCGATCGTCGTCGGCACACCACCACGAAAGGAAAGCCGATGAGCCAGACGGCCGACGTCCCGCACGGACTCCCCATGGACCGCGACGCGGGGCCCTTCGACCCGCCGAGCGCGCTCACCCGGCTTCGCGACGCCCGCCCGGTCAGCCCGCTGGTGTTCCCCGACGGCCACGAGGGCTGGCTCGTCAGCGGCTACGAAGAAGTCCGGCAGATGATGGCCGACACGCGGTTCAGCTCCCGCCTGGACCTCGACGTCATCCACGTGCCGTACGAGACGGGGATGCCCGCCGCCACCGAGCCGTCCCCGCCGATGCCGGGCATGTTCATCGCCATGGACCCGCCGGACCACAGCCGGCTGCGCCGCAGGCTCACCGGCGCCTTCACCGTCAAGCGGATGAAGCAGCTGGAGGAGCACATCGCCGACGTCGTCGAGCGGCAGCTGGACCACCTGGCGCGGCTGGCCCCGCCGGTCGACCTGGTCAAGGAGTTCGCGCTCCCGGTGCCCTCGCTGGTGATCTGCGAGCTGCTCGGCGTGCCCTACTCGGATCGGGACACCTTCCAGGCGAACTCGGCCCAGTTCATGCTCCGGGAGCAGACGCTCGAGGAGAAGATGGGCGCGTACGTCGCGCTGAACACGTACCTGTCCGAACTGGTCACGAGCAAGCGCGCCGAACCCGGCGAGGACATCCTGTCCGACCTCGCCCGCCACGACGACCTCACCGTCGAAGAGCTGGCCGGCGCGGCGTTCCTGCTGCTGCTCGCCGGCCACGAGACGACGGCCAACATGCTGTCACTGGGCACGTTCGCGCTGCTGCAGCACCCCGAGCAGTGGGCCGAACTGCGCGCCGACGCGGAACTCCTGCCCGGCGCGGTGGAAGAACTGCTGCGCTACCTGTCGGTGGCCGACATCTTCTTCCGCTACGCCACGGAGGACCTCGAGCTCGGCGGCGAAACGATCACCAAGGGCTCGACGGTCGTCGTCTCGCTGCTGGCGGCCAACCACGACCCCCGGCGCTTCGAAAACCCGGACACGCTCGACATCCACCGCAACGCCCGCGGCCTCCTATCCTTCGGCCACGGCGTCCACCAGTGCCTCGGCCAGCAACTGGCCCGCATCGAGATGCGCGCCGGCTTCGAAGGCCTGCTGCGCCGCTTCCCCGCCCTGGCGCTGGCTGTCCCGGCCGGGGAGGTGAAGCTGCGCACGGACATGAACATCTACGGCGTCCACGAGCTGCCGGTCACGTGGCCGGAACCGGCCCGGTGAACCCGGGGATGCGGCGCATCGGGGGTCACGCCGGGCGCCAGTTCAGCGCATCGCGGCGGATCGCCTGCGTCAGGTCGAGCTGCTCGCGCAGCAGCCGCTTGTGGTGATCGAGCCGGGCCATCATGGCGGCGATCGCTTGCTGGGTCCCGAGGTCGGGGAGCGGCACCGGCAGCTTGCGCAGTGCGGCGAGCGAGATCGTCTTCATCCCCGTGCTCCCGGTCGAATGGGTGCTGAGCCAGTCGCGCGCCTCCGCACCCCGCAGGTGGGCCGCGAAGTAGTCGGCGTCCAGCCCGTCGGTGGGCCGGAGGATGAAACAGCCCGTACCGCACACCCAGCCGTCCTGCTCCTCGCGAACCACCGCGCAACGGCCCAGCTCGCCACGGCGTGCCAGCACGACGTCGCCTCGGCGGAGCCGGAAGCGGTCCAGCCTGCGGGCGTGGTCTTCGGTGATCTGCCGGATTCCCGTGGCGTCGAATCCGTCGTCCGTCAGGTCCTTGGGCATGACCACGGGAACGCCCGGCGCTTCCAGGTAGTCCTCGGCGCGGATGTGGCTGCCGGAAGGGCCGGCGACGAGCAGATCCGCCGCGATGGTGCCGAGCGTCTGGCGTGGAAGGGTGGTCTCGTTGCGGGTCAGCCGTTCGTACCTGGCCAAGCTTTCCGCCAGCTCTGCGCTGGAGAACGCCGTTTCTCGCACGTGGTGCTCGAGCGCTTCGAGTGCGCGGGTGAGGTCCGGTGCCGCCGCGGGTCGTTCTCGCTCGACGTTGACGTACAGCCTGGGGTCGAGACTTCCGTCGTTCTCGAGGATCTCCTCGTGCTTCACCGAGCGGGAAAAGCCCGCCTCGTCGGAATCCGTTCCGGGGGACCTCAGCCACTCCCGCAGCCGGTCGGCGATGCGGTCCACGTCGTCCGCGGTCAGGATGCGTGGCCGGCGCGGCGCCTGCCTGCCCAGCCGACCGCCGTCGACGAAGAGGACGGAGTCCGTCCCGCCGGGTGGCAGGTGGTGTGCCTTGTCGCGGGCGAGCACCCAGACGTGCACGGGGACGGCGGTGTCCGCGAAGAGGTTCGGCGGCAAGGCGATGACAGCGAGCACCACCCCACCGTTTTCCCCGATCATCTTCCGCCTGATGTCCGCTTCGCCACCGCCGGACCAGGCGGCGGCCGGCGGCATGATCATCGCGGCGATGCCACCCGGGCTCAACCGGTTCACCGCGAACTGGAGCCAGGCGAAGTTCGCATTGGACGCCGGTGGCGTGCCGAAACGCCAGCGCGCGGGGTCGATCTTTGCGACGTTCTCGATGCGCCGGTTGAACGGCGGGTTGCTGATCACCACGTCGACCTCGGGGGTGTCGTGGCGGTTGAACAGCGATACCGGGTCCGAGCCGCGGACGACGGGCCGATCGACTCCGTGGACGGCCAAGTTCGCCATCGCCAGGTCCGCATTGGCGTGATCGGTCGTGTACGCCTCGACGAAAGCTCCGTCGACGCGGCTGTGCTCCGCGATCCGCGCCACCGCGGCGGCGAGCAGACCACCGGACCCGCAGGCCGGATCGAGAACGCGGTCTCCGGGCCGGGGCGCCGTCAGGCCGACCAGCACGCGCGCTACCGCGGGCGGCACCGGGAACTCGCCCGCGGTGACGGTGCTCTCCTGAAGGTGACGATCGAGCAGCAGCGCGGCGACGTCCGCCGCCCCCACCTCCGCCGGGGTGGGCCGCTGCACCAGCGCGAGGAGAAAAGCGGCTGTCCACGGCACGTCGTCCGGCTGTTCGTAACGGTTCATGAACTCGAACGCGCGCACGTCCGGCAGCGGGAAGCCGGGCTGCCGGGCGGCGCTCGACAGGGCCGCACGCAGCCCCATCACCGGCGAGATCCGGTTCTCCGCCTCGGTGACCGCCCGCTTCCACTGCTTGACGAAGTCGTCCGCCGAATCCAGCCTCGGCTCGACGAACCGGGCGAGGACCAGCAGTGCGAACATCGAAGCCAGATCGCCGGCCGAGTCCCGGCCCCGCTGGTAGGGCGCATACGCTCGCCAAAGCCGATCGGCGACGTCCGCAGCGCGGGTCTCCGTCATCTTCACTCCCCTGAGTCTCCTGGTTCCGGCCGGCCCGCTAGAGCCGGCTGATGAGGTACGCCAACGCGGCCACGAGCATCAGCAAGCACAGCCGCAACGTCGTGCCATTGCTCTGCATCGCATTGCCGAGCAGCTCGAAGAACGCCTTCATGTGATCTCCCCCTGCCTTCGCCTGGCTTATGCGCAGTGCCAGTGCGCTAAATTTCGGCACCCCTCCGAAGTGAGCCATGCGATCCCAGACTTGCTGGAGGAGGGCGTCTTGCAGGTAATTTAGCAGTGTTGGACCAGGTCGAGTGGTCGTCCGGGGAGAGTGTCCCGCCGTACGCGCGCTGTGCGCAGTAACGCTGCGCAAATCATCAGAGCCGATAATCGCTGGCTCCGATCTCGCGCCTACGAGCGACGGGGGTAGAGCAAACCCTGCGCTCACCCCACGCGCTATGGCGCAGATCACATCCCGGAAGCGGTAGTCAGGGACCCCGGCTCCGGTCTTCGCCTCACCGCAGGAAGTCGAGCACCGCGTCCCGCCCCGCGTGGCCGCGCTCGCGGTTCTGGATCGAATGCGACTCGCCCGGCACGATCACCAACCGGCCGCGCGGGGCGCGGGCCGCTTCCTCGCGCGCCCACTCCAGCGGCGTCGACAGGTCCCGGTCACCGTTGAGCAACAGCACCGGGACATCCGGCAGCCGCGAAGACGGGTTCGACGCCGGGCGTTCCGCCGGCCAGGGGAGGCAGCTCTGGATGAACCCCTGCTGCGTCGCCACGCCGGTCGTGTACGGCCAGGTCGCCGACTCCGGGAGCGTGCGCGCGGCCAGCGACAGCAGCGGACGGCGGAGCGCGAGCGGGCTCGCCGCGGTGCCCCACGGGAAACGTCCGTCCGCGCACAGCGTCGCCGCGTGGAGGCCGGCGCTGAACGCCGCCGGGTCGTCGCCGCCGGACTTGTACGCCTCCAGAAGACCGTCGAGGCGAGCCGGGGCGCCGCCGCGGGCTTCGTGGAGGGCGCCGATGATGTCGCCCGCCGCCGGGTTGCGGTACGTCGGGTCGGCGAATTCGTACGACACCACCGTGTCGAAGATCCGTACCCCGTCCGCCGTGCCGCGGTGGCGGACCACCCACGCCAAGTCCTCGGCCGGGTCGAAACCGCAGGCCGGCGCCACCACGCACGCCGCGCGCAGCACGCGCGCCTCCGCCGTCAGCCCCGTCAGGTACAGCGAAGCCGACGCCGTCGTGTGGTGCGGCAGCACCGAATCGAGGATCACCTTGCTGACGTGATCGGGGTGCGCGATCGCGTACCGAGCCGCCGTGAAGGAGCCGTACGAGACGCCGTCGACGACCAGCTTCGGCACGCCCAGCGCCTGCCGGAGCTGGTCGAAGTCCGCCACGCTCTGGTCGGTCGAATACAGCGGTGCCGTGTCGCCGAGGATGCGCGCGCACTCCCGCACCGCGCCGGCCGACGGGGTCGCGATGTCCGAACTGCCCATCTCCGCCTGCAGGCCGGGACACCGCAACGCCCCCGACGGCCCGGTGCCGCGCTGGTCGAGCATGACGATCCGGTAGTCCCGGGCGACTTCGGGCAGCCGCTGCTCGGCGATCCGCGTGATGGTGCCGACGCCGCCCTGCCCGGGGCCACCGGTGAGGAACAGCAGGACGCCCTTGGGCGCGTTCGCGTTGTCCGCGGTCGCCACGGGCAGGGCGAGCGTGCCCGGCACGCGGCCGGTGTGGTCGAGCGGGACGGTCAGGGTCGAGCACGTGAAGCCCGGCTGTCCGGGACACGGGTGCGGATCCGCCAGCGCCGGTCGTCCCCCAGGACGCGCGTCGGCCACGGCCACCCGCCGAGTGCGGTGGTCAGCGCCAGGACCAGCCCGGCGGTCAGCATCTTCGAGCGCATGGAGTGCATCATGCGCACACCGGCGCGGAACCCGCATACCCCCGAAAGGGCGGCCGTCACGGCCAGAGGCGCTCGCGGACCCAGCCGTCGCCGGCCTTCCGGTACCGCAGCCGCACGTGCCGCCGGTCGTGACTGGCCTGCCAGAACTCGGCTTCGTCCGGGGCCACGAGGTACCGCGTCCACGTTTCCGGGGCCACGTCCGGGTTCTCCTCGACCCAGCGCTCCGCTTCCGCGGCCGCCGCATCCAGGTCCGCCGGATCGTGCAGCACCTGGGACTGGTGCCCGATGAACGCCTCGACGCGGGACGCCGGCGGCCGGGCGAGGAAGTCCGCCGCCGACACCTCGGGGGCGGCGGGGGAGACCGGACCGCGCACCCGGACCTGCCGGCCGCGGCCGGGCCAGAAGAACGTCAACGCGGCGCGCGGGTCCTTGTGCAGCTGCCGCCCCTTGGGGCTTTCCGCACTGGTCGCGACGGCCCAGCCGCCCGCGCCGACGTCCTTGAGGATGACCACGCGCGCGTCGGGCGCGCCGTCGGCATCCACTGTGGACAACGTGACGGCGTGCGGCGCCAGGACGTGCTCGCCGGCTTCGGTCAGCCACTCGAGGAACAACGCCTGCGGGTCCGGGGGTGCCGTTTCCGGCGTGAACACGGGGAGTTCCTCGGGGAACGACGGCCAGCCGCGCAACTGCACCATGTCAGTAACCGTACGGACCCTGCTGGGGTGCGTGCCCCGGCGGTGGGTAGACCGGCGGCTGCGGACCGGCCGGACCGACGTACGGCGGGGGCGGCACCTGCGGCGCCGGCGCGGGCATCGGGTGCTGCGGTTGCTGCTGCGCCTGCTGCCACTGGAGCTGCTGGTAGACCTCGGCGGGCTGCGGGAAGCAGTACGTCAGCTTGGCGTTGACCGAACCCTGCATCGCCGCGCCCCAGAGCTTGCCGCCGACGAACGCGTACAGCTGCCCGGCGGAGAGGTCCACCGCGACCATCCGCGTCTCGCCGCCGAACTGGTTGCCCGACTTCGCCGACGCGGCCTGTGCGGCGTCCGGGTACACCCGGCCGCCGACGAGCCCGGCGATCACGACCGACCCCGCCGTCCAGCCCATGGTGCCGGTCAGGTTCGCGCGGGCGTGCTGCGTCGCGCGGCCGGTGAAGTCGTACAGCGCCGCGGCGCTGACCTCCGGGACGGCGGCGGCGATCACGCAGTAGTTCATCGTCGTGAGCAGGACCTGCTCGGTGAACAGCCCGACGACGGCCGTGGCGGGCCCGATCTGCACGGAGTTCAGCCGGCCACCGGCCCGCTGGATGCGGTCGGCCATCGCGCCGAGGTACTGCTCGGGGGTGAGCACGCGGACATCGTCGCACGCCCGGTGGTCAAGGCGACGTCAGCCAGCGGTTTTCACACATGCTTCGTGGTTGACTGTCCGCGCTATGCGACGACTCGTACTTCTCGCGCCCGCCGTGGCCCTGCTGGCCGGCTGCAGCGCCACCATCGTGACCGGCACCGCGACGCCCAGCCCGCCCTCGGCGTCCACCGCGGCGGGCACCGGCAGCCTGCCCCCGGACCCCCAGCCGGGCGCGACGGAGGACTGCCCGTACCTCGGCAGCGAAGTCGTGGCCGAGGCGAACGGCCAGCACGTGTCGAAGGTGCGCGTCTCCGCCGACCAGCCGCACCCGGCGTGCTTCTTCTATCGCCCGGACGGGAAGGTCCAGCTCACCGTCCGGGTGTACGTCGGGGACGCGAAAACGGCGACGGCGCTGGTCAACAAGGCGGCGCCGGTCGACTCGTCCAACCCGGCGAGCGACCCTTCCGGCTGGAAGGGGGGCTATTTGTCGACCGATGACGGCGCCGTGTACGCGGTGGCGAAGGGGCCGGCGGCGGTCATCGCGTCGACCAACCAGAAGCAAAGCGTCAAGGCACGCACAGTGGTCAAGAAGGCTATCGCTGCCCTGAAGCTCTAGGTAGCGACCTCCACACGGGTGAGTGATGTTGATCTTGTATTACCCTGTGCGTCACGCGCAGGCTTCGTGGACTCGCGCACCGCAGCCACCGGGGATCCCCACCCCGGGGCGGGGCACCAACTCTGCAACGACAAAGGACAAGATTCGTGGCTGACACCCTCAAGGAAATCCTGCTCGACTCCGGCCGTCGCCCGGCTGTCGTCTCCGACTTCGAGACCCTCGTCGACGCCGAGGTCTCCGACAAGGGCGGCGTCTCGGGTGCCGTCGTGAAGACCGGCTTCGCCGCGGTCAAGAAGATCAAGCCGGGCATCATCCCCTCGGCCGTCGACACGCTGCTGCCGGACTTCGCCTCCGCGCTCGAGCCGTTCTACGGCGACTACCGCGCCAAGGGCGGCAACGACTTCGGCGCCTACCTGTCCAGCCGCTCGGACGAGGCTTCCGACGCGCTGCTGAGCGTCACCGACTCGCGCGCGGAGAAGAGCAGCCGCGACAGCATCAAGAAGGTCTACGGCAAGCTGCGCCCGAACGGCAAGAAGAACGTCGAAGAGGCGCTGCCGCGTCTCGGCCAGCTGATCGACAAGCACGCCGCTGCCGTCTGATCAGCCTGAAACACCGCAAGACTGAAGAGGCCCCCGGCTGCACCCCCGGGGGCCTCTTCGCGTCTTGTTCAGTTCTTCTTTTCGGCCGGCGCCGCGGACGGCGCCTTGCCGTTCGCCTGCGCGGTCGGCTTCGCCGGTTCGGCGGGCTTCGGCGCGGGCGGGGTGGCCTTCGGCGGCGCCGGGGCGACCGGCGGCTCCTGCTTCGACCGCAGTGCGTAGGCGGCGCCCGCGCCGACCACGACCAGGCCCAGCAGCCACGGCCACTTGCGCCGGCTGCGGGTGCCCTTGGCGGCCGACTTGGCCTCGGACAGAGCGGCGTAGAAGTCCTTCTTCGCCGCCTTGAAGTCCTTCTTGCCGCGGCGCTTCGACTCGCCGGCCGCCTTCGCGGCCTTGATGGCGGCCTTCTTCGCCTTGCGACCCGGCTTGCGCAGCTCGGACAGGCGCGCGAGCGCCTCCTGGCGAGCGGCCTTCGAGCTCTTCTTGAGCTCCTTGCGGGTCAGTTCCGTCTTCTTCGCGAGCTTCTTCTGCGCGCGCCGCCCCTGCTTGACACCCTCGGTGACGAGTTTGTCGGCGGTCTCGACGGCCTGGGCTGTCGCCCGGGACATGGGCTTCACCTCATCATTCGTTTTGACACTGCACTGTTACCCGTAACCTATCGTGCCCCTTTTCTGCGCCGCCCGCCGCAGATGGCACGATGAAGTACGTGAAAGCTACGCTGCACACCAACCAAGGTGACATCCACCTGACCCTGCTCCCCGACCACGCGCCGAAGACGGTCGCGAACTTCGTCGGGCTGGCGGAAGGCACCAAGGAGTACACCCAGCCCAACGCGGCGGGGACGAACTCCGGCCCGTTCTACGACGGGTCGATCTTCCACCGGGTCATCGACGGCTTCATGCTGCAGGGCGGCGACCCGACCGGCACCGGCCGCGGCGGCCCCGGCTACAAGTTCGGCGACGAATTCCACCCGGAGCTGCAGTTCAGCAAGCCGTACCTGCTGGCGATGGCCAACGCGGGGCCCGGCACGAACGGCTCGCAGTTCTTCATCACCGTCGCGCCGACCACGCACCTGAACTTCCGGCACACGATCTTCGGCGAGGTGGCCGACCAGGAGTCGCGCAACGTCGTCGACGCGATCGCGCGGACGTCGACCGGCCCGGCGGACCGCCCGCTGACCGACGTCGTCATCGAGAAGGTCACGATCGACCACGAAGGCTGAGCGGACCGGGTTTCGGTAGGTTGGTTGCATCGTGAACCAACCGCCGAACCCCGCCGCCGAACAAGCCGCGCTCCCCGGGTGCTGGTGGCACCCGAACCGCCCGACCGGACTGAGCTGTTCCCGGTGCGGGCGTCCGGCGTGCCCGGACTGCCTCCGCGAAGCCCCCGTCGGCTTCCAGTGCACCGACTGCGTGCACGCCGGCGGCCAGGAGCAGCGCCGTCAGCACCGCGGCTACCAGGAATCCGGCTTCGGCCAGCGCACCGTCTTCGGCGCGCGGCTGTCCCAGTCGGTGCTCGTCACCCAGGTCATCCTCGCGGTGAACGTCCTGGTCTTCCTGCTCACGGTCGTCCAGGCGGGCAGCCTGACCGACAACGAGCTGGCACCGGCCTTCCAGTACGGCGCTCTCTACGGCGATGCGACCCTCGGCCACGGCGAGTGGTGGCGCATCCTGACCAACGGGTTCCTGCACTACGGACCCATCCACATCGCGGTCAACATGTTCTCGCTGTGGATGATGGGCCGCTCGCTGGAGCAGGTCACCGGCCGTGGCCGGTACCTCGCCCTCTACTTCGTCTCCATGCTCGGCGCCTCGGCGTCGGTGCTGCTGTTCGGCGACCCTGCCGGGTACCCCGGCACGGCGGGCGCCTCCGGCGCGCTGTTCGGCCTCATGGGCGCCTACGCGGTCACCGTGGTCAAGCTGCGGCTCAACCCCACCGGCCTGATCATCACGCTCGCGCTGAACGCCTTCATCACCTTCGGCATCCCGGGCATCTCGATCTTCGGGCACATCGGTGGCCTGGTGACCGGGGCACTGGTCACCATCGCGCTGCTCTACGCCCCGGAGATCGGCCAGGCGCGCTGGCAGGCGATCGGCATCGCGATCATCACCGTCGCGATCATCGGCCTGATCGTCTACCGGGGCTCGCAGTTCGCGCCCGAGACCTGCCAGTTCGTCCAGTTCCCGTTCGGCCGGTACTACGTCTGCGGTTAGCTCCGCAGCGTGCTGAGGACGTCCAGGACGTCCCGGGGATCCTCGCCGAGGTCGAGCCACCCGAAGACGTACAGCTCGTCTTCGTGCTCGATCTCGAGCGTGACGCCGTCGCGGCCGAGTCGTCTGGTGGTGCGCAGCCGCGTGCGCGTCTGCGCCCACGGCAGCCGGTGCGTGCCGCCCAGCGTCCGGGCCACCAGGCCCTCGGTGTCGGCGGCCAGCCGGGGCCGGACGATCGTGGCGTGGGCGGCGAACGCGCCGGCGGCGACAGCCGCGAGGGCGAACAGCACCAGGCCGCCGCGGTCGCCGGTCAGCGCGTCGGTGACCACGCCGGCCAGCAGCAACGCGGTGACCGCCCAGGCCGATACCACAACGGCCTGACGAGGCGCCCAGGAGGTGGGGTAGTTATCCACAGGGGTTATCCACACTGGGGATGAGTCACAGCGCTGTAATTCGCCGTCAAGCCGCTGATCGGAGTAACAATCAACGCCAGCGCATCGTCATGAGGAGACCCGCGATCATCAGCGCGAACCCGCCGGCGAAGTTCCAGTTGCCGAGGTCGGCCATCCAGGAGATCTTGTCCCCGGCGATGTAGTTGACCAGCAGCCACACCAGGCCGAGCAGCATCAGCCCGAACATGGGGATCTTCCAGGCCAGGCCGGTCGGGCCGGCGGCCCGCACCTTCACCGGCGTGCGCCGGTCGGCAGGCGGGGTGTATGCGGTCTTCTTGCGGACCTTGGACTTGGGCATCGTGTGTTCCTCGCGGTGCTCTTCGGGCTCGTCTGGTGGCGATGTCCCGCTGAGGGTGCGCAACCGGCGCCACGTGCACACGTTAACGTAAACGACCGCAGGAAAGCAGCGGCCAGGAGTGGTCGGATTTCCCGGACCGTGACAAGGGCGTCACCCAGGGTTCGACGCGGGTTGAGAGGAGCTTGCGTGGCTACGCGCGAAGGACCGGACGACGACCGGCGCAGACACCCCGGACAGCCCATGCCCCCGCGCGAGCCCGTGCCGCCGCGCCAGCCACCGTCGCCGGGGCGTCCCGCCACGCCCCCGCGTGGCCAGGTGCCACCCCGGCCGCCCCAGCGCGGCGCTCAGGGCCGGCCGCCCCGGCCTCCGCAGGGCCGGCCGCCCCGCCGCTACACCGGCCCGACCCCGCCGCCCGGCGCGAACGAGGAGACGGTCATCTTCGCCCCGGTCGGGAAGGGCGGTACGGCGACCGAGGAGAAGCCCGCCCCGGCGGCGCTCGGCAAGGGTGGTGTCGCGATCCGGACGGCCGGCGAGATCCTCATCACGCTGGGCCTGGTCGTGCTGCTGTTCATGGTCTACGAGCTGTACGTGACCGACCTCTTCTCGGCGGGCAAGCAGTCCGAGGCGAGTGACCAGCTCGACGGCGAGTGGGCGCACGACCGCACGCTGCACCCCGAGCTGATCGACGGCAAGGCGTTCGCCCGCATCCACATCCCCAGCTTCGGCGTCGACTACAACTTCACCATCCAGGAGGGCACGGACGACGCGGCCCTCGAAGTCGGCCCCGGGCACTACAAGGGCACGTCGCTGCCCGGCGAGCCCGGCAACTTCGCGGTGGCCGGCCACCGCGTCGGCAAGGGTGCCCCGTTCAACGACCTGGACAACCTCTCCTCTTGTGACCAGATCGTGATCGAGACCTCCAGCGACTTCTACATCTACAAGGTCCTGCCCTACGACGACGAGATGAAGGACTGGGCCGCCGGCAAGGGCACCGATCCGAAGTGCAAGGGCGTTTCCACCCTGCGTGACCAGAACGCCGAGGACGGCGGCGCCTACAGCGAGACCTTCGGCCGCAAGGTCGTGCTGCCCAGCCAGGGCACCGCGGTGAACCCGGTCCCGTACAAGGGCGCCGAGGTGCTCCCGAAGGCCCAGCAGGCCGCGCTGCTCACGCTCACCACCTGCCACCCGCAGTTCTCCGCCAAGGAGCGGCTCATCATCACCTCGGTGCTGACCCAGCAGGTGCCGAAGAACCAGGTCAAGGACTACGGCGACCTGCTCTCGAAGATCGGGGAGGCCTGATGTACGCCTGGATCTGGCGGAAGCTCCCCGGTCCGTTCGCGGCGAAGCTGACGATCGCCGTCGTGCTGGCGCTCGGCGTGGTCGCGCTGCTGATGTTCGTGGTGTTCCCGTGGCTGGAGCCGCGGCTGTGGTTCAACGAGGTCGCCGTCAACTGAGCCGGAACCCGCCGGGCGGGTGGTCCGTTGCCCTTCCGGGAGAGGGGCCGCCGTGAAAACACGTCAGAAGGACCGGTCCAACCGGCCGCCGGAAGACCCGTGGAACGAGGTCGGGCCGTGGCTGTGGATGGGCGGGCATTTCCGCGCGGGTGCGGAGCCGGTCGTCGTGCGGCGCGAGTTCGAGCTCGTGCTGAGCCTTTATGAGCGCGAGGGCCACGGGCCGCCGCCGGACATCGAACACCACTTCGCCGAAATGCCGGACGGGCCGCTGACCGAGGCCCAGCTCGCCGACGTCGAGCGGTTCGCCGGGCTGGCGGCCGAGGCGGTCCGCGCGGGCCGGCGGACGCTGGTGCGCTGCCACGCCGGGCTCAACCGGTCCGGCCTCGTCGTCGCGCAGACGCTCGTCGAACTCGGGCTCGGCGTGCCGGCCGCGATCGAGCGGGTCCGGCAACGGCGCTCACCGTGGGCGTTGCACAACCAGCTCTTCGTGCAGTACCTCGAGGCCGGGCTGCCGACCGCGCGCCTGCTCGCCGGCCTGGACGCTTGAGCCCACGGCGTCCGGACGTGGGAAACGAGCCTCCGGCGCACGCGGGCGACGCCGGTGCGCCGGAGGTGCGGGCTAGCAGTCCCGCAGTTCCGGGCTCTGGTTGAGCAGCTGGCCGCGCGGCGAGACGAACGCGCGGTAGCGGTCACCATCCATTTCGGACTTCTTGAAGACCGCCACCCGGTGGCAGTTCTGGAAGGCCAGCTTGACGCCGAAGTGCCGCTCGAGGCCGCCGCGGATCGCGTCCGAGGCCAGTGCGCGCAGCAGCTGCCCGCGGGCGGCCTCGCTCGGCGGCGGCGTCTCGTTGTCGGCGAAGCCGTCGGCCGCGCCCTCGGCGTCGGCGATGACGCCGGTGATGACCTCCCAGGCGTACGGCAGGGATTCCTTGACGCAGGTGACGAACTCGGCGTCGGTGACCTCCCCGCGCTCGGCCTTCTCCAGCAACGCGGGTGACACGTCCAGGGACATCGAACCTCCAGTTTGAGCAGGGCCACCCTCTTGGCTACCGGCCGGGTGGCCGCGCCACAAGAGAAAACGATGATCATCACCACTTTGGCGGAAGGCCTGGTCATTCCCAGCGGAAGAGCTTCGCCGCCAACGCCGTTCCGAGCACCGCGAAGGCGGCGAGCGCGGCCAGCTGCAGCGGCTGGACGCCGGTCCCGACCCACGCGTCCTGCAGCGGCTGCGAGCCCGGCGGCACGTAGTCGCCGATCCGGCGCAGGACCTCCGGGAGCAGCGGCCGCGGCAGGTAGACGCCGCCGAAGAACATGATCGGGACGAACGTGATCATCGCGAGGCCGCCGGCGCTCTTGGCCGTGCCGGCGATCGATGCCGTGATCAGGCCCAGCGAGAACGTCGAGACCACGCCGAGCAGCAGCGTCGCCGCGAACAGCAACGGGTGCTTCGGCAGCGGGACGTCGTAGACGGCGTTGGCCAGGCCGAGCACGAGTGCGATGCCGGCCAGCGCGACCACGACGTGGATCACCAGCTGGGCCACCAGCAGGTTCGCCGGGTGCACCGGGGTCGTGGCCAGCCGCCGCAGCACGCCCTGCTCGCGGTAGGTGGCGACGGCGGCCGGGATCGACTGCAGCGCGAGCATCGCGAGGCTGACGACGATCAGCGACGGCACCCAGGCGTCGATGAACCGGTACCCGCCCGCCGCCGCGCTGGGCTCGCTCATGCCGGGGATCGCGCCGATCGCGAGCAGCAGGACCGACGGCAGCAGGACGCCGGCGATCGGCATGAACGGCGACCGGAGGAAGATCTTCGTTTCGGTGACGGTGATCTTGGTGAAGGTGCTCATCGGGCGCTCCTGGTCAGCGAGACGAACGCGTCGTCCAAAGTGGAGGCTCCGGCCGCGGCGCGGAGCTCGGTCGGGGTGCCGGTGGCGACCACGCGGCCGGCGTCGAAGATCGCGACGCGATCGCAGAGCCGTTCGGCCTCGTCCATGAAGTGGGTGACCAGCAGGACGGTCACGCCGGTGGCGCGGACGCCTTCGACGAGCTCCCACGTTTCGCGGCGGGCGTGCGGGTCGAGCCCGGTGGTCAGCTCGTCGAGGATCGCCAGCTCGGGCCGGCCCACCAGCGCGAGCGCGATCGACACGCGCTGTTTCTGGCCGCCGGAGAGCTTTCCGAAGTAGCTGCGGGCGTGGTCGCGCAGGCCGAGCTGGTCGAGCAGGACGTCGACGTCGGCGGGGTCCGGGTAGAAGGACGCGAACAGCTCGAGGGCTTCGCGCACCCGCAGCTTCGCGGGCAGCTGGCTCTCCTGCAGCTGGACGCCGACGCGGCGGGTCAACGCCGCGTGGTCGGCCGCCGGGTCGAGGCCGAGGACGGAGATCGTGCCGCCGTCGGCCCGGCGCAGGCCTTGGAGGCATTCGACGGTGGTGGTCTTCCCGGCGCCGTTGGTGCCGAGGATGCCGAAGATTTCGCCGCGATCGACGGTGAACGAAACGCCGTCGACCGCGACCCGGGTGCCGTAGCGCTTGCGGAGGTCGGTGACTTCGATGAGTGGCATGGCTCTGAACCTACGAACCGGCGGCCGCGTCCGTAATGACGCTGAAACCCCAGCTCAGGTAGCGTTTTGCTGAAGCGGGGGTGGGGCTGGGCCCACCCCGTTCGTGGGGCTTGGGGCAGTGCGCGGTCCGGCGCCGGTCGGCGAGGATCCGGGGGAAGGAGGTGCCTGATGGCGTACCTGCGTGCGATCGGCCGGGCGCTCGCGCTGGCGGCGTTCTCGTTGCTGAGCTGGGTGGACGTCCTGATCCAGCTGCTCACCTTTGCCATGCTGTGCGGTGGGCTGGTCTTCTTCTTCGGTCCCACGCTCCTGTGGGCTCGTGGCCGCTCGGCGCGCATGCGCGTGCTGGCTGGGCGCTGGTGCGACGTCGGGATCGAGGCGCCGTACCGGCCCGAGCCGCCGGCGCCCGTGCGGGAGCGCGACGGCTGGTACCGCGACGGCAACCAGCTCTACAAGCGGGCGTTCTGGATCAGCTGGCAGCACCGGCTCACCTGGGCGATGGAAGACCCGGCCACGATGCGCGAATTCGCCTGGCAGCTGGTGAACCCCCTGTGCACGCTGCTGCTGCCGGTCGCCGTGCTGCTCGGCGGCCCGGTGGTGCTGCGCGGCTACGGCCGGTGGACGAGCTGGTGGATCGGGCCGCGTCCGCCCGTCGAGCCGAAGCGCAAGAACTGGCTGCACCGGCACTGCGAAGCACTGGGTCATCAGGCCGGGCTGTTCGCGGTTTCGGTGGTGCAGCTGGTCTTCGCGATCTTCCAGCTGGTCGTCATGGTCTTCTTCATGCCGATGGCCACCCCAGTCGTGCTGGCGAACCGGACGATCACGGACACGTTGCGCCGCGAGATCGGGAACTGGACCGGGGTGCAGATCGTGCGGCCGTACCTGCCGCCGCCCGGCTTGCCGGTGCCCCGCGCCGACGGGCTCTACCAGGTCGGCAGGCAGTTGTACGAGGAGCCGTTCTGGCCGGTCCAGCACGCCCGCACGCGGTGGATCTACCGCGACCGCGCCACCTGGCGCGACCTCGCCGGCAGCCTGCTCGCCCCGCTGGTTTCGTTCGTCCTGATCCTGCCGACGGTGGCGTTGGTCAGCCGGGGACTCATCGGCCTCGGGGCGCTCTGGATCTGGCGGCCGTTCGTGTCGCCGCGCATCGACTGGTCCCCGTTCCCCGCCGTGTCGACACACCTGGGCGCGCTCGCGCAGACCCCGGTCATGCTGGCGATGGTGGTCGCCGGCTTGGCCGCGGCGCCGTGGCTCGCCCGCCAGCAGGCCCGGTTCGCCCGCGTGTGGTTCGGGCCGACCGAGTCGACCCGGCTGGCCCAGCGCGTCGAACGGCTGAAGCAGACCCGGTCCGACGTCACGGTGACGCAGGCCGCCGAGCTGCGCCGGATCGAGCGCGACCTGCACGACGGCATCCAGTCGCGGCTGGTCGCGATGGGCATGAAGCTCGGCGCGGTCGAGGCACTGGTGGACACCGATCCGGCGGCGGCGAAACGGCTCGCGGCGGAGCTGCGCGCGGCGTCGTCGGAGGCGCTGACCGAACTGCGGGTGCTGATCCGCGGCATCCACCCGCCGGTGCTGTCCGAACGCGGGCTGCTGGACGCGGTGCGCGCGCTGGCCATGGACAGCCCGCTGAAGTCCGAGGTCGCGGGCTCACTGCCGGGGCGCGTCGAGGAGCCGGTCGAGGCGTGCGTGTACTTCGCGGTGTCGGAACTGCTGGGCAACGCGGCGAAGCACGGCGCGAACCGGGTGGCGATCGAGGTGGAGTTCGCCGACGGTCTCCTGACGGTGGTCGTGACCGACGAGGGGCCGGGCGGGGCGAATCCGGCCCGTGGTTCGGGACTGCGGGGAATCGAGCGCCGGCTGGGCGCCTTCGACGGTAGGTTGACGCTGACCAGCCCGATCGGCGGCCCGACGAAGGCGACCCTGGAGATCCCGTGTCAGCTCGACCTCGAACCCTCGTCGCCGAGGACCAGTACCTCCTCCGAGACGGCCTGACTCATCTCCTGACCGCGCACGGCTTCGACGTCGTCTCGGCGGTCGGCAGCGGCCCGGAGCTGGTGACGGCCCTGCGCGAGGAACGCCCGGACGTGTCCATTGTGGACGTCCGGATGCCGCCGACGAACACCGACGAGGGCCTGCAGGCCGCGCTGGCCGCTCGCCGGGAGGTTCCCGGGTTGCCGATCCTCGTGCTCTCGCAGCACGTCGAGCAGCTGTACGCGCGCGAGCTGCTGGCCGACGGCACCGGCGCGATCGGCTACCTGCTGAAGGACCGGGTCTTCAACGCCGAGCAGTTCATCGACGCGGTCCGCCGGGTCGCCGCCGGCGGCACGGTGATGGACCCCGAGGTGATCGCGAAACTGGTGGCGGGCAACGCCTCCGACCCGCTGGCCGCCCTGACGCAGCGGGAGCGCGAGGTCCTTTCGCTGATGGCGGAAGGCTGTTCCAACGCCGCGATCGCCGCGAAGCTGCACTTCAGCGAGGGCGCGGTCGGCAAGCACACCGCGAACATCTTCGGCAAGCTCGACATCACGGCGTCGGACGACACGAACCGCCGCGTGATGGCGGTCCTCGCCTACCTCGGCGCGGGCACCTGACCGCGCGAGACCCGCGTCATCTCCTCGCGCTCGACCACCTTGATCCGCTCCCGGCCCGCCGCGGAGCCCAGCGACTTCTCGTGGGCGTCCAGGCGACCCCAGCCGTCCCAGTTGGTGAACGGGATTCCGCGTGCTTCGAGGAAGTCGAGGATCGCGTCGGGGGCCGCGAACCTCGGTGCCGCCAGCGTGTCCGCGTCCGCCAGCAGGCTCGCGATCGTCTCGGCCGCGTCGCCCTTCGTGTGGCCGATCAGGCCGATCGGGCCGCGCTTGATCCAGCCCGTGACGTACACGCCCGGCAGCTGGTTTTCGTCCAGGTCCAGCACGCGCCCGGCCTGGTTCGGCACCACGCCCGCGACGTGGTCGAACGGGAGCTCCGGCAGGTGCGACGACAGGTAGCCGACCGCGCGGTAGACCGCCTGGACGTCCCAGTCGTGGAATTCGCCGGTGCCGCGGACGTTTCCGTCGCCGGTCAGCTCGGTCCGCTCGGTGCGCAGGCCGGTGACGCGGCCGTCCTCGCCGAGGATTTCGGCCGGCGAGTGGAAGAAGTGCAGGTGCAGCCGCCGCGGGCGGGTGCCCGGCTCGCGGATCGCCCACTCCTGCAGCGTCTTCACGACCATGTCGATCTGCTTCGACGCCCGCAGCGCGGCAATGCTGCCGTCGTCGAACTCGATGTCCTCGGGGTAGACGATGACCTCGACGTTCGGCGAGTGGTCCAGCTCCCGCAGCTCCAGCGGCGTGAACTTCGCCTGCGCCGGGCCGCGGCGGCCGAACACGTGCACGTCCGTCACCGGGCTGGCCTTGAGCCCCTGGTAGACGTTGTCCGGGATGTCGGTGGTCAGCAGTTCGTCGGCCGTCTTCGCCAGCACCCGCGCCACGTCCAGGGCGACGTTGCCGACGCCGAGGACGGCGACCGAGGACGCGGTCAGCGGCCACGTGCGGGGCACGTCGGGGTGGCCGTCGTACCAGGACACGAAGTCGGCGGCGCCGTAGCTGCCGTCCAGGTCGATGCCCGGGATGTCCAGCGCGCGGTCGGCGGACGCGCCGGTGGAGAAGATCACCGCGTCGTAGAACTCGCGCAGCTCGTCGAGCTTGATGTCGGTGCCGTAGTCGATGTTGCCCAGCAACCGGACGTTCGGCTTCGAGAGCACCTTCTCCAGCGCCGTCACGATGCCCTTGATGCGCGGGTGATCGGGTGCGACGCCGTACCGGATCAGCCCGAAGGGCGCGGGCATCCGCTCGAACAGGTCGATGGAGACGTCGGCGTCGGACTTGTCCAGGATGTCGGCGGCGTAGATCCCGGCGGGACCGGCACCCACCACGGCTACACGAAGAGATCGGCTCACTCGCTCCACGGTAAGTTAGGATCACCTAACCTAAAATGTGATTTGGCGTACGGTCCACCTGGTGGGAGCCGGTAAGCTCGGCGCCATGCGCGTTCTCGTCGTCGACAACTACGACAGCTTCGTCTACAACCTGGTCCAGTACCTGGCCCAGCTCGGCGCCGACTGCACGGTCTGGCGCAACGACGTCGTGGACCTCGACCGCGTGCCCGAGTTCGACGCCGTGCTCGTCTCGCCGGGTCCCGGCACCCCCGAACGCGCCGGTCAGAGCATGGACGTCATCCGCAAGTGCGCCGAGACGCGCACCCCGATGCTCGGCGTCTGCCTCGGTCACCAGGCGCTCGGCGTGGTCTACGGCGCGACCGTCGACCGCGCGCCCGAGCTGCTCCACGGCAAGACGAGCCAGGTGCGGCACACCGGCGCAGGCATCCTCAAGGACCTGCCCGAGGAGTTCACGGCCACCCGGTACCACTCCCTGACTGTGGTGCCGGACACGATTCCGGACGCCGTCTTCGAGATCACCGGGCGCACCGAGTCCGGCATCGTGATGGGCATGCGCCACCGCGAGCTGCCCCTCGAAGGTGTCCAGTTCCACCCGGAGTCCGTGCTCACCGAGGGCGGCCACCGGATGCTCGCGAACTGGCTGGCCGCCGCGGGGCACCCCGTCGAGCCGGCCCGGGTGAACGAGCTCGAGCGGGCGACCAAGGCGCTTCAGAAGGCCGCTGTTGCGTGATCCGGCTCGAGGGGGTCGGCAAGCGGTACGGGCGCGGTGACTTCGTCCTGCGCGACGTCGACCTGACCGTCGAGCCCGGGCGCGTCGTCGGCATCCTCGGCAGCAACGGCTCCGGGAAGTCGACGCTGCTGCGGATCATGGCCGGCGTCTCGCACGCGACCACCGGGACGGTCGGCGGCACCCCGCGGATCGGCTACCTGCCGGACCGCTTCCCGGCCGGCCAGCGCATGGGCGCCCGCGCCTACCTGCGGCACATGGCGCGCATCCGCGGGCTCGACGACCTCTCGGTGATCGACCCGCTGCTCGAACGGCTCGCCCTCGTCGGCGGCCCGGCGGCACCGCTGCGCACCCTGTCCAAGGGCAACGCGCAGAAAGTCGGGCTCGCGCAGGCCGTGATGGTCCGGCCCGATCTGCTGATCCTCGACGAGCCGTGGTCCGGGCTGGACGTCGGGACGCACGCCATCCTCGGCGAGCTCGTCGCCGAGACGCGGGCACGGGGTGCGAGCGTCGTGTTCACCGACCACCGGCCGCAGGTGGTGCACGACCACGCCGACGTCGTCCACCTCATGGACTCCGGAAGGCTCACGGCGGAAAGCGCGGAGCCGACCACGCGGATCGTCCTGCGCGGCGACGGCACCGGCTGGGCGGACGAGCCCGGCGTGCGGCACGCCGTCACCGAAGGCCCGCACGTGGTGTTGACGGTCGAGGTCGCCCGTGTCGACGCGGTGCTGCTGCGGGCGCTCGAAGACGGCTGGTCGGTGCGGGAGGTGGCGCCGTGCTCGCCCTGACGCGGTACTACCTGGCGCTGCTCGGCCATTCGCAGCGGTACCTGCCGGCGTTGCTGGCCTACCTCGCGCTGTGCGTGATCCTCTACGCCGACCCGCACTCGCCGCCGTTGCCGCTGTACGGCGTCAGTGCCGGCGGCTTGCTGGTCGTCTCCTGCTGGCTGACGATCGCCTTGCTCGACATCGAAGACCCGGTGCAGCGCCTGGTGACCCTGAGCCACGCGCGGCAGTGGCGGCGGATGATCACCGGCGCGATCCTCACCGTGCTGGCCTGCTCCCTGGTCCTCACCGCGATCACCGAGGTGTGGTCGGCGCTCAAGTCGTTCCGGATCCAGCCGTCGGCGCTCGGCATCGGGCTGCTCGCCCACCTCGCGTGCGCGGTGGTGGGCATCGCGATCGCGCTCCCGTGCTCGCGGCTGCTGGTCCACCGCATCGGCTGGACGGTGCTCGCCGCGGTGATCACGCTCGTCGTCGTCCTGCTGGCGAAGATCCCCCTGGTCCACCCGCTCCTGCACGCCTTGACCGACGACGAACCGGTCGGCGGCCCGCTGGTCCTGGCGCTGGTGACGGCGGTGGCGATGCTGGCCATCAGCTACTTCGCCGTTTCAGCGCTCGTGAGTCGCCGGTCCTGACCGCAAATTGCAGAATTCAATTTCCTTCCCGGGCTTCCAGTGGGACCGCGCGGACGGCTAAGGTTCGGGGCCTCTCCGGTTCTGGGCGAAAGGAGATCGGGTGACGGCTGGGATCGTCGCGATCACCGTGCCGAACTCCGGCGGCGAGCTTCCGGAACTCGCCGACTGGCTGCGCGGCGAAGATGAACTCCGCGGCCGCGTCCAGGTCTTCGACGCCGTCGTGGTCGGCGTTTCGAGCAGCTCCGCCGACGTCTTCTGCCGCTCGCTCTTCGCGTGGCTGGGGCGGTTCCGGGAAACCCGCGTTTCGCTGAAGGTCAAACGTTCGGGCGCCGCCGAGGAACTCGAACTCGATTTCGGCGCCGCGAGCGACGCCGCTCAGGTTCTCGGTGCCGTGCAAGGATTCCTCGACCAGTCCTGACCCCTCCTGACCGACGAAAAAGGCCCACACGGCGAACCGTGCGGGCCTTTCTCGTTGCTCGCTAGTTGGAGGTTTTCGTCGTTGTGGGGAAGCTGATGGACGGGAACCCGTTGCCTTCCGAAACGTTCACCGTGACGTTCTGATCCCGGTTGATCATCGTGCCGGCGGACGGGTTCTGCCCCGTGATCGTGCCCTCGGGCGCATTGCTGTTCTTGTCGGACTTCTGGTTGAACTTGCCGGTCCAGCCCATGCTCGACAGCTTGTCCTGCGCCTGGTCCAAGGTCATCCCCGCCAGGGTCGGCATCTGGATCTGGCTCGAGCTGTCCGGACCGGTCGACACGGTCAGCACGATCTGGCTGCCCACCGCGAGCTGCCCACCGTTCGGGTTCTGGGTGATGACCGTGTCCTTCGGCACCGTCTCCGAGGCCTGGTCGACCCGCCTCGTCGTGAAGCCCTGGCTCTCCAGCGACGACTTGGCCTTCGAGTACGCCTGGTTGGTGAAGTCGGTGACCGTCTTGAGCTGCTTCGACTTGCCGATCGTGATCTTCACGCTGGAGCCCTGGTCGACGGCGGTGCCGGCGGCCGGGTTCTGCGTCTGCACCAGACCGGCCTGGTTCGGGTCGCTGACCTCGGTCTCCTGGACGTTCGTGTCGAGGGTCAGCTTCGCGTCGGTGAGCGCCTGCTCGGCCTGGTCACGCGTCTTGTTCTTGAGGTCGGGGACGTTCGACTTGCCCGGCGCGACGCCGACGTACAGCGTGATCGTCGTGTTGGGCGCGACCGAAACCCCCACCGCCGGATCGACCTTGACCACCCGGTTGACGTCGTCCTGGGTGCACGACGGGCTGCCGTCGGTCGGCTGCACCCCGCAGGTCACCTGCTTCTGGTCGACCTTGCCGTTGAACCCGTTGCTGCTCAGCATCTCTCGCGCCTGCGGGACGGTCTGGTGCACCACGTTGGGGATCGCCACGGTGCTCGCGTCGTTGCTCTTGAACGCGTTCGACAGCCACATGATCAGCAGCACCGCGCCCAGCACGAACACCGCGGCCACCGCGGCCAGGATCGCGCGACGCCGTCGCTTGGCCTTCGGGTCCTCGTCGTCCGGCTCGCTGTACTCGTCGTAGCGCTGCGGCTGCCGCCGGTCGGCGTTCATCACCTGCGTGCGCTCGTCTTCGGACATCACCATCGGCGCCACCGGGCGCTGGCCCGAGAGCGTGCGCACCAGATCCGAGCGCATCTCCGCCGCCGACTGGTAGCGGTTCGCCGGGCCCTTGGCCAGCGCCTTCAGCACGACGGCGTCCAGCTCCGGCGCCACCGCCGGGTTCACCGCCGACGGCGCGTTGGGGTCTTCCCGGACGTGCTGGTAGGCGACCGCGACCGGGGAGTCCCCGGTGAACGGCGGCTCGCCGGTGATCAGCTCGTACAGCACGCACCCGGCGGCGTAGACGTCGGAGCGCGCGTCGACGGACTCGCCGCGGGCCTGCTCCGGCGAAAGGTACTGCGCCGTGCCGATCACCGCGGCCGTCTGGGTCATGGCGGACTGGCCGTCGTGCATCGCGCGCGCGATGCCGAAGTCCATCACCTTGACCGCGCCGTTCTTCGTGATCATCACGTTGGCCGGCTTGACGTCGCGGTGCACGATGCCGTGGCGGTGCGAGAAGTCCAGCGCCGCGCAGACGTCGGCCATGACCTCCATCGCCCGCTTCTGCGACATCGGGCCTTCGGTCTTGACGATGTCGCGCAGCGTCCGGCCTTCGACGTATTCCATGACGATGTACGGCAGCGGGCCGAACTCGGCGTTCGCCTCACCGGTGTCGTAGACCGCGACGATCGCCGGGTGGTTCAGCGCGGCGGCGTTCTGCGCTTCACGGCGGAAGCGTTCCAGGAACTGCGGGTCCCTGGCGAGGTCGGCACGGAGGATCTTGATCGCGACTTCCCGGCCGAGACGCACGTCGTGGCCGTGGTGGACCTCGGACATGCCTCCGTAGCCGAGCGTTTCGCCCAGCTCGTACCGGTTGGAGAGCAGTCTGGGTGTGCTCATCTCTGGATGCCGTTCCATTCCGTCCAAGGTGTGGTCATGATGCCTTGCCGGCCATCGTCGATCGTCGTGCCGGGCGTGTCCGCCGGGTAGCCGCTCGAGGACTGCTCCGCGGGCACCTGTCTGCCCGGGAACACCTGGCTCTGCGGCTGGCCGTTGTGCGACGGCGAGCCGTTGCCGCCGCCCAGCATCTTCGCCACCAGCACGATGCCCGCGACCAGGACAACGAGCAGGATCGCGGCGAGAAGCGCCCACCAGCCCCACTGCGTCTTCCGCCGGGGGGCCGGCAGCATGACCTGCCGCGGGGCTGGCCGGGACGGCGGGCCGATGGCGATCATCGGGTTCATCGCGGGTGACGGCGGGCCACCCGGCATCTGCTGCTGCGGCATCTGCTGCTGCGGGGGGATCGGCACCGGCATCGACGGCGGTGGCGGCATCTGCTGCGGTGGCGGTTGCTGGGGCTGCTGCCCGGTCGCGTACGTGGCGTTCACCAGTCCGGACGGCGTGGGCAGCGGCAGCCCGGCGCGGACGGCGGAGACAGCGGCCGCGAACTCGCCGCCGTCGTTGTAGCGCTGCCGCGGATCCTTGATCAGGGTCGCCTCGATCACCGCGCGCGCCGCGGGCGGCACGTCCGGTGGCAGCGGCGGCGGGATGTCACGGATGTGCATCATCGCGACCGTCACGGCGTTCTCCGACAGGAACGGCCGGTGCCCGGCGAGGCATTCGTAGCCGCACACCGCCAGCGAGTAGACGTCGGACGCCGGCTCGGCCGGTTGCCCGAGCGCCTGCTCCGGGGCGATGTAGTGCGCGGTGCCCATGACCATGCCGGACCGCGTGACCGGGGCCGCGTCGGCCGCCTTCGCCACGCCGAAGTCGGTGATCTTCACCTGCCCGGCCGACGTCACCAGGATGTTGCCCGGCTTGACGTCGCGGTGGACCAGGCCGTGGGAGTGCGCGGCCTGCAGCGCGTTGCCCGCCTGCTCGAGCATGTCGAGGGTGAACTCCGCCGACAGCCGCCCGTGCTTGGCCAGCAGCCCGGCCAGCGGGTCACCGTCGACGAGCTCCATCACCAGGTACGCGATCGGCAGGTCGCCGTCGAAGATGGTCTCGCCGTAGTCGTGCACCGCGGCGATGCCGGGGTGGTTCAGGGACGCCGTCATCCGCGCTTCGGTGCGGAAGCGGTGGAGGAACTCGGCGTCGCCGGAGAGTTCGGCCTTGAGGATCTTGACGGCCACGGTCCGGTCGAGCCGGGTGTCGCTGGCCTGCCAGACCTCGCCCATCCCGCCGACGGCGATCCGGCTCGTCAGCTTGTAGCGGTCGGCCAGCAGCTGACCGGAGGACAGCATGCGCTATCCACCCCCGAGCTTCGCGTTGATCGCCGCACGGCCGATTTCCGCCGCGACCGTGCCGCCGGTGGCCGCGAGGCCGCGGTTGCCGCCGTCCTCGACGATCACCGCGACCGCGATCTGCGGGCTGTCGGCCGGGGCGAAGGCGGTGTACCAGGCGTGTGGGGCGGTGTTCTTGGAGTCCGTGCCGTGCTCGGCGGTGCCGGTCTTCGACGCGATCTTGATGTCCGCGCGCTTGCCACCGCCCTTGGTGAAGCCCTCGGAAGCGATCATCATGTCCTTGAGGATCGCGGCGTTCGACGACGACAGCGCCGCGGTGCCGGTGAGCTCGGTGGGGCTGTAGTCCTCGATCGTCGACAGGTCGGGAGCCAGCACCGACTGCACCAGCTGCGGCTTCATCGCCATCCCGCCGTTGGCCACGGTGGCCGCGAGAATGCAGTCCTGCAGCGGGGTCAGCCGGACGTCACGCTGGCCGATCCCGCTCTGGAAGAGCGCGCCCTGGGAGTCGAGCGGGCCGACCGTCGAGGGGGCGACCTTCATCGGCACGGTCAGGTCGGTCTGCCCGATGCCGAAGTTCGCCGCCGTCTTCTTCATCTTGTCCGGGCCGAGCTGTCCGGCGAACTCCGCGAACGGCACGTTGCAGGAGTGCGCGAGCGCGTCCTTGAACGTGTTGCCCGGGCAGGTTTCGCCGCCGTAGTTCTCCAGCGTCGTGTTCGTGCCGGGGAGCTTGGTGTTCGGTTCCTGGCTGACCGGGGTGTCCGGGCCCTTGCCGTCTTCGAGCACGGCCGCCGCGGTGACGAGCTTCATCGTCGAACCCGGCGGGTAGGTCTCGGAGATCGCCCGGTTCAGCATGGGCTTCTTCGGGTCCTTGTTGTTCGCGTTCCAGGCGTCGGTCTGCGCCTTCGACGTGTGCGAAGCGAGCTGGTTCGGGTCGTACGACGGCGTCGAGACCATCGCCAGGATCCGCCCGGTGCTCGGCTCCATCGCGACGACGGCGCCGGTGTAGTTCTTCTGCGTCATCAGGTCGTACGCGGCCTTTTGCACGGCCGGGTCGATGGTCAGCCGGACGTTGCCGCCGCTCGGGTCCCGGCCGGTGACCATGTCCGACAGCCGGCGCACGAACAGCCGCGGGTCGGAGCCGTTGAGGACGTCGTCCTCGGCGCGCTCCAGGCCGCCGGCGCCGTAGTTGATCGAGTAGTAGCCGGTGACCGGCGCGTACATCGGGCCGTCGGCGTAGGTCCGTTTGTACTTGTACTTGTCGTTCGACGGGTCGATGCCGGCCAGCACCTCGCCGTTGGCCTGCGACACGATCTTGCCGCGCTGGCGGGCGAACTCGTCGTAGAGCACCCGGGCGTTGCGCGAGTCGGTGCGGTAGTCGTCGGCCTTCACCACCTGGATGTACGTGGCGTTGGCCAGCAGCAGGACGACCATGACGAGCATCGCCATGCCGACCTTGCGGAGCGGGGTGTTCACGCCTGCGCACCCCCGTCCGCCGGCGGGCGCTGCACGAGCACGGTGTGCGCTTCCGCGATGGGGGCCTGCGGCTGCTGCTGCGGCTTCGGGCGCGAGGCGGGCTTGCGGGCCGCGTCGGAGATGCGGAGCAGCAGCGCGACCAGGATGTAGTTCGCGAGCAGCGACGAACCACCCTTGGACAGGAACGGGGCGGTGATACCGGTCTCCGGGATGAGTTTCGTGACTCCGCCGACGACGACGAAGATCTGCATGACCATGGTGAACGCGAGCCCGCCGCCGAGCAGCTTGCCGAACGTGTCGCGCACGGCGAGCGCGCTTCGCATGCCGCGCATGGCGACCATCAAGTACAGCATCAGCACCGCGGCCAGCCCGATGAAGCCGAGCTCCTCGCCGATCGACGCGGTGATGAAGTCGGTGTTGGCCTCGGGCACCATGTCCGGCCGCCCGGCGCCGAGCCCGGTGCCGCCGACGCCACCGGTGCCGAGCCCGAACAGACCCTGCGCGAGCTGGTAACCGCCGCCGGCCTGGTCGTAGGTGGCCAGCGGGTCCAGCCAGTTCGCCACGCGCTGCTGGACGTGCGTGAAGAGGTTGTACGCGATCACGCAGCCGACGGCGAAGAAGCTGAGGCCCAGGACGACCCAGATGGCCCGCTCGGTCGCGACGTACAGCATCACCAGGATGACGCTGAAGAACAGCAGCGACGTGCCGAGGTCCTTTTCGAACACCAGGACGCCGATGCAGACGAACGCGGCGATCAGGATGGGGCCGAGGTCGCGGGCGCGCGGCAGCTCGACCCCGACGAGCTTCTTGCCCGCCACCATGAACAGGTCCCGCTTCGACACCAGGAACGAGGCGAAGAAGATCATCAGCAGGATCTTGGCGAACTCGCCCGGCTGGATCGAGAAGAACGGCAGCTTCAGCCACACCTTGGCGCCGTTGACCTCGGACAGGCTCGACGGCAGCAGCGCGGGCAGTGCCAGCGCGACGATGCCGATCAGGCCCGCGGTGTAGCCGTAGCGGGTCAGCGTGCGGTGGTCGTTCACCACGATCAGCACCACGACGAAGAACACCAGCGAGATCACCGTGAACAGCACCTGCGCGGTGACGGCCGGCGTGTAGTCCTTGCCCTGCTGCGTGGCGCGTTCGGCGAGGGCCAGGTCGATCCGGTGGATCATCACCAGCCCGATGCCGTTCAGCAGCGCGACGCAGGGGAGCAGCACGGGATCGGCGTACGGCGCCCATTTGCGGACGGCCAGGTGCGCGCCGGTCAGCACGCCCAGGTAGGCCAGGCCGAGCCAGATGATCGACGTGGTGAGTTCCTGCTCCTGGTTCGCTTCCACCAGGACGAGCGCGACGGTGACGATGAAGGTCGCGAAGCCCAGCAGCACCAGCTCGGTGTTGCGGCGGGTCGGGACCTCGCGCGGCGGGTTCGTCTGGAACTGCGCGGCGAGGGGTTCGGCGGCGCGCGCGGCGGGCTGGCTCATCAGTTACCGCCTCCCGTCGTCGGTGCCGTCGAACTCGGCGTCGAGCAGTCCCTCCCCGCTGGCTGGTTCGCCGACGACGGAGCAGTAGAGCCGGCCGGAGCCGACGGAGTCGTCGTCGGCGTGACCGAAGGGGTTGGCGTCGTGGGCGGCTGGCCGCCCGCCGGCGCGCAGTTGTTCAGGCGCTTGCGCAGCTGCAGGAAGTCGTCGATGTACTTCCGCGCTTCGTCGAGGTTGTCCTTCTTGACGCCGTTCTGCACCGCCAGCCGCGCGTCCTCCTGGAGCTGGGTGACGCGCAGCTTGTCCGTGCACACCTGGCTCGGCGGGCAGGACCCTTGCTCGTAGGCGTGCAGGTCGATGCCGAGAATGCTGCCGGGGACGCCGCGGTAGATCACGACCTCCCCGTCCGCTCCCTCGCCGACATAGTACTGACTCAGCACGAAGTAGCGGGTGGCGATGGCGGCCGCGGCGAGGACCACGAGGACCACGAGCGCTCCGGCCAGCCAGCGGAACCGCTTCCGGCGCTTGGCCTTCGGGTCCTCCCGGGGCTGCGGCAGGTCCGGGCGCTGCTGCGGCGGCGGCTGGGTCAGCGCCCTGGCCCGCGCCGCGGGCGAGTCGCCCTGGTGCAGCTCGTCGCTGCCGTCCCCGGCGGCGCCGCCCACGATGGGCGCGTCCTCGCCGAAGTCGACGTCGACCACGTCGGCGATGATCACCGTGACGTTGTCCGTGCCGCCGCCCTTGAGCGCCAGCTCGATCATCCGGTCGGCGCACTGCTGCGGGTCCGGGATCTGCACGGCCTCGGCCAGCGTCTCGTCGCTGACCATGCCGGACAGGCCGTCCGAGCAGATCAGGTACCGGTCGCCGGAGCGGGCCTCGCGCACGGTCAGGCTCGGCTCGACCTCGTGGCCGGTGAGCGCCTTGAGCAGCAGTGACCGCTGCGGGTGCACCGCCGCCTCTTCGGGCGTGATCCGGCCCTGTTCCAAGAGTTCGTTGACGAAGCTGTCGTCCCGCGTGATCTGCGCGAACTGACCGCCGCGCAGGAGGTAGGCGCGCGAGTCGCCGACGTGGACCAGCCCCAGCCGGGTGCCGGCGAACAGGACGGCGGTGAGCGTGGTGCCCATGCCGTCGAGGTCGGGGTCCTGCGAGACGAGCTCGGCGATCGCGGCGTTGCCGTTCGCCACCGCTTCGCGCAGCTGGGCGAGCAGGTCGTCACGGGGTTCGTCGTCGTCGAGGGGGGCGAGGGAGGCGATGACGACCTTGCTGGCGACTTCACCCGCCGCGTGGCCACCCATACCGTCGGCGAGCGCGAGCAGGCGAGGGCCGGCGTACACGGAGTCCTGGTTGCTCGAACGCACCAGGCCCCGGTCGCTGCGGGCTGCGTAGCGGAGGACGAGAGTCATGGGCGAAGCTCGATCACCGTCTTGCCGATCCGGATGGGGACTCCGAGCGGGACCCGGAGGGGTGCAGTGACCTTAGCCCGGTCGAGATACGTCCCGTTCGTCGAGCCCAGATCTTCCACGTACCAGTCCTCGCCGCGCTGGGCGATCCGCGCGTGCCGGGTCGACGCGTAGTCGTCGTCGAGCACCAACGTGGAGTCGTCGGCCCGGCCGATCAGGATCGGCCGGCCGTCCAGCGCGATGCGCGTCCCCGCCAGTGCGCCGTGCGTGACCAGCAGCTGCTGCGGGGACTTGCTGTTGCGCGGCTTCTTCTCCTTCTTGCGCCCGAAGGTCGGGACCTGGACGCGCATGCCCGATGCCGCGTAGAGGTCCGACCGGACGACTCTGAGCGCGGCGAACACGAAGAGCCAGAGCAGCACGAGGAAGCCCACCCTGGTGAGTTGTACGACCAGCTCTGGCACTTGGTGTGTCCGCTCCCGACTCGTCCGTGCAGCCGCGACGCGGGTACGCCGCGGTCCCCCCGCACGTCAATTCTGCGGGAACAGTATTCCGGGTCCTGAGTCAGCCCTGTGTACGGAACACGAGGGACGAATGACCCACCCGGATGACGTCGCCGTCGGCGAGCTGCCAGGTCTGGACCGGGGTGCCGTTCACGGTCGTGCCGTTGGTCGAGCCGATGTCGGCGAGCGTCGCGCTCTGGCCGTCCCAGGTGATCTCCAGGTGACGGCGCGAAACCCCGGTGTCCGGCAGGCGGAAGTCCGCGTCCTGGCCCCGGCCCACGACGTTCCCGCCCTGCTTCAGCGAGTACGTGCGGTTCGAGCCGTCGTCCAGCTGCAGGCTCGCCGCGAGCTGACGACCCGGCGCGGGCTGGCCGTAGCCGCCCTGCTGCTGGGCGTACGGGTCCGCGGCCGGCTGGCCGTACGCCTGCTGCTGGCCGTACTGGTCGTACCCGCCTTGCGGCTGCTGCTGGCCGTACTGGTCGTAGCCACCCTGCTGCTGGTAGCCGCCCTGGTCGTACCCGCCGCCCTGGGGCTGGCCGTAGCCCTGGTCGTAGCCGCCGGCTTGCGGCTGCTGGTAGCCGCCCTGGTCGTAGCCACCACCCTGGGGCTGGGCGTAGCCCTGCTCGTAGCCGGCCTGGGGCTGCTGGCCGTACTGGTCGTAGCCGCCGCCCTGCTGCGGCTGGCCGTACTGGTCGTAGCCACCGGCAGCGGGCTGCTGTTGACCGCCGTACTGGTCGTATCCACCCTGCTGGCCGTAACCCTGGTCGTACCCGGGCTGCTGGCCACCCTGCTGTCCGTAGCCGTACTGGCCCTGCTGGCCGTACGGGTCACCCTGGTCGTATTGGCCGTAGCCGGGGGGCTGGCTCATTGCTGGGTCTCCTGCGTTGCTGGGTCGTGCCGACCGCGGTGAACCGGCGCCTGAGGGGCGGGCGTCGGGATCGACGGACGAACGGGTCTTGAACTGTCCAGTATGCAGCGCCTCGTTGCGCTCGAGTGATACGACGACGTCACCATAGGTGTCCAGACCCTCGGCGGCGAGGTGTTCCGCCACTGCCCTGGCCAGCATCTGCGTGACACGCTGCTCGTCACCGGCCATGCGCTCGTGGTCAGCCGCCCCCAGGGACACGATGTAGTGATTGGGGGCGAGCTGCCGACCGCCTGCCAGCTCACGAACGTTCTCCTCACTCTCCCGCTCCAGGGCGATCGCCACTTCCTGCGTGACGACGTTGCCACCGAACATGCGCGCGAAAGTGTTCCCCACCAGGTTCTCGAGTCGCCTGTCGAATCGTTCGGCGCGGCCCACCGGGGAAAACCTCCTCACACGTGTGCTTCCGCATCGATCCTATCCGGGTGAGCCAGCCTCTACACGGCCCCCGGTGAAAGCTGTTCAAAGCACCTGCTAGTCTTCTCCTCGCTGCTTGAGAGACGCACTCGGGCGAGTGGCGGAATGGCAGACGCGCACGGTTCAGGTCCGTGTGTCCGAAAGGACGTGAGGGTTCAACTCCCTCCTCGCCCACGCTGTTAAAGACCCCGATCGCTGGCGCGATCGGGGTCTTTCCCGTTGGCTTTATGTCTCCCGGGGGCCGAGCCGCCCGGACCCCCACGGTGCCTCCCGTCACCTTCCAGCGTGGTCCGGGAGGCCTCCGGTGGGGTATCTCACCTGTGTTCGCCCTGGGCGAAGTTACGCCGTGTGGGTGGCTATCCAGTCCGCTATGACGTCCGCCCGGCTCGTTGTCTCGATGCCCGCGTGGGGGCAATCGGGGCCGGTTGCCTCCAATGAGACCAGCTCGTTGCCCGAGAAATAGGGCGCTCCGGAGTCGTACGTGCAGGCGCTCGTGGTGATCTCCGGGGCCGCGCCGCGGACGCCCAGCGTCGTCGGATCCACCTTCGCCACCGCCACCGTGCCCTGCTGGAGGCGGGTGGCCGGCTTGGGGTCCGAGTTCGTCAGGCTGCCCCAGCCCGCCAGGGTCAGCTGCTGGCCGACCTTCGGGGCCGCGCGGCTCACCGTCAGCGGCGGCACCGTGGTCACCGGGGAATCGAGGCGGATCAGGGCGACGTCGTTCTCCTTGGCCTGGAGGACCTCGGTCGCCCTGCGGGCGATGCCCGATTCCGTGGCTTCGTCGGTCAGGCCCAGCGTCACCGTCGTCGGGTACGGGGTCTTGCCCGAGACGCGGTCGCGGTGGGCGTCGTGGAAGCAGTGGCCGGTCGTCAGGACCCACCCGGGCGCGATGAGCGCGCCCGTGCAGTAGCTGCTGTACGTCGAGCCGTCCGGGCGCGGGATCTTCGTCATCGCGAGCTTCGCGACGAACCCGTACTGCCCCGGCGGGACGTCGGAACCGTGGGCGACGGCCCAGGCGGCGGGAGCGGTGGAGACGGTCAAAACGGCAGCGGCGAGCAGGGCGCGCAGGCGCATTCTTCCCCTTCGTCGAATCGGTGGTCGGCATTCGACGTTAGGGCCGCCGCCGCGGGCGGGGAATTCCCTGGCCGGGCGTCACCCGGTGGACCATCGGGTGACGCCCGGCGCCGGGTCAGCCGGTGTGCGCCGCGATCCAGTCCGCGATGACGTCCACGCGGGACGTGGTTTCGAGCTGGTTGTGCGGGCAGTCCGGCCCGCTCGACTCGACCGACACCAGCTGCCCGCCGGAGCCGCCCGCGACGAAGTACGGCGCGCCCGAGTCGTACACGCAGGCGCTCGTCGTCGACGTCGGGGCGACACCCCGGACGCCGAGCGTCGCGGTGGCGACCTGGCCGACCTGCACCGTGCCCTGCTGCAGCTTCGTCGAGGGGGCGGGGTTGACCGAGGTGAGACTGCCCCAGCCGGCGAGGGTCAGCAGCTGGCCGACCGACGGCGTGACCCGGTTGACCGTCAGCGGTGTGATGCCGGTTACGTCCGCGTCGAGGGTGGCGATCGCGATGTCGTTGGCGCTCGCCTGGTAGACGGTGACGACGTTGCGCGTCACCCCGGGCGTGTTCTGGTCGACCGTGCCGAGCAGCACCGACGTCGGGTACGGCACCGGCCCGGAGACGCGGTTGCGGTTGGCGTCGTGGAAGCAGTGACCTGCGGTGATGATCCACTGTGCGGCGATCAGCGCGCCGGAGCACGCGCTGTTGTACTTCGTGCCGTTGGGCTTCGGGATGTCCGTCATGGTGAGTTTCGCGGCGAAGCCGAACTGGCCCGCCGGAACGTCGGCGCCGTTGGCCACGGCCGAAGCCGGTGACGCGGTGGCGAGCCCGGCGGCCAACGTCAAAAGGGCAGCGGAAAGCACAGCGCGAACGCGCATCGGTGGATCCCCCTTGTCGCGCACCGGCGGTGGCTGCCGGTGATCACTTCCGAGCGTAGCGACGGCTCGAGGGCCCGAAAGGCGCTGCTTGGAGCAAAAACCGGCCCCGGCGCGTTCGCGCCGGGGCCGGTTTGCCGGAAATGTGCGGAAGTCAGTTCACGCCGACCAGGTCGACGACGAAGATGAGGGTCTCGCCGGGCTTGATCACGCCGCCCGCGCCGCGGTCGCCGTAGCCCAGGTGCGGCGGGATCACGAGCTTGCGGCGGCCGCCGATCTTCATCCCCGCGACACCCTGGTCCCAGCCGGAGATGACCTGGCCGGCACCGAGGCCGAAGCGCAGCGGCTCGCCGCGGTTCCAGGAAGCGTCGAACTCTTCGCCGGTCGAGTGGGCGACACCGACGTAGTGCACCGTGACGGACTTGCCCGCCGTGGCCTCCGCGCCGTCACCGACGGTGAGGTCGGTGATCTCGAGTTCGGCCGGCGGGGGTCCGTCCGGGCGGTCGATGAGGGGCTTTTCCAAGGTCATAGCGCTCACCGTACCGACGCTCCGGAGGCTGCGCCGATCGGACTACACCCAAGGAGGGGAAAAACGCGAAAAGTCTTCACACTTAGCCTACTGCTGGGTAGCGTGCGCTTCGTCACTTTTCTGGACTGAGGGGAGCCCGGCATGCGACGTCGCATCCGCGCCCTGACCGTAACGGCACTGGGGGCCCTCGTGGCCGGACTGACCCAGGTCGCCGTCACCGCGCCGGCCGCGCAAGCGGCCGTGTCGCCCGACGACTACTGCGGGGGGCAGTGCAGCGACATCCTGCCGCCCGGCGAACAGGGCAGCGCCACCCTCGCGGAAATCCTGGCGCACAAGCTGCTCGGCACCCGCCCGGCGCACTCGGCCGACCAGCTCGGGAAGTACTCCTCGCTGGCCAACGGGTACAAGACGCTGACCACGAGCGCGATCAACCAGTACTTCAACGACTCCTCGTTCGGCGTCCCGGCCGACCAGGTGGCGAGCACGACGAAGCCACGGGCGGACGTCACGATCGTGCGGGACAAGGCGCTCGGCGTCCCGCACATCACCGGGACCACCCGCGCCGGCACCGAGTTCGGCGCCGGCTACGCGGCCGGGCAGGACCGGCTGTGGCTGATGGACGTGCTGCGGCACGCCGCCCGCGGCCAGCTCTCGCCGTTCGCCGGTGGCGCGGCGTCCAACCGCGAGCTCGAGCAGCAGTTCTTCTCGAACGCGCCGTACACCGAAGCCGAGCTGCAGGCGCAGATCGACCACACCGCGGCCAGCGGCCCGCGTGGCGCACAGGGCCTCGCCGACGCGCAGGCCTACGTGGACGGCATCAACAAGTACATCAGCGATTCGTACAACGGCCGGTACTTCCCGGGCGAGTACGTGCTGACCGGGCACGTCGACTCGATCACCAACGCCGGGACGATCGACCCGTTCAAGCTGACCGACCTGGTCGCGCTCGCCTCGCTGGTCGGCGCCGAGTTCGGTGCGGGCGGCGGCGGCGAGGTGCAGAACGCCATCGCGAAGCTCGCCATGCAGGAGAAGTACGGCGTCGTCCAGGGCGAGAAGGTGTGGCAGAGCCTGCGCGCCGAGGACGACCCCGAAGCCGTCAAGACGCTCCACGACGGCCAGACCTTCCCGTACGGCAAGACGCCGGCCAACGCGGTCGGGCAGGCCATGCCCGACAAGAACTCGGTGACGCCGCAGCCCGTGGTGTTCGACAAGACCGGCTCGGCAGCTGCCGTGACGCCGTCCACTGTGGACGTGGCCGCGCCCGCCGAGCAGGAGCCCGCTCGCGGCATGTTCGAGAACGGCGTGCTGCCGGGGAACATGCTGAGCGAGAAGCACGGCATGTCCAACGCGCTGCTCGTCTCCGGCGCCAAGACCGCCAGCGGCCACCCGGTCGCGGTGTTCGGCCCGCAGACCGGCTACTTCGCCCCGCAGCTGCTGATGTTGCAGGAGCTGCAGGGCCCGGGCATCAGCGCGCGCGGCGCGGCGTTCGCGGGCTTGAGCCTCTACGTGCTCCTCGGCCGCGGCCAGGACTACTCGTGGAGCGCGACGACGTCCGCGCAGGACATCATCGACACCTATGCGCTGCAGCTGTGCGACCCGAGCGGCAACGCGCCGACGAAGGACTCGAACTACTACACCTACCAGGGCAAGTGCGTCCCGATGGACACCGTGGAGGTCAAGAACGCCTGGAAGCCGACCGTGGCCGACGGGACCGCGGCGGGCTCGTACACGCTGCGCAGCTACCGGACCAAGTACGGGCCGGTGCAGAGCCGGGCGACCGTCGGCGGCAAGCCGGTGGCGTACACGGCGCTGCGATCGTCCTACTTCCACGAAGTCGATTCGCTCATCGGCTTCCAGGAACTGAACGACCCGACCTTCGTCAAGTCCGCGGCGGACTTCCAGCGGGCCGCGCAGGACATCAACTTCACGTTCAACTGGTTCTACGCCGACTCGCGGGACATCGCCTACTTCAACTCCGGGGCCAACCCGGTCCGGCCGTCCAACGTGGACCCGAACATGCCGGTCTGGGGCGATCAGGGCCACGACTGGGCAGGCTGGAACCCGGCGGGCAACCTGGCGAACTACACGCCGGCGTCGCAGCACCCGCAGTCGATCAACCAGGACTACTACGTCAGCTGGAACAACTCCCAGGCCAACGGCTACGCCGCGGCCGGGGCGGACAAGTCGGCCGTGCACCGCGTCGACCTGCTCGACTCGCGGGTGAAGAAGCTGATCAGCAGCGGCACCAAGGTCACCCGGGTCAACCTGACCCAGGCGATGTCGGAGGCCGCGCTGGCCGACCTGCGTGCCGAGCGCGTGCTGCCGCTGCTGCTGCAGGTGCTCGACAAGACACCGGCCACCGGGGCGGCGGCGGACGCCGAGGCGAAGCTCAAGACGTGGCTGTCCCACGGCCAGCTGCGTACGGAGACCTCGCCGGGCAGCAAGGCGTATGCGGACGCCGACGCGATCCGCATCTTCGATGCCTGGTGGCCGCTGCTGGTCCAGGCCGAGTTCAAGCCGGGCATGGGCGACAACGCCTACAACGCGATGACCGGCGTGCTCGGCATCAACGAAAGCCCGTCCGGCTTCCAGAACGGCAACGGCCAGCACACCGGCCAGCCCCACAAGGGTTCGTCGTTCCAGTTCGGCTGGTGGGGTTACGTCAGCAAGGACATCCGCCAGGTGCTCGGCCAGCCGGTGGCGGGCCCGCTCGCCCAGACGTTCTGCGGGAACGGCGACGTCACCGCGTGCCGCCAGGCCCTGGTCGACTCGCTGACCACCGCCGCCGGCCAGCCCGCGAACACCGTCTACCCCGGTGACGCGTCCTGCTCGGCCGGTGACCAGTGGTGTGCCGACACGATCGTGCACAACCCGCTCGGCGGCATCACGCAGGACAAGATCAGCTGGCAGAACCGCCCGACGTTCCAGCAGGTCGTCGAGTACGCCGCGCACCGCGGGGACAACGTCGCGAACCTCGCGGCGACGAAGACGGTCAGCGCCACCAGCGCCGAGAGCGGCTTCTACAACTCGCCGGCGTCCAACGCGATCGACGGGAACGCCTCGACCCGCTGGGCCAGCGACTGGAGCGACGACCAGGCGATCACCGTCGACCTCGGTTCGGTCCAGCAGGTCTCGCGGGTGATGCTCAACTGGGAGTCCGCCTACGGCAAGGGCTACAAGATCCAGCTCTCGCCGGACGCGGTCACCTGGACGGACGCGGCCGTGGTGACCGACGGCGACGGCGGGCAGGACAACATCGCGTTCGCCGCGACCCCGGCCCGGTTCGTCAAGCTGCAGGGCGTCCAGCGCGGCACCAAGTACGGCTACTCGCTGTACGAGTTCGAGGTGTACGCGCACTGAACCCGGCCGGGGCACTCGCGGCTGAGTGCCCCGGCCTCCCCTTATCGTGGGCGGATGGACGACTGGACGCCCCGCACCAAGGCCATCGCCGCCGGCCGGCCGCACGGTCCTGGCGAGCCGCTGAACACACCGCTCGTCGCCACCAGCACCTACCAGGCCGGTGGCGATTTCGTGTACGCGCGCGGTGACGGGACGCCGACCTGGCACGCCCTCGAGGAAGCCGTCGGGGCGCTGGAAGGCGGCGAGGCGACGGCGTTCGCGTCCGGGGTCGCCACCCTGTCCGCGGTGCTGGACCTGCTGCCGGTCGGGTCGCGGGTCGCCGTTCCGACGTTCAGCTACGCCGTCACGCGCGGGGTGCTGGCCCACGCGCAGAAGCTCGGCAAGCTCGCCGTCACCGAGCTGGAGCCGACGGACACCGCTGCCTGGGTCGCCGAGGCCGCGACGGCCGATCTGGTCTGGCTGGAGTCGCCGACCAACCCGACCCTCGACGTGATGGCCATCGAGCCGATCGCGGCGGCCGCGCGCGGCCGGGTCGTCGTCGACAACACCTTCGCGACGCCGTTGCAGCAGCGGCCGCTCGAGCTGGGCGCGGACGTCGTCGTGCACAGCGCGACCAAGCTCATCGGCGGGCACAGCGACCTGCTGCTGGGCATCACCGTGGCCAAGGACCCGGCCGTCGCGGCCGAGCTGCGGGGCGCGCGGACGCGGGTCGGGTCGACGCCGGGCGCCCTCGAAGCCTGGCTCGCGCTGCGCGGGCTGCGGACCATGCCCGTCCGGCTCGCGGAGCAGTCGCGCACCGCCGCGCTGCTGGCGGAGCGGCTCGCCGGGCACCCCGCGGTGCGGCGGGTGCGCTACCCGGGCTTCGGGATGATGGTCGCCTTCGACCTGGCCGACGCCGAGACGGCGGACCGGTTCTGCGCGTCGGTCCGGCTGATCCGGTCGGCGACGAGCCTCGGCGGCGTCGAGAGCCTGGTCGAGCGGCGGGCGTGGCTGGCGGGCGAGGAGCGCGTTCCGGCCGGGCTGATCCGGTTCAGCGTCGGGCTGGAGGACCCCGATGACCTGTGGCGCGACCTCGCGTTAGCCCTCCCGGAGTAACGCGGACGGGTGAATCGTCGATAGTCGCGACGTCGTAGGTCATCCGCCGTTGGGAGTAACCGTGGGTAGAACGTTGAGCCGGGTCGCGGGGATCGTGTCCGCCGGTGCGCTGATCACCTTCGCCGCCGCGCCCGCCGCGCTGGCGCAGGACGAGACCACCACCCCGGAGACGACCACGACCACGAGCCCGTCGGAGACGACGACCACCACGGCGCCGACTTCGACGGAGACCACGGCACCGGTCACGACCACCGGCACCACCACTGCGGCTCCGACCTCCAGCCACGTCACGACCACCACGACCCCGAAGACCACGTCTTCGGCGCCGGAAACGACCGAGCCGCCGAAGGCCGACTACCAGGACAACACCGGGCACGGCTTCATCGGCCTCGGCGGCGAGGGAGTCCTCGTCATCGCCTGTGCCGCCGGCAAGCCGGGAGAGGTCGCGACCCAGTACCTGAGCGTCACCGGCGGTCCGGACCAGGACGAGGCCAACGGCCTCTGGAACTACACCGTCCGGGTGGTGGACGCCCCGGCCGGCACCACCAGCGCGAAGTTCAGCTGGACCTGCGGCGGCGTCGAGGGCAACGGCACGGTCGACTTCGAGCAGGAGCAGCAGCCGCCGACCTCGACCGTGACGGCCACGAGCACCGCGACGAGCACCACCACGAGCACGCCCTCGTCCAGCGCCCCGGCGTCGAGCACCGCGCCGCTCACGACGGCGCCGATGACGACCGCGACCAGCACCACGCCCGCCGGCAACGCCGCTCCGAAGGCCCAGGTCAAGGTCGCGCCCAAGGGCGGGGTCGAGACGGGCTTCGGCGGCACGGCCTGGTGACGGCCCGCCGGGCGGGCGCGGCGCTCGCCCTGGTGCTGGCCCTGGCCGGGTGCGGCACTGCCGAGCCGCCGAAGGCCGCGGCTCCCGCTCCCGCACCCGCGTCGGTCCCGGTGACCGTGCCGTTCAAGGGACTCCGGCCGACGTCGGTGAAGATCCCGAAGATCGGCGCGGAGTCCAGCCTCCTGGCCGTCGCCGTGAAGCCTGACGGTTCGATCTCCGTCCCGTCGGTGCGCACGCCGATGCAGGCGGCCTGGTACAAGCTTTCGCCGGTGCCGGGCGACGTCGGCCCGGCGATCGTGCTCGGCCACGTCGACGGCGACAAGAAACCGGGCATCTTCTTCAAGCTCAAGGACCTCGCCCCCGGCGACGAGGTCGACATCGACCGCAGCGACGGCCGGAAGCTGAAGTTCGTCGTCGACCGGGTCACCCAGGTCCCGAAGGACACGTTCCCGAAGGACGCCGTCTACGGCAACAGCGCCAAGCCGGAACTGCGGCTGATCACCTGCGGTGGCGCGTTCGACCACGCCGAGCACAGCTACCAGGACAACATCGTCGTCTACGCGAACCTAGCCGACGCCTGAGCCCGGGTACGGGAATTCCGGCTTGAGCCCGGTCCCGGGGCAGACCCAGCGCCGCATGCCCGCGTCGCAGACCGCATAACCCCAGTTGATCAGCTGGTCCTGCGTCGTCTCGGACATCCTGGTCAGCCGGGTCTTCGTCTCGGCGAGTTCCCGGGTCTGCTCGATCGGGGCCGGCAGGGCGTCCGGCAGCTCGAAGTGTTCGATGTCGCTGTAGGTCGCCCAGTACGTGCCGGCGTACGTCTTGTCCTCATAGGACTTGAGCAGGGAGCCGGTGCGCAGCTCGCGGACCTGGTTGTCCATCACGGTCAGCACGCGCAGCAGCTGCATCGGCCAGTTGTGCCTCGGCCGGTCCTCGTGCTTCATCTTCTTGCCCGCGTCGCTGACCAGGACGGTCGCCCGCTGGTTCTCGATCGGGTCGAGACCGAGGTTGTCGTACACGCCGGCGTCGCTGAGCACGATCTTGCGGCCGGGCCGGTGCGGATCGGGGATCACGACCGGCGAAAGCATCGGCGGGAACGCCGACGACGCCGCGACCGCGGTGGCCAGCGGGATCTGCCCGTGCGGGCCCGGCTGCCGGAAGAACCACCACAGCGAGCCGTCCTGCAGGCTGGTCGCGGTGAACACGAAGTGCGGCCCGGCCGGGTCGAGGTCCGCGAGGCAGCAGTCGCCGAAGAGGTGTTTCGCGTAGCGGCGCGCGAGTTCCTCGCCGGCACTGCGCCACGGGATGCACATCGCCTTCAACGTCACCGGGACGTCGAGGTTCGTGCGCGCGAGTTTCCGCAGCGGCTGCACGACTTCCTTGCCGAAGTTCTCCGCCACGCCGTCGTCGCCGAAGTACAGCTTGTGCCACGCGTGCGCGAGCACCCCGGCCGCGATCGACCCGCCCGACACGCTGGAGACGGTGGTCAGCTTCGGCAGCCAGCCGAGTTCGTTGAGCCGCCAGAGCGCCCCGGCGTGGAAGAGCATCGCCCGGTAACCACCGCCGGACAGCGCGAGCCCGACCCCGTCTCGTTTCGCCGCGTCCACCCCGCCGAGTCTAGGACCGCAGCAGCGGCACGAGCAGAGGCCGTTGCCCGGCGGGGACGTATTCGGCGTAGTTGTCGTACAACGCCTGTTTGGCCAGCTGCGCCGCGCCGGCGCCGTCGGCCGCGCGGATCGCGTCGAGCATCTCGGCGTGGTGGGCGAGCCAGGTGCGCATCAGCGACGTCCGGTTGCTGGCGTGCTCGAGCTTGTCCTCGATCAGTTCCAGCACGACCCCGCGCACGACTTCCTCGCTGACCACCAGCAACGGATTGCGGGAGATGCGCGCGATCACCTCGTGGAAGGCGACGTCGGCGCGGCTGAACTCGGCGTAGCCGCGCGAAACGCCTTCGCGCATCGACTCCAGGGCCGCGTCGAGGCCGGTCAGGTCCTCTTCGGTGCGAAGGCCGGCCGCGAGCAGGTGCGCCGAGCCGTCGAGGATCATCCGGAACTGCAGCAGTTCGGCGAGCCCGACGTGGTCGGCGCGCGCGAGCCGGTGCATCGAGCGGTGCAACGCCGCGGGCGAAGCGGCCAGCACCTCCGGGCCGCGCGGGTCCCCGGGCCGCGAGCGGATCATCTCGGCCGCCTGCAGCACGCGCAGGGCTTCGCGGATCGTCGAGCGGCCGACGCCGAACTGCGTCATCAGCTCCCGCTCGCTCGGCAGGCGTTCCCCCGGCTTGAGCGTGCCGCTGACCACGGCCTGCTCGATCTGCTCGACGACCCGCTCGTACGCGCGGACCGGAGCCACCGGTTCGAACCGCATCCCTTGACCTCGACGTCCGTCGCGTGCAGGCTACTGGTCAGACCAGTGTACCGACCTGGAGGTCGAATGAAAGCCCGACTTCACGTGCTGGCAGCGGCGCTGCTGCTCGTGGTGTCCGGGTGCTCGGCCGGCTCGTCGGCCAGCGTTTCCGCTGGTCCGGACACGCTTTCCGTCGGCTTCACAGCGGAGCCGGCGAACTTCGACTTCACCCGCACCGACGGCGCCGCCATTCCGCAGGCCTTGCTCTACAACGTCTACGAAGGCCTGGTGAAGCTCGACGCGCAGGGCCGGGTCGTGCCGCTGCTCGCGAAGTCGTGGACGATCAGCCCGGACCGGAAGACCTACGACTTCCAGCTCCAGCCGGGCGTCAGGTTCAGCAACGGCGCCCCCTTCACCGCCGAGGACGTCAAGTTCTCGCTCCTGCGGGTGAAGACCGACTGGACGATTTCGATCAAAGCGAACATGGACGTCATCGACCACGTCGACGTCGTGGCGCCGGACCACGCGCGGGTCGTCCTCTCGAAGCCGTCCAACGGCTGGCTGTTCAGCCTCACCAGCCGGCTCGGCGCGATGTTCAGCCCCACCGGCGTCGCCGACCTGGCGAACAAGCCGGTGGGCACCGGGCCGTACGTCGTGGCGGCGCGCAAGCGCGGCGACTCCGTGGTGCTGAAGGCGAATCCCGCGTACTGGGGCCGGAAACCGGCGTACGGCACGGTCGTCCTCAAGTACATCAAGGACCCGACCGCGCTGAACAACGCGTTGTTCAGCAACGGCATCGACGTCATCTCCGCGATCACCGCGCCCGACTCGGTCCCGCAGTTCCAGGCCGACGACCGGTTCCAGGTCGTCCAGGGCACCACGAACTCCGAAGTCACGCTGGCCATGAACAACGCGCGGCCGCCGCTGAACGACGTCCGCGTCCGCCAGGCCCTCACCTACGCGATCGACCGGAAGGCGCTGCTCGACACGGCGTGGGCGGGCCGCGGCACGTTGATCGGCAGCATGGTCCCGCCGACCGACCCCTGGTACGAGGACCTGGCGAACGTCCACCCGTTCGACCCCGCGCGGGCTCAGGCGCTGCTCTCCGAAGCCGGCGCGACGAACCTGAACCTGCGGCTGCGGATCCCGAACCTGCCGTACGCGGTGTCGGCGGCGCAGGTCGTCCAGTCGCAGCTCGCCGACGTCGGCGTGCGGACCACGATCGAGCCGCTCGACTTCCCGGCGGTGTGGCTCAAGCAGGTGTTCACCGACCACGACTACGACCTGTCGATCATCCAGCACGTCGAGGCCAGGGACATCACGACGTTCGGGAAGCCGAAGTACTACTGGGGTTACGACAGCAAGCGCGTCCAGCAGCTGCTCGCCGAGGCCGACAGCGGCACGCCGGAGCAGCAGGTCGCCGACATGAAGCAGGTGGCGCGGCAGCTGAACACCGACGCGGCCGCGGACTGGCTGTTCCTGTTCCCCAACGTGATCGTGGCGAAGGCCAAGGTCGGGGGGTTCGTTCAGAACCAGGTGAGCGAGTCGTTCGACCTCACCGGATTGGCCCCGCGATGACCGCCAAGGTACTGCGCCGGGCGGCGATCTTCGTGGTCAGCGTGCTGGTCGCGTCGATCGTCGTGTTCCTGTTCATGGCCGTGCTGCCGGGTGACCCGGCGCAGGTCGCGCTCGGCGTCAACGCGACGCCGGAGCTGCTCGCCAAGACGCGCGCGGAGTTCGGCATCGACCGGCCGCTGGTCACGCAGTACTTCGACTGGATCGGTGGCGTGCTGCACGGCGACTTCGGCCGTTCGTACGTGACGCGGGACGTGATCGGCCCGCAGCTGCTCGACCGCCTCGGCGTGACGCTGTGGCTGGTCGGCGCGGGCATGCTGGTGGCGCTGGTGATCGCGATCCCCGCGGGCACGTTCGCCGCGGTGAAGCACCGGAAGGCGGCCGGTGCGGGCGTTTCCGGGCTGTCGCAGATCGGTGTCGCGATCCCCGCCTTCCTCGCCGGGATCATCCTCGTCCAGATCTTCGCCGTGCAGCTGCGCTGGCTGCCGTCGGGCGGGTGGACGCCGCCGGACCAGGACTTCGGCGAGTTCTGCCGCGGCCTGATCCTCCCCGCGCTGTCCTTGGGATTGGTGCAGGGCGCGGTGCTGACGCGCTATGTCCGGTCGGCGGTGCTCGACACGCTCGGCCAGGACTACCTGCGCACCGCGCGCTCGAAGGGCCTGCGGCCGGGGCAGGCGCTGGTGCGGCACGGCTTGCGCAACGCGTCGGTCCCGGTGGTCACCGTGCTCGGCCTGCAGCTGGCGACCCTGCTGATCGGCGCCGTGGTCGTCGAGCGCGTGTTCGTGCTGCCGGGGCTGGGTTCGATGCTGCTGGACGCCGTCTCCGCGCGTGACCTGCTGACCGTGCAGGGAATCGTGCTCGTGCTGGTGGTCGGCGTGCTGCTGGTCAACTTCGTCGTCGACCTCCTCTACACCGTGCTCGACCCGAGATTGCGGGGTTCGTGATGCGCAATCTCCTCATCGGCGGGATCCTCGTCGGCCTGGTGGTGCTGGCCGCGCTGCTGTCGTTCGCGTGGACGCCGTTCGACCCGGTGAAGGTCGACGCGGCCCACCGGCTGCTCGGCTTCACCGGCTCCCACTGGTTCGGCACCGACAAGTTCGGCCGCGACCTGCTGAGCCAGCTCATGGTCGGCGCGCGGACGACGTTGTACGTCGGGGTCGTCGCCGTCGGGATCGCGGCGGTCATCGGCACGCCGCTGGGGGTCCTGGCCGGGATGTCTGAGACGACGCAGCTCGGCGAGTTCGTCATGCGGGTCAACGACCTCGTGCTCGCGTTCCCCGCGCTGCTGCTGGCCATCATGTTCGGTGCGGTGTTCGGGGCGGACACGCTGACCGCGATGGTCGCGATCGGCATCGCCACCATCCCGTCGTTCGCGCGGATCGCCCGCTCCGGCACGCTGCAGGTGATGAGCACCGAGTTCGTGCTCGCGGCCCGCGCGGGCGGGCGGTCGCGGCTGAACATCGCGCTGCGGCACGTGCTGCCGAACATCTCCGGCCTGCTGATCGTGCAGGCCTCGGTGTCGTTCGCGATCGCTGTGCTCGCCGAAGCGGCGTTGTCGTTCCTCGGGTTCGGCACGCGGCCGCCGACGCCGTCGTGGGGCCGGATGCTGCAGGAATCGCAGGAACTGCTGACCGTGCAGCCGCGGCTGGCGCTGGTGCCGGGCATCGCGATCGCCGTCGCCGTCCTCGGCTTCAACCTCCTCGGCGACGGCCTCCGTGACCGCCTGGATCCCCGATTGGCGGCCCGCGTATGACCCTCTCGGTGCGTGGCCTCAGCGTCTCGGCGCTGGTTCGTGACGTCTCCTTCGAGATCGGCGCCGGCGAGCGCGTCGGCCTGATCGGTGAGTCCGGGTCCGGGAAATCGCTGACGGCGCTGGCGATCATGGGCCTGCTGCCCGAGGAGCTGCCCGCGTCCGGGTCGGTCCGCCTGCACGACCGTGAGCTGCTGGGCATGTCCGAAAAGGACTTGTCGCGGCTGCGCGGTGACGAGCTGGCCATGGTGTTCCAGGAGCCGATGACGGCGTTGAACCCGGCCATGCGCGTCGGCCGCCAGGTCACCGAGCCCGGGCGCCTGCGCGGACGTCGTCATCGCGCCGAAGACCTGCTGTCCGCGGTGGGCCTGCCGGGCACCGCCCGCGCGTATCCGCACCAGCTGTCGGGCGGCCAGCGGCAGCGGGTCGTGCTCGCGATGGCGCTGGCGAACGAGCCGTCGCTGCTGATCTGCGACGAGCCGACGACCGCTCTCGACGTCACTGTGCAGGCCCAGATCCTTTCGCTGATCAAGACGTCGCTGCCCGCCGAAAGCGCGTTGCTGTTCATCACGCACGACCTCGCCGTCGTGGCTTCGGTGTGCGAGCGCGTCCTGGTGATGCTGGACGGTGCGATCGTCGAAGCGGGCTCGACGCGCGAAGTGCTGACGCAGCCGAAGCACGAGTACACGCGGAAGCTGCTGGACGCCTCGGATCTGGAGGCCCGGCGATGACCATCATCGAAGTCCGCGACCTCGAGCGCCGCTACGCCCGGCGGGACGTCCACGCGCTGCGCGGTGTCAGCTTCGCCGTGGAGGCGGGGCAGCGGTTCGGCATCGTGGGGGAGTCCGGTTCCGGCAAGTCCACGCTGGTCCGGCTGCTGGCGGCGCTCGACAAGCCGACCGCCGGCACGGTCTCGTTCCAGGGCAGGCGCATCGACGACCTGCCGGAACGCAAGCTGGGCTTCCTGCGGTCGGAACTCCAGATCGTCTTCCAGGACCCGATGGGCTCGCTCGACCCGCGGATGCGCGTGCGCGACATCGTTTCCGAGCCGATGGGCCGCCGGGAACCCGACCGCGTGGCCGAACTGCTGGCCGCCGTCGGCCTGCCCGCCGACGCCGCCCAGCGCTACCCGCACCAGTTCTCCGGCGGCCAGCGGCAGCGGATCTCGATCGCCCGCGCGCTGGCGCCGAACCCGAGCGTGCTGATCGCCGACGAGCCGGTCAGCGCCCTCGACGTCTCCGTGCGGGGCCAGATCCTCGACCTGCTCGGCTCGCTGGTGGAGCAGTTCGCGTTGACGCTGATCTTCGTGTCGCACGACCTCGGCGTCGTCCGGCACGTCTGCGACCGGGTCGCGGTGATGCGCCGGGGCGAGATCGTCGAACTCGGTGACGTGGCGCAGGTCTACGACGCACCCCGGCACGAGTACACGCGGGAACTTCTCGAAGCCGCGCCGAACCTGCGCGCGGAACTGGCCCGGCTGCGCGGAGGTGACGATGCCTGAGTACCCGGACGGCCTGCCGATCGGCGACGGCTGGGTGTCCACTGTGGATGCCGAAGAAATCGTTTTCCCTTACGACGGGAGCGTCGTTGGGACCGCGCCCGTCGGTACCCCTGAGCTGGCTGCTCGCGCTGTCGACGAAGCTGTCGCTGTCGCGCGCGAAGTGGCTTCGCTGCCTTCGCGGGTTCGGCGGTCCCTGCTCAACGACGTCGCCGCGGCGATCCGGGCTCGCCGCGAGGAGTTCGAGAACCTCCTCGTCCTCGAGACCGGGAAGCCCCTGGTCGACTGCCGCGTCGAGGTCGCGCGCACGATCGTCACCTGGGAAGCCGCCGCCGAAGAGGTGTCCCGGCTGCACGGCGAAACCGTGCCGCTGGACCTCCTGCCCTCGGGCGACGGCCTGGTCGGGTTCTGGAAGCGCAAGCCGATCGGCGTCGTCGTCGGCATCGCGGGCTTCAACTACCCGCTGCTGCTGGCGTCGCACAAGATCGCGCCCGCGATCGCCGCCGGCTGCCCGGTGATCGTCAAGCCCGCGCCGCAGACCCCGCTGGCCACGCTGTGGCTGGTGCACCTGGTCCGGTCGGTCGCGCCCATGGCCGCGATGGTCCAGCTGGTCACCGGCGACGCGGCTGTGGGCGCCGCGTTGACGACCGACCGCCGGATCGGGGCGGTCTCCTTCACCGGCTCGGCCGCCGTCGGCCACCGGATCGCCCGCGACGCGGCCCCGACGAAAACCCTGCTGGAACTGGGGTCGAACGCGGCGCTCGTGGTGGCCGAAGACGCGGATCTGGAAGCCGCCGCGGACGCCGTGCTGCGCGGCGGGTTCTACGCGTCCGGCCAGGCCTGCATCTCGGTGCAGCGGGTCCTGGTCGTCGCGTCGGTGGCTTCGGAGTTCACCGACCGCCTGCTGGCCCGGCTCGACGAGGTCGTCGTCGGCGATCCGCGGGACGAGAAGACGCGGGTGTCGGCGCTGATCGACCCCGCTGCCACCGACCGGGTCGCCGCGTGGATCGAGAAGTCCGGCGCCCGCCAGGTCGGCGGAGGGGTGGACGGCACGGTGCTGCGCCCGACCGTCCTGCTGGACGTTCCGGACGGCGTCGAAGCCTGGGACGAGGAGATCTTCGGCCCGGTCGTCTGCGTGCGCACGGTGTCCGATGTGGACGAGGCCTTCGCCGCGGTCAACACCTCCCGCTACGGCCTCCACGCCAGCGTCTACAGCAAGTCCTTGAAAACGGCGTTTCGCGCACTGGACGAGCTGGAGGTCGGCGGGGTCGTGGTCAACGAGGTGCCCGGCTTCCGCTCGGACACCATGCCCTACGGCGGGGTGAAGGACTCCGGGATCGGCCGTGAGGGACCGAGGTTCGCCGTCGAGGAGCTGACCGTGACCAGGATGGCGGTGCTGCGCCCGTGAACTACGAAAACCTGTTCCGGCTGGACGGACGGCGAGCCGTCGTGCTCGGCGCCGGAGGCATCGGCCGCGAAGCCGCGCGGGCGCTGGCCGCGCACGGCGCCGACGTCGTGTGCGCCGACCGCGACCTCGAAGCCGCGCGTGAGGCCGGCGTCGGCGAGGCGTACGAGCTCGACCTGCTCGAACCGGGTGCTCTGGACAAGGCCGCGTCCGACCTCGGACCCCAGGACATCGTCGTGCTGACCGCCGCGACGAACGTCCGCAAACGCTTGCTCGACTACACGCGCGAGGAGTTCGACCGCGTCATCGCCCTGAACCTCGGCGTGACGTTCGAGGTCGTCCGCGTCTTCGGCGCCGACATGGTCGCGCGCGGGCGGGGGAGCATCATCGGCTTCTCGTCGATCCGCGGGACGACCGTCGAGCCCGGCCAAGGCCCCTACGCGGCGACGAAAGCGGGCCTGGTCCAGCTGTTCCGCACCGCCGCCGCGGAGTTCGGCCCGGCCGGTGTCCGGGTCAACGCGATCGCGCCCGGCGTCGTCGAGACCCCGCTGACCGCGCAGATCAAGGCGAACCCCGAGTGGTATGCCGCGTACGCGGCGAAGGGCGCGCTGGGCCGCTGGGCGCGTCCGGACGAGCTAGCCGGCGCCGTCGTGTACCTCGCTTCGGATGCTTCGTCGTTCGTGACGGGCTCCGTGCTGGCCGTGGACGGTGGCTGGACCGCCGTCGACGGCCGCTTCGACCCGCCTGCCTCGTGAGGAGCGCTCATGACCGAGCTGCCTGATCTGACCGCCGTCGAGCTCGTCGCGCAGTACCGCGCGAAGACGCTCTCGCCGGTCGAGGTGACCGAAGCCGTTCTCGCGCGCATCGAAGCGCGAGAGCCTGAGCTCCACGCGTTGTACGCGTACGACCCTTCAGGCGCTCGCGACGAAGCGAAGGCGTCCGAAGCACGCTGGGCGTCCGGTGAACCGCTGGGCCCGATCGACGGCGTCCCGCTGACGCTCAAGGAGAACATCGCGACCCGCGGCACGCCGGTGCCGCTGGGCACGGCGGCGACCGCGCTGGTCCCGGCCGCCGAGGACGCCCCGGCGGCCGCGCGGGTCCGGGAATCCGGTGGCGTCCTGCTGGCCAAGACGACCATGCCGGACTACGGGATGCTGACGTCCGGCTTGTCTAGCTTCCACACCGCGGCCCGCAACCCGTGGCAGCTCTCGGCCACCCCCGGTGGGTCCAGCGCGGGCGCCGGTGCCGCGGCCGCCGCGGGGTACGGCCCGCTGCACGTCGGCACCGACATCGGCGGCTCGATCCGGCTGCCCGCGGGCTGGTGCGGCCTGACCGGGCTGAAGCCGAGCTTCGGCCGGGTGCCGGTCGACCCGCCGTTCCTCGGCCGCGTCGCCGGCCCGATGACCCGCACGGTCGCCGACACGGCGTTGCTGATGAGCGTGCTCTCGCGCCCGGACCCGCGTGACCACCTGTGCCTGCCACCGTCGGAGCTCGACTGGTCCGCGCCGGCTCGCCCGGTGGACGGCCTGCGCGTCGGCCTGCAGCTCGAGTCCGGCCCCGGGCTCCCGGTGGACCCGGCGATCCGCGACGCCGTCACCGCGGCGGCCCGGGCCTTCGAAGCCGCGGGCGCCGTCGTCGAGCCGGTCGAGCCGTTCCTCACCCGCGAAATGCTCGACGGCCTCGACGTCTTCTGGCGCACGCGGGCCTGGTCGGACCTGGCGGCCCTGCCGCCGGACCGCCGCGCGAAGGTCCTGCCGTACATCGCCGAGTGGGCGGCGGGCGGTGCGGAGGTGTCCGGAGTGGACGTCTACCGCGGCTTCGCCCAGATCGACGTCATGAGCGTGGCGGCCCTGCGGGCGACCTCGGAGTTCGACGTCGTGCTGTCTCCGGTCTGCCCGGTCGCGGCGCCGCCGGCCGAGTGGGCGTCGCCGACGAACGACCCGGCCCGGCCGTTCGAGCACATCGCGTTCACCGTGCCGTACAACATGTCCGGCCAGCCCGCGGTGTCGCTGAACTGCGGTTACACCGACGACGGCCGGCCGATCGGCCTCCAGCTCGCCGGCCGCCGCTTCGACGACTCGGGCGTCCTCCGCGTCGCGGCGGCGTACGAAGGGCTCCGGCCGCCGCAGCGGCCCTGGCCGGTGGGGTAGGGAAGAAGTTCCGGACCTTCGGCGAAGTGGGGGTGAAGCTGTCGCCGACGGGAAAGGAACCCCATGACAGAGGCAGCCCCATGACGGCGGCCCCGGTGCTGGACAGCGAGCACTTCACGGAAGTGCACGATCGCTATTTCGCGGACATCCACCGGTACGTCGCCGGGCGCCTCGGTGCCCAGGTCGCGGAGGACGTCGCCGCCGAGACGTTCCTCGTCGCCTTCGACCGCCGGAAGACGTTCGACGCCTCCCGGGGTGACCTGCGGGCCTGGCTGTTCGGCATCGCGACGAACCTGGTCTCGCGGCACCGCCGCAAGGAGGCCCGCCACTACCGGGCGCTCTCGCGGCTCGATCCGCGCGAGGCCGCCGAAGGGCACGAAAGCCGCGTTGTCGCTTCGGTGACGGTGGCGCGGCTGGGAACGGCGTTGGCCCGGCTTTCCGCCGGGGAACGCGATGTCCTGCTGCTCGTCGCGCTCGGCGACCTCGGCTACGCCGAAGTGGCCGAAGCACTCGGCATCTCCCCGGGCACGGTCGGCTCCCGGCTGACGCGCGCCCGCAAGAAACTCGCCCCCGCTCTCGCCCAGGAGGCTTTCGATGAATGACCTGCAGACCCTGCGAGCCGCGCTGGCGCCCCGCGAAGTTCCCCAAGACGTCGTCGACCGGAGCCGGCACCGGCTGCAGAACCGGATGCTCGCGGCGCCTCGCCGGCGGGTTCGTCCGTACGCACTCGGGGCGGGCCTCGTCGCCTCGGCGGCCGCGGCCGCCGTCGTGGTGGCGACCGTGCCCGGCACCCCGGCGCCGGCTCCGCAGCCGCAGGCCGTGGCCCCGGTCGTCACCGGCCAGCAGGTGCTGCTGGCGGCGGCCACCGTGGCCGAGCGCGCGCCGGCGGGCACCGGCAAGTACTGGCACGTCAAGACCGCCTCGGACAAGCTGACCTACGAGGACTGGTACACCGCTGACGGCCACATGTTCTTCCGCGGAGCGAAATCCGGTGGCAAGGTCATCGCGCTGGGGCTGTCTTCGTTGCGGCTGGCGGCCACCGAGGTGACCTTCGAGCAGCTCCGGACCCTGCCCCCCGACCCGGCGGCGCTGCGGGACTGGCTCGTGAACGCGATCGCGCACAGCGGCGCCCGGACGAGTGCGGGCCCGCTGACCGCGGAGGACCGGGAGCGGGAGCTGCTGCTGTCGATGGTCTCGCTGGTGTCGACGTTGCCCGCACCGCCGGCCGTGCGCGCGGCGGCCTTCCGCTCGATCGCGGCGTACCCCGGCGTCCGCGACCTCGGCCCGGTCCCGGGCGGCCGCGGTTTCCTGCTGCCCGGGGACTACCGCCTGGTCGTCGACCCCGCGACCGCACGCATCAACCACACGTCGATGTTCGTGACGGCGGACGGCGCCATCTACGGGGCCTCCGGCCCGCAGGGCGCGGAGGTCAGTGCCGAGTGGACGGACTCGCTGCCGAAGTGAACCGCACCGGTGGCCGGGCGACCGGCCCGGCCACCGGGGTTCAGCTCTTGACGGCCTCGGCCAGTGCCAGCACCCGCCGCGCGTTGTCGACGTGCAGGTTCTCGATCATCCGGCCGTCCACGGTCACCACGCCGCGGCCTTCCTTCTGCGCTTCCTCGAAAGCCTCGATGATCCGCCGCGACCGGTCGACCTCCGCTTCGGAGGGAGCGAAGATCCGGTTGCACGGCTCCACCTGGGCCGGGTGGATCAGCGTCTTGCCGTCGAAGCCGTACTGACGGCCCTGCTCGCACTCGGCCTCGAAGCCCTCGAGGTCCTTCACGTCGTTGTAGACGCCGTCGAGGATCACCTTGCCGGTCGCCCGCGCGGCCAGCAGGCACAGCGAGAGCCCGCCCAGCAGCGGGCCGCGGCCCGGGACGAACTCCGCGTGCAGTTCCTTGGCCAGGTCGTTCGTGCCCATCACCAGCACGGTCAGCCGCTCCGACGCCGCCGCGATCTCCTCCGCGTGCAGCATCGCGACCGGTGTCTCGACCATCGCCCAGATCTTCGTGTGGGCCGGCGCCCCGCCCAGCTCCAGCGCGCGCTCGATGTTGTGCACCTCGGCGGCGGAGTTCACCTTCGGCACGACCACCGCGGCCGGCCCGGCCGAGGCGGCCGCGCGCAGGTCGGCGTCGTGCCACTCGGTGTCGAGGCCGTTGACCCGGATCGTCACCTCGCGCTCGCCGTAGTCGCCTGAAGAAGCCGCCGCGCAGACGCGTTCCCGCGCGGCTTCCTTGGCGTCCGGCGCGACGGCGTCCTCGAGGTCGAGGATCAGCGCGTCCGCCGGGATCGTCTTGGCCTTCTCCAGCGCGCGTTCGTTCGCGCCGGGCATGTAGAGAACAGAGCGTCTCGGCTTCAGCTCGGTCATCCGAGGGCCTCCTTGGTGGCGGCCTCGTAGGCCGCGGCGAGTTCGGGGTCGTCCGCCGCGAGGGCGTCGGCCAGTTCGGCGACCACGCGGCACTGCTTCACCGACGCGTCGTCCTGCATCTTCCCGTCGATCATCACCGCGCCCGTGCCGTCACCCATCTCGGCGATCACCCGGCGCGCCCAGGCGACATCGGACGGCGACGGTGAGAACACCTTCTTCGCGATCTCGATCTGCACCGGGTGCAGGCTCCACGCGCCGACGCAGCCGAGCAGGAACGCGTTGCGGAACTGGTCCTCGCACGCGACGACGTCGCGGATGTCCCCGAACGGCCCGTAGTACGGCAGGATCCCGTGCATCGCGCACGCGTCGACCATCCGCGCCACCGTGTAGTGCCACAGGTCCTGCTGGTAGGTCGTCCGGCCTTCGGTCAAGTCGTCGCCGGTGGGGTCGGTGCGCACCAGGTAGCCGGGGTGCCCGCCGCCCACCCGGGTCGTCTTCATGCGACGACTCGCGGCCAGGTCGGCCGGGCCGAGCGAGATGCCCTGCATGCGTGGGCTCGCGCCGGCGATCTCCTCCACGTTGGCCACGCCGCTCGCCGTCTCGAGGATGGCGTGCACCAGCAGCGGCTTCGTCAGCCCGGCGCGCGCCTCGAGCTGGGCCAGAAGCCGGTCGACGTAGTGGATGTCCTGCGCACCCTCGACCTTCGGCACCATGATGACGTCGAGCTTGTCGCCGATCTCGGTGACCAGCGTGGTCAGGTCGTCGAGCACCCACGGCGAGTCCAGGCTGTTGACCCGCGTCCACAGCTGCGTCTTCCCGAAGTCGTTCGCCTTGGCGATCGCGACCAGGCCGGCGCGCGCGGCCTCCTTGCGGTCGGCGCGGACGGCGTCCTCGAGGTTCCCGAGCAGGACGTCGACCTTCTTCGCGATGTCCGGCACCTTCGCCGCCATCTTCTCGTTGCCCGGGTCGAAGAAGTGGATCATCCGGGACGGCGTCACCGGGATCTCCCGCACGGGCGCGGGCGCGCCCAGGGCGAGCGGGGCGAAGAAGTCCTTCGGGGAGCGCATCGGTCCTCCACGGCGGGGGCTAAGTGACTGGTGGGTAACTTTAGTCCCGGGCGCGCGGGACCGCTGCGGTGCAAGTCACCGCCGGGTGGGTGACGGCGGACAACCCCAGCTCAGCGGGCCGCGTCCACTGTGGATTTTGCCGCGGTTGCGCCGGATGGGCTAGCCGGACCGGGTTTGGCCGGTCCTGCCCCGGGTAATCGCCCGTAGCCGGACCGTAATGCCACTCACCCCGCGATCACTCGGTTGGCCGCACCGTTCGACCGAAGTCCGATGACCGCCTACCGACCGGTCATCGACCGCTGGCCGCCGCCGATCGCAGCCACTCGCACTACCCGGCGACGCCGCGCCGCCGCGCTGTTAGACAAGTGAGGTGCCGGTTTCCCCCGGTCACGAAGCGGTGCAGGGTTAGAAGGAGGCGGACTCGTGGCGGCTACACCTCAGAACACCGAGCGCTCGACGGTCGCCGGTGGCGCGAAGCGCAGCCGGTCGATGCCGAGCCGCGTGGTGCCGCCGATCGAGCTCCCCGCGAGCGTCGACGAGCTCGCCCGCGCTGCCGCCGCCCAGCTGGGCTGGAACGGCGTCGTCCTCCCCGAGACCACGATCCTGGGCCGCAAGGTCTGCGTGGTCGCCAAGCTCCGCACCGACGTGCACGCCGAACGCATCGCGATGGGTGCCGGCCCGGTGGCCGACCGCGCCACCGTCGACACCTGGACCTGGCCGGAGCTGGCCGGAACCGCCCCCGCCCCGGCCGCCGAGATCGTCGGCGTCCTGGCCGTCGCGCGCCACTGGCGCACCGCGATGGCCTCCGCGGTTCCGTTCGCCCGCTACGGCGAGGCCGCGATGGTCCTCCCGTCCCCGGTCGTGCTGACCGAGGACTACGTCGGCAACTGCCTGCCGCGCGCCCGCGCGTACGGGCTCGCCGTCGTGACCGCCGACCCGAACGCGGTCGTCGATCTCGACCTCGAGGGCCGCACCGAGCGCGTCGTGCTGGCCGAGGACCCGGTCTCCCGCCTGGTCAACGAGCTGGTTTACGACCACCTGCTCCGCACCGCCGAGGTCCCCGCTTCCCTCGACTGACAGGCCCGCTCGAACGCCTATAGGGTCGGCTCATGCGAGTCGTCATTGCAGGTGGACACGGTCAGATCGCGCTGCGGCTCGAGCGGCTGCTCGCCGCTCGCGGTGACGAAGCGATCGGCATCATCCGGAACCCGGCCCACGCGGCGGACCTCGAGGCCGTCGGCGCCCAGGGCGTCGTCCTGGACCTGGAGAACTCCGATGCGGACGCCGTCGCCGAGGTCCTGAAGGGTGCCGACGCCGCGGTGTTTTCGGCCGGCGCCGGGCCGGGCAGCGGCACCGCCCGCAAGGACACTGTGGACCGTGGCGCCGCGGCGCTGTTCGCCGAAGCGGCCGAGCGGGCCGGGGTTCGCCGGCACGTTCAGGTGGGCTCGATCGGGGCCGACAACCCGGAGAACCCCGACGTCACCGAGGAATTCCGGCACTACCTGCGTGCCAAGCGCGCGGCGGAGGACGACCTCAAGGCCCGCGACCTCGACTGGACGATCCTCCGGCCGGGTCAGCTGACCAACGACCCCGGCACCGGCCTGGTCCTGCTGGCCGAGAACACCGGACGCGGCCCGATCCCGCGCGACGACGTCGCCGCGGTGCTCGCCGGCCTGCTCGACGCGCCCGCTTCGGTGCACCGCACCCTGACGCTGATCTCGGGCGAGACCCCCATCGACGAGGCGATCTCCGCGCTGTGATCACCCAGGCATCGAGAGAAATCGCCGTCTTCAGCGGCAGCGCGCACCCCGAGCTGGCCGAAGAGATCTGCAGCAACCTCGGCGTGCCGCTGCGGCCGGTCGAGATCCAGCGGTTCGCCAACGACTGCCTCGAGGTGCAGCTGCAGGCGAACTGCCGCGAGCGGGACGTCTTCATCATCCAGCCGCTGGTGAAGCCGGTGCAGGAGCACCTCGTCGAGCTGCTGCTGATGCTCGACGCGGCCCGTGGCGCCTCGGCGTCCCGCATCACCGCCGTGATGCCGCACTACTCGTACGCGCGCTCGGACAAGAAGGACGCGCCACGCATCTCCATCGGCGGCCGGCTGGTCGCCGACCTGCTGGTGACCGCGGGGGCGAGCCGCGTGCTCGCGATGACCCTGCACTCACCGCAGGTCCACGGCTTCTTCAGCGTCCCGGTGGATCACCTGCACGCGCTGCAGGAGCTGGCCAAGCACTTCCGCCAGTACGACCTTTCGCGTGCCACCGTCGTCTCACCCGACCTGGGCAACGCGAAGGAGGCGTCGCACTTCGCGCGGCTCCTCGGCGTCCAGGTCGCGGCCGGGGCGAAGGAACGCTTCCCCGACGACCGCGTCCAGATCACTTCGGTGATCGGCGAGGTCGCCGGCCGGGACGTGATCGTGCTCGACGACGAGATCGCCAAGGGCAGCACGGTGCTCGAACTGCTGGACAGGCTGGCCGAGCTGGAGCCGCGCTCGATCCGCGTCGCCTGCACGCACGGGCTGTTCGCGGCCAAGGCCATCGAGCGCATCGGCAGCCGGCCGGAGGTGCTGGAGATCGTCTGCACGAACACGGTGCCGGTGCCGGAGGAGGAACGCACCGAGAAGCTGAAGATCCTCTCGATCGCACCGGCGATGGCCGAGGCGATCCGCCGCATCCACAACGGCGAATCGGTGTCCGCGCTCTTCTAAGCCGGGCCCAGCACCCGGTCGAGATAGGTGTTGGTGAAGAGGCCGCCCGGGTCGGTTTCCTTGCGCACGCGCAGGAAGTCGTCGAAGTGCGGGTAGCGCGTGCGGAGGACGCCGGCGTCGAGGTCGTGCATCTTGCCCCAGTGCGGGCGGCCGCCGACGGCGCCGGCGATCTTCTCGAACGCGCTGAAGTACTCGCGGTAGGGCATGCCGGTGAACTGGTGGATGGCGATGTAGGCGGAGTCGCGGCCCTGCGCGGTCGACAGCCAGATGTCGTCGGCGGCGGCGACCCGCACCTCGACCGGGAACATCACCGGGTCCTTCAGCGTCGGCACCACGGCGCGTAGTTCGGCGAGCACGTCGAGCACTGATTCACGTGGAACAGCGTATTCCGTTTCGGTGAAACGGACGTTGCGCGCGGTGACGAAGACGCGGTGCGAGAGGTCGCTGTAGTCGCGCGCGCTCAGGACGTTGGAGGCGAAGCTGCCGAGCGACGGCACGAGCTTCGGCATCAGCCGCCCCGTCCGGCACAGCCCGCCGAAGGCGACGTTCTCCATGATCCGGTAGTCGACGAACTCGCGGACCTTGCTGAGCGGCTGCGGCGTCTCGGTCCGGTTGTTGCGCTTGACCAGGGCGTTCTTGCCGTAGGGGAACCAGTAGAACTCGAAGTGCTCGTTTTCGTCGGCGAAGTCGTGGAAGCCCTCGAGAACCTGCTCCAGCGGCTCCGGTCGTTCCTGCGCGCGCAGCACGAACGACGGTTCGCACTCGAGCGTCACCGTGGTGATCACGCCGAGCGCGCCGAGCCCGACGCGGGCGGCGGCGAAGAGGTCGGGCCTTTCCCCGGCCGAGCAGGTGACTACCGAGCCGTCCGCGAGGACGAGCTCGAGCGCGACGATCTGGGTGGCGAGGCCGCCGATCTTCGCGCCGGTGCCGTGGGTGCCGGTGGAAATCGCGCCGGCGATGGTCTGCGCGTCGATGTCACCGAGGTTGGTCATGGCCAGCCCGAGCGCGTCGAGGGCGGCGTTGAGCTCCCGGAGCGTGGTGCCGGAGCGGACGGTGACGTGCCCGGTCGTCACGTCCACCCGTTCGATGCCGGTCCAGTGGCGCAGGTCGAGCGCATCGGAGTCGGCGGCGGCGATGGCGGTGAAGGAGTGCCCGCTGCCCCAGGGGCGCACGGTGCGGCCGGCCGCGGCGATGCTCGCGACCGTCGCCGCGATCTCCGCCGTGTCGCGCGGCTGGTGAACGTGTTGCGGCGAGGCGGAAGCCGTGCCCGCCCAGTTGGTCCACCGGGTCATGCGCGTGCACCCTTTCATTCAGGAGTGCCCGAAACAGTAAGTGAATAGTATTCGCGTTTCAAGCATTGTTGTCGTACTTTAGACCTCGTGACCAGTGCGACGGTGTACGACTTGGCGACCAAGGACCTCGATCCGCCCTTGGCCGTGGTCGACTTGGCGGCGTTCGACGCGAACGCGGCCGACCTCCGCCGCCGCGCGGCCGGCAAGCCGATCCGCGTCGTCAGCAAGTCGGTCCGCTGCCGCGCGCTGCTGGAGCGGGCGCTGACGATGCCGGGCTTCGAGGGCCTGATGTGCTACTCGCTGGCGGAAGCGGTCTGGCACATCGAGCAGGGCACGACCGATGACATCGTCGTCGCGTACCCGACGGCGGACCACGAAGCCCTGCGCCGCCTGGCCACGTCCGAGCGCGCCCGCGCGGCGATCGCGATCATGGTGGATTCCCCCGAGCACCTGGATCTGGTGGACGCGGCTCTCGGCCACGGCCACCCGGAGATCCGGGTGTGCCTGGAACTGGACGCGTCCTGGCGCCCGTTCCCGGGCATCCACGTCGGCACGCGGCGTTCGCCGGTGTTCACCCCGAAGCAGGCCTCGACGTTCGCCCGCCAGATCGCCGCCCGCCCGGGCTTCCGCCTGGTGGGGGTGATGGCGTACGAAGGCCAGATCGCGGGTCTCGGCGACGCGGCCGGCCACCGCCTGAACCGGGCAGTGGTGGGCTGGATGCAACGCCGGTCGGCGGCCGAGCTGGCCCGCCGCCGCGGCGAAGCGGTCCGAGCGGTCCAGGCGGTGACACCCCTGGAGTTCGTCAACGGAGGCGGAACGGGCAGCCTCGAGTCGACGGGCGCCGACGCGGTGGTCACGGAAATAGCGGCGGGCTCGGGCTTGATCGGCCCCACGCTCTTCGACGGTTACTCCCGCTTCAAGCCCCGCCCGGCGGCGCTGTTCGCGCTGCCGGTGGTCCGCCGCCCCACCCGCAACATCGCGACGCTCTTCTCCGGCGGCTACATCGCTTCGGGCCCGACAGGCCCTTCTCGCCAGCCGAAGCCGTACTTGCCGAGGGGCTTGAAGTTCCTCGGCTTCGAGGGAGCGGGCGAGGTCCAGACACCGGTGACGGGCCGAGCCGCCCGAACCCTGAAGCTCGGCGACCGGGTGTGGTTGCGCCACGCCAAGGCGGGCGAGCTGGCCGAGCGGTTCACCCACTACCACCTGGTGCTCGGCGACCGGGTGGAGCGAACGGTCCCGACGTACCGGGGAGAGCACCAGAACTTCGGCTGAGCCGAGCTCAGCCGCCGAATTCCGCTTTGCGGCGCTCGAGGTAGGCGACCCAGTCGGCGCGTGCGGCGATCACGTCGTCGAGCGAGATCTTGGTGACCGCGCACCCGCTGAGCGAGCACGCCCGGGGGTAACTGGCGTCATTCAGCGAGATGCCCCCGACTTCGTCACCATCGTCGACACAGGTGCACAGCACGGGGTGGAGTCCTCGTAGATGTCCCCCGGGATCTTCCCGGGCCGGCCGGTGGCGCCGGCGCGGAAGTCAGCTCGCACGCGGGTCCACTCTCCTTGGCAGGCTCCGGCATTTCGCTGCTGCCGACCGGGACTGGGCACTGTTGCCCTCTCGTGGGTGATCGCCGTGAGCAGGTGCGCTCCGCTGCGGGCGAAGGTGCCGCGCAGGGATTTGCCGCCCACCGCAATTGCCGTGGGTGCGGTCTCGTTCGGGTCGGTGCAACCGCTGAGCCCCGCCGATCACCTGGTCACCGAGAGCCGTGCCCGCCCTGCACCGAGCCGAAGGCCGGACCCCACCCTCCCTGGGGGAACCCCCACTTCCAGTCTATCGGCCCCCACCGACAACCCACCCCGAAACCACCACGTTGTCCACAGCTGTGCATACCTGTGGACAACTTCTGTGGACAGCTACGACCGCTCCCCGAACCGAGCCGCCAGGTATCCCTTCACCACGTACTTGGCCTCGGCGACGATCTTTTCGTCCCCGCTGGGCTCCTTCCGGAACGCCAGCTTCAGCAGCGCATCCGCCACCTCGTTCGCGATCCCGATCGCGAACCGCAGGTCCTCGACCGGCCGGTCCACCTGGGTCGCGACCACCTCGGTCAGCGAATCCACGAGCACCGCGTTGTTGTCGCGCGTCTCGTCGAGCAGTTGGCGGTCGATGATGTCGCCGAAGTGGACCTTCGAAAATCCCGGGACCGTCCGGTGCATCTCGAGGTAGATGTCGAGGATCGAGTCCACGACGTCCCACCAGTGCTCCGGCCCCAGCTGCTTCAGCCGCTCGTTCACGGCGCCCACGAAGCGATCCAAATTCCGCGCGGTGAGCGCTTGGACGACCGCGCGCTTGTCCGGGAAGAACTGGTAAAGCGAACCGACCGCGACGCCGGCTCGTTTGGCGATCAACGTCGTCGTCAGCGCGTCGTAACCGAGCTCGTCGATCAACGCCGCGCTCGCGTCGAGCATCTGCTCGACCCGCTTGGCGCTTCGCTGCTGGACCGGTTGACGGCGTAAGGGGGTGGCTTCTGCCGGCACCTTCGCGGCCTGGATGTCGGACACGGCACTCCTCCTCGTCTGATCTGGGACTTTATCGTGCCGACGGGCTTCCCCACGGACGAGGGAAGACCTAGTATATGAGAACTTTTCATGTTCACCCTTATGGGTGCCCTGACGAAGGGGTCAGCAGCCGGTGCAGAACCCGATCTTCCCGCCCGACTTCCTCTGGGGTGTTTCGACATCGGCGTTCCAGATCGAAGGTGCCACCAGCGAAGGTGGGCGCGGACCGTCCATCTGGGACACGTTCACCGCGACCGAGGGCAAGATCGCCCGCGGTGAACAAGCCAACGTAGCCGCCGACCACTACCACCGCTACCCCGAAGACATCGCGCTGATGGCGGAACTCGGCGTCGGCGCCTACCGGATGTCCATCGCCTGGCCCCGCATCCAGCCCGGCGGCAAGGGCGCGCCCAACCCCGAAGGTCTCGGCTTCTACGACAAGCTGATCGACGCCGTCTGCGAGGCGGGCATCGCGCCCGCCGTCACGCTCTACCACTGGGACACCCCCCAAGCCATCGAAGACGAGGGCGGCTGGCTCTCCCGGGCGACCGCTGAGCGCTTCGCCGAGTACGCCCAGATCCTCGGAGACCGCTTCGCCGATCGGGTGAAGTTGTGGATTCCGCTCAACGAGCCGATGGTCATGTCCATCTTCGGGTACGGCATCGGGGAGTACGCGCCCGGCAAGGTGCTGCTCCTCGACGCCATCCCGACCGCGCACCACCAGAACCTCGCGCACGGGCTCGCCGTCCAAGCCCTCCGCGCGGCCGGCGCCACGAACATCGGCACGGCCAACAACCACTCGCCCATCTGGCCTGCGGACGACGACGCCCAGGACGCGGCGGAATACCTCGACGCGCTGCTCAACCGGCTCTACGCCGACCCCATGCTGCTCGGCAGCTACCCCGAGCAGCTCCACCCGCACCTCCCCGCCGGGTTCGCCGACGACCTGCCCACCATCGCGCAGCCGCTCGACTTCTACGGCGTCAACTACTACGAGCCGCAGGGGGTCGCGATGCCCGGGCCGGGCAACCCGCTGCCCTTCGAGCTGCGCGACATCGAGGGCTACCCGATGACGACCAACGACTCGCCGATCGTCCCGCACGCCCTCCGCGAGCTGCTGCTGGACTTCCACCACCGCTACCAGGACAAGCTGCCCCCGATCCAGATCACCGAAAACGGCTGCAGCTTCGCCGACGAAGTCGCCGAAGACGGCGGTGTGCACGACCCCGAACGCATCGACTTCCTGCACAGTCACCTCGTCGCGCTGCGCGAGGCGATGGACGCCGGTGTCGACGTCCGTGGCTACTTCTGCTGGTCCCTGATGGACAATTTCGAGTGGTCCAAGGGTTACGCGCCGCGCTTCGGCCTGGTGCACGTCGACTACGAGACCCTGCGGCGGACGCCGAAGGACTCGTTCCACTGGTACCGGAAGCTGGTGCGCCATGAGTGAGACGACCGAAGCCACCACCGGCGTGCCGGAAGCGCTCGCCGAGCCCGTCGTGCGGGTGCGGCCCGGCTGGATGAGCCTGCTGTTCTTCGCGAACATCGCGCTGTGGCTGGGCGTCTACGCGCCGATCCAGGTGCTGCTGCCGCAGCAGGCCGAGCTGCTCGACAAGGTGAACAAGGAGTTCGTGCTCGGCCTGGTGATGGGCGTCGGCGCGGTCGTCGCGCTGGTCGTCAACCCCGCGGTCGGGTTGCTGTCGGATCGGACGTGCTCGCGGTTCGGCCGCCGTCACCCGTGGACGGTGGTCGGCGCGGCGGTCGCCGCCGTCGGGCTGCTGGTGCTGGCGTTCGCGCCGAACGTGGCGCTGCTGGTCACCGGCTGGTGCCTGGTGCAGGCCGGGCTCAACGGGATGCTCGCGACGCTGATGTCCGCCATCGCCGACCGGGTGCCGGTCGGGCAGCGTGCGCAGGTCGGCGGCCTCGTCGGCATCGCGCAGATGCTCGGCACCGTGCTGGGCGCGATCGTGGTCGTCCTCGTGGCCGGATTCGCCGGATTGGCGCCGGCCTACGCGGTCTGCGCCGGGATCGTCGTGGCCGGAGCCGCGTTCTTCGTCCTCCGCACGCCGGACGCGCACCTGCCGGTGGCGTTCCGGCCGTCGGCCAAAGCCGGTGAGGTGCTTCGGAACCTCTGGGTCTCACCGCGGCGGTTCCCCGACTTCGCGTGGGCGTGGTCCTGCCACTTCATGATCAACCTCGGTAACGCGTTCGGGACCCTGTACCTGCTGTTCTTCCTCCAGGACGCGGTGCACTACCCCGATCCGGCCACCGGGCTGATCATCATGATGGCGCTCTACGGGGTCGCTCTCGTGGCCGGCGCGGTGCTCGCGGGGCACTTCTCCGACAAGTCCGGACGGCGCAAGCCGTACGTCCTGATGGCCTCCGGCGTGATGGCCTTGGCCGCTTTGCTCCTGGTCGTCTGGCAGAGCTGGACGGTCGCGCTCGTCGCGTCCCCGCTGCTCGGCGTCGGGTTCGGGGCATACATGGCGGTCGCGCTGGCGATGCTGACGCAGGTGCTCCCGACGGCGCAGGACCGCGCGAAGGACCTCGGCGTCATCAACATCGCGAACTCGCTGCCGCAGGTGCTGGCCCCGCTGGTGACGCCGCTGGTGCTCGCCTACCTCGGCGGCTACTCGGGACTCTTCGCGGCTTCGGCGGTCGCGACGCTCGTGGCCGCGGTGCTCGTGCTGCGGGTGAAGGCGGTCCGCTAAGCGCCAACGCCGTGAAGGCCACGCCCAGAACCTCTGGGCGTGGCCTTCACGGCGTTTCAGGGTATGGAACCGCGGGCCGGTGCCGGTCGGGGGAGGGGAGTGCAACGGCACCGGCCCGCGGAATTCGGGGGCCGCTCGGAGGCGGGGGACGGCCGGACCAGACCCATGGTCCAAACGCCGTCTTCGATGATCAATCTAGCGGGGGATTACCGCCTGGGCTAGGTCTAACGCGTATTTTTTTCGATTAATCGCGGTGGGGACCGGGTGGTGGCCGAGGACCGGTTCGCGCTGCTCGGGGGTGCGGGCGAAACAGTCCTCGGCCGAGGCGAGTGCCGACACGGGTCCGATGGGGCGATCGGCCGGCCGTGGCTCGCCGGTCAGGGGGTCAGGCCGTGACCGCTCGGCGCGGGTTCACCAGCGCGTGGCGACCGGTGGTCTCGGCCGCGGTGGGCGGTGCGGGGTGCGCCGTGACCGGGCTCTTGCGGCGGCCCTGGAGCCGGCTGTCGGCCGACTGCTGCTGCGGGGCCAGGCCGCCGGCTACCAAGTGTTCGTGCGCGACCTGCCAGACCGAGCACGGCGCCTTGCAGCGGTGCCACCGGGTCGAGCAGGTCGGGCAGTCGCCGCGCTCGTCGGGCTCGTGCATCTTCAGCATCGCGCGCCACGCCTCGGTCAACCGGGGCAGTTCGGAGCGCGCGACCGAGACGAGCGACTGGGCGTCGGCGCGGTTCGCCAGGTCGGTCAGCATGTCGAGGCGCTCCCAGACCGCATTGCGGAGGACCTGCCCGAGTACCTGATCCATGTCAGCTCACCGTTACCTTTCCGCCATCTTGGCGGCTTCGTTGAGCGCGGCGCGCAGCTGTCCGAGCTGGCCGGACGTCAACCGCGCGGTCTCACCGGGAGGCGAGACCAGTACCACCTGGTTGTCCTCGACGAACACCGTCACCGCCCGCTCGCGGCTGATGAGGTCGCCGCACTGCACCCGCCACACGAGCTGACCGCCCTCGTAGTGGCGGACGCTCGCGGTGCGGGGGTCGACCGCGGCGGCGGGGGTGACGGGGCGGACGGCGGAGACGGGAGGGACCGTCGCCGGCCGCACGGCGCGGGTGGCCGTGCCGGCATGTCCCCCTGCGAACGAGTCCACGAACTCCACGCCCTTCTCCGCTCTGTCGAAAGTCTCCGAAGATGCCTTCTGCAACATCGCACTTGCGCAACGCTGCGATTTTCGTAGCTCTCCGTGATCGCTACCGGTGTGCGGCCGGTGACGGAGATCTGACAACTACAGTGAGGTGAAACCGGGTGCGATAGAAGGTGGAACCGGCGTCATAGCGGTGACTGGGCTCGGTTCCACGGTAAGCGGTCAACGGACTTCGCCCGGACCGATCAGGGCACCAGTTCGGCTGTTCACACGGTTCACCAGGTTTGCCTACGCTGTTTTACAGACGCCCGACCGGACAGTGGAGGGGGCGCGATGGACGCCAGTAACGGTGGCAGTGCCGAAGCCCGGCAGAGCCACGCAGTTCCCGCTGACGCGTGGGAGCAGCCGGAGATGAGAACGGCTCTCGCGTCTCGCGAGATCAGCGCCGTGTACCGGCTCCTGCGCAAGCACGGTGTCTCGCAGCGCCAGATCGCCGCGATGACCGGTCAATCCCAGTCCGAGGTGTCGGAGATCCTCAAGGGTCGCCAGGTCATGGCCTACGACGTGCTCACGCGGATCGCCGATGGCCTGGGCGTCCCCCGTGGGTACATGGGCCTCGCCTACGACGAGGCCACGGCGATACGCGTCGTCGGCTCCGCCGACGGCCAGCAGGCTGAGGAGGACGAGTCCGTGAAGCGACGGAGGTTCCTCGCGCACGCTGCCCAGGTCACGATGGGCGCGGCAGTGTTCGGTCCCGAATCGGGCACCTGGGCGGCCGGGCCGGCCAGGACACCGGCGCCGGGGCGCATCGGCATGACCGACGTCCGCCAGGTCGAAGCCGCGACGCGGGCGCTGCGGGCACTCGACTACCAGTACGGCGGCGGGTTCTGCCGCGACGCCGTCGTGGCCCAGCTGTCCTGGGGCCAGCAGATGCTCGAGGCGCACGGCACCGACCTGGTGAAGAACCGGCTGTACGTGGCGCTCGCCGACCTCCACTCGCTGGCCGGCTGGACCTCCTTCGACACCGGGCTGATGGACTCCGCCCGCGGCCACTTCGCCAACGCGCTGGACCTGGCCAAGCAGGGCGAGAACCACCCGCTGGTGGCCAACGTGCTCTACCGGATGGGCCGCGTCTACCTGCACCAGGACGCCCCGAACGACGCGCTGAAGCTGTTCCAGCTGGGCCAGATCGCCGCCCAGGAAAGCGGTTCCGAGCTGGCCGTCTCCGTGCTGTGCGCGAACGAGGCCTGGGCCTACGCGATGATGGGCAACGAAGAGCAGGCGGTGAAGCTGCTCGGCCGGAGCAAGGACGAGTTCGAGCGCGCCAACCTGGCCGAAGCCGAGTCGTGGGTCAAGTTCTTCACCGAGACCGACGTCTACGCCATGGTCGGCACCGTCCACACGGTCCTCGCGCAGAAGAACGCCGAGCACACCAAGTACGCGATCCCGGCGCTGACCAAGGCCGTCGAGACCTACGACGACGAAATGGCCCGCTCCAAGACGTTCATGCTGAGCGCGCTCGCCACCAACCACCTGCTGGACGGCGACCTCGACCACGGCGCCAAGGTCGGCGGCAAGGCCATCGACTGCGCCGAGGGCATCAAGTCCGAGCGGGTCAAGGACCGGATGCGGCCCCTGCAGGAAGAGGCCGAGCGCCGCCGCAACAACGCCGACGCCCGTGACCTCGCCGACCGCCTCCACGCTTTCTACGCTGCATAACGCCGAAGGCGCCGGCGCGGTTTTGGACGGCCGGTTCACCTCCGGGAAGCTGCGTGGCGTGCTGGCCGAGACCTGCGCGCTGCTGGACCTCGACCCGGCGGGCGCGCGGCTGCTGCGGTTCACCAACAACGCGGTGTACGCCCTGGTCACGGCCCCGTTCGTGGTCCGGATCGTCGGCTCGACGCAGCTGCGGCACCGGGTCGGCACGGTCGTCCGCGTGGCCCGGCACTTCGAACACCACGGCGTCCCGGCGATCCGGCTGCTCGCCGACGTCGAGCAGCCCCTGGAGGTCGGCGGGCACCTGGTGACCGTGTGGCACCAGGTGCCGAGCATCGGCCGGGCCGCGACGTCCGTCGACCTGGCCCGGCTGCTGCGCCAGGTGCACGCGCTGCCCGCGCCGCCCGGCCTCGCCGAGTGGGCGCCGTTCGCCGCGGTGCGGGCCCGGGTGTCCGACGCCGAAGAGCTCAGCGACGCCGACCGGGAGTTCCTGCTCGACCGCTGCGCCGAGCTCGAAGCCGGGCTCGCCGAGCTGGAGTTTCCGCTGCCCAGAGGGCTGGTCCACGGCGACGCGTACCCCGGCAACGTCATCCCCGGTCCGGACGGCCCGGTGCTCTGCGACTTCGATTCCTCCTGCGTCGGGCCGCCGGAATGGGACCTGACGCCGCTGGCGGTCGGCCGCGAGCGGTTCGGCGACCCGCCGGTGCGCTACCGGACGTTCGCCGCGGCGTACGGCTTCGACGTCACGTCCTGGCCCGGCTTCACCGTCCTCCGGGGCATCCGCGAGCTGAAGCTGACGACCAGCGTGCTGCCGATCCTGCGCAGCCGGCCGCAGGTCCGGCCGGAGCTGTACCGGCGCCTGGACGACTTCCGGAACGCGCGGACCGACACGCGGTGGACGCGTTACCGATGACCCTCATCTGTCACTTGGTGTGATCGACACCACAGTCTGCACGTGCATTCGACGACGGCAAATGACCGTTCGTCGCATCCAAAAGGCGGCCCGCTCTGGGTAGAAAGTTCTGCCCGACCGGTCAACCCCAATGGGTCACCGGTCATCCCAATGCGCAAGTTGCAGCTACTCGCCGTGACGTCACACTGGCTCCTACCTGCGGTGACGAGGTCAGGAGGCGACGACGGGCGCCCGCGTCAGCACGACGGCGAACCCGAAGGCGAGTCCCATCACGGTCAGCTCGAGCGTCGCCCACGCGGCGAGCGCCGTGCGGTCGTGGCGGACGATCCGGGGCATCAGGCGCCAGCGGACGTGGGCCCCGAGCACCGCGATGACGCCGGTGCACACCAGCTTGAGGACGAGCAGCCGCCCGTACGGCGTCGTGAAGATCGCGGCCCAGAACCCGATGGTCGGGTTGAGCGAGATCTCGACCAGGCCGTTGAACAGCCCGGTGGCGGCGGAGATGACCAGGCAGAGCGTCGCGAGCTTCGAGAACCGGGGCAGCGCGTGCGCCAGCAGCGTCCGGTTCGCCACCAGGAGCACGGTCATCGCGCCGAGGCCGCCGGTCCAGGCGACGGCGCTCATCACGTGCAGCTCCATCGAGATCATCGTGTAGTCGTGGTAGCTCCAGTTCGACGCGTGCCCGGTGACCGGCAGCGGCAGCAGCGCGAACAGGCCGAGCCCGACGCGGACCTCGGCGGGCACCTTCTCCCCGAAGCGCAGCGCCAGTGCGCCGATCCCGGCGTGGACGAGCGCGAGCACCGCGACGATGACGAGCGCCTTCCCGGCGCCGACGTCGGCGATGTACCGGCCGATGTCGGAGGGCGAGAGCGTCGACGAACCCGGCTTGTACTCCGCGGTCTGCAGGATCAGCGCGACGACCGCGGCCGTGGCCCAGACGAGCGCCGCCGCGACGCCGGCCGGGCGCGCCAGCCGCATGATCGGCTCGGTGAGCTTCGGCCGGTCGTAGCCGACGAGGACCGAGAGCAGCGCGAGCCCGATCGTGGTGACCGCGGCGAGGTCGAGCAGGACCCGGACGACCGGGATGCCGGCCGAGACCACCGCGCTGGGTTCCACCACACCGGGAACCGGGGCGGTGGACATGAGCGCGACGCCGATCAGGGCGCCGAGCAGGGCCGCCGTCACGACGCAGAGCAGCGTCGAATAGCGGACCTTCGTGGTGGCCTCGGCCTGGGTCATCAGTTCTTCTCTTCCACCGACCGGCCGGACCGCAGGGCCACGGTCAGCCCGATCGCCAGCAGCACGACCGCACCGGCGATCCAGACCCAGATCGGCACCCCGGTCGACGGCGACTGCGGCGCCGCCGACGAGGAGCCACCCGGCGACCTCGCCGCGTCGACGGTTGCCGGGATGCCGGTGCCGGCGGTCGTCAGGGTGAAGGCGAGCTCGCCGGTCACCGGGTGGCCGTCCGCGGACAGCACCCGGTAGCCGACGGTGTACTTCCCGGCCGGCCCGAGCGGCCGTAGGGGCGCGGTGATGACGTTGTTCACCACGCCGATCGGGCCCTCGGCCCACTGGCCGCCGCCGGGTCCGGTCACCGCGATCTGGTTGACGTCGGCGCCCTGCACGTACTGGTCGAAGGTCAGGCTGATCTTCGGCGGGCCGGCGGCGACGGACGAGCCGTTCGCCGGGTCCGAGGAGATCAGCACGTTGTGCGCCAGCGCCGGGGTGGCCGTGCCGAGCACGGCCACCGCGGTCAACGCCAGCGCGACGAGCGCCTTACCAATCCGGCCGAAAGCAGGCGGACACGGTCCGCGGCCGATCCGCGCCAGGCGAGGGTTTCCGCCGTGACTGCCGGTCGGATTGGTAACGATAGGCACACCGCGCATCTAGCTGTTGCCTCCCGACTTGACCGTGGCCTTGCGGGCCCGGATGGTCGCACCGGCTCCGACGCCGAGGCCGATGGCGCCGACGAGCAGGCCGGCTCCGCCGAGCCAGCGGGCCGTGTTGTCCGACGTCGCCGCCGCGGCCTCAGTGTGCTCCCCGGTCGTGGCCGCCGTGCCCGGGGCCATTGCGGCGTGGTCGCCGTCGCCCGTGGCCTTGGCGGCCAGCTTGACGGCCGGCGCCGGGTGCTCCGGCTCCTCGCCGTTCGCCGGGGTCGGCTGGTTCCAGTCGACGACCTTGCCGTCGCTGTAGGTCTGGTGCGCCGGGAACTCCACTTCGTCCACGTTGGTCGGCAGCGGGCCGAAGGAGACCGAGAACTCCTGGTAGTCGGTGGCCTTGAGCTCGCTGCCCGGCTGCGCGGTCCAGGTGACCGCGGTGACGGCCTCGGTGATCTGGGTGCCGTTGTCCTTGGTGATCGGCGCGGGCAGCTTCGACTTCGTCACCTCGGCGGTCCAGCCGGGGAGCGGCTTGGTCCGCACCGAGCCGATGCCGTAGTCCGCCTTGAATTCGACGGCGACCTTCGTGGTGGTGAGCGGGTCCTTCTCCTCGCTCGGCACGCGGAAGACGATCGCCGCGTAGCCGCCCTTCGTGGGCTGCGGGCCGTAGACGTTGGCGGTGACGTGCGCGGACGCGACGCCAGTGCCGAGAAGACCGGCGACACCGATGGTGGCGGCGAGGAAACCGGCGCGCTTGAAGACGTGCTGGGACATGGGTTCACTCCTGATGAACTCAAGAACGGGACGGCTCGGTTCGGGGACCGGCCGGTGTGGGGGATGAGCTGGGGTTCAGGAGTGGACGGGCGGCCCGCGCCGCCCGCGGATCCGGCGCAGGTCGACGCCGACGAGGTGGTCCGGACCGGCCGTGCGGGCCGGGACGAGCGCGGGCGCCGCGGACGGCACCGGGAGCGGGGTCAGCAGCCGCGGCAGGATCGCGCGCAGCACGGCCAGCACCGTGAGGAGCATCGTGTCCGCGCGGGCGAGCAGCAGGGCGGTGAGCACGGTCGCGATCGCGTGCGCGAAGACCATGCCGGGCCCGGTGGTGCCGGGCGTCGCGGCCATGTCGTGCGCGTGGTGCTCGGCGAGCGTGGTGAGCAGCAGGTGCATCACCAGCTGGGCGGCACCCAGCAGGACGACCGTGGCGACCGGCCCGCGTGCCTTGCGGGCGAGCGCGGCCGCGGTCCAGCCGAACAGGCCGGTGAGCAGGGTGGTCATCGCCGGATCCGGCAGGCCGCCGTCGGCGAGCCGGTGCGCGGTGACGGAAAGTGCGCCGGCGCTCACGGCGAGCAACACGCCACGGGTAGCGCCCAACACGGCGGGACGCCGGGCCGGATCGCTCATGAGGAGCAGCCTAAGGGACCTGCTTCGCCGTGAGCGTGTGATCCCGTGAAGTGAGCACACATCGAGTTCACGTCCCGGATTGCGCTCCGGTTCAGGTGATTTGTTGCCGATCTCCGGCCGGTAGGCCACGGTGGGCCGATGACCGGGGTTTGGACCGGTCTTGCCGTGGGTACTGAGCCGTCGGTCAGGAACTAGCCCATTCGGGTGAAGGCCGGCGCGAAGGGCGGGAGAGCGGACACGGATGAACCTCTTCGACTACATCTCCGACCGGGCGAGCAAGCTGTGGCTTGAGGCCTATTTGCACACGAGCATGGTGGTGCAGTGCACCATCCTCGCCGCGGTCCTCGGCGTGCTGATCGGGGTCGCGGTCTACCGCAGCCCGATCGGTTCGGCGGTGGCCACGGCGCTGGCGAGCACGATCCTGACGGTCCCGTCGTTCGCCCTGCTGGGCCTGCTGATCCCGCTTTCGGGGCTCGGTCCGACGACAGCCGTGATCGCGCTGGTGCTCTACGGCCTGCTGCCGATCGTCCGGAACACCATCGTCGGGCTCGACGGTGTCGACCCGGCGATCACCGACGCCGCCCGCGGCATCGGGATGAGCCGCTTCGGCGTGCTCACCCGGGTCGAGCTGCGGCTGGCCTGGCCGGCGATCCTCACCGGCATGCGGGTGGCGACACAGATGCTGATGGGCATCGCCGTGATCGCCGCCTACGCGAAGGGTCCCGGCTTCGGCGCCGAGGTCTTCTCCGGGCTCACGAACGCGGGGAGCACCAACTCCCTGAACCAAGCCGTCAGCGGCACGGTCGGGGTCGTCATCCTCGCCCTGCTCCTCGACGGCGTCTACGTCCTGATCAAGCGCTTCACCATTTCTAGGGGTGTCCGTGGCTGAGAACGAGGAAGTCTCCGGCGTCGAGATCGAGCTGGAGCACGTGACCAAGCGGTACCCCGGCACGCGCGAAGCGGCGGTCGACGACTTCTCCATGGTCGTGCCCGCCGGCAAGATCGTGGTCTTCGTCGGCCCGTCCGGCTGCGGCAAGACCACGACGATGCGGATGATCAACCGGCTGATCGAGCCGACGTCCGGCCGGATCACCATCGGCGGCGACGACGCGCTGAAGCTCGACGTCGACACCCTGCGCCGCCGGATCGGCTACGCCATCCAGCAGGCCGGGCTGTTCCCGCACTTCACCGTCGCGCAGAACATCGGCGTGGTGCCCGGCCTGCTCGGCTGGGACAAGAAGAAGGTCAGTGACCGGGTCGAGGAGATGATGGACCTGGTCGGGCTGGACCCGGCCGACTTCCGCGACCGCTTCCCCCGCCAGCTGTCGGGCGGTCAGCAGCAGCGCGTCGGCGTGGCGCGGGCGCTGGCCGCGGACCCGCCGGTGCTGCTGATGGACGAGCCGTTCGGCGCGGTCGACCCGATCACCCGGGGCAACCTGCAGGACGAACTGCTGCGGCTGCAGAGCGAGCTGCAGAAGACGATCGTGTTCGTGACGCACGACTTCGACGAAGCCGTGAAGCTGGGCGACAAGATCGCGGTGCTCGGCAACCAGTCGACGATCCTGCAGTACGACACCCCCGAAGCGATCCTGGCGAACCCGGCGGACGACACGGTCGCGGGCTTCGTGGGCGCGGGCGCGTCGCTGAAGCAGCTGACCCTGCTGCGCGTCCGGGACGTCGAACTCCAGCAGGACGCGCTCACCGTGACCGTCGACGAGTCGCCCGCCTCGGTGCGGGAGAAGCTCGACAAGTCGCGCCGGCACTTCGCGCTCGTGCTGGACGCGCGCCGCCGTCCGACGCGGTGGGTGCACGCGCGCGAGCTCACCACGGCGACTTCCCTGGCCAACCTCGGCAAGCCGCTGCGCGACCTCGTCAGCCTGCAGTCGACCCTGCAGGACGCGCTCGAGGCGATGCTCGCCGAGGGCGGGTCGGTGCCGGTCACCGGCGCGCGCGGCGAGTACGCGGGCACCATCCAGCTGGACACCGTGATCGCGACGATCCAGCAGCTGCGCGAGGAGCACACGAACGACGAAGAGGTGCCGGCATGACGGCCGTCGTCGACACCGGCTTCAGCACCGAGTCCGGCTCGAAACGCGCGGAACGCGTCCGGCTGTTCGCCCAGCCGATCGTGGTGCTGGTGATCGTCGCGGTGACGCTGGTCGCGGTGTTCTCCAGCGGCCTGAACGCGACCGAGAAGGAGACGCTCAACGCGCCCACCTTGTTCACGGCGCTGTGGGACCACCTGCTGATGACGCTCGTGGTGACCGCCATCGTCGTCCTGGTCGCCGTCCCGCTCGGGGTGATCGTGACGAGGCCGTGGGCGCGCTTCCTGGCCCCGGTCTTCCTGGCGATCGCGAACATCGGCCAGGCCGCGCCCGCGCTGGGCGTGCTGGTGCTGTGGTTCATCGTCACCGGCGCGACCGGCGGGATCTGGGTGGCGGCGCTGCCGCTGGCGTTCTACTCGCTGCTGCCGGTGCTGCGGAACACGATGGTCGGCATCCAGCAGGTCGACCCGGCCCTGATCGACGCGGGCCGCGGCATCGGGATGTCGGCGACGGCGGTGCTCTGGCGGGTCGAGCTCCCGCTGGCCGTCCCGCTGATCCTGGCCGGCCTGCGCACCTCGCTGGTCCTGGCGGTCGGCACGGCGACGTTCGGCATGTTCGTCAACGCCGGCGGCTTCGGGCTGCTCATCGACACCGGCTACAAGCTGAACCTGACCCCGGTGCTGGTGACCGGCTCGGTGCTGGCCGTCGCGCTGGCGCTGCTGGTCGACTGGGTGGGCGCGGTCGCCGAACAGTTCTTCGGACCGAAGGGGCTGCGATGAAACTCCGGAGGCTGTTCGCCGTGGCCCTGCTGGGCGTGACGCTGTCGTCCTGCGGGCTGACGGTCAACCAGGCGGTCCCGTACGACATCAAGCCGGGCTCGATCCAGCCGATCCCGTCGCTGCAGGGGCTGAAGGTGACGGTGGGGTCGAAGGACTTCACCGAGAACATCATCCTGGCGTACATGGCCGAGATGGCCCTGACGGCGGCCGGCGCCGACGTCGTCGACCTGTCCGACATCAAGGGGTCGAACTCCTCGCGCCAGGCGCTGCTGTCGGGCCAGACGGACATCACGTGGGAGTACACGGGCACGGGCTGGATCAACTACCAGGGCAACGAGCTCCCGGTCCCGGGCGGCGAGAAGGCCCAGTACGAGGCGACGGCCAAGGCGGACGAGGAGAAGTTCGGCGTCACCTGGCTGAACTATTCGCCGCTGAACGACCAGTACGCCTTCGCGGTGACGGAGGAGTACGGCGCGAAGAACAACCTGAAGACGACGTCCGACCTGGCGGCCTTCATCAAGCAGAAGCCGGACCAGGCGGTGTTCTGCCTGGAGACGGAGTTCACCAGCCGCCAGGACGGTTTCCCGGCGGCGGTCAAGGCGTACGGCTTCCAGAAGCCGACGGTGAAGAACTTCGGCATCGGCACGATCTATTCGGCGGTGGCGAGCGGAACCTGCCCGGTGGGCGAGGTCTTCACCACGGACGGCCGCATTTCGGGGTTGAACCTCCGGGTGCTGGAGGACGACAAGAAAGCGTTCCCCCAGTACAACGCGGTGGCGACACTGCGCACGGAGTGGCTGAAACAGCACCCGGAGGTCCGCGGCCCGCTGGAGAAGATCAGCGCGGCGATCGACAACGAGCAGATGGTGGAGCTCTGCAAGCAGGTCGACGTCGACGGCCAGGACACGGGCAAGGTCGCCCACGACTGGATGGTCAAGAAGGGCTTCGTGAAGTAGCCCGCGGGGGCGCCCCCCGTTTTCGACTCTACCGGTCGGCACCGACAGTTTTGCCGTGTCGACTACAGCGGCCCCGGCGCGAAGGCGCCGGGGCCGCTGCGGTCAGATCCCGAGCCGGTGCAGCAGCTGGCCTTCCAGCCGCTCCAGCTCCCCGGCCACCGCGCGGTGCACCGACTTGCGCCGCGCCGCCGGCATCCGCTCCGCCGCGCGCACCGAAGCCGACAGCTGCTCCAACGTCCCGAGCGCCCCCTGGGCGAACTCCTGGTCCGCCTTCGAGGCCTTCTCCGACTTCCGCAGGTCCTGGCAGCCCTCGGCCACCCCCGCGATCCGGGCGTGCAGGGCCGCGCCGCGGCCGGTGTACTCGCCCAGCCGGTCGACCGAGATCCCCATCTTGCGTGCCTGGTAGCGGTCGTACGCCTCGCGGGCCGCGCCCGCCGCGCGCACCGCCAGCGGCGCCACCACCGGGAGCACCGCCGGGCCGAGCACCTTCGCCACCGCGACCGCGTTCTTCGCCCTCTTTGGGGTGAACCTGGCTTCACCCTCGACCCTGGCCTTGCGCGCCATGGCACCTCCTGCGACGTGTCGAGGTCGAACTTACTGGTCGCCCGGGTGGCGGGCATGTCGGCTCGGCGGTGGGAATCTAGAGTGATCTCCATGAACACCGAGGTGGTACTCGACGCGGGCGCGGTCAGCCGCTGCCGTCGCCGCGTGCACCTCGAACACGATCCCGCCATGCGTGAGGTACCGCTTTCCCCGCCCGACCCCACCGCGCAGCAGCGGATCGACGACGCCACCGCGCACCGCGAGGACATCGTCGCCCGGCTGATGGCCGCCAACGACGACCACTGGGTGAAGATCGGCCGCGACCTCCCCGCCCACGAGCGCGTCGAGCAGACGCTGCAGGCCTTCGCCGACGGGGCGCGCTACATCTGGGGTGCGCTGCTGCCGGTCGACGCGGCCGGGCACCGGCGTGGCGGCATCGACCTGCTCGTCCGCACCGGCCGCGGCTACGTCCCGGTGCTCGTCGTGCGCCACCGCATCACCGACCGCGGCGCCGGCGCCATCGTCACCGGGCTGACCGACCTCGACCCCGCGCACCGCGCGGCCGACGAGGGCCGCAAGGTCCGGTCGCAGCCGCGTGACCAGCTCCGGCTCGTGCACATCCGCCGCATGCTGCAGACGCTCGGGCGCGCCGACGAGAGCCTCGCGCTCGGCGGCGTCATCGGCCTCGACGCCGACGTCGTCGTCTGGCACGACCTCACCGCGGGCACCTGGCCGGGCGGGCGCAACGCGCTCACCGAGTACCAGGCCCGCTTCGCCGATCGGCTCGCCATCGCCACCGCCGCCGCGAACGGGGAGGAACCCCTCGCCGAGCCGTCGCGCGTGCTGGAGTGCCGGCGCTGCCCGTGGTGGCCGACGTGCGAGGTCGTGCTCACCGACACCCGCGACGTCAGCCTCGTCGTCCGGGGCGAGGACGCGGTCGAGCTGCGCCGGGCCGGCGTGTCCACTGTGGACCAGCTGGCCGCGCTCGATCCGGCGGGCGAGCCGCCGGCGGTGAACTGGACCGGCGTCACCTTCCCGGACGCCGTCGTGCTCGCCCGGGCCTGGCTGGCCGACCTGACGCTGGTGCGCCGCGTCGGCCGGGTCGAGGTGCCGCGCGCCGACGTCGAGGTCGACGTCGACATGGAGAGCTTCGGCGACGCCGGCGCGTACCTCTGGGGCTGCCTGCTCAGCGGCGCCGACATCGGCGTCCCGCCGGGTTACCGCGCCTTCGCGACGTGGGACCCGCTGCCCACCGACGACGAGGCCCGCTCCTTCGCCGAGTTCTGGGCCTGGCTCACCGACGTCCGCGAGCGCACCGAAGCGGCGGGGCTGACCTTCCGCGCCTACTGCTACAACGCGCTCGCCGAGAACCGCTGGCTCTTCGGCTCCGTCGAGCGCTTCGGTGACCACCCCGGCGTGCCCACGAAGAAGGACATTCAGTCCTTTGTGGATTCCCCGCAGTGGGTGGACCTCTTCCGCAGCGTCACCGACCAGTTCCTGTGCTCCCACGGCAAGGGCCTGAAGGTGATCGCCCCGGTGGCCGGCTTCTCCTGGCGCGACCCGGAGGCGGGTGGCGAAGCCTCGATGCGCTGGTACCGCGACGCCGTGGGCATGGACGGCGAGAAGCCGGACGACGACCAGCGCGAACGGCTCCTGCGCTACAACGAGGACGACGTCCTCGCGACCCGGGCGCTGCGCGAGTGGATCGACGCGCGGGCGCAGGACGAGGTCCCGTACATGTTCGACCTCTGAGTAGTTCATCGGCTAAGACACTTGCCCGCTGACGCGCCTGCGGGCATACTCGTTTGCGAGTACTCGTGGACGAGGAGCGGGCATGAAGCGGCGGAAGGTCGGCAACCTGCTGGGCTTGGCCGTGTTGTCCGTCGTGCTGGAACGACCCAGGCACCCGTACGAGATGGCGGCCGTGCTCAAGGAGCGCGGCAAGGACGCCGACCTGCCGATCAAGTGGGGGTCGCTCTACACCGTCGTCGCGAACCTCGAGAAACACGGCTTCCTTGAGGCCGTCGAGAGCGTCAAGGACGGCGGACGGCCCGAGCGGACCGTCTACCGGATCACCCCGGCCGGCCGCGAGGAGTTCGAGGACTGGGTCCGCGAGCTCGTCGGCACGGTCGACCCGGAACCCCCGCGGTTCAAGGCCGGGTTGTCGATGATCGGCGTCCTGGGGCCGGACCAGGCGATCGGCCGGCTGCGGGAGCGGCTCGCGCAGCTCGGCGAACGGGCCGGGAAGCAGCGGGCCGCGCTCGACCAGCTGCGGCTGTTGATGCCGCGGGTGTTCCTGATCGAGGTCGAGTACGACATCGCGATGACGGAGGCCGAGGCGCGCTGGGTGCGCACCTTCCTCGACGAGCTGACCAGCGGCACCCTGCCCGGCATCGAAGCCTGGCGGCGCTGGCACGAGACCGGCGAACTTCCCGCTGACCTGGAGGAGTTCGTGGCGGATAGGTAGCACGGACCCCGGGAGGTGCTGGCACACCGCCCGGGGTCCTCGACCCCGAACCGAGCACGCCCGGTCACGAGGTGGCACCGCAAGGATAACCGGGTGCGCTCTTCGGTTCGGCTCAACCGAAGAGGAGAGATCCATGGAGACGACCCGCAAGCACAAAGTGCCCGAGATGGAGGGGTTCCAGGCCCGCTGGTACGCCAAGAACCGTGGCACCGAGGCCCAGCTCGTGCAGTACCGGCGGCAGGCGGCCGAAGTGACCGCCGGGCTGCCGGACGGCGCCGAGATCCTGGAGGTGGCGCCGGGCCCCGGCTTCTTCGCCGTCGAGCTGGCGAAGCGCGGCTACCGCGTCACCGGGCTCGACATCAGCCACACGATGGTCGAGATCGCCCTCGAAGAGGCGCGCAAGGCCGGCGTGGACGTCGGCTTCCGGCAGGGTGACGTCACGCAGGCGCCCTTCGCGGCCGAGTCGTTCGACTTCGTGGTCTGCCAGGCCGCGTTCAAGAACTTCCGGCAGCCGGTGGCGGCGCTGAACGAGATGCACCGCGTGCTGCGCCCGGGCGGGTTCGCGGTGATCCACGACCTCAACCACGCGGCCACCGACTCGGACATCGACCGCGAGGTCGCCCGGATGCACGTCGGCGTGGTCAGCGGCTTCACCGTCCGGCGGACGCTCGCGTGGCTGCGGCGCCGCGCGTTCACTCCCGCGCAGTTCGAGGCGCTGGCCGCGGAAAGCGCGTTCGGCGGCTGTTCGGTCACCACCGACGGCGCCGGCCTGGAGGTCCGCCTCACCCGGTGACGAGCGGGGCGGCACTTTCGGAAGGAAAGTGCCGCCCTCGGCGTCAGCGCGGGGCCATCCGCAGCGAGCCGTCCATCCGGACGACCTCGCCGTTCAGGTAGTCGTGGTCGATCAGCGACAGCGCGAGCTGCGCGTACTCGTCCGGCCGCGCGAGCCGCTTCGGGAACGGGATGCCGGCGGCGAGCGACGCGCGGAACTCGTCGCTGACCGTGGCGAGCATCGGGGTGTCGACGATGCCCGGCGCGATGGTCAGCACGCGGATGCCGTGCGAGGCCAGATCCCGCGCGGCCGGCAACGTCATGCCGACGACGCCGCCCTTGGACGACGCGTAGGCGACCTGCCCGATCTGGCCGTCGAACGCGGCAATGGAGGCGGTGTTGATGATGACGCCGCGGGCGTCGTCCTCGAGGGGCTCGGTCTTGGCGATGGCCTCGGACGCGATGGTCAGCACGTTGAACGTGCCGACCAGGTTGATCTGGATGACCTTCGCGTACAGCGCGAGGTCGTGGCGGCCCTTCTTGGACAGGATCCGCGCCGACGGCCCGATGCCGGCGCAGTTCACCACGGTCCGCAGCGGAACGCCCGAGCCCGCGGCCGTCGCGACGGCGGCCTCGACCTGCTCGACGTCGGTTACGTCGGCCTCGACGTAGGTGATGCCGTCGACCTGCTCGGCCTTCTCGATGGACGACGCCAGGTCGAGTGCGAACACCCGCGCGCCCTTGGCCGCGAGGGCCTTCGCCGTCGCCCCGCCGAGGCCGGACGCGCCCCCGGTGACGAGCGCCGCGGTGCCGTTGATCTGCATCTTTGCCGTTCCCTTCGTCTTCACGTTCGCGGAGACAGGTTAACGCTCGTTCGCACGGGCGCGGTTCGTGTCTTCGCTCACCGCTTCCGGGCCCGACTGTTTCCGTTAGCGCGGTGGTCACGTCCGGCTGTCACCTTCAGCAGCATGACGCCAGCTCGGATCGTGGTGGTAGGAACCGGATACGTCGGCTTGACCACGGGGGCCTGCCTGGCCGGCCTGGGTCATCACGTCACCTGCGTGGACGTCGACCGCGCCAAGATCTCCCGCCTGAGCGCAGGCCGCGTCGACATCCTCGAACCCGGGCTCGCCGACCTGGTGCACCGCGGGATCGCCGCCGGGCGCCTCCAGTTCGTCGTCGGCGCGCGCGACGCGGTCCGCCACGCGCAGGCGGTGTTCCTCTGCGTGCCGACGCCGATGGAGGCCGGGGGCTCCGCGGACCTGCGCGCGGTCGAGGCGGTGACGGCCGAGATCGGGGACGTCCTGCCCGCCGGCTGCGCGCTCGTCACGAAGTCGACCGTGCCGGTCGGGACGTCGAAGCGGATCCGGGCGCTGGTCGGCCGGACCGACGTGCCGGTGGTGTCGAACCCCGAGTTCCTCCGCGAAGGCACCGCGGTCGCCGACTTCCTCGGGCCGGACCGGATCGTCGTCGGCTCGGACGACCTCGCCGCCGCGCGCTGGGTCGGCGAGCTGTACGCCGAGCTGGACGCGCCGCTCGTCGTCGCCGATGCCGCCAGCGCCGAATTGGTCAAGTACGCCGCGAACTGCTACCTGGCGCTGAAGCTCTCCTACGTCAACTCCATCGCCGAGCTGTGCGAACGGCTCGGCGCGGACATCGACCTCGTCACCGAGGGCATGGGGTACGACCGGCGCATCGGGCGGACCTTCCTCAAGCCCGGCCCCGGCTGGGGTGGCTCCTGCCTGCCGAAGGACACCAGCGCGCTGGTCAAGGTGGCCGAGTCGGTGAACTACGACTTCACCATGCTGACCTCCGCCATCGACGAGAACCTGGCCCAGCGCGACCGGATCGTCGCGAAGATCGCCGGCGCGGTCGGCGGGACGCTCGCCGGCGCCCGGATCGGCGTACTCGGCCTGGCGTTCAAGGCGGGCACCAACGACCTGCGCGACTCGCCCGCGCTCGCCGTCTCGTCGGTGCTGTGCGCGCTGGGCGCCGAGCTGATCGCCTACGACCCGGCCATCGACGGCGAGATCGCCGGGATGACCGTCGTCGACGACCCCTACCAGGTCGCCAAGGACGCGGACGCCGTCGTCGTGCTGACCGAGTGGGCCGAGTTCAAGCACCTCGACTGGGCGGCGATGGCCGAGCTGATGGAGGGCATCGACGTCGTCGACACGCGCAACCTGCTCGACCCGCGGGTGATCGTCGACGCGGGGCTGTCCTGGCAGGGTGTCGGCCGGCCGCGGGCGGCGGCGCGAATCAAGGTTTCTTGATCGTGCGCGGCCCGCTAGGGTGATCGGCACGGCATCGCGTGTCGGTCACCGGCTGGGTGAGGCATGGAGGTGGCGGGAGTGCCCCGGAGGCATTTCAACCGTGTCAGTATCCGTTTCCGTTGAATTGAACCACTTGATCGTCCCGTCCCGGAACAACCGGGAATCCGCCGAATTCCTGGCGAACCTGCTCGGCCTCGAAGCCGGGGAAGAATGGGGCCCGTTCATCCCCGTCGAGACGCGCAACGGCGTCCGGCTGGACTTCGCGACCATCCCCGAAGCGGACCTGCGCCTGCAGCACTACTGCTTCCTGGTCCCCGAGGACGACTTCGACGCCGTCTTCGCGCGGCTCGTCGAAACCGGCGTGACCTACCACGCCGACCCGATGGGGAAGCAGGTCGGCGAAATCAATCACAACCACGGCGGCCGTGGCGTCTATTTCCTCGATCCCGGCGGCAACGGGATGGAAATCATCACGCAGCCGTACGAGCCGGAACGGCGTCGCCCGACGTCTTGGTGAAGCGCTGCCTGGTAAAAGTTCCTTAGCAATGCGTACTATCGGGGCATGTTCACGACGAGGCCGGAGCTGACCGGCACCTTCGGGATGGTGGCATCGACGCACTGGCTGGCTTCGGCCACCGGGATGGCGGTGCTGGAGGACGGCGGCAACGCGTTCGACGCGGCGGTCGCCGCCGGCTTCGTCCTCCAGGTCGCCGAGCCGCACCTGTGCGGCCCGGCGGGCCAGGTGCCCGGCCTCTTCGTGACGGCGGACGACCCGACCCCGCGGGCACTGGCCGGCCAAGGCCCGTCGCCCGCGGGGGCCACCGCTTCGCACTTCGAGTCGCTGGGCCTGGACCTGATCCCGGGCAGCGGCCTGCTCCCGGCGACCGTCCCGGGTGCGTGGGACGGCTGGCTCATGCTGCTTCGCGACTACGGCACGAAGCCGCTTCGCGAGGTGCTCAAGTACGCGATCGGTTACGCGCGCAACGGCGTCCCGCTGGTGTCGCGGGTCAGCGACACGATCAGCGCCGTGTCTCGCCTGTTCACCGAGCACTGGCCGACGTCCGCGGCGCTCTGGATGCCGGACGGCAAGCCCGCCTCCGGCCTGCACCGGAACCCGGCGCTGGCCGACACGTGGGAGCGGCTGCTGCGCGAGGCGGAGTCCGTCCAGGGGCGGGAGGCGCAGCTCGACGCCGGACGTCGTGCCTGGTCACAGGGCTTCGTCGCGGAGGCGATCGACTCCTTCAGCCGCACGGCGTTCCGCGACGATTCGGGCCGCGACCACGCCGGCCTGCTCACGGGCGAGGACCTGGCGTCGTGGTCGGCGTCGTACGAAGACCCGGCCTTCGTGGACGTCGGCGACTGGCGCCTGGTCAAAATGGGCGGCTGGACGCAGGGCCCGGCGCTGCTGCAACAGGCCCTGCTCCTGCACGGCTTCCGCGACGAGCTGTCCTATGTGGACGGAATCCCGTCGGAGCGCACGGTGCACCTGGCGACCGAAGCGGCGAAGCTGGCCTTCGCGGACCGCGAGGCCTGGTACGGCGACATCGACGTACCCCTGGACGTGCTCCTTTCGCCGTCCTACACCGACGCCCGGCGCGCACTGATCACCGACACGGCCTCGCCGAGCTTGCGTCCGGGCGACGCTCGCGGTCCCGCACGCCTCCCGGCGATCCTGGACTCCCTGCAGGGCGTGCAGTCGGAGGGCGGCGCAACGGGCGAGCCGACGGTGGGCCCCCAGGGCCAGACCCGCGGCGACACCGTCCACCTCGACGTCGTCGACGCGGCGGGCAACCTGGTCTCGCTCACCCCGTCCGGCGGCTGGCTGCAATCGAGTCCGACGATCCCCGATCTGGGTTTCTGCCTGGATTCACGTGGCCAGATGTTCTGGCTGGAGCAGGGCCTGCCCAATTCGCTGGCCCCGCGCAAGCGGCCGCGCATCACGCTGTCGCCGTCCCTGGCCCTGCGCGACGGAGCCCCGACGCTGGCTTTCGGCACTCCCGGCGGCGACCAGCAGGACCAGTGGCAGCTGTGCTTCTGGCTGGCCCACGTCTACGGCGGGCTCAACCTGCAGGAGTCGATCGACTCGCCGGCCTGGCACACGACGGCGTTCCCGAGCTCGTTCTACCCGCGCTCGTGGAGCCCCCGCGAGCTGGTGGTGGAGTCCCGGCTGGGCTCGTCCACTTTGGACGCCCTACGCGAGCGCGGTCATTCCGTGATCGACGCCGGTGACTGGGCCCTGGGCCGCCTCTCCGCGGTTTCCCGCTCCGACGGGTTGGTGCGAGCGGCGGCGAACGCACGGGGGATGCAGGGCTACGCGGCCGGCCGTTAGAGCGTCAGCGAGCCCCAGCCCCCACCCTCGGCGAGCAAGGTACGCACGCCGAGGGCGTGCTCGGCAAACCCGGCGAGATCACCGTGCAGCAGCGCAAGCCGTTCCCCGTCGAGCGGCGTGGTGTCGCCCGCCCAAAGTTCCCGGATCCACCCGGCGGCCGGGTGCAGCGACCACACGAGCCCGGCAACCTCGGCCTCGGCCGACCCACCCGCGGCCAGGTACTCGGCGAGGACTTCGTCGCAGGCCTGAAGCAGTTCCCGAAGACCCCGCACGGCCTCATCGGGACTGCCATCCCAGTCCGGCCGGGGCCACACCGACGAGCCGAGCTCGAGCCACAACCGCCAACCCGCGGTCAGCTCGTCCTGGTCACGCGGCACCCATTGCCCGGCCATGCTTCCGAGTGTGCGCCCGAAAGCCCGGCCGGGCGGATGGGATTCCTCACTTCCCGGGCCGCTCCCACAGCCAGAACTCGATCCCCTGGTTGTCCGTGCAGTCCGCGGTGTTCCCGTACGGGTGGTGCTCGACCTCCCCGGCCTGCCCACCCTGTTCCCGCACCCGCACCATCGCCGACTCGAGGTCGTCGACCGCGTACATCAGCTTCCAGCCCACCTGACGGTCCCCGGCCCACAACCCGCCCTCGAGACCCGGCCCCGAGAAACCCCACGAGTCCACCGTCGAGCCGGGCGTGAACTGCCAGCCCAGCACCGCGCCGTAGAAGGCCTTCGCGGGCGAAGCCTCCGGGACCTGGAACGTGAAGTACATGGCCTCGCCGTGCCGGGCCGGGCGAGGGCCCGCGGCCGGAGACGCCGCCTGCGACACCAGCCAGCGCTGGCCGTACGGATCCCGGAACGAGCCGCCGCGGCCGTACGGGGAGTCGCTCACCGCGCGGATCAGCGTCGCGCCCAGCTCCAGTGCGCGAGCCACCGAACCGTCCACGTCCGGGACCTCGACCCGCACCGACGCGCCCCCCTCGCGCGGCGCCACGTGGCCGATCTCCGGGTATTCCTCGGCGAGCATCAGCACGGCGTCGCCGATGGCCAGCTCCGCGTGCCCGATGCGGCCGTCGTCCATCAGGATCGGCTCGCCGCGGCGGACGGCGCCGAACACCTCGACGTAGAAGTCGAGCGCCGCGCGGGCGTCGGAAACGGCGAGGTAGGGCGTCAGTGAACGCAGGGCGGCGTTGCCGGCCGGCGCTTCCGAAGTGGTCGTCATATCGGCTCCGTTCAAGATCGCGCGACGCAGGTTGTCGCGTAGTTCGGCGGCGAAGTCCGGGTCGGGGGCGACCCGCTCGGAGGGACGGCGAAGCGCGTCGAAAGGCTCAGGCATCGCGACCCTCCTTCTCCTCGTAAGCGCGCCGGAACGCGGCACGGGCCCGGACGAGCAACGCCTCGGTGGCGTGCACGCTGCGCCCCAGGTGGCCGGCGACCTCGGGGACGCCGAGGCCGTCGACGTAACGCAGCGTCAGTGCCACCCGGTGGTGCGACCCCAGCGACTCGAGCACCTGTCTCGCGCGCAGGGCGTCGAGCCGTTCGTCCCACGGGTCCTCGACGTCCGGTTCGCTGTCGTGCACGAGCCGCAGTCCGCGTTCCTCACGCTCTTTGCGCCGCCAGTGGTCGGCGAGCTTGTGCCGGGCGACGCCGATCAGCCACCCGGTGCTCACTGGAGGTGCGTACTCCTTGCGACAGGCGGCGACCGCCCCGAGGAACGTCTCGGACGTCAGCTCCTCGGCGAGCGTGCGGTCGCCGCACCGGGACAGCAGGTACCCGTAGACCTCCGGCAGGGCCGTCTCGTACAGCCCGAGCAGCGCGAAGGCCGGGTCCGGTCGTACCCGAGGTTCCGTCACACCTCCATAGTCGTCCGGCGCCCGGTTTTTCCGACGGGTGAACTTCGGCTTTTTTTGCGGCGGCCAGTTCACCCGGACGGTGACAACGTGGTCCCGCCGTCCCGGGAAGAGCCGGTAGACGCTGACGACGAACGTCCCGGGCCGCGCCCGCTTCCCCCCGGCTTCACGCCGGTACTCCAGCTCGTGCGGATAGCCGTACCTGTCCATGACCAGCAGGTTCTCGACGCAATTCCGCGCGAAAAGGCCCGCGTGCGGGAATCCCACATCCGATCGCCCGCATTACGATTCGTGGTTGATCGACAGCCAGGGGTGTTCCATGGACCGGCCGGTCAAGCCGAACTACCGGCGACGCCAGCTCGGCCGCACCCTGCGCAAGCTACGGGAGGCGGCCGGGCTCATCACGGGGTTGATCGCGGAGATGTAACCCGAGTGAGAGGCGATCATCGTGAACTGGCGGAAGAGCAGCTACAGCGGCGGCGCCAATAACGACGACTGCGTCGAGGTTGCCTTCACCGGTGCCACCATCGCCGCCCGGGATTGAAAGCCCCCGCGGCCGAGGCACTCGAGGTGCCGCCGGCCGCGTGGTCCGCTTTCCTCTCCGCCGTCACACCCGGGGGTCCGGCAACCGCCGCCCGGTGATCGCGACGATCGCCGCCAGCACCGCCACCAGGCCGATCACCAGCGCGAACGCGTCCCGGCTCCCGAGCGAACCCGAGAGCGCCGCGTACAGGCTCCCCAGCGTCGCGACGCCGAGGGCCAGCGACGTCTGCTGGTTGGTCGTCATCACGCCGGAGCCGACGCCGGCCAAGTCGGTCGGTACGTGGGACAGCACGATCCGGAACAACGTCGTCATCGCCAGGGCGTTCCCGACGCCGATCGCCACCATCGACGGCGCCAGGTCGAGGATCGTCACGTGCGGCCACGTGGACAGCGTCGTGCAGAGCAGCGCCACCATGCCCACCGCCGTGATCGCGCCCCCGACCGGGACGACCTTCTGGCCGTAGCGGGTCACCAGGCGGCTGCTCAGCATCGACACCGTGAAGTACGCGACGGCGAGCGGCGTCAGCGCGAGGCCCGCGCCGAGCGGCCCGAAGTGCAGGCCCTCCTGCAGCGTCATCGCGTAGACGAACATGAACGAGCCGAACGCGCCGAAGAACGGGATCGCCACCATCAGCCCGCGCCGGACGCTCGGCAGGCGCAGCACCGACGGCGGCAGCAGCGGCGTGCCGCCGGTCCGCTCCAGGCGCCGTTCGACGTGGACCAGGGCCGCGGCGGAAAACGGGAACAGGGCGAGCAACGCGATCGTCCACGCCGGCCACCCCAGCGCCCGGCCTTCCATCAGCGGGACCAGCAGCGACAGCAGCGTGACCGCCAGGAGCAGCGTGCCGAGGCGGTCGACGCCCAGCGGGTTGTGCGCGCGGCTCTCCGGCAGGCGGCGGGCCAGCAGGAGCACCACCAGGCCGATGGGCACGTTCACCAGGAAGATGGGCCGCCAGCCGGTGCCGAACAGGTCCGCCGCCACCAGGCCGCCGCCGAGGAGCTGGCCGACCACCGTCGAGAGGCCGCCGGTCGCGCCGAACAGCCCCAGCGCACGCGAACGCTCTTCGCCGGACGTCGTCGCCTGGATGATCGAGAGCACCTGCGGCAGCAGCAGGGCCGACGCCGCCCCCTGCGCGGCGCGGGCCACCACCAGCGTGGCCGCCGTCGGGGCGAGTCCGCAGGCCAGGGACGTCAAGGTGAACAGCCAGAGGCCCCAGAAGAACAGCCGCCGCCTGCCGAACGAGTCGCCGAGCCGGCCGCCGACCACGAGCAGCACCGCGTACGCGATGCCGTAGGCGGCGACCACGAGCTCCAGGGTGGCGGTGGACGCGTGGAGGTCGGCGTTGATGGTCGGCAGCGCGACGTTGACGATGAAGAAGTCGATGATCGGCAGTGCCGCCCCCAGCAGCACCGTGACCAGGCCGGCGGGGGTCAACCCGGGCCGAAATGGGGCTCCGGCCGCGGTCGGCGCGAGTTGTGTCGTGGTCATGGGTACTACGATCGACTCGTTTTTAAACTGGTACCAGTTGTTGTTTATCCGGGTACTGCCACTACCTGGTACCAGGTTCGGAAGCGTGTCATCCTGGCACCATGACCACCGCTGTCGAATCCGAACTCCGCCGCCAGGAGCTGGCGAGGTTCCTGCGGAGCCGGCGTGAACGGATCACGCCCGAGCAGGTCGGCCTCCCGATCATGGGGCGCCGCCGGACACCGGGGCTGCGCCGCGAAGAGGTCGCGCAGCTCGCCGGCGTGGGGGTCACCTGGTACACGTGGCTCGAGCAGGGCCGTGACATCAACGCGTCCGAGCAGGTCCTGCAGGCGATCGCCCGCACGCTGCGGCTCGACCCGCACGAGCACACCCACCTCTTCCGGCTGGCCGGTGCGCCGGAACCGGAGAACGAAAAGGACTGCCAGGTCATCACTCCGGCGATGGAGCTGATGCTGAAGAAGCTCGAGCCGTACCCGGTCGCGGTCCGCAACGCCCGCTGCGACCTGCTGGCCTACAACCGCGGCTACTCCTGGCTGATGGGCGACGTCGATGCCATCCCGTTCGGCGACCGGAACACCCTGGTCCAGTGCCTGCTCAACCCCGAGTGGCGCAAGCGGATGCTCGACTGGGAGGCGAACATCCCGCGCGTGATCGCGTCCTTCCGCGCGGCGATGGCCGACCACGTCGCGGAGCCGGCGTGGAAGCAGCTGGTGAAGCGGCTCAAGGCCGAATCGCCGCTGTTCGCCGAGCTGTGGCCGCACCACGACGTCAACTCGGAGCCGATCCGCACCAAGCGGTACCTGCACCCGGACGTCGGGCTGCTCCAGTTCAACTTCACGTACCTCTATTACGGCCGCCGGTCCGAGATCACCGTGTCGACCTACACCCCGGCCGACGAGGAAACGGCGGCGAAGCTGCCCTTGCTGTTCGACTGACGACGTACGCCGCCCGTGCGCTTCGAGACGGACGCGCGGCCCGGCCGCGGCAGGTAGTTTCGCGGCATGAGAAGGCCTCCGTGGGCAGGACGCGTGGCGCGCGCCGTCGTCGTCGGGGTCTTCGTCATCGGGGCGACCAGTGCGTCGTCGCGGTGGCAGCCCGGGGCGTCGCCGCTGCCGCCGATCGGTTTGGCGTGGCTCGCCGCGACCGTCCTCACGCTGCTGCTCGTCCACCGCTTCCCGCTGACGCTCTTCCTGGTCGCGTCCGCCTCCGCGTTCGGCTACTACTCCTCCGGCCTGCCAGGTGGGCCGGTCATCCTGGTACCGACCGTCGCGTTGTTCGTGCTGACCCGGCAGCGCGGCCCCCTCACCGCGGGCATCACCGGTGCCTCGGCGCTCGCCGCCGCCTACGTTGTGCACGTCATCACGACCAGGTCTTTCGCGCTGGAAACCGGGGCCGCGTTCCTCGTCGTCTGGCTGACCGCCGTGATCGGGGTCGGGACCGCCGTCCGGTACCAGCTCGACGCGCTCGCCGCCCGCCGCGGCCAGGCCGACGAGCACCGCCACCGGCTCGCCGAGCAGGAACGGCTGCGCATCGCCCGCGAGGTGCACGACGTCGTCGCGCACAGCCTGGCGATGATCAACGTCCAGGCCGGGGTCGCCGCGCACGTCGCCGACCGGCGGCCCGAGCAGGCGAAAGAGGCGCTGCTGAACATCAAGGCGGCGAGCGCGTCCGCGCTGAAGGACCTGCGCGCCACCCTGGCCGTGCTGCGGTCCGGGGAGGACAAGGCGCCCGCCCCGAGCCTCGCCCAGGCCGGCGAGCTGCTGGACCACGCCCGCGACGCCGGGCTCACGGTCGACGTCCACGGCGAACCCGGCGACCTCCCGGCCCCGGTCGACGCCGCCGCCTACCGGATCCTGCAGGAGTCGCTGACCAACGTCGTCCGGCACGCCGACCAGCCCCACCGCGTCGACATCCGGTTCGAACGCCGGGCCGGGGGCCTCACGATGAAGGTGCGCGACGACGGCCGCGGCACCGCGCAGCCGGCGCCGGGCCACGGTCTGCGCGGGATGGGTGAACGCGCCGCGGCGCTCGGCGGCCGGTGCACCGCCGGGCCGGTCGCCGGCGGCTTCGAAGTGTGCGTCGAGCTACCGATCGAGGGGGAAGCATGATCCGCGTCCTGCTGGCCGACGACCAGGTCCTGGTCCGTGCCGGGTTCCGGGTGCTGCTGGAGACCGAAGACGGCTTCGACGTCGTCGGCGAGGCGGGCGACGGCGAGCAAGCGGTTGCCGGAGCGATCGAGCACCACCCCGACATCGTCGTGATGGACGTCCGGATGCCCGGCGTCGACGGCCTCGAAGCCACCCGCCGGATCACCGCGAACCCGGACCTCGCTGCGACGAAGGTGTTGGTGCTGACCACGTTCGACGTCGACGAGTACGTCTACGAAGCCCTGCGCGCGGGCGCCAGCGGGTTCCTGCTGAAGGACACCGAGCCGGTCGAGCTGCTGCGTGCGCTGCGGGTCGTCGCGAGCGGCGAAGCGCTGCTGGCGCCGACCGTCACGCGCCGGCTGATCCAGGAGTTCGTCGGCCGCCCCGAAAACCGGCGCATCGACACCAGCGCCGTCCGGGAGATCACCGACCGCGAGCGCGAGGTGCTCGGCCTGGTCGCGGGCGGGATGTCGAACGACGAAATCGCCGCCCACCTGGTGATTTCGACGGCGACGGCGCGCACCCACGTCAGCCGCATCATGACGAAGATCGGCGCGCGCGACCGCGCCCAGCTGGTGGTGCTGGCCTACGAGTCCGGGCTCGTCACACCGCGCCGTCCCGCCTGACCCGGCGCACCACGCGGACCGCCCGCACCAGGAACACGACGGCGAGGACACCGACCAGGCAAATCCAGATCACGGCGCCTCCTCTCCCGGCCGATGCTCTGCTCCATAGGCGTCGGGGAGGGGGACGGCGTTCACCGACACGGCCGACGTCACACTTCCGGGGGACCGGGACAGGTTGCCGAGAACGCCCGGATGACCCTCCACAAAGGCCACGTTCTCCGCTACGTTGCGGATCAACCACAAACCGCAACCTCGCAGGTCGGCCCTCCGTGCCAGACTGTTGCCCCGAACGCCGGATGGGGGTCGAAGATGAGCTGGCAGGATGATCTGCGCCGACTCGACGCGGACCTGGCGGCCGGGCGGATCGAGCCTTCGGTGCACCGCAAGCAGCGTGACGAGCTGCTGGCCGCCGCCTCGGGCTCGACGGTGCCCTCGCCCGTGCCTTCACCGCTCCGCCGGCCGGGTAGTCGGTCCTGGCAGAGCGCCAACCCGGCGTACGACCGGCCGGCCGGACCGACGCCGGCCCCGGTCGTGCCGCCGCAGGCCACCGGTCCGCGGCCGCCGACTCCCCAGGACCGGCCGTGGATGCGCAGCGCGCCGTCGGCGGCCAAGCCGGGCGGCAGCCCCGGCATCCCCGAACTGCCCGACCACATGACCACCGCGCCGAGCCCGGCCGACATCGTGCCGACGCGCTACCTGCGCGTCGACGGCCCGAACCAGCAGCACGCGACGCCCAGCCGGTTCCCGCCGGTCGTCGGCGGAGCCGGGCCGGGGGAGCCGCCGGTCCCGGAGCCGGAAGGTGCCGGGCGGCACCGGTGGCAGATCGACCCGGCCGGTGAAGAGGAGCCGCGCCGGGGCGTCCCGGCCTGGTTGTTCATCACCCTCGCCGTGGTGCTGGTGGTCGGCCTCGTCGCCGGCGGCATCTACTGGTTCGGCAAGAAGGACGCCGAGCCTTCCGACGTGGCCTCGCCGCCGCCGCCCGTGTCGTCGAGCGTGCCGCCGCAGACGAACGGTGCCGTCGACCCGTCGCTGACGCTCGAGCAGCGCCTGCCCGCGCTGCCCGGCAAGGCGAACCCCGCCGATTCGACGATGTCGATCGACAAGGCGCTGGAAGCCAAGGTGATCACCGAGGCCGACGCGAAGCAAATCCGGGCCAACAACGGCAAGGAAGTCATCTTCCGCGCGTCGTCCGATCCCGCGAAGCCCCGCGACGGCAACTTGCTGATGGCGATCCCGACGCTGTCGGTCTACGACGCCAAGCACCTGGTGACGGGCCTGCGGCAGAACCTCTCCGGCGCGCGGCTGGCGGCGACCCGGCTCGGCCCGACCGAAGACGACCTCATGTACACCCAGCGCGGGACCGACGGCTGGGTCGGGATCCTCTGGTACGCCTCCGGCGCGGTGGTCGTCGGCATCGGCGTGTCCCAGTCGGGCACCGCCGACTCGGCTCCGCTGCGGTCCCGGCTCGAGGCGATCCGCGGCACCGTGACGACCGTCTTGCCCCCCGGCTGAGCCGATGCCCGCGAAGGCCGGGTGACAAGCCGACCCGAGGGGTGGTCGAACCACCTCGAAGTGCACAATGTGCATGTCGTTGAACAGGCGAAGTGTGTCGGCCGGCCGTGGCCGGCCGATCGGACCGGAATAAGGGGGCTCCTGGTGTCCTGGCAGGAGGAGCTGCGACGGCTGGACGAGGAGCTCGCGGCTGGTCAGCTGTCCGCCGACGAATATCGGGCACGCCGTGACCAGGTGCTTTCCTCGGCCGTGGGAGTGCAGGACCAGCAACCGCAGCCGCCGGCGTCTTCGAGCGCCGACGCGACCCAGGTGATCGCTCCGATCAGCCCGCCCGGGGGGACACCGCAGCCGAACGCCGGTGACGCCGAACGCACGCAGGCGGTCGCCTGGCAGCCGCAGCAGCCGCCGAGGCCGCCGAGGCCCGGTGACCCCGACGCGACCGCCTACGTGCCGCCCGTGCAGTCGCAGCCGTTCTCGCCGCCCGGCGGGTTCGCGCCGCCGCCGCAGGGTACCGACGACAACCCCGAACGCACGCAGGTCGTCCGCAACACCGGCGAGTACCAGCCGAGCTACCAGAGTTATTCGCAGCAGCCGCCCGCCCAGCCGGGCTGGAACCAGGTGCCGCCCGGTTCCGCCGCGCCGCCGTGGGGCACCGACGACAGCGGGCCCGCGCACAACCCGAACGACCTGAGCTGGATGCGCCAGGGTCCGGAGTCCTACTTCGAGACCAAGAGCGGGTCCGGCAAGAAGAAGGTCGTCAGCATCGTCGCGGCGGTGCTGGTCCTGCTGCTCGCCGGGTTCGCCATCTGGTGGTTCGGGCTCCGCAGCGATTCGACGCCGGTCGCCGGCCAGACGGGCACCCCGACGACGACCGCGCCGAGCACCACCCCGCCGCCGCCGAGCGTCGCGCCCACCCGGGTCCCGCCGATGCCCGGCAAGGCGAGCGACAAGAACGGCACGATGAGTGTCGACGAAGCCGTGCAGAAGGAGTTCCTGAACCCGGCCGAGGCGAGCTCGATCAAGGTGGCCGGTGCCGCGTACGTCAGCTGCCAGGCGTCCACCAACAACCCGTTCGACTACACGGTCCTGCTGGTGAACACCAAGAGCGTCGCGGACGCCGAGCGGCTGGCGCAGACGCTGCAGCGGCCGGGTTCCGGCACCGGGCTCCAGCCGGTCGGCGACCGCGCCGGGCTCCCGCAGTCGGTCGGGGTGTTCAAGGCGGTCCTGCCGGACCACACGACCTACCGGGCCGTGTACGTCTCGGGAGCGGCGGTGATCCGGGTGGACGTCAACCAGGCTCCGGCCACCGACACGGCCGTGACCAAGGAGTTCCAAGGCGTCATGAAGGCGATGCTGGAGAACGTTCCGAACTCGTGACCGGTGCGCAGGTGACCACGCCGCTCCGGGCCGGTGCCGAGCCGGACGAGTACGGCTGCCGGGTGTTGTCCACCGGCGTCTCGGACTACTCCGACGGGGCCGAAGACCTGGTCACCGCCCTGCTGGAGAACGCGCAGGACCGCGGTTCGCTCAGCGACGAGCTGACGCTGGCCGCGCGGACCTGGCCGGAGCGCTACCACCTCGATCACGGCCGCGCGAACGTGCTGCGGGCGCTGGACCTGCCGTCCGGCGCCGCGGTGCTGGAGATCGGCTGCGGCACCGGCGCGGTGACCAGCTACCTGGCGGAACGGTGCCGGCTCGTGGACGCCGTCGAACCGGTGCCGAGCCGGGCCCGCGGGGCGCGCGCCCGGACCCGGGACTTCGGCGACGTCGAAGTCTTCGTCGGCGGGATCGACGATGTCCCGGCCATCGAGGCGTACGACATCGTGGTGGTCATCGGCGTGCTCGAATACGTCGGCGCGGGCCGCAACGACGACGACCGCTACACGAATTTCCTGCGTGCGGCGCACGCCCGGCTCCGGTCGGGCGGGACGCTGGTGCTCGCGATCGAGAACCAGTTCGGCGTCAAGTACCTCTGCGGAGCCCCCGAGGACCACACCGGACTCCCGTGGGACGGCGTGGCCGGCTATCCGGCGGGCGGCGTGGCCCGGACGTTCTCCCGCGCCCGGCTCACCGGCCTCGTCGAGCGATCCGGGTTCACCGGGACCACCGTGCTCGGCGCCTTCCCGGACTACAAGCTGACGCGGACCGTGCTCACCGACGAACTCCTCGCCACCCATCCGCGGCTCGCCAAGCAGCTGCCCGGTTTTCCCAGTCCCGACTGGGCGGGCACCGGGGTGCGCGTCGCGGACGAGGAGCGCGTCTGGGCCGAGCTCGTCGACGCCGGACTGGCCGCGCACCACGGCAATTCCTTCCTCGTGCTGGCCGGCAAGGACGCGGAACCGCGGGTCTGGCCGCGGGAAACGCTGGCGGCGTTCTTCAGCACCGACCGGGCCGCGGACTTCTGCACCCGGTCGGTCGTCGAGCGCAGCGGCGGCACGCTGAGGGTGCGCCGGACGCCGCTGGCCGACCGGCCCGGCTCGGCGCACGGCGTCCGTATCGTGTCCACAGTGGACGAAGTGGTCGACGTCCCGACCGTGCTCGACGTCGTGCGCGCGGAACCCGGCCGGCTGACGGACCTGCTCGGCCAGTGGCGCGAATCCGTGCTCGCCCGGGCCGGCGAGCTGGGCCCGCGGCTGTGGGACCTGACCCCGCAGAACCTGCTCGTGACGGAATCGGGGCTCGTCCCGATCGACCTCGAATGGTCGGTCGACGGCTGCTCGGCGGAAGACGTCCTCGCCCGCGGGATCCTCATCACCGCCGACGAACTGGCCCGGGGCGGGCACGCCGAGGGGCCGACCGTGGGCGACGTCGTGCGCGACCTCGGCGAGCGGCTCGGCCTGGCCGAAGCGGTCGTGCTCGGTGTCGTGCCGGCGGAGGCGCGGTTCCAGGCTGTCCGGCAGGCGGGCCGGTGCGATCCGGAGTACCTGGCCGCGCGGACCGGAGAACTGACGCGGGCCTGGACGGTCCGGCTCGCCGAACCGTCCGGCCGCTGACGCTCAGGCGCGCATCGACTCCGGCAGCATCCGCCGCATCGCGCGGCGCGTCGGTTCCTCGAAGAAGCGGTGCAGGACGTGGGCGATGAGGATCGTCAGCGCGAGGAAGCCCAGCACGATCAGCCGGTACTCCCAGCTGGTCGGCACGTCCGTGAGCTTCAGCTTGATCTGGATGACGTGCCGCATCACGTCGATCACCAGCCAGTGCACCAGGTACAGCGCGAACGAGACCTTGCCGCCCCAGACGAGCAGCCTGGTCCGCAGCAGCCACGCCATCGGCTCGCGGTTGCCGATCGCCAGCCCGCCGATGAGCAGCAGGAACAGCGGCACCACGACCACCGTTTCGGCCGAGCCCCACATGATGTGGCCGTTGATCCGCCAGTCGAGGCCCATGTTGAAGCGGCGGAACGAGTCGAAGTGGTGCACCAGGAAGATGATGGCGACGATCACCACGAACACGACCGTCGGTCGCAGGAACCACGGCAGCCGCGCGGAGCGGCCGTACCGCAGCACGATCAACGCGGTGAACGCGCCGCCGAAGAACTCCGTGAGCACGCGCAGCGGGATCATCCCCGGCACCAGCGCGTTGTGGAAGAGCAGCAGGTCGCTGCCGTCCTCCATCGTGACGCCGATCGCGACGATCGGGACCACCGACACCAGCGCGCACAGCACGAGCGAGCGGACGCGCACGGTCTTCAGCATCTTGGCCAGCACGGCGACCGCGACGCTGAACACCAGGTACGCCAGCCACTCCGCGCTCAGCGACCAGTCGATCGGGTTCCACTGGTCCGGCTCGATGAACCAGCCCTGGATCAGCAGGACGTGCTCGAGGAACCGGGCCGGGCTGGCGGCCGCCTGGAGGCTCGCGTCGTTGTTCATCTGCAGCGAGTAGGCGCGGTAAAAAGCCCAGCCGAGCAGCACGAGGAACATCACCGGCCAGATCCGGCTCAGCCGCAGCCAGAGGAAACCGAGCGCCTTGCGCGGCGTCCACGGTCCGCTCATCCGGTCGAGGTGGGTGTAGGTCATGATGAAGCCGCTGAGCACGAAGAACAGGTCCACGCCGAGGTAACCGGAGTCGAACAGCGGCGCCAGCCGGCCCAGGAACGGGAACGACGAGACCAGTTCGGGGCGGAAGTGGAACGCCAGCACCCACAGCGCCGCCAGTGCGCGCACCCCGGTCAGCTGCGGGATGAACGCCGGGAGCGGACCCTGCTCCGGGTCGGCCTTCGTGGCGGCCCGCGCCGGTTCGGCACGCCGCTCGGCGGTGATCACCGGCAGCACGTCCGTGGTCTCGGTTCCGTCCATTTCCTACCGTTTCGCTTTCGTCGCGGCCCAGGCGCGCTGGGGATCGAGGTCGACCGGCCGGGCCGGCGGATCGGGCACCACCCGGGACAGCAGGACCTGCTGCACGAGCACCGTGCGGGCGTTCCGGGCGGCGGCTTCCCGCCAGAGGCCGTGGTGTTCGAGTCCCTCCAGCCACGGGTCGTCCGGCCAGCCACCCAGCCGGTCGAGCACGGTCCGCCGCACCAGGTACCCACTGCCCAGGTAGGGCAGCCGGGCCAGCCGCCGCGCTTCCGGGGGAAGCGCCCCGACCAGACCGGACTCCGGGTCCGCGACCGGGCCGTGGGCCAGGTCCGCGTCCCCGCGCACCGCGGCCAGCAAGCGGGCCACGAGGTGCGGTGAGCATCGCATGCCCGCGTCCAGGACCAGCACGAGGTCGGCTCGCGAGCCCGCCAGCAGCCGGTTGTACGCGTAGCCCGCGCCGCGGGCGATCGGGTGGTGGAGCAGGTCGTAGGGCTTCGGTCCGGCGGGCTCGGCGGTGCCGTCCTGGCACACGAGGACCCGGGAGGGCACCGCGGTTCCGCGGGCCAGGTCGTCGACCAGCGCCATGACACCGGGGTCGCCCGCGCGTCGCACGATCAGCACCTCGAGGTCGTCGACGCGGTTCCCGGCGCTCGGCGCGAGCGGGAGGGCGGCCGGTGTGCTGAGCACGCCGTCGGTGCGCCGGGCGGCTTCCGTGCGTTCCACGATGAGCCGCGCCGCGAGCTGCCGGTCCGGTCCGGGCTCGGCGCCGAGTGACGCTTCGCCGCGGAACCGGGGATCCCAGCTCGGGGTGTCGACGGCCAGCGGCGTCTCGGACGGCGGCCGCACCACCGGCGCCGGTCGCGGCGGCCGGTCCGAGCGGGCCGGTGCCGGGTGCCGTTCGGCCAGGTCTGCCGCCAGTTCGAGCAGCCGCCGGGCCGACGGGCTCATGTCCAGCTCTTCGCGGACGAAGCGGTAGGCCTCGGTGCGGATCGACCGCTCCAGGCCGCGTTCGTGCAGCAGCGCCGCGGTGGCCGCGCCGACCACCGTCTCCCTGGCGACCACCAGGTGCTGTCCCGCGGTGAACGGCGCCAGGTCGCGGCTCGGCTCGGTGACCGCGACGCAGCCGTTGCACGCCGCTTCCAGCACGCGCACCCACTCCAGCGCGCGCGACGCTTCCCGGTGCAGGTTCAGCAGCACGCGGCTGCGCGCGAGGTGTTCGTGCTTCGCGCGGTTCATCAGGAAGTCCGGCCGCGGCTTGACCATCGGTTCGTGCGGCGGGGTCAGCAGCCGCACTTCGAGGCCGTCCAGATCGCGCGCGGCGCGGGCCAGCAGGGCCGAGCGCCGGTGTTCGGCGGTGCCCAGGTAGGTGACGTCGATGTCGCGCGGGCTGTCCGGGTCGCCGCCCCACCGGTCCCACAGCGGGGTGTAGCCGAGCTGGAACCGCCGGACGTCGTGCCCGCGGCGCACGAGCTCGTCCGTCGAGTCGGCGTTGATGTCCACGGCGCCGCCGAACTGCGGCAGCAGGCCGGCGCTGGTGTCGAAGGTGCGCGTGCCGGGGTGTTCGACGCAGAACGCGATCGTCCGCCGCAGCTGGTCCGGCCGCGGGCGCTGGTGCTCGGGCAGCACCACCAGGTACTCGTGCGGGACGACGACGAACACGGTGTCGTCGTCTTCTTCGGGCAGCGGCCCGAGGTGGGTTTCGGCCCGGCCGCCCACCGAGCGCACGGCGTCGGCGACGACCTCGAGGAGCTCCTCCATGAACGAGCTGCCGCCCGGCGCGGACGCCAGCACGAGTCGGGGGTCGGCCACCGTCAGAGGGTCTTCCGGCGCACGGTGCGCAGCGGCGCGGTCACCCGCCAGCTGAGCGTGTGGCGGTGCGCTTCGAGCTCCTGCATGAGCTCGGCGACCCGGCGGCGCAGCTGCTCGGCTTCCCGCTCGTCGTGGTGGACGACCTCGGGCAGGTCGGCGCCGTGCAGGGCGAGCTCGGCCTGCAGCAGGTCCATCCGGAGCTGGTCGCGCTCGGTCCGGGTCCGCTCCAGCTCCTGCCGGGCGAGGTCGCGGTCGCGGCGCAGGGCGTCCAGCTCGACGCGGGCTTCCGAACTTTCGTCGACCTGACGGCGGAGGTCGTCGTTGGTGCGGGCTTCTTCGGCGAGCCGTTCCTGCACGCGGAGGGATTCGCGCAGGTCCGCGTCGGCGCCCCGGAGCCTGCCGAGCAGGCGCTCGCGCTCGGCCATCAGCACCGAGCGCTCCGCGCGCAGCTGCAGCAGCTCGGCGCGCACGGACGCGGGAACGGCGTACTCGACCGGTTCGTCGGCGGCCGGGGTGATCGGGCCTTCCTCGGAGCTCATGCGCACACCTCGCTGACGCTCGGTGCGGCCTGAGCGGCCAGCGCAGTGTTGAATGATTCGCTCGCAAGCTCGCTCATGCGTGCCGTTCCTCGGTACCGGTGCCTCGGGCGAGGCCGTTCAGGATGGTGGAGAACTCTTGACCGTAGTGAGCGGAGTCCAGGAAGGAACCGACGCCGGCGAGTGCGCGCTCGGCGATCCGCTCGCGGGCCGCGGGCGGCGTGTCCAGTGCCCGCAACAGCCCCACGGTGAGCGCGTTGAGGTCGTTGGGCAGGAAGAGCCAGCCGCTCTCGCCGTCGCTGACGATCTCACGGGTGCCGAACACGTCGGCGGCGACGACCGGCACCCGGAACGCCATGGCCTCGAGGATCGAGCGCGGCAGCGACTCGATGTCGGAGCTGTTGACGAACAGGTCCGCCGCGCGCAGCCACGGCAGCGGATCGCGGACGATCGGCACCAGGCTGACCGAGCCGCCCAGCCCGGCCGCCTCGACGTAGTCCGCCAGCGCGTCGCAGTACGGCGATTCGTGGATACCGACGATCACCAGGTGCGCGTCCGGGTGCGTGGTCCGGACCTGTTCGAACGCCAGCAGCAGCGGGGCGTGCCCCTTGCGCGGTTCGCTCACGCCGATGTTGACCAGGACGGTCGCCCGCTCCGGCAGCCCGAGCTCCCGCCGGACCTCTTCCTTCGTCGTGTACAGCGCCCGCTTGGCCGGGGCGAGGTCGATGCCGTACCGGACGGTGATGCAGCGGCGCGGCCGCGACCACGGCAGGAACATCTCGCGCGTGGCGTCGGCGACGAAGAGCAGCGCGTCGGCGTCCGACAGGCAGTGTTCCCAGCGTGCGCGGACCAGCGGGTCGAGCGCGTCCATGCCCCAGTTCAGGTACGCGAAGTCCTCGAGGCTGAAGCTCTCGTGGATGACCCACGCGACGGGCAGGCCCGCCCGCATCGCCGCGTCGACCCCGGCGAACATCCCGAGCGTGTTGACCAGGACGACCCCCGCCCCGGACGCGGTGGCCAGCATGGCCAGCTCGCCGACGTACGCGGTGTAGGTGACCGCGTCCTGCACGCGGTGGTGACCGGTGACGTGCACCGTGACGCCCAGCTCTTCGAGCTCGGTGCGCAGGGGACCGTCTTCCGGCGAAACCAGCGTGACCTTGTGCTCGTGCGGGCCCGTCAGGTGGCGGAGCAGTTCGCTGAGCCAGAACTGGCCACCGCCGACGCGCAGGCTGTGGGTCACGACCAGGACGTGGTCGGTGTCGACAGCCGCCTTGACCCGGCCGAGGAGCTCTTCGGTGAACGCCGTCGAGCGCTGGACGGCCTCGGCGTCACGTCGGCTGACGGGCCGCCTGCGCAGCGTCGCGTACCGGGTGGGTGAGGTCCATTCGCGGCCGTCGCGGGTCCACGCGCGCACCCGGTAGGCCACCTTGCGGCTTTCGCCGGGGGCCTGGGGCAGGGCGATGCGGGCTTCGTAGCCGCTCAACCCGGCCTGCCGGACCTGGCCGGGCAGGGCGCTGGTGACGTCCGGCCGGGGCAGCATCAGCCGAGCCCGCTGCGGTGCGGCGCCTTCGACGTCGACTTCCACGTGGCTGGGCAGCTTGCCGTCGAGCAGCAGCCAGCCCGAGACGACCATGAGGTCACCGGCGATCTCGGCGTCGGCGGCCGGGAAGTCGATCTCGCCGAGCGGCGCGGGCTCGCGGTAGCTGCTCTCCGGCCAGACGGTCGTGTGGCTCAGCTCGGTGCCGTCGGGCGCGGTGACCGTCGTTTCCGCGCCGACCGGCTGGTCGCACTCGGCCTCCGCCCGCCACGTCCAGACCGGCCAGTCCGCGGGGACGCCCGGCACCGCGTCGGTGCCACGCTCCCAGTGCACCGTGGCGACCCGGCCGCCGATCCGGACGGTGCTGCCGTCCGGGCCGGCCGGCGAGACCAGCCAGCCGCCGACCGAGATCCGGTCGGCGGTCACCGAGGCACCGGCGGCGTCCACGCCGGCGAGCCACGGCAGCTCCCGCTCGATCATCTTGTTCCTTCGTCCGTGCGCGGTGCCGCGCTCATCGCCGGGGGTGGTTCGCGAGCTGTTCGCTCAGCGTCTTGACCACGGCGGGGGCCAGGATAGGGCTTTGCCCGCCGATGAGGTTGCGTTCGGCGATTTCGATCACCACGACGTCGCTGTCGACGAGCTTCGCCGCGGCCGCCGAGGCGTCCTGCTGGACGTAGTCGGAGTGCATGATCGTCAGGTCCGTGAACGCGGCCGCGAGGTACATGTTGGCGAAGCCGGTGAACGAGTCGCCGATCATCGCGACCTTGTCGGAGATGGTCCCGGTGGCCGGCCGGCCGTGCAGCTCGATCGGGCTCGTGTTCGGCTGGCCGAAGAACGTGCGGGTCCGGTCCGCGCCGCCGTCCGGGGCCAGCGACTCCAGCACGGCGGGCTCGCTGCCGGTGCGGCCGATCAGCGGCGGCAGGTCGGTCTGCTTGTCGAACGTCTCCTTGGGCGCGGTCCGCCAGGTGCGCGTCACCCCGGGCCGGAGGTTCTCGGCCAGCGCCCGGACCATGGTCAGCCCACCGTGGAACTGCCAGTGGGTGTCCTGCTTGAAGTAGATCGGGGCACCCCGGCGCTGCGACTCGGCGAGCAACGGCTGCCGCAGGTCCAGGTAGCCGACCTCGGTGTCCAGCCGCTGCCACATCGTCCGGGCGGCGACGGGGGCGCAGTCCTTGCCGGCGTACTGGTCGGGCAGGAACTGGGGGAAGATGTCCGACTTGTCCGGCGGGACGATCAGCACGAGCCGCCGTCCCGACGCCTCGACGGCCTGGCGGAGACCGATCAGCTCGCCGATCACGTCGGCGGACGGGATGATCGGGTTGCACTTGGCGTACATGTCGTTGCCCAGGTACAGCCAGCCGTCCCGGCCTTCGACCACCGGCGGGTAGTTGCTGTTCGTCTGGCCCTGCACCGGGCCGGTCTCCGGCCGGGCGGGCGGCTGGTTCGCGACCGGGCCGACGCCGGGCTGGGTGCCCTGCGAGCCGAGTGACGGCGGCTCCCCGAACACGGACCGGCTGATCGCGTCCTCGGCCTGCACGGCGGCTTGGCGGCCGGGCAGCCAGTCGGTGGCCCACGCGCTGAGCCCGCTGAAGAACCCCCAGCCGTCCGACGGGCTCGGGAAGTCGTGGAGCTGGTGGTTTTCGAACGCCGCCGGCCTGCCGAACACGCCGAGCGACACCATCGGGGCCAGGAAGAAGACGAGCGCGCAGATCAGGGCCGTCTGCTGACGGCCGTGGCGCGGCCGGTACATCGAGTGGTCCTTCGGCAGCCATGCCTCGTGGACGCTCAGCGGCCGGACCCGCTTATCCGGCTTCCCGCCTTCCAAGTGCACCGACACGCCTCAACCATAGTCCGGGCCGAGCGGGCGCCGGGTGCCCGCCCGCCGTCACCCGTCAGGACCCCGAAAAGTGTCGTACATATGTTCTAAAATGGGCGTTGTCCAGGGGAGATGCCGCCCGCGTCCGCGGGTGGCGTGATGGAGGAAGGCAGGGCCATGGCCTACATCACCCTGTCCACGTTCGTGGGCTACAGCGCGAGTTCCGGGCCGTCGCGGTCGTCGTTCGTCCGGCGGCAGCGCCGCCAGTACGAAGATCCGGCGCGGGCGGCGTTCAACTACTACCGGCGGGCGGCCAACGCGGTGCGCTCCGGCCGGGCGGCGAACCAGGACGAGGTCGCGTTGCGCGCGCTCGTCAACGCCGCCGACGAGCGGACGAAACCGCACTACGCGGCGATCGCCGAGGGCTGGCTGCGGTACCTCGGCCGCAAGTCGCCGAAGCTGGTCGACGTGGGCCGCGGCCGGTGCCGCATCGGCGAGCTCGAGATCGGCGTCAGCCCGCAGATGGGGCTGCGCAAGAGCGACGGGCGCCGGTACGCGACCTGGCTCTACTTCAAGGAGGAGCCGTTGGCGAAGGCGTCGGCGCAGCTCGCGCTGTGGGTGCTGGAGGAGGCGATGCCCGACATCCTGCCCGGCGGCGAGGCGCTGGTGATCGACGTCCGCCGGGGGAAGGAGTACCAGCTCTCCGCCCGGGACCGGGCCCGGCTGCGGCCATGGGCCCGCAGCGAGGCCTCGGCGTTCCTCACCCTGTGGGACGCGGCCTGAGCAGCACCTCGGCCACCAGGTCCGGCCGGGTGACGAAGGGGTGGTGCGCCACCGGCAGTTCGACGACGTCGGTGGCGCGCGCCGCCTGGGCCCGCTGGGTTTCGGGCAGCGTCGCGCGGTCCTCGCCGCAGACGACGTAGGTCGACGGGACTTCCCGCCACGCCGCCCGGGTCGCCGGCTGGCCGAACACCGCCTCGTTCTGGCGGGTGAGGCGGCCGGCGGCCGCGGCGTACGTGCGGTCGTCGAAGTCCTGGGCGAACCGCGGCCGCACCAGCTCCTCCCGGACGCTCGCGGTGCCGTCTCCGTGGCTGACGTGCACCGGTTCGCCCGTCCCGAGGTCCGCGAGCGCCTCGCCGACGTCCGGCAGGAACGACGTCACGTAGACGAGCCGGTGGATCGCGGGGTGGTCGCCGAGTGTGGTGATCACCATGCCGCCGTAGGAGTGTCCGACGAGCAGCGCGGGCTCGTCGGAGGCGTCCAGCAGGGTGCGGACGGCTTCCGCGTCGGCGTGCAGGTCACCGCGCGGCTCGCTCTCGCAGCTGGGCAGCACCGCCGCTGAGCTGCGCAGACCGTGCCGGGCGAGTACCTCGGCCGTCGGTTGCCACCACCACGCGCCGTCGCGGACGAACGCGCCGTGGACGAAGAGGATCCGCATGGTGACAACTTGGCAGAACCCACCCGGATGAGTGACACAGTTCGCGGCGGGCGGACGGGGACTGGACAAACCGGAGGCCGAACACGAAGCTTTCGCGTGTTCTTCCGCGCCTGGCCGACTCGAGGTCTCAAACCGTGAATGCTGCTTGGGAAGCCGTCTCCCGCGTCGTCGACGAGCCGGCCTGGTACTGGGTGTACGACAAGCTGGCGTTCTGGCCGAGCACCTACGCGCACGCCTGGCCGGGGTTCCGGGAGCCGGTGCCGTCGCGGACGTGGGACCTTTCGCCCGGGAACCTGGACCGCGCTTCGGCGGAGTTCCGCCTCGGCCCGTACGCGGTCGAGGAGCACCAGGTCGCGACGATCGCGCTGGCCGCGTTCCGGGAGGTCTGCGGCCCGGACGACTGGATGTGGGCGCTGCACTGGCAGCACCAGTCCTACCGCGTCCGACCGCACCTGATGTCCGGGAGTGCCCGGTGGCCGGTGCCGGTGTTCCCGCGTGCGGACTACCACTTGTTCCTGGCGGCGGACTTCTCCTACGGCACGCTCGGGCACCCGTGGGAGCGGACGTTGTGCGTGTTCGGCGAGAAGCTGGTGCCGGCGTTCGAGCGGCTGGGCGAAGGCGTGCTGTCGAACGTGCTGCGCCGCGACGGGAAGCCGTCCGCGCTGGCCCGCTGAGCGGCTGGTTGGTCTCTTGCTACCGTTCTGCGGGTGTTCGAATATCACGGCTGGGTGACCATCCAGGCGACCGCGAGCGGCGATGACGACGCGGCGCTCCTGGAGCGCCTGGTCGACCGCGTACACCGCGCGATCCGCGACGCGGGCGACTTCGACCTGGTCGACCTCCGCTGGAGCGCGGGAATGCCCATGCTCCACTTCGGCGGTTTCGACAAGCACGGCGGCGACCTGGCCCCCGAAATCCTGAATCTCTTCACCCGTGCGGGCGAATTGGCCCCGGGCTCGTACGGCCTGCTGCACACGTGGGACGACCAGGACACGGAGAACGACAACAACTTCCGCGTCTACCGAATGGCCCGAGGCCAGGTAACAGAGCGCGAAGACGCCCACCTGACCCCAGTGGCCCCCACAATCCTCGACACCTACGAGCTCTGACCCCCCGCAACCCCAGAGCCCCAACCCCCGCCCACCCGGTCACAAAGTCTGATCCGGGCAGAGCCGGGGCACGCCCCAAAAGTCCGGGCCGGAGCAGGGAGGGGAACCCTCCGAAGGTCTGGCAAAGGCACCGTGGGGGGTCCGGGGGGCTCGGCCCCCCGGGTGAAATGGCGAAGGGGTCGTGGTCGGCGATTTCCGCCGACACGACCCCTTCAACCCCGAGCGGATGACGGGATTCGAACCCGCGACCCTCACCTTGGCAAGGTGATGCGCTACCAGCTGCGCTACATCCGCGTTGTCTTGCTGATGGGGGAAACTCTATACCCATGCCTGAGGGGTCCGGTCACCGGGTCCCCCTGTGCCCGGACCGGTGCTTCGGTGTCACAGCTGGCGTACAAGGGGTGACGACGGCTGATTCCCTCCGTATGGTGTCTCCATTCGACCGAATGGGGAGACCTTCGGGGAGGAGGTGCCGGGCCGGATGACCGAGCTGGGCACGGTGCCGCCACCAGCGGCCTCGGAATCCGACGAGCAGGCACTGCTGCAACGGCTCCGCAACGGCGAGGACGCCGCGTTCGGGGAGCTGTTCGAGCGGCACGCCGCCGCGGTCCGCCGGCTCGCGCAGAGCCTGGCGGCCGATCGGTCCGAGGCCGAGGACATCACCGCGGAGACGTTCTTCCGCGTGTTGCAGGCTCTCCGCCGGGGTGCCGGTCCCCGTGACTACGTTCGCGCTTACCTGCTGACCGTCGCCCGCCGGGTGTCGTGGGAGTGGCACGGTGCGCGCCGGGACGTCCCGGTGTCCGACGACGAACTGACTTTCCGCGCCGGGGCGGGGGCGGACACGCACGCCCGCACGGCCGAGCACACGTTGATCACGACGGCGTTCACCAGCTTGCCGGAGCGGTGGCGGACGGTGTTGTGGCAGACCGAGGTCGAGGGTGAGCAGCCCGCGATGGTCGCTCCCCACTTCGGGTTGAGCGCGAACGCGACCGCGGCGCTGGCCCGCCGGGCCCGGCAGGGGCTGCGGGCGGCGTACCTGCAGGCACACCTTTCGGTGAACCGCGGGCCGGATTCGTGCCGGGCGGTCGTCGAAAAGCTCGGCGGGTTCACCGCGGGGAGCGTCACCGGCGCCGAGGCGGAGCGGATCAAGGCGCACCTGCACGGCTGCCCGTCGTGCCGGGCGACGCAGGACGAGCTGCGTGACGTCTGCTCGTCGCTGCGGGCGCACGCCGGGGTGCTGGTGCTGCTGGTGCCGGCCGCCGCGTCGCTGGGCGGTGGCGGGGTGCTGGCCGGGCTGGGCGCGACGGTCAAGGGCGTCCTGGTCGGTTCGAAGGTGAAGATCGGGCTGGCGCTGGCGTCGACCGCCGCGGTGGGTGCCGTCGGTGTCGCGGCCGGGCCGGTGCTGTTCGGGTCCGGGCCGGTGCGGGACATCGGGTTGCCCGGTGGGGCGCCCGAGCTCGTCGTGGTGCCGCCGTCCGAAACGCACCACCAGCCGCCTCCGCAGGCGCCGCCGGAGCCGCGGATCGGAATCGGTGTGCTCAACGGCCGTGGCAACGGGGTCGCGGTGCCGGCCCGGGCGCGGGGCGGGGAGCAGCAGGCCGCCGCGAACGAGGTGCCCGCTCTGCCGGTCGCCGGGGACGTCCCGGTCGCGGCCGTGGCCGGCGGTGGTGCGGGTGACCAGCTCGTCCCGCGTGAAGACGTCCCCTCCTCGACTTTCGTCGCGTCCGACCACCCGGGGTCGTCGCCGCGGCTGGACTCGTCGAGGCCCGTCATGACGATGACGACCGAGTCCACCGACGCGCCCGTGCCGGAGGACGCCGACGCGCCCGAGCTGTCGCCGACCGGTAAGCCGCGCCCGTCGTCGGACCAGCCCACGGATCAGCCGGAGAAGCCGGCGCCGAAGGACGACCAGGCCGGCGACCCGCAGGCCGGCGACCCGGAGACACCGACGGACACCACGACTGCTGACAACACGGCGACGGACACCACGAAGACGGACACCACGAAGACGGAGCCGTCGACGACGGTGACACCGACTTCGGGGAAGCCGTGCCCGAGCAGCGCGTCGTCCGTCACCGGGTCGGGCGAACCGGCGGACCCGGCTCCGGCCGCGCCGTCGGGTTCTTGATCAGCGATGATCCGTTCCGGCGGGCGAGATGTCCGGTTCCTCCCTCGCGCGGGTGAGCCCGGGCACGGTACCGTTGAGGCGCTCACCCTGCGGGCGCCCTGGGAGGCAACTGAATGAACCGGCTGGTACGCGGCGAAGACGGCCGCGACTGGGTGGTCCGTGCCCAGATGGAATGGCGCGCACCGGCGACGGCCGACGACTTCGAGCACGACGTCGCGGGCAGTTACGGGCCCGGGATCGCGATGATCGTCGTCACCACGCTGCTGGCCGTGATTCTCGTCGTGTGGACGCCCGACCAGGTCAACGTGCCCGCGTGGGTGCTGCTGGCGCTGCTGCTCGTGGTGTTGTTCTTCCCGCTGCGGTGGATCCTGCGCCGTCCGTGGACCGTCGTCGCGGAGACCGAGGGCGACGTGACCGGTGACCGGCCGTCCGAGCGCTGGGTCGGCACCATCCGCGGCATGTTCACCGTGCAGGGCGAGGTCAAGAAGATCTCCAAGACCATCCAGCGGCATTCGCTGCCGGACTTCGACGGGCCACTCCACCCGGTCGAGTAGGACACTGGTGCCATGCCCGAGCTACCCGAGGTCGAAGCACTGGCTCACCACCTGCGCGAGAACGCCGTGGGCCGGACGATCTTCCGCATCGATGTCGCATCGCTGAGCGTCCTGAAGACGGCGACCCCGCCGTGGACCGAGCTGCACGGCCGCGAGATCACCGGCGCGACCCGGCACGGCAAGCACCTCGACGTCGTGGCCGGTGACCTGCACCTGGTCGTCCACCTGGCCCGCGCGGGCTGGCTGCGCTGGTCCGACGGCCTCGCCGCGGCGCCGCTGAAGCCGGGGAAGGGCCCGATCTCGCTGCGGGTGCACCTCGAGTCCGCCACCGGGCCGGGCTTCGACCTCACCGAAGCGGGCACGAAGAAGGGCTTGGCGGTCTGGGTCGTCGAGGACCCGCAGGAGATCGCGAGCGTGGCGCGGTTGGGTCCGGACGCGCTCGCCGTGGACGCCGCCCGGCTGCGCGAGCTGTTCGCGGGGAAGAACACCCGGCTGAAGTGGGCGCTCACCGACCAGTCGCTCCTCGCCGGGATCGGCAACGCCTACTCCGACGAGATCATGCACCGCGCGAAGCTCTCGCCGTACGCCACGATCGGCAAGCTCGACGAGGGTGCGTTGGAGACGCTCGCCGAGGCGATCCACGACATCGAGACCGACGCCGTCGAGCGGTCGGTGGGGCAGAAGGCGGCCCGGCTGAAGGGCGAGAAGCGGTCGGGCCTGCGGGTCCACGCGCGGACCGGGCTGCCGTGCCCCGTCTGCGGCGACACGATCCGCGAAATATCCTTCGCCGACAAGTCGTTCCAGTACTGCCCGACCTGCCAGACCGGCGGCAAGCCGCTCGCCGACCGCCGGATGTCGCGGCTGCTGAAGTAGCCGCTTCCGGACTCTCGGTAGGGTCTCTTCAACTCTCGGTCATCGCTGTTGGACAGAAAGTGGGAACAGGCCTTGCACCCGGTCGGTCGAGCGCAGAGCATGGACGCCGTGTCCGGGTTTCCGCTTGCGCAGATCGTCCCGTGGGGTCTCGTGGTGCTGCTCGTCGCCGCGTTGATCGTGCTGCTGGTGCGGCAGCGCAAGCCGGCCAGCGTGGTGGAGGACGCCATGCTGCAGGCGGTGCACCGGATGTCGAAGGCGGCGCCGAACCTGCGCGCCGGCCTGGACGAGGACGCCGCCGACAAGATCACCACGCAGCTGCTGCAGATGCTCGACTGCGTCGCCGTGGGCATCACCGACAGCGAAGGCACGCTGCTGTCCTGGGACGGCGAGGCGAACGAGCACTACGTCGACCTGGTCGACGCGATCGGCAACGCGATCCGCAAGCACCGCCGCGAGGTCGTCGCGCACGACCGGATGCCGTGCAACCACCGCGGTACCTGCCGGATGAAGACCGCGGTCATCGTGCCGCTGCTGGTGGAGGGCGAGACCGAGGCGGCGCTGATCGTCGTCGGCCGCACCCGCGGGCGGCTGGTGCAGATGGCCGACGCCGTCGCCCAGTTCGTCTGCACCCAGTTCGAGCTGTCCCGGCTCGACGAGTCGAAGCAGCAGCTCCAGCAGGCCGAGATCAAGGCACTGCGCGCGCAGATCTCCCCGCACTTCGTCTACAACGCGCTCAACACGATCTCCGCGCTGATCCGCACGGATCCCGAAGAGGCCCGAGAGCTGCTTCAGGACTTCGCCGACTTCACGCGCTACTCGTTCCGGACGTCGGGCATGTTCACCTCGCTCGCCGAGGAGCTGCGCAACATCGACCGTTACCTGACCATCGAGAACGCCCGCTTCGGCGGCCGGCTCGAGGTGCGGATGAAGATCGCGCCCGAGGTGCTCAGCGTCGTCGTGCCGTTCCTGATCATCCAGCCGCTGGTGGAGAACGCGGTCAAGCACGGCCTCGCGAGCAAGCCCAGCGGCGGCTGCGTCACGGTGATCGCGCAGGACTACGGCACCGAAGCGCTGATCAGCGTCGAGGACGACGGCATCGGCATGGACCCGCGGCGGCTGAAGGACGTCAAGAACGCGCACAGCACCGGCGCGCACGTCGGGCTCGGCAACATCAGCCAGCGCATGCAGCAGGTCTTCGGCAGCGACTACGCGGTGATGGTCGAGACCGCGCCCGGTGCCGGCATGAAGGTGACGCTGCGGGTGCCGAAGTTCGTCCCGGGCGTCCGGCCGAACATGCCGGACTACAGCTCCGAGACCGACTCCGGCGAGGCCGACGTCCCGGCCCAGGGCGGTCCGGCGCAGCTGAACGGCGCCGAGGTGAACGGCGTCAACGGCACGCGCTCCGGCATCCTCCCCATGGGCTGAATCCGGCTAGCCTGGCTTCATGAGCGTTACGGACAAACTGGCTTCGCGGATCCCGGTGCTGGCCGACCGCGTCGAGCGCAAGGACGTCGTGGCCGTGGTGAAGCTGCACGGCGTGATCACGCCGTCGCCGTCCCCGCTGGCCAGGGGCGCGATCAACCTCGCCGCCGTGGAAACGGCGCTGACCAGGGCGTTCGGGCACGATCGCCTCAAGGCGGTCGCGTTGCTGGTGAATTCGCCGGGTGGCGCGCCGACGCAGTCGGGGCTGGTCGCCGAGCGGATCCGGCAGCTGGCCGACGAGAAGGGCGTGCCCGTCCTGGCCTTTTGCGAGGACGTCGCCGCGTCGGGCGGGTACTGGCTGGCCTGCGCCGCCGACGAGATCTACGCGCATCGGACGTCGATGGTCGGCTCGATCGGCGTGATCAGCGGCGGCTTCGGGTTCACCGGCCTCCTGGAGCGCTTCGGCATCGAGCGCCGGCTGCACACGGCGGGCGCGAACAAGTCGCGGCTGGACCCGTTCTCGCCGGAGAAGCCCGAAGACGTCGAGTGGCTGAAGAAGATGCACACCCAGCTCCACGAGCTGTTCGTGAACTGGGTGAAAGAGCGTCGCGGCGATCGGCTGACCGACGCGGAGGACCTGTTCACCGGCGACGTCTGGCTCGGCGCGAAGGCGCTCGAGCTGGGCCTGATCGACGGCCTCGGCAGCCTCCGGCAGATCATCACCGAGCGCTACCCGGACGCCGAGATCTCGGTGGCCGAGCCGAAGAGGCCGCTGCTCGCGCGCCTCGGCATCGGCGCACCGGCGGCGGCGTCGGCGGTGCTGGACGCGGTGACGCAGAAGGCGGCCTGGTCGCGCTTCGGCCTCTGACGCCGATGTCCGGTTCGGGTACTTCCGGGCAGACTTTGTGACCTGGATCACTCTTCCCCTGTAACGCCTCTGGAACCGGGGGTGGAGCGTCGGGTTTCCTCGTCAACGGGCTTTGTTGCGAACGGCAACAAATCCGGACGACAAGGAGGTCGTACCTGATGCCCCACCTCCGGTTCACCATCGGCGCGGTGCTCGGCGCCGCACTGATCGCCATCCCGCTGACCATTCCCGCCGCCGCGTCGATCCCGCCGCCCGAGTCGGGCTGGACGACGGTGTTCGCCGACGACTTCACCGGCGGCGCCGGCTCGCTCCCCTCGAGCGCGAACTGGATCATCGACACCGGCCACAGCTATCCCGGCGGCCCCGGCAACTGGGGGACCGGGGAGATCCAGAACTACACGGCGAGCAGCAGCAACCTGTCCCAAGACGGCAGCGGCAACCTGCGCATCACGCCGTTGCGCGACGGCGCGGGCAACTGGACGTCGGCCCGGATCGAGACCCAGCGCGCCGACTTCAAGCCCCCGGCGGGCGGCGTGCTGCGGATCGAAAGCCGGATCCAGATGCCCAACGTCACCGGGGCGGCCGCGCTCGGCTACTGGCCCGCGTTCTGGGCCCTCGGCGGCCCCTACCGCGGCAACTGGTGGAACTGGCCCGCCATCGGCGAGTTCGACATCATGGAGAACGTCAACGGGATCAACTCCGTCTGGGGCGTCCTGCACTGCGGCGTCAACCCGGGCGGTCCGTGCAACGAGACCACCGGCCTGCCGAACAACCGGGCGTGCCCCGGGAGCAGCTGCCAGTCGGCCTTCCACACCTACCGCTTCGAATGGGACGCGAGCAGCAGCCCGCAGGTCCTCCGCTGGTTCGTCGACGGGCAGCAGTTCCACTCGGTGAGCCAGAACCAGCTCGACGCGACGACCTGGGCGAACATGACCACCCACCAGGGCTACTTCGTGCTGCTGAACCTGGCGATCGGCGGCGCGTTCCCCAACAACAACTCCGGCACGACCACGCCGGGGCCGGGGATCGTGCCGGGGCACCCGATGGTCGTCGACTACGTCACGGTGACCACCCGTGGCGGTGGCGGCGGCACGACGACCCCGCCCACCACGACCACGCCGCCGTCCGGTGGCGGCAGCGCCTACCGGACCATCCAGGCCGAGTCGTACAGCCAGCAGTCCGGTCTGATCACGGAGGCCACCACGGACACCGGCGGCGGCCAGAACGTCGCCGCGGTGGCCAACGGCGACTGGGCGCTGTACGGAGGAGTCGACTTCGGCGGCAGCGCGGCCACGAACTTCCAGGCGCGTGTGGCGTCCGGGGCCGCCGGCGGAGTCAGCGGGCTGGTCGAGGTGCGGCTGGACAGCCGGTCCAACGCGCCCGTCGGCAGCTTCGCGGTGGGGAACACCGGTGGCTGGCAGAGCTGGCGGACCGTCCCGGCGAACATCAGCGGGGTGACCGGCGTCCACAACGTGTACGTCACCTTCACCAGCGGCCAGCCGGCCGACTTCGTGAACCTCAACTGGTTCACGTTCGTGCATTGAGAGCAGGGGGCCCGCGGCCGCGGTCGCGGGTCTCCTCACTTAAGGCGGACGGGGGCTGGACATTGCACTCGGCAATGGGCAGGATGCGTTTCACTGTGAGTGCTCACGATGACACCCGGAAGCTCGTGGTCCTGGCTGTGGACGACGAGCCGAACGGTCTTGACGAACTCGTCCACTGCCTGCGCAACAGCCCGCACGTGGCGAAGGTGTTCCCGGCGATCGACGCCTCCGAGGCGCTGCGGTTGCTGTCCACCGACGACCCGCGGTTGCGCGAGCGCAAGGACCGCGGCCTGCCGATCGTCGACGCCGTCTTCGCGGACATCGACATGCCCGGGCTGTCGGGGATGGAGATGTCGCGCGTGTTCGCCGCGCTGCGGCCCTCGCCCGCGCTGGTGTTCGTCACCGGGCACGCCGAAGAAGCCGTCAACGCCTTCGACCTCGGCGCCCTCGACTACGTGCTCAAGCCGTACCAGCAGGATCGCCTCGATCGCGCCATCTCGCGCGTGCTGGACAAGCTGGCCGCCGCGGCGGCGCCCCCGCCCGGCGCGCTGGGCGGCGAGCCGGTCAAGAACGACGACGAGGTCATCCCGGTCGAGCTGGCGGGCACCACCAAACTCATCCCGCGCTCCTCGGTCCGCTGGGTCGAGGCGCAGGGCGACTACGCGCGGCTGTTCACCACCGAAGGCAGCCACCTGGTCCGCATCCCGCTGGCCCAGCTCGAAGAGCGCTGGGAGAAGGCCGGCTTCGTCCGCATCCACCGGTCGTTCCTGGTCGCCCTGCCGCTGATCACCGAGCTGCGCATGGGCCAGGGCGGCTACCAGGTCGTCATCGGCAACGAGGAGAAGGTGCTGCCGGTGAGCCGGCGGCACACCCGCGCGCTGAAGGACCGGCTGGTCGGTTCGGGCCGGAACGGCTGAGCCGGGGCCGGCCATGACGGACGACTTCTACGAGCGCCGCTCGAACGGTGTCCGCGAACCGGATCCGACCCTCGGCAGGCGGGCCCGGCACCGGCCGCTGCCGCAGCCGGCCGACCGGGCCGTCGTCGAGTCCCTGCCGCCGGCGCCGGAGAACGAGCCGCCGCCGAAGCCGGAACACCACGCGAAACCCAAGCGGGAGCGCGTGATCCTCGCCGACCCGCGCCGCGGCGCCGGCACCCTGCGCGCCCGGGTCGAGCTGGAGGAGCAGACCAGCTGGGGGAAGCTGCTCGTCCGCGACCACCTGGTGAAGGTGCAGCTGCGGACGGCGTTGCTGCTCGCGCTGCTCGTCGTCGGCGTCTTCGGCTCGCTGCCCGTGCTGTTCTACCTCGTGCCCGGGTTCTCGCAGGCCAGCCTGCTCGGCATCCCGGTGGCCTGGCTGATTCTCGGCGTGCTGCCGTTCCCATTCCTGTTCGGCGTCGGGATCTGGTACAACCGGCTCGCCGAACGCAACGAACGCGCGTTCGTGGACATGATCGAAAACTAGTTTCGCACCGAGTCGTGCGAGGATTCCTCCCGTGCAGTTGAACCCGTGGGCCTTGACCGGCATCGTGCTGGTCGCCGTGGTGACGCCCTACCTCGGTCACCGCTCCTCGCGGTCGGCGACGAGCACGCACGACTTCCTGGTCGCGCGGCGCACCGTGCGGTCCCGCCGCAACGCCGCCGCGATCTCCGGCGAATACCTGTCCGCGGCCTCGTTCCTCGGCATCGCCGGAATCGTGCTCAAGGACGGCGCCGACGCGCTGTGGTTCCCGATCGGGTTCACCGCGGGGTACCTCGCCCTGATGCTGTTCGTGGCGGCGCCGCTGCGCCGGTCCGGGGCCTACACGCTGCCCGACTTCGTCGAAATGCGGCTCGGCTCGCAGGGCCTGCGCCGGTTTTCCACGGCGTTCGTCGTGTTCATCGGCATCCTTTACATGGCCCCGCAGCTGCAGGGCGCCGGCCTGACCCTGGCGACGGTCGTGCCGGTGCCGGCGTGGGCGGGCGCGATCGTGGTCATGGTCCTCGTGGCGTTCAACGTCATCTCCGGCGGGATGCGCGCGATCACCGTGGTCCAGGCGTTCCAGTACTGGCTCAAGCTGTTCGCGATCGCGGTGCCCGCGTTCGTGCTGTGCATGGTCTTCTTCACCGGCGGCGGCCCGGACGGGTTCCGGCCGCTCGGTTCGCCGGCGCCGCCGGTGTTCGTCAGCGACACCACGGTGAACGTGCAAACCGACGTCACGCTGCACGTCACCTCGGACACGTACCTCTGGGCCTACGGCCGCACCGACAACGGCCCGGCGGCCGGGCCGACGCACTGGACACCGCTGGCGCCGCACACGGTTTCCGAAGGCACCAAGCTGAAGTTCCTGGCCGGCACGCCGGTCCCGGTGGTCAGCGACTCCGTCGCGGACAACTCGGACTGGCTGCACCCGGCTTCGGGCAGCCTCACCGACCTGCTGCAGACGTACTCGCTGATGTTCGCGACGTTCCTCGGCACGATGGGCCTGCCGCACGTGCTGGTGCGCTTCTACACCAACCCCGACGGCAAGGCCGCGCGCCGCACGACCGTGCACGTCCTGCTGCTGCTGGGGCTGTTCTACCTGTTCCCGACGCTGCTGGGCGCGCTGTCGCGGATGTACGTCCCCGAGCTGCTGGTGACCGGCAAGACGGACGCGGCGATCCTGCAGTTGCCCTCGGCGATCCTGCCCGGCGTCGGCGGCCAGCTCCTCGGCGCGGTCACCGCGGCCGGCGCGTTCGCCGCGTTCCTGTCCAGCACGTCCGGGCTGCTGGTGAGCGTGGCCGGGGTGGTGTCGACCGACCTGCTGCCCGGCCGGGTGCGCGACTTCCGCGTGGCGGCCGCGCTGGTCGCCCTGCTGCCGATCGGACTGGCGGTGGGACTGCGGCCGGAGGACATCTCGCTGTCGATCGGGCTGACGTTCGCGCTCGCCGCGTCGACGTTCAGCCCGCTGCTGGTGCTGGGCATCTGGTGGCGCAAGCTGTCCTGGCCGGGCGCGCTGGCCGGGATGCTGGTCGGCGGCGGCCTGGTGCTGGCCGCGCTGGTGGTCAACGTCGTGAGCGGTTACACCGGCGGCTGGGCGCCCTGGTTCGTCAACCAGCCCGCACTGATCACCGTCCCCGCTGCCTTCGTGTCGACGTACCTGGTCAGCCGCATGACCGGCTACGGCCGTCCGGAGCACGTCCACGACATCATGCTGCGGCTGCACGCGCCGGACCCGCTCGGCTTCATGCGGGACAGGGCGGTCGCGCGGTTCGGCCAGGCCGAGGAAAAGACCCGCGTCACCAGCCGCGGCCGGCACCGCAAGTGATCCGCTGACCTCACGCGCGGGCAACGCCTCCGCATGGCAGCATGGACACCGTGGTGAGCCCTGCTGAACTGCCGACCGCCGAGGTCCGCGACCTGCCCAAGGACGGCCTCGTGCTGCTCGACGTCCGTGAAGACGACGAGTGGGCCGCCGGGCACGCGCCCGGCGCGGTGCACATCCCGATGGGGGAGCTGCCCGCTCGCGTCGGCGAGCTGGCCGAGCTGCCCGAAGACCAGCCGATCCACGTGATCTGCCGCAGCGGCGGCCGGTCCGCGCGCGCGGCCGCGTGGCTCAACCAGAGCGGCTGGGACGCGGTGAACGTGGCCGGCGGCATGGGCGCGTGGCAGCGCGAAGGCCGTCCGATGGTCGGCGAGCACCCCGGCCTCGAACCCGAAGTGATCTAGCCTTGCACCCGGGGCAGCCTCCCGCCGGGCAGCCGTACCCGCCCGGGTACTGGCCGCGCCAGGCGCCGCCGCCGACGGCCCAGCAGCTGCAGGGCCGGACGCTGGCCGCCCAGCCGGAGCCGTACCCCTACCACCGCCGTCCGCTGCACCGGCCGAAGCTGCGCTGGGTGGCCACCCCGCCGCCCGGCGCGTGGCCGCGCCGCCGCGTCGTGGCACCCGAGCCGTACCTCGGCCCGCCGTCGTACCCGGTGCCGCCGCGCTGGGGGTTCCCGAACCTGGTCTGGCGCCGCCCGACGTCGGTGCCCGGCACGGCGTCCGACGAGGTCCGCCCGATCGACCGGGTGCCGGTGCTCAGCCGCAGCGTGGTCGTCGTCCTCTTCGCGTTCGCCGCGCTCGCCGTGGCCGCGGCGAGCGCGGAGATCTGGCGGTACGTGCTGCTCGTCCAGGGCCGCGAATCCGCGCTGTCCCGCTCGGTGGTGGCGTTCTCCGACGCCTTCGTGCTCACCGCGGGCCTGCTCGCCTCGATCCTCGCGCTGCTGCCCGCCGGGCTGTCGCTCTGGTGGCTGCTGGTCGCGCGCCAGGCGGCGGCGGACGTCTCGGGCGACGACCCGCCCCGGCCGGTGTGGCAGGTGCTGGTCGGCGTCCTCGTGCCGGTGGCGAACCTGCCGCTGGCGCTGTCGGTCGTCGGCGAACTCGAGCACGCGGTGCTGGGCCGCGCGCGCGACGCCCGGCCGAAGCCGTCGCGCCGGGTGCTCGGGTGGTGGGGCGCCTGGCTGCTCAACTGGGTGCTGCTGGGGGTGTCGATCTGCTGGCGCTTCCGCGACGACGTGCAGTCGATGGCCGACAGCGTCGTCCTGGTCGCGGTGACCGACCTGGCCGCGGCCGCGCTGGCGGTGATGACGGCCCTGGTGGTGCGGCGGTTCACCGCGCTGCTGGCGCCGTCGGACGCCCTCGCCGTGCGCGAGATGCGCGTGCTGAAGGTCCAGGGTGCGCCTGAGCCGGAGCTGCGGGCTTCGCGGCCGGCCGGCGCCGCGCGCTAGTAGCGACCGAAGACCGGTTCGAGCTGGTCGAAGGCCTGTTCCGCGATCGGCCAGAGCTCCTCGGCGACCGTCTTTTCGTTCTCGAGGGTCCGGTCGAAGGCCTCCTGGAAGAGCACGCGCAGGACCGTCGCCAGGTGCGCGGCGGCGAGCGTGGGGTTGAGGTCTTCTTCGGGGTGGCGGCGGATGAGGAGGTCCGCGAGCGCCGTCTCGCGCTCGCGGTGCATCTCGTGCAGCGCGTTCGTCAGGACCGGGCTCTCCTTGATCATCCGCACGAAGCCGGGGCCGGAGAAGCCGACCAGCGCGTGTTCGGCGCCCAGCGCTTCGAAGTAGAGCTCGCGCGTGTCGTGGAAGACGCTGTCGCGGACCAGGGCGGCGGGCCAGGAGGTGAAGTCCTCCCGGATGTCGAAGACGAGGTCTTCCTTGCGCGGGAAGTGGTTCGTCACGGTCATCTTGGCGACCCGCGCCTCGGCGGCGATGTCCGCGATCGTCACGTCCTCGAAGCCGTTGCGGATGAACAGCCGCGTGGCCACGTCGGAGATGGTCTTCCGGGTCTCGTGCTTCTTCCGGTCGCGGAGTCCCTCGCTCATGGCGTCACTCTACTGGGTCGGACCCAAGATTGTGCTTGACCTAGTCAGTGGGTCGGACCTAATCTGAGGTTCGACCTAATCAACTGGGGGGTGAGCATGACAACGGCAGTCCGGCCGGATGCGGCGCTGTGGCGGCTCGGCGGTGTGCTGATCATGGGCGCGGTGCTGTCGATCCTCGACGCGACGATCGTGACCGTCGGGATCGGCTCGATCGCCCGTGACCTGGACAGCCCGCTGACCACGGTGCAGTGGGTGGCGAGCGCGTACCTGCTCGCGGCTTCGGCCGCCATCCCGCTGTCGGGCTGGCTGACCGACCGGTTCGGCGGCCGCGCGGTCTGGCTGGCGGCGGTGGCGATCTTCACCGCGGGCACGCTGCTGTGCGGCTTCGCCTGGTCCGCGCCGGCGTTGATTGCGTTCCGGGTGCTGCACGGGCTGGGCGGCGGGCTGATGCAGCCGGTCGGGCAGGCGGTGTTCGCGCAGGAGGCGGGTCCGGCGCTGGGCCGGATGATCGGCGTGATCACCCTGCCGGCGACGGTGGCCCCGGTGCTGGGCCCGATGCTCGGCGGTGCGCTGGTCGCGGGCTTGGGGTGGCGGTGGATGTTCTTCGGCATCGTCCCGCTGGGCGTGGCGACGTTCCTCTGCGCGCGGCGGCTCCTCCCGGCTCCGGCACCGGGCGGCGCGCCTGCCGCGTTGGACGTCCGGGGGCTCGCGTTGCTCTCGCCCGGGCTCGGCGCGTTCGCCTACGGCCTGGCCGAGGGCGTGGTAGTCGCCTGGGTGGCCGGGGCCGTGCTGCTGCTGGCGTACGGCATTCACGCTTCCCGGGTGGCGGCGCCGGTGCTCGAGCTGGCGTTGTTCCGGAACAAGGGGTTCGCGGTCGCGAGCGCGAGCACGTTCCTGCTGGGAGCGTCGCTGTACAGCTCGATGCTGCTGCTTCCGCTGTACTACGAGCAGGTCGAGCACGCGAGCGCGTTGCGGGCCGGGCTGTTGCTGGCGCCCCAGGCCCTCGGCTCGGCGGCGGTCATGCTGGCGAGCGGCCGGCTCTTGGCCCGCTTCGGGCCGCGGCGCACGATGCTGGCCGGAATCGCGCTGTCCCTGCTGGGCACGATCGCGTTCACCCGGCTCGGCTCGGCACCCGGCGGTGCCCTGCTGACGCTGTCCCTCCTGCTCCGCGGCGCCGGGCTGGGCGCGGCAACGGCCCCCGGCATGACGACGCTGTACGGCTCGCTTGAGCGGTCCCGCATCCCCCGCGCGGCGAGCGCGTTCAACGTGGTCAACCGGATCGGCGGCTCGCTGGGCACCGCCCTGCTGGCCGCGATCCTCCACAGTGAACTCTCGGCCGCCCCGGCCCCGGCGGCCTTCGGCACCACGTTCACGTGGGCACTGGCGCTCTCGGCGCTGACCTTGATCCCCGCACTTTTCTTCCCTACGAGGAGCACACGGTGACTTTCCGCCTCTTGAGCGTCCACGCCCACCCGGACGACGAGTCCAGCAAGGGCGCGGCCACCCTGGCCCGCTACGCGGCCGAAGGCGTCGACGTCCTGGTCGCCACCTGCACGGGCGGCGAACGCGGCGACGTCCTGAACCCGGCCTTCGACACGCCTGAGACGTGGGCGGACCTCCCGGCGATCCGCCGTCGCGAGATGGCCGCGGCCGCCGAGATCTTGGGCGTCCGCCAACGCTTTCTCGGCCTGGTCGACTCCGGCCTCCCCGCGGAGGGCGAGCCCTTGCCCGAAGGCAGCTTCGCGGCCCTGCCGCTCTCCGAAGCGGCGGCACCGCTGGTGGCGCTGATCCGCGAGTTCCGCCCGCACGTGGTGATCACGTACGACGAAACGGGCGGTTACCCCCACCCGGACCACATCCGCACCCACGAGGTGACGGTCGAGGCCTTCACCGCCGCCGCCGACCCCGCTCGCTATCCCGGCACGGGCGAGCCGTGGCAACCACAAAAGCTGTACTACCAAGCAACTCTGAGCCGCGCCTGGTTCGAGGCGCTGCACGAGGCCACCCTGGCCGCCGGCCTCGAATCCTCAATGGCCGAAGTCCTGAACGAACTCCCGCCCGACAAACTCCCGACAACCACCAAAATCCGCTGCGACGCCCACTTCGCCACCCGCGACCGAGCCCTCCTGGCCCACGCCACCCAGGTAGACCCGGCCCACCCGTTTTTCGCCCACTCCCGCGAAATCGAGCGCCAAGTCTGGCCCCACGAGGACTACCACCTCGCCCACCCCACCCCAGGCCCCCGCCTCGAAGAAGACCTCTTCACCGGAGTAACCCCATGAACCCCGTGTCGACCCCCCAATCACGCGAGATGCCTCCCCAATCACGCGAGATGCCTCCCCAATCACGCGTGGTGCCCCTCCAGCCACGCGAGTTCCGCCCGGCGGGGGACACCACGGCCGGAGTAGAACACCGCGCCGGGATGGATGGAGGCCGCGGGAGGTTTCCGCCCGTCAACTGGCGGCGCAGCCCTGCCGATGCGCATGCGGCAGGCACACGAACTTCGAGAAGTCCGCCCTCAGGCCACCGCCTGGAAGCCAAGCCATCTACATCCGGGAGGGGCAACCCCACGAGATGCCTTTCCAGTCACGCGAGATGCCTGCCCCATCACGCGCGATGCCCCTTGAGCCACGCGAGTTCCGCCCCCATCACGTGACTTCCGCCTTCAACCACGCGAGACCCGCTCCGAATCATGCAGTTCCGTCCCGGATTACGTGAGAACCGGGGCAAGAGACCCCGTCACGCGGTGACCCGAAGCTCCTTCAACCCGCGGATCACGAATTCCGGCCGCCGCGGCGGAGTCCCGGCCAGGCGCAACCCCGGCAGCTTCTCCGCCAGCGCGCTCAGCGCGGCGGCGATCTCCACCCGAGCGAGAGGAGCACCCACGCAGTAGTGGATCCCCATGCCGAACCCGAGGTGGGCGTTCGGCGTCCGGCCGATGTCCAGGCGGTCCGGCTCGTCGAACACCTTCGGGTCGCGGGCCGCGGCACCGAGGAGCGCGCCGATCTTCTCGCCACGCGAAACGACATGTCCGCAGATCGACACGTCCTCGGTCGCGGTCCGCTCGAACAGCTGCAGGGGCGCGTCGAACCGGATCAGCTCCTCGACACACGAATCCAGAAGGGCAGGTGAAGCCAGCAGGCGTTCCCATTGGTGCCGGTGCGTGAGCAGGGCCGTGATGCCGTTGCCGAGCACGTTGACCGTCGCCTCGTGGCCGGCCATCAGCAGCAACACCGCGGTGGCCACCAGCTCGTCCGGCGTCAGCTCGCTGCGGAGGAGGTCGCTGATGATGTCGTCGCCCGGTGCGTCTGCGCGGGCCGCGGCGACCGAGCGGATGTACTCGACGAACTCGGCCGCGGCCCGCTCGGCGGCGTCGCGTCCTTCCTCCGGCAGGTCGTACTCGTACATCTTCACGATGGCGTTGGACAGCTGGACCATCCGCGGTCCGTCGGTACCGGGGACGCCGAGCAGCTCGGCGATCACCGCGACCGGCAGCGGCTGGGCGAGGTGCTCGAGGAGGTCGGCACTGCCGTCGGCGGCGATCGCGGCCGCCAGGTCGTCGACCATGCGGGCGGCGAGCGTCGCGACCATCGGACGCAGCCGTTGTACGTGGCCGCGGCCGAAGGCGCCCGCGATCAGGCGACGCAAGCGGGTGTGCGCGGGCGGCTCGTTCTCCAGGAGCGAATCGCGGTGCAGCAGGTTGAACGAGGCGAACCGCTCGAGCGGCTGGGCGTCCTGCCAGATCCGGCCGAGGCCGCGGTGGCGCAGCACGGCCGAGGACGCGGCGTGCGACACCGCGATGGCGAGGCCGAGCCCTTCGTGGAAATGCACCTCGCCGCGTGAGCGGAGTGCGGCGAACGCCGGGTACGGATCTTCGAGGAACGCGGGATCGCGGGGGTCGAACACGTCGCGAGACTAACCCTTCGATAGCGTCTGAAGCCGAGCCAGAGGAGGCAGCAGTGGGCAAGGGCGCGCGCAAGAAGGGTCCCAAGCAGGCGGCGGACCGCAAGCCGAAGGTGCGCGACGTCTTCGTCGGCCAGCCGTTCGAGGGGCTGGCGGCGGAGCCCGAGCTGATCGCGCTGCGCGAGTTCGTGCCGTCCGCGACGGCCCAGCTCACCCTCGCCGACGGCGGTGACGTCACCCTCGGGACCGTGCTGCCCATGGCGGCGGCCGCGTTCGTCCGCTCGGACGGCCGGCGGTACCTCGGTCTGCAGGTGCAGACCCGCTCGTCCGACATCAGCCGGGATCTCGGCCGGTCGCTGAAGTGGCTGCTGGACGCCAAGGAGGGCGACGTCCTCGGCGTGCCGGACACCACCACCCCGCCCTCCGCCGACGAGCACGCGCGGCTCCAGGACCTACTGACGCCGGGTGCCGAACTCGACGTCACGCTGCACCAGGACTTCGGCTGGTGGCTGCCGGAGGACGCGGACGCCACCGGTGACGTCGCCGTGTCCCTCGAGCGCGCGAACGCCGCGATCATGCCCACCGAACGGCTCGGCTCGGGTGCCTACTGGGTCCTCGCCGGCGAGAAGGCGCACCTGCGCTGGGTCCGGCCGGAGCCGGAGAACCTGCTGCTCCAGGCCCTCGCCCGGCTGTCCGCGGCCGGTGAGCTCGGCCTCGGTGAGGGCTCGCGCTACGCGGGTTCGTTCCGGGCGCACGGCTTGCTCGTCCCGGTCTGGGACCTCGACCCCGAGGCCCACGCCCGCGAATGGGCCGAAGCGAAGGACGCCCTCGGCGCCCGGCTCGAGACGGCGTTGAAGTCGCTCGACGACGAGCCGCTGAACGCGACCGAGCGCCGGGCGCGGGACGGCCTCATCGGCCGGCAGCTCACCCTGCGCTGACCCCGTCGGCGGGTGCCGGACCGTCGGTACGGACCGGCGGTCGTTCACCCGCTCGATGAGCGTTCAACCAGGCATTATGTGGCGCACGAGACACCGCCGCCGGATCGCGGCGGTGGGACGATTCTCGGCGTGATACTTCACATCTGTGGGGCGGCCGAGTGGGCCGAAGTGGGTGAAGGCGGCGAGTACCGGCCGTCTTCGCTGGGGGAAGTCGGGTTCATCCACTGTTCCGACTTCGGCACGGCCACCCTGCCGGCCAACATCCGCTACCGGGGCCGCACCGACCTGGTACTCCTCGAGATCGACCCGGCGAAGGTCGGGTCCCCGGTCCGCTGGGAAGACGGCGCTCCGCCGCACCCGGAGGGGATCTGGTTCCCGCACGTCTACGGCCCGATCCCGCACGCGGCGGTCGTCGGCGTGCACGAATTCCGAGAGTCCGACGGCGGCGGTTTCCGGCTGCCCGACTCGCTCGCTCACCGCTGACGTGGGCAGACAATCACCCGGCCGAGCGATCACGAACTCGGCCGGGAACGCAGGCAACCTGAGGGGGCTGTGATGCGTGTTGGGGAGGAAAGCGACTCGGCTTCCGGCTACCCGACCCCGATGGGAGGCGATACGGTGACCGCTGCGGCACCCGTCTTCACCGGGGGAGAAACCTGGGTGACCAGCGCAGGCCGAGGGAGGTCCGCGACGTTGCCTGGCGAGATCGTCGACTTCGGCGACTTCGTGCAGGCCACCTTGCCCGGCCTGCTGCGGTACGGCCACGCGCTCACCGGCAACCCGCACGACGCGGCGGACCTGGTGCAGACCGTGCTGGAGAAGATCGGTTCGCGGTGGACCTACGTCCACGAAAAGACGGGCGACCCGCTGGCCTACGTCCGCCGGTCGATGGCGAACGCGCACGTGAGCCGCTGGCGCCGGACGCGTCGCGAGAACCTCGTCGCGGACCTGCCGGACACCAGCCCGCACGTGCCGGCGGACCCGTTCGAGCACGAGCCGCTGTGGCGTGCGTTACGAACGCTGCCGCCGAGACAACGTGCCGTGATGGTGCTGCGTTACTACGAAGGTCTCTCGGAAGCGGAGATAGCCGGGGTCCTCGGAATCACGCAGGGCACCGTCAAAAGCCAGGCCAGCAAGGCGATCGCGTCGCTGCGGATGAAGCTGAAGTCGGTCGACGGCGAAGGCGAAGGGAGTGGTGCGGGTTGAACATCTCCGAGGACGAACTGGAGCAGCGCCTGCGCGCGCTGTTCGCCGACGAGCGGCTGGACCTGCCCCCGCCGCCCGACGCCGGCACGGTCATCGTCACCGGTGCGCGGCGCCGTCGCCGGCGCCGCCACACCGTGCAGGCCGTGGCCGGGGTGGCGGCCGCCGTGGTCGCCGTCGCCGGTGGGCTGACCATGATCCGGCTCCACACCGAGGACGGCACCGCGGCGATATCCGTCCCCGGCACCGGAGCCGGCTCCAAGCCGGCCGAGAACCTCACACAGGGCCGGCCGGCAGAGCCGTCGACGCCCGGCCCGACCGGAACGCAGAGCATCCAGGCTTCCGCACCGCCGGGAGCGTCGACGTCAGCGCAGCCGACACGGCGGCCGACGTCCGCCCCGGCGCCGTCCACGCTCGCCGAGGTGACCAGTGGACCGCTGCTCGCGGCGGACGGTTTCGGCAAGCTCAAACTCGGCATGTCCGAGGCCGACGTGGCCGGGCAGGCAGTGACGCTCAGCGACGCCCAGGCCGGCGCGGGCTGCACCGTCTACAAAGCACAGGGCAGCGGGGTTCCCGCGTCCGCGAGCGTCGTCATTTCGAAGGCGGCCGGGCTCGTCGTCGTCACGCCGGACGTGGCCGCGCACACCGCCGAGGGCATCGGCGCCGGATCCACGAAGGACCAGATCCTCGCCGTCTACCCCGCGGCCAAGGAAGAAACCGGTGGCGTGGTCGCCCCGGCCGGGACTGCCGCCGAATACCGCTTCCGCCTCGACCGGACCGGTGTCGTGCAGACGAGCCTGACGAGCGCCACCCAGGACTGCGCCGGCTGAGGGCCGGCCACATGCCGAAACCCGGGCTGTCCACAGGGGGAGAGCCCGGGTTTCGTGCTTCGCGCCGCGGTGGTGAACCGGCACCCCGCCCTCGACGGAGGGCTAACGCGGTGTCAGAGCTTGCCGCCGGCCACCGGCGGCATCTGCGAGTCGGTGCCGCCGTCGCCGACGGACTCGCGGGCCAGGTGGTTCTCGACCTCGAACAGGTTGCCGTTCGCGCGCTTGACGACGTTCAGCAGCGTGCTCATCTGCGAGATCTCTTCGACCTGCTCCTTGAGGAACCACTGCGTGAACTGCTCGCTGATGTAGTCCTCTTCGGCGCGCGCCGCCTTGACCATCGCGGAGATGTCGGCGGCGACCTCCTTCTCCTGGGCGAGCGCGAGCTCGATGAGCTCGGTGACGCCGGAGAAATCGTTGCGCACCTCCCCGGTGCCGGGGATCTCGACGTGGTGGTCGCGGTCGAGCATGTACTGCACGAGCGCCATCGCGTGGTTGCGCTCCTCGACGGACTGCTTGTAGAAGTGCTTCGCCAGCTGGGGCAGGTCCTCGGCGTCGAACCACACCGCGAGCGCGATGTACTGCTGGGACGCGTTGAACTCGTTGTGGATCTGCGCCTGCAGCAGTTCGTAGAACTTCGAGCGCGGCTCTTTTTTCTTGGTGAGGGCCATGATGACCATGATACGGCAGAATTCGATTTCCGACTACATCGGCCTGGTGATCTTCCCCCTATTAGGGTTACCATTCCTAAAGAAGACTCACCTAATTTAAGTAAGCCTTCCCTAAAGGCGTCCGCACTTTAGGGAAGGCTTCCCATTACAGCGGATCGCGGCGGACCGGGCAGGACATGCACCGCGGCCCGCCCCGGCCGGAGCCCAGTTCGGAGCCCGCGATCGGCAGCACCTCGATGCCCGCCGCTTCCAGCCGCTCGTTCGTCTCGGCGTTTCGTTCGTAGCCGACGACCACGCCGGGCGCCAGGGCGAGGGTGTTGTTGCCGTCGTCCCACTGCTCGCGTTCGGCCGTCACGGGGTCGAGGCCGGTGTCGATCACGCGCAGCCGGTCGATCTCCATCGCCTCGGCCGCGGCCACCAGGAACGGCGCCGGGCCGGCCACCTTCACCCCGCCGTCGCCGGTCGGGCGCAGCGTGAACGCCGTCAGCGAGTCGCGGGCGAGCGGGTACATCACCACCGCGTCGGCGTCGACCATCGTGCACACCGTGTCCAGGTGCATGGTCGCGCGGGACTGCTCGATCGGCACCGCCAGCACGGTGTGCGCGATACCGTCGGCGAACACCGACCGGGCGAGCGACTCCGCGCCGGCCGCGGTCGTCCGCTCGCCGACGCCGATGGCGAGCACGCCCGGCGCCAGCAGCATCACGTCGCCGCCTTCGATCGGCGCCGAATGGGCGCCGTACGCGCGGGCCGCGTGACGGAACTGCGGGTGGTAGGCGTAGATGAGGTCGAGCACCGCGGTTTCGCGGCGGCGCGCGGGCATGGTCAGGGACGAAATCGCCACCCGGTCGGCGATCCACACCGACGAATCGCGCGTGAACAGCAGGTTCGGCAGCGGGTCGACGGCGAAGTCGTGCGGGTGGTTCATCATCCGCACCAGCGACGCGCCCTCCGCCGACGGCAGCTCCTCGAACGTCATGCCGGCCATCAGCACCTCGGCGAGGCCGGCCGCGTCGACGCTGGAGAGGTGCGAGCGGAGCGAGTCGGCCAGGTCGCCGCCGAGCCGCCGGTCGTCGACCGCCGCGTGCACGCCCGCCGCGTGCGCCCGGTCGTCGTCCAGGGCCGTCCGGAGCGCGTCGGCCAGCAGCAGGACCTCGACGCCGCGGTTGCGCAGCACCTCGGCGAACGCGTCGTGCTCGGCCTGGGCCCGGTCGACCCACGGGATCGAGTCGAACAGGAGCTGGTCGTTGTTGCGGGGCGTCAGCCTTTTGAGCTCGTTGCCGGGCCGGTGCAGCAGCACCGCGCGCAGGGGTCCGACTTCGCTGTCCACCCGGGGAGGTGCCGTTTCGTCGATCACCCCCGTGATCCTAGTCAGGGCAACCAGGAAACGTGCCCCTTGAGCAGCGAATACCCGACGAACGACACGAAGTCGAACAGCGTGTGCGCGGCGACCAGCGGCCACAGCCGGTTGGTCTTCTGCCACAGCCGTCCGAACACCAGGCCCATGATGAAGTTCCCGACGAACCCGCCGAACCCCTGGTACAGGTGGTACGACCCGCGCAGCACCGCGGCGCCGAACACGGCGTTGTTCTCCCGGACGCCGAGCTGCCGCAGCCGCGTGAGCAGGTACCCGATGACCAGGACTTCTTCGGCGAAGGCGTTGCCGAACGCGGAGAGCGTCAGCGTGATCGGCCGCCACCACGTGTCGCCCAAAGTGGACGGTTGCACCGCCAGGCTGAACCCGAGGTGGTAGGAGACGAAGTAGAGCGCGAGGCCGGGGATCCCGATCGCCGCGGCCAGCCCGAGCGTCAGGAGCGTGTCGTAGCCCGCCGACCGGCGGTCCAGCCCCAGCCGGTTGATCTTGATGCCCGCGCGCCACAGCAGGTACAGCCCGAGCGCGCCCCAGCCGACCAGCTGCGCCGCCGACAGGAGCTGCTTGAGCAGGTCGATCAGGCTCGCCGCGGCCTGCGGCACGTTCAGCTGGGTCTGCTGCTGGGCCAGCGGCACCGGCTGCAGCAGCGAGTCCACAAGGGACAGCAGGCTGCGCACCCCGGACAGGCCGAGCGTGATCCCGAAGACGATCAGCAGCTCGAGCTTGATCGCTCGGCGCTCGGCCGGGTCCTCGACCGTGGCGGGGAACTCGGGGCGGTCCGGCGCCAGCCACGATCGCGCGGTGAACGTCATGGACGCACGCTACCTTCGGGGTATGCCCAGGAGCATCGCCACCAACGAAACCGTCGACCGCGCCGCGCTGGTCGAATTCCTGTCGACCCGCCACCGCGCCATCCTGCTGACCACGAAGGCCGACGGCGGCCCGCAGCTCTCGCCGGTCACCTGCGGCGTAGACGCCGAGGGCAGGCTGGTCGTCTCGACCTACCCGAAGCGCGCGAAGGTGGTGAACGTCAAGCGCGACCCGAAGGTCTCCGCCTGCATCCTCTCCGACGAGTGGAACGACCAGTGGGTGCAGGTGAACGGCGTCGCCGAGGTGCTGGACGTCCCGGATTCGGTCGAGCCGCTCGTGGACTACTTCCGCAGCATTTCGGGCGAACACCCGGACTGGGACGAATACCGCGAGGCCATGGTCAAGCAGGGCAAGAGCATCATCCGCGTCACCATCGAGAGCTGGGGGCCGATCGCGAAGGGCGGCTTCCCCGCCGAGCTAGCCTGACCGCCCGCGCAGGAACGGGCAGCCGACCAGCCGCCGCAGTTCGGACGCGAGCTGCGCCGGGTTGTCGACGGACTTCGAGAACGCCAGCCGCACGTCGTGGTCGCCCGTTTCGGACTCGACGCGCAGCCGCAGCCCGAACCGGTCGAGCCCGAGCGGGCGGATCCGGCCGCCGCGCAACGCCGCCGGCAGGTGCTTCGCCAGCTGCTCGACGACGTCGGAGTGGTCGCTCTCCAGGTGCCGCAGCCACCCGGCCTCGTAGTCGTGGAACGGGTCGGGCGGCGCGGCGCTGAACGTGTGCGGGCGCAGCGAGTGCGTGCCTTCGGCGTCGGCGAGCACGAGCGAAGCCGGCGTGAGCCGCAGCAGCGTGACGCCGTGGCCGACGTCGAGGAGCCGCTCGTCCGGCCGCGTCTCGGCGATCGCCACCGCCCGCGCGCGGGCCGAAACCGGGGAGAGCGGCCGCAGCCAGCCGGTGATCCACAGCAGCCCGCGGATGGGTTCCCGCAGGTCGACCGGGGCCTGGTCGGCGACCTCGACCATCACGGCCAGCTCCCCGCGCTGGGTCTGCTTCGCCGCACGGACCATCGGGTGGTCGTCGGGCAGCAGCACGCTGACGCTGCCGCTGTGGTGCACGTGGTGCAGGACGGGGACGACGCGCTCGCCGTTCAGGTCCGCGCGGTCGCAGGTGGGCAGCAACGACGCGGGGCCGTTGCGGGTCGCGATCGTCTTGGCGCGCTCGGCGGGATTCGGTGCCGGCGGGCGGCGGACGGATGTGGGGGCCTCGGTCACGGCTCACCTCCTACTTAGGTGAGCCTAACCTGAACTCGCCGGTCTGGATAGTCGTAGCGGTCACCTCCCTTCCGCCGATCGGAGCATTTGGTAACGCCGGTGCCCACTTCGTCGAAAAGGCGGGTATCAGTGCCGACCCGGGTGGGGGCTCATCGTGCCGATCGTCCCGCTTCCCGAACGCGTGCGCGCGTTCGAACTCGACCCCGCCATGCCGTCCGGTGCCCTCCCGATCTTCGGCGAGTACCTCGACCGCCTCGGCGACACCGCGAACCGGCGGCTGGTGGCCGGGTTCTTCCTGGTGTTCGGCATCGCCCAGTTCGTCGCCGGCGCGGGGGTCGCGCTGCCGGTCGGCACGTTCGCGCTGGCCGGCGCGATCGAAGCGTGGTGGCTCTACCGGGCGTACGGCCGGGTGCCCGAGACACGGCTGAAGCGGGAAGCCTTCCGGCAGGTGGACGTCACCGCCGACGGCCTGGTCGCGGCCGGCCGGACGGTCGGCGTGCGCCTGCCGGACGGCCGGTGGCTGCGCGTCCGGCTCGACGAAGCGCACCGCCTGCTGGTGGCCGGGCACCGGCGGGTCTGGCTGCTGGGGCGGGGCCCGAAGGTGTTCGTCGGCTTCTCCGGCGTGGTGCGGCTCCGCCGCGCCACCATCCACGACGGGCCGCCGCCGGGTGCGGTGCCGATGCCGGAACCGGCCGGGTCCGGGTCACCGAGGCTCGACCCCGTGCTGACCGCGCACCGCCACCAGCTCGCCCGCGACCTGCGGGCGACGGCGGCGTTCCTGCTGGTCCTCGCCGCGTTCGCGGTCTGGGTCGGGCTCGGCCTCCCGGTCGTGGGCTGGCTCGCGTGGCCGTTCGGGGCCGGCGCGGTGCTCGGTGCGTCGGTGACCGCGTTCCGCGCGACCGCGTACCGCCGACCGCTGCCGGCGGACCACTGGACGGAGCTGCGCGCGGTCCTCGACGGCCCGGTCCGCATGAGCCGCCACGGCGTGGCCAGGCTGAGCGGCCTGACCATGCTGGCCGACGGCCGCGTGGTCCCGTTCCGCCTCTCCAAGGCGGACCCGTCGATGGCGGCGAACATCGCGGCGACGGGCCGCCTCTGGATCGCGGGCGTCCCCCGGCCGGGCGCGGCCAAGACGGGCCTGCCGGGCTACCCGGTCCTGGGTACGGTCTGGCTCGGCTGAGCGGCCCAGCTCGGCCGCCACGCGCCGGCGACGCGCTCGCTCGTCGCGAGGTGCCGCCGGAGGGCGGCGAGGCCGGGGTGCGCGTTGCCCCGGCGCCACAGCAGGGAATGCGGGTACACCGGCACGGGCGCCTCGATCGGCACGCGCCGCAGGTCGTGCCCGGGCGGCCACCACACCCGGCTGCCCGCCCCGACCAAGGTCACCACTTCCGCCGACTCGGCGATCGTGTCCAGCACGACCTCGGTGCCGAAGTTCGGCCCGGCCGCGTCGATCCACAGGTCGAACGCGGCCGCGAATGCGGCGTAGTAGGCGCCCCACTCGGTCCCGGGCACCACGCCGGGCAGCCGGATCCGGTGCCCGGCGAGCTCGGCCGGAGCCACCGACGGCGCTCCGGCCAGCGGATGCCGGGAGCCGCACAACAGCTGGATCGGCTCGTCGAGCACCCACTGGGCATCGAGGTCCTCCGGCAGCGCGACGACCGCGCGGAAGGTGGCATCGATCGAGCCCTCCCGGAGAGCGGCGATCGCGGTGTCGAAGAGCGTCGCGACCTCCAACGCGACGTCCGGGTGCGCCTCGTGGAAGCCACGCAGCAGCGTGGCCGGGCACAGCCGCCGGCCGATGACGTCGACCCGGAGCGGCCCGCCGCGCACCGAGGCGAGCGCGCGCAGCTCGGCGGACAGCAGCTCGCGGGCGTGGGGCAGGAAGGCTTCGCCGTCCCCGGTGAGCACGGCCCCGCGAGCGGTGCGCGTGAACAGCCGCACCCCGAGCGCCTTCTCCAGCGCGGCGATGCGCTTCGAAACGGCCTGCTGCGTGATCGACAGGCCGGTGGCGGCGTCCTGGAACCGGCCCGCCTCCACGGCGGCGACGAAGGTGCGCACGGCATCGAGGTCCACGACGCCCGACTCTAGATTCACAACGCCGCGTTGTGGCTTGCCGCCGCGTCGGTTGTTTGCCCCGCGTGGCCGTTCCCCGCTTTGATCTCCCGGTGATGCGCGGGCGGTCGCTGGGACCGCGGTTCAGGTGGCTCTGGTCGGCTTACGCCGTGAGCGCGTTCGGGACGTGGCTCGGCTTCGGGGCCTTCCCGATGCTCGCCATCCTCGTCCTGCACGCCGGGCCCACGGCCGTTTCGGCACTCGCCGCCGTCGGGCCGGCCGTCGGTGCGCTCGTCGCCGTGCCGCTGGGGCCGTGGGTCGACCGGCGCCGGAAGCGGCCGGTCATGGTGGGCATGGATCTGGTCCGGTTCGGCGCGCTGGTCAGCGTTCCGGCCGCCTACGCCCTCGGCGTGCTGAGCTTCGCCCAGCTCCTGGCCGTCTCGGTGGTCGTCGCCGCCGCGGACATCACCTTCACCTCCGCCAGCGGCGCCTTTCTCAAGGGACTGGTGCCGCCGGAAGACCTGCTCGTCGCGAACGGCCGGTTCGAATCCACGAACTGGACCGCCACCGCGCTCGGGCCGCCGCTCGGCGGGGCCGCGTTCGCGCTGTTCGGCCCGGTGACGTCGGTGGTCGCCAACGCCGTCAGCTTCCTGCTCTCCGCGCTCGGGATCCGCGCGATCGGCGGGGACGAGCCGCGTCCGCGCACCGCCACCCGGCTTCGCCCGCGCGACCTCGCCGACGGGTGGCGCTTCCTGCTGGCCCACCCGGGACTGCGGCCGCTGCTGTTCAACACCATGCTGTTCAACGGCCTGGTCATGGGGACCGAGCCGCTGCTCGCCGTGCTGATGCTGAACCAGCTCGGGTTCGCGCCGTGGCAGTACGGGCTCGCGTTCGCCGTCCCGTGCCTCGGCGGGCTCGCCGGCTCGCGGCTGACCCCGCGGCTCGTCGAGCGGTTCGGCCGGCACCCCGTCCTGCTGGCGGCCGGCGCGGTCCGGGCGTGCTGGCTGCTCTTGCTGCCCTTCATCCCGGCCGGCACCGGCGGGCTGGGGTACGTCATGGCCGTCGAACTCGGCCTGATCGTCAGCTGCAGCGTCTTCAACCCGGTGCTCGCGACCTACCGGCTGGAGCAGCTCCCGGCGGACCGCATCGCCCGGGCGCTCTCGGCGTGGGCGGTCAGCACGAAAGCGGCGATCGCCACGCTGACCGCGGTCTGGGGCCTGCTCGCCGGCCTCACCGGCCCGCGCGTGGCGATCGGGATCGCCGGGGTCCTCGCGCTGGCGACGCCGCTGCTGCTGCCCCGCCGCGACCGGACGCCGGTGGCCGCTTAACCCAGCGACTTCCGCGTCGCCTCTTCGGTCTCCTGCACGCCCTGCCGGATGCCCTCCAGCTGGTCGCTCAGCTCCCGGACCGCGCCGGTGTCCACGGTGACGTCCGCCGTCGCCGCCGTCAGCTCCGCGACCCTGGCCACCAGGCTGTCCAGGCCGAGCGCGCCGGACTGCAGCTGGGCCAGCAGCTTGTCCCGGGCGCCGGACAGGCGCGCGTGCACGTCCGCCTGGGCCTGGACCGCCGTCAGTGCCTGCTCGAGGTCGCCGCGGACCTCGGGGTTCGCCGTGCGCAAGTCGCGCTGCAGCCGGCGTCGTTCGTGCGTGACGGCGTCGAGGTCGACCCTGGCCAGCGCCTGCCCGGTCGCCGACGCGCGGCCGGCCAGCCGCCGCAGCGTCGACAGCGTCTCCCGGACCACCGGCTCCATGTCGGCGACGCGCTCGGCGAGCGGGCCGGCGGCGAGGGAGGCGCTGAGCGAGCCGAACCCCTCGGCCGCGCCCTCCGCCCGGTGCAGCCAGTTCTCCTCGGCCGACCCGGGCGCGACGTCCAGCACGCGTGCTTCCCGCGGGGGAGGCTCGTCCTTCTCGCCGCCCAGCGTCGCCACGCCCGCCCGCGCGGCGAGCACCGCCACCCCGACCCCGACGGCGGCGACGACCGGCAGCTGCACGGCCCACGCCACCCCGGCCGACGTGGCGGCGAGCAGCAGCCCCCACGGTTCGGCGAGCTCACGGGCGAACTTCATCAGAAGTTGGAAATCACGGAGGTGAACACCTGGTTGATCGAGTCCGGTTTGGACGAATCGTACTCCGAGCCGGCGGTCGCTTCGGCGATCTGCTTCAGCACGTCCTGGTCGGCGTCCGAGCCGTAGGCGATCGTGAACAGGCGGACCGTCTCCGCGTTGCCCTCCGGCCGCAGCTGCGGCACCAGGTGCTCGAGGTCGACGCCGCCGGAGTCTTCGTTGCGGCCGTCGGTGAGCACCACGACCGCGTTGATCGCCGCCGGGTCCAAGTGGGCGTTCATGTACTCGTACGCGGCCAGCGACGAGTCGTACAGCCCGGTGCCGGACTGGGGCGTCAGCCCGCTCAGCCGCATGGCCAGAGTCTCCTTGCCGCCGGTGCCGAGCGCCTGCACCGGGAGCAGCTCCTGGTAGTCCTTGTCGCCGTCGAGGTGGGTCGAGAACTGCCAGAGCCCGACCTGGTCGCGCGGCACGAACTGGCCGAGCGAGTCGATCGCGGCCTGCTTCGCCAGGTCGATCTTGCTCTTGCCGGTGCCCTTGACCGCGTCACCCATCGAGCCCGAGACGTCCACGACGAGCAGCACGTTCGCCTTCTTGCGCAGGTCGGTCCACGAGGCCAGCAGCTTCGACAGCACCGACGGCGACGGCGGCCGCAGGAAGGTGATCTTCGCGTCCGGCTGGACGCCGTTGGCCGGCGTCGCCTGCGGGCCCGGCTTGCCTTCGAACGACCGGAAGCCGAGGGCGGCGAACTTCGCCTGCGTCTCGTTCTGGCGCAGGTAGCCGAGGAAGTCGGCGGCGATCTGCTTGCGCGTGGCGTCGGCCCAGTTCAGCGTGACGAACGGGTGGTCGGAGTTCAGCGTCCCGTCACCGGGGTAGATCGCCACCAGCGGCACCTTCGGCGGCCTGTGCTGCCCGACCTTGGCCGGGTCGTTCGTCGGGTTGCCCTGGTTGTAGCCGACCAGCGAGTTCTCCTCGACGGTGACCGCCGAGATGTACGACAGCGCCGCGCCCTTGTCGTCGGCCTTCTGCAGGTTGGTCAGGAAGGTGAGCGTGGTGTCGCCGTAGTGCACGATCGCCTGCTCGATGTTCGTGACGAACTGCTTCGCGTCCGGCTTCTCGAGCGCGGCCGTGGTGAGGTCGGACGACGTGCCGGTGGCCGCGTAGTAGGCGCCGATCGTGGCGTTCAGCCCCGACGTCGAGATGTTCGGGTTCGTCTTCCCCAGCCGGAACTTGCCCCACTCCGGGTGGCCGTACTTCGCCCAGCCCGCGGGGTCGGTCGCCAGCCCGGCGAGGTCCTTCCAGCCGATCGCCTTGCCGGGCCAGCCGAGCGCCTCGGCCATCGGCTTCGGCATCGCGACGACCAGCGGCGCGTTGGCGACCGACGGTGCGTCGCCGTCCGGCACGAGCGAGCCGGTGTCGCCCTTCGCGTTGACGCGCAGCAGGTTGACCCAGCCGCTCGCGGCCGGCGTCCAGACGTCCGGGCGCGGCCCGTCGGTGGCCTCGTTCCAGCCGTTCGCCAGCGCCTGCATCGCCACGCCGGACGACTTCGACTTCACGACGACGTCGACGCAGTGCCCGGCGACGGTCCGTCCGGAGTAGGCCTTCGCGGCCTCTTGGACGATGCCGGCCTTCTCCGGCGACGAAGCGATGGTGAGCGCGATCGCGTCCGCGCCCGAGCACTTCGGCGCGTCGGCCTCGTCACTCGAACCGCTGGTCCAGTACCGGATGCCGATGATCAGGGCGATGGCCACCACGATCGCGGCCAGGAACGGGAGAATCTTCCTCTTGCGTCGCGTTGGTTGGGAATTGATCATCGTGCCTCCCCGTTCCGCCACCCGGAATTCCATTATCCGGGCGCCGGAACGGGGATGGGACGGTATTTCCGAAACTTGACTACGACTTAGGGCCGCGGCGCGACCACGTCCAGGCGTAGCCGGGGTCTTCGGACGCGTCGGCGGCTTCGCCGAGTTCCAGCGGCGCGAACGTGTCGACCATGACCGCGGTCTCGTCGAAGAACTCCGCGCCGATCGACGCCTCCGCCGCGCCCGGCTGCGGGCCGTGCGTGAAGCCGGACGGGTGCAGCGAGAGCGAGCCGATCCCGATCCCCGAGCCCTTGCGGGCCTCGTAGTTGCCGCGCACGTAGAACATCAGCTCGTCGGAGTCGACGTTCGCGTGGTTGTACGGCACCGGGATCGAGTCCTCGTGGTAGTCGACCTTCCGCGGGCAGAAGGAGCAGACGACGAAGTTCGGGCCCTCGAACGTCTGGTGCACGGGCGGCGGCTGGTGGACGCGGCCGGTGATCGGCTCGAAGTCGTCGATGTTGAACACCCACGGGTAGAGGCAGCCGTCCCAGCCGACGACGTCGAAGGGGTGCGTGGCGTACGTGTAGCGGGTCAGCCCGGCGCGGTGCCGCACGAGCACCTCGACGTCCTCGCCGTCTTCCAGCAGCGGCTCCGACGGCCCGCGGATGTCGCGCTCGCAGTACGGCGAGTGCTCCAGGAACTGCCCCTTCGCCGACAGGTAGCGCTTGGGCGGCCCGATGTGGCCGCGCGCTTCGAGGGTGAAGAGGTTGACCTCGCCGTGCGGGACGACCCGGTAGGTGCACGACGTCGGGATGACGACGTAGTCGCCGTCGCCGACCTCCAGCCGGCCGTAGATCGTCTCGAACGTCGCGGAGCCGCCGTGGACGTAGAACAGCTCGTCGCCGGCCGCGTTGCGGTACAGCGGGCTGGGCGCGGTCGCCGTGACGAACCCGATGGTGACGTCGCTGTTGCCGAACAGCCGGCGCCGGTCGGTCACCGCGTCGGCTTCGCCGCCGAACTTGAGGTCCCGGGTCTGGTAGGCCCGCGGCTTGAGCGGGTGGTTCGGGGTGAGCGACCCGCGGTCCTCCTCGACCGCGACGGCGTCGACGATCGCCGTCGGCAGGCCGCGGTGGTAGAGCAGCGCGGAGTCGGCGGAGAAGCCCTCGACGCCCATCAGCTCCTCGGCGTAGAGGCCGCCGTCCGGCTTCCGGAACGCGGTGTGCCGCTTGTGCGGAAGCTCGCCTACTCGCCGGAAGTAAGGCATCGACGTCCCCTTCTGACGTGTCCGTTGTGCGAACGATTTTGTCCTGATGTCGTACGCTACTAGCGTGTCAGTCGTGTCAAGCGCTGTGGAACTCACGCCCCCCGGCCCCCGTGGAATTCCTCCCCTGTTCGCGAGGCTCGTCGACGACTCGGCGCTCTTCCCCCCGGGCGATGCGGCCATGCCCGAAGCGCTGCGCGCGCACTTCGCCAGCCGGGACTCCGAACACGCCGGTGTACTGGGGGTTTTCCTCTGCCAGGCCTCGCGGCTGCCCGAGCTCATCACCGAGCTGATCAAGATCAAACCGAAGCAGCCGCTGCCGCTTTCGCTGATCATCGACACCGGCCTCGGCGGTGTCCCCAAGGCGATCTCGATCGTCGAGTCGCGCAGTGAGCTGCTCGCGCTGCGGATGGTCGAGATGCCCGCGCCGTCGGACGTCGACGAGGTGTGGCTCGAGCGCGTCTCGGAGTTCGTCCCCGAGGACGTCATCCGGGTGGTCGAGCCGCGGCGCGGCGTCGGCTGGCTCGAGGGCGTCCGGAAGGTGATCGAGCACGGCAGCTGGCCGAAGATCCGCTGCGGCGGGCAGGCGGGCGAGAACTTCCCCAGCGTCGACGAGGTGGCGGACTTCCTCGCCGTCGTCAGCGGGTCCGCCGGGGCGTCGTTCAAGGCGACCAACAGCCTGCACCGCGCGGTCCGGCACACCGACCCGCGCACCGGGTTCGTGCACCACGGCTTCCTCAACCTGCTCGTCGCCTCGGCGCGCAGCCTGGCCGGCGGCGACGTCCGGGCGGCGCTGGAGTCGACCGACGCCCAGGCGCTGGCCGACGAGGCGCGGGCGCTGTCCGAGCCGGCCGCGAAGGCCGTGCGGGCGCTCTTCGCGTCCTACGCGGCGGCGTCGTTCGAGGAGCCGGTCACCGACCTGGGCGAACTCGGCTTGCTGTGACCAGCCGGGAGGGGTCGCTGACGCTCGACCGCGGCTTGGCGCTGCTGCAGGCAGTGGCCGACGCCGGCGGCGACGCGGCGACCATCTCCGAGCTGGCCGTGGCCATCGGGGCCAGCCGCGCGGCCGTCTACCGGCTGCTCGTGCCGTTGTCCGAACGCGGCCTGGTCTGGCGGGACGGCACGAAGGTCCGGCTCGGCGTCGGGCTGCTCCGGCTGGCCGGGCAGGTGCTCCCGCAGCTGCGGGACGCCGCCGGCCCGGTGCTGCGCGAGCTGGCCGAGAAGGTCGGTGCGACCGCCCACCTGTCGGTCGCCCAGGGGACGCAAGCGCTTGCGGTGGCTGTCGTCGAGCCGTCGTGGACGAATTTTCACGTCGCCTATCGCGTCGGCAGCCGGCACCCGCTGACCGCCGGCGCGGCCGGCAAGGCGATGACCCTGCGTCCCGGAGGCGACGGCTGGGTGACCTCGGTGGGTGAGCTCCAGGCGGGCGCGTCGGGCGTCGCGGCGCCCGTGCGCGGGGTGCCGGGGCTGCGGGCGAGCGTCGGCGTCGTCTCGATGGAGCCGCTGAAGGCGGCCGAAGTGGGCCCCCAGGTCGTCGTGGCCGCCACCCGGCTGGCGGACATCCTGAAGACGGACGCCTCCTAGCGCCGCGAGACCGCCAGCAGCGGCCGGACCATCGTCAGCAGCAGGGCGACGTCGACGGTGAACAGGAGGCGCTCGAAGAGGCCCAGCGTGACGTCCTGCTGGGCCGGGCCGAGGACGAGCGTCAGGACGAACCCGCCCAGCACCACGCCGACGCTGACGAAGCTCGCCGTGGCCAGGCGCCGGATCGTCGTTCGGCGGGGTTCCCACGGGCAGCGCTCGCGGCCGTTCTTCGTCAGCACGAACGCGGCCACGGGCAGCGCGATGAACGCCGTCAGAGCGGCGATGTTGTGGACCTGCCCGGCGAGCGAACGCGCCTGGCCGTTCGGGTCGACCGGCACGAGACCGCACACGAGCAGGCCGGCCGACCAGACGCCGAGCAGCACGCAGACGGCGGTGGTGCCCGGGCGGTGGGCCTTCGCGATCCCGGCGAGCAGGGCGACCGAGCCGAGGGACAGCGCCAGGCACATCACGCTGAACAGCGGAGCCGCCGAGGAGGTGCCGAGCTTGCCGTAGACGTACTCCGAGAGCGTCTGCCAGATCGGGCTGACCTGGCCGGACAGCCGCAGGTGCAGGTCGATGGAGATGGTCACGGCGAGGCCGATGCCGCCGAGCGCGAAGCGGCCGTGTAGCGGCGAGACCGCGCTCGAAGGCTTGTTCACCTGGTGCTCTCCCTTTCGTTTCCGAAAGGTTACCGGGCGAACCTGTGAAGGATCGGTCAGAAGGTCAGCTGGACCAGGGCGAAGGCGGCGAACCCGGCGAACGCGAACCCGGCACAGCGCTGGATCAGCTTCGGCTTGATCCGGCTGCGGATCTTCGCGCCGATGAACACGGCGAGCCCGGCCACCACGACGAGCGCGGTGAAGGCGCCGACGCCGACGGCGAAGGGGTTGCCGATGCGGGCGGCGAGACTCGCCGTCGCGAGCTGGGAGGCATCGCCCCACTCGGCCGCGAAGAGCACACCGAAGGACGTCATCGCCGAGCGGAGGAAGGACTGCGGCGCCGGCCCGACGCGCGACGCGTCATCGCCCGCTTCGTCGGCCTTGCTGAATCCCTCGCGAAGGAGCATGAAAGAGCCGAGGCCGAACATTGCGGCGACCACCAGCGAGAGGACGACATCCGGTAACAGTGTCAACACGCTGCCGAACGAGACCGCTATGACGCATTGCACGGCGAACGCGGCGCACACCCCGGCGAAAACCGGCCAGCCCCGGAAACGGGTGGTCAGCACCAAGGTCGCGACGAGCGTCTTGTCCGGCAGTTCCACGGCGAGAACCAAGCCGAACGCGCTGATCAGCGCCACCATAGCGGTAGTCATGAGTATTCTTTCGCCCCTTTCACTGCAACGATAAAGGGGAGATCAGGAAAGAAGCAAGCTGATGGCTTCCGCGAAATTGCCCGATCGGCGGCCATGAATTCGTTGTCCAGGGGCGGCGCACAACTTTCTTCGGCGTGCCGAATTTTCGGTTGTGGCCTGCGGTAGGTTGACCGGCATGGGGTCACAGGCGCGTGCTGCGCAGGTCGAAGAGGTCATCCGCCGGTTGGACGCTCACTACGTCTTCCCGGACGTTGCCGCGAAGCTCGCGGAGGTACTTCGCGCACGCCTCGACGAAGGGGCGTACGCAGACCTCGGGGACGCGGACTTCGCGACGGCCGTCACAGCGGACCTCCAGTCGGTGAACGACGACAAGCACCTGCGGCTGCGCCACCACGCCGACCCGGTGGCCGAGGACGGTGACGCGGAGCACGCGTCGGCGGACTTCCGGCGGGCGGCCGAGCTGGAGAACTTCGGGATCGCGTCGGTGCGGCGGCTCCCGGGCAACGTCGGCTACCTCGACACGACCCTGCTCTACCCCCTCGACCTCGCGGCGCCGGCGGTCTCGGCGGCGATGACGCTGGTCGCGCCGACCGATGCGCTGCTGCTCGACGTGCGGCGCAACCGGGGCGGCACCCCCGACACGAGCGCGTTCCTGCAGAGCTACCTCGTCGACGAGCGGACCCACTACCTCGACATCTACGAGCGCGAGGACGACCGCGTCACCCAGATGTGGACGCTGCCGTACGTGCCGGGCCCGAAGTTCGGCGGCACCAAGCCGATCTGGGTGCTCACCGGCCCGGCGACGTTCTCCGGCGGCGAAGATCTCGCCTTCTCGCTGCAGCGGCAGGGGCGCGCGAAGACCGTCGGCGAGCCGACGCGGGGCGGCGCCCACCCGCGTGAACAGTTCAAAGTGGACACCTACCTGGACGTGACGGTGTCGATCGCCCGCTCGTACGACCCGACGACGGGGGAGAACTGGGAGGGCATCGGCGTGCCGCCGAACATCCCGGTCGCCGCGGACAAGGCCTTCGACACCGCGTACGCCCTGGCCCTGCGGCACGTCCTCGAGCTCGGCGATGCGGGCCCGCGGCGGGCCGTGGCGGACGAGGCGCGGGCGGCGCTCGACCAGCTGTAGCTCACCCAGGACGTTGGTCCCGGCCCGGACGGGACCAGTTGATCTGGCCGCGGCCGGGACCCCGGAGCACGCTGGACCACGTGGAGGTCCTTGAGCTAGCGCGGTGGCAGTTCGGCATCACCACCGTCTACCACTTCCTGATGGTCCCGCTGACCATCGGGCTGTCGATCCTGGTCGCGGCGATGCAGACCCGCTGGGTCCGCACCGGCGAGCTGCGGCACCTGAAGATGACCAAGTTCTGGGGCAAGCTGCTGCTGGTCAACTTCGCCATGGGCGTGGTGACCGGGATCGTGCAGGAGTTCCAGTTCGGGATGAACTGGAGCGCGTACTCCCGCTTCGTCGGCGACGTCTTCGGCGCGCCGCTCGCGATGGAAGGACTCGTCGCCTTCTTCGTCGAATCGACGTTCCTCGGCCTGTGGATCTTCGGCTGGGACCGGCTGCCGAAGAAGGTCCACCTGGCCTGCGCGTGGGCGTTTTCGCTGGCCACGATGGCGTCGGCGTACTTCATCCTGGCCGCGAACTCGTGGATGCAGCACCCGGTGGGCGTGACGTTCGAGAACGGCAAGCCGACCATGAACTCGATCTGGGCGGTGCTGACGAACAACACGGCGCTGGCCGCGATCCCGCACACCCTGGCCGGCGCGTTCTCGGTGGCGGCGGCCTTCCTGGTGGGGGTCGCGGGCTGGCACCTGTGGCGGCGCGGCGACCATCTTGACGTGTGGCGCTCGTCGTTGCGCCTCGGCGGCTGGGTCGGCGTGGCGGCGTTCGCGGTCCTCGCGATCACCGGCGACACGCAGGGCAAGCTGATGTTCGAGCAGCAGCCGATGAAGATGGCGTCGGCGGAAGCGCTGTGCCACACGGAAAAGCCGGCGAGCTTCTCGATCATCGCGATCGGCGACGTGTCCGGCGCGAACTGCGAAGACGTCAAGACGTTCAACGTGCCCGCGCTGCTGTCGTTCCTGGCGCACAACGACTTCAAGACCGAGGTCAAGGGCGTGGAGAACCTGGTGACGGAGTACCAGGCCAAGTACGGCACGAACTACCCGGACGACCCGGCGCTGGGGTCGCTGGCCGGCAAGCCGATCGACTACGTGCCCAACCTGCCGGTGACGTACTGGGGCTTCCGCATGATGATCGGCTTCGGCGCGGTCTCGGCGGGCATCGGCGTCCTGGCCCTGTGGCTGACCCGCAAGGGCCGCGTCCCGGGCGGCCGCTGGTTCCCGTGGCTGGTCCTCGGCGGCATCGCCACGCCGTTCCTCGGCAACAGCGCGGGCTGGATCTTCACCGAGATGGGCCGTCAGCCGTTCGTGGTCGTCCCCAACCCGACCGGGGTGGACGGCGTGTGGATGTTCACCGCCCAGGCGGTCTCCCGGCTGACGACGGGCGAGGTGTGGACGTCGCTGATCGCGCTGACCACGGTGTACGCGGCCCTCGGCGTGGTCGAGCTGTACCTGATGCGGAAGTACGTCCGCGGCGGCGTCGACGCGGTGATGCCGCCGCCGAAGCCGACGGACTCCGACAAACCGGGCGAGGACACCCTCGCCTTCGCCTACTGAGGTGCTGACGATGAGTGTCGACGTGACCACTCTGTCGAGTTACCCACAGTTCGTCTGTGGACAACTCCCCCACCTGTGGATAACTCACGGCCACCGGCCGGCCGGAGGTGCGCGATGAGCCTCGAAATCGCCTGGTTCGTCGTCATCGCCTTCTTCTGGCTCGGCTACCTCTTCCTCGAAGGCTTCGATTTCGGTGTGGGCATGCTGCTCCCGGTGCTCGGGCGAGACGACATCGAGCGCCGGGTCCTGGTCAACACCATCGGGCCCGTGTGGGACGGCAACGAGGTCTGGCTCATCGTCGCCGCCGGAGCCACGTTCGCCGCCTTCCCGGCCTGGTACGCGGGCCTGTTCTCGGCCGCCTACCTGCCGCTCCTGCTCGTGCTGCTCGCCCTGATCGGCCGCGGCGTCGCCTTCGACTACCGCGGCAAGGTCGACTCCGAGCGCTGGCGGCGCACCTGGGACCGGGTCATCATGGCCGGCTCGTGGATCCCGCCGCTCGGGGTCGGCCTGATCCTCGCCACCACCGTCCTCGGCCTGCCGCTGGACGCCGACGGCAACCGGGTCGGCTCCGCGTTCGCCGCCGTCCGCTGGGACACGTTGCTCGGCGCGGTCGCGATCGCCGCCTTCTCGATCACCCACGGCGCCGCGTTCCTCGCCCTCAAAACCAGCGGTGACCTGCGGGAACGTGCCCGCACACTGGCGCTCAGGCTGCTGCCGATCGCCATGCTGCCGATGGTCGCGTTCCTGTCGGTCGTCCAGTGGCGCGCGGGCACGTTGTGGACGCTGCTCGCGTTCGGGATCAGCGCCGTCGCCGCGGTGGTCGCCTGGCTGCGGCTGCGCGCCGACCGCGACGGGCAGGCGTTCGCCGCGCTCGGCGTCGTCATCGCCGGGGCCGCGGTGGTCATGTTCGGCTCGCTCTTCCCGAACGTCCTGCCCTCGACCATCGACACCGCCAACACGCTCACCATCGAGGGCGCCGCCTCGAGCCCGTACACGCTGACCGTGATGACGTGGGTCGCCGTCTTCGGCGCCCCGGCCGTGCTGATCTACCAGGGCTGGACGTACTGGGTGTTCCGCAAGCGGATCGGCACCCAGCACATCCCGGCGGTCCACGCACCATGACAAAGCTTGTCGGTGCTTCCGGGGCGGAACCCCGGTCGGCACAGCTTCCCGGACGCGCTCCTCTTCCCGCCTCGGAGTCCACAACGGACTCGGCGCGACCGGGAAAGGGCCCGCTCGGCGCGTTGCCGGCTCTCGTGCCGGCGGTGCGCCGAGCGCTGGCCCTGGTGGGCTTCCTGTCGTTCGTCAACGCCGCCGCATTGGTGGCACAGGCATTCCTGCTCGCCGACGTCCTCGCGGCGATCGTCGGAGCAGGATCCGGGGGAAGCACCGCCCAGCCGGCCGCGCTGCTCGTGCTCGTCGCGACGCGCGCGCTGACCGGCTGGGCGGTGCGCACGGTCTCCGCCCGCGCCGCCGCGACCGCGCAACGCGAGCTGCGGGCCAAGGCCGTCGACCACGCGCTGCGCCTGGGTCCCGAGTGGATCGCCCAGCGCGGCCACGGCGAGCTGACCGCGTTGACGACCCGCGGCCTCGACGCGCTCGACGCCTACTTCCGCGAGTACCTGCCCGCATTGGTGACGGCGGCCGTCGTGCCCCTCGGCGCCGGCGCGGCGATCCTGTTCGCCGACTGGCCGTCCGGCGTGATCGTCGCGCTGACCGTGCCGCTGCTGCCGGTGTTCGCCATCCTCGTCGGCAAGTACACCGCCGACCGCGTCGCCGGCGCGACCGACGCGACGCACCGGATGTCCGGACGGCTGCTGGAGCTCGTGCGCGTGCTGCCGGTGCTGACCGCGTTCCGCCGGGCCGCGGCGCAGGCCGAGACGGTCCGGCAGCTGTCCGAACGCCACCGCCGCGCAACGCTCAAGACGTTGAAGGTCGCCTTCTCCTCGGCGTTCGTGCTCGAACTGGTCGCGACGCTCTCGGTGGCGCTCGTCGCGGTGGTGATCGGCGTCCGGCTCGCCGGCGGCCACCTGCCACTGGCCATCGGGCTCGGCGTGCTGATCCTCGCGCCGGAGTGCTACCAGCCGCTGCGCGCGGTCGGTGCCGCGTTCCACGCCAGCGAGGACGGCGTCGAAGCGGTCCGGCGGGTCGCCGATCTGCTGGCTCTGCCGGCGCCCGCGGCCGGGACCGCGATCCCTTCTCGCGGCGAGCTGCGCGTGTCGTCCCTGCGCGTCGCGCGACGCGGCGAGTTCGCCCCGGACGGCGAGTCGTTCGCGGTCCGGCCCGGCGAGACGGTTTGGCTCCGCGCCCCGAGCGGCGGCGGCAAGTCGACGACGCTCTCGGCGCTGCTCGGCTTCGTCCCGGCGCACGACGGGGCCATCACGGTCGGGTCGACGAACCTCGCCGACGCCGACCTCGCCCGCTGGCGCTCGCAGGTCGCCTGGGTGCCGCAGTCACCGGTGTTCACCGGCGGGACAGTCCGCGAGGAGGTGGGCTCGTCCGGCGCGGTGCTCGCCGAACTCGGGCTGGCCGGGCTGGCCGACCGGCCGGTTTCCCGGCTGTCACTGGGCCAGCGTCAGCGTGTCGCCGTCGCCCGGGCGTTGCACCGGGTGCGGTGCGGGGCCTGGTTGCTGCTGCTCGACGAGCCGACGGCCCACCTCGACGAAGCGAGCGCGCGCCTGGTGCTCGACGCGGTGCAGCGCGCCGTCGACAGCGGTGCGGCGGCCGTCATCGCAGCCCATGAGCGCACCGCGGCGGTCGACCTGCCGCCCGACGTCGCGGCTGCTCCCGAGACGTCCACAGTGGACTCTTCGGCCGCGCCGCTGAGGTGGCGCGCGCTCCTCGACGGCCGGCTCTTCGGCGGCGCCGCACTGGGCGCGCTCGCGCTGCTGGCCGGGGTGGCGCTGACGGCGACGTCGGGCTGGCTCATCGCGAAGGCGTCCCAGCAGCCGCCGATCCTGACGTTGACGGTGGCGGTCGTCGGCGTCCGCGCGTTCGGGCTCGGCCGCGCGGGGCTCCGGTACGTCGAACGGCTGGTCACGCACGACGCCGCGTTCCGCATCGCCGCCCGCGTCCGGGTGCGGCTGTGGAATTCCCTGGTCCGGCTCGGGCCGGCGCGCAGCCTGCGTGCGGGCGAGGGGCAACGCCGGCTGGTCGGCGACGTCGACACCGTGCGCGACCTCCTGCCGCGCGTGGTGTCCCCGCCGCTGGTGGTCGCGCTGGTCGCGGCCGGGGCGATCGCCGTGCAGACGTGGGTGCTGCCGGCCGCGGGAGTGACGCTCGCGGCGGCGGTGGCCCTCGGGCTGTGCGCGCCGTGGGTCGCCCTGCGCGCCGAGCGCCGGGCGACGTCCGCGCTGGCGGCGGGCCGTCGTGAGGTGGCCGCGCGAGTCCTGGTGATGTTCGAAGCGGCGGCCGAGCTGCTGGCGTTCGGCGCCGCAGGGAACCACCGCCACGCACTCGAAGCCGCCGACACGCGCCTGGCGACGCAGGCGCGTCGGCAGGCGTTCGGCGCGGGGGCGGCGGAAGCCCTGGTCACGCTGGTCTGCGGCGCGGCGGCGGTGGTCAGCACAGCGCTTGCCGCGGCGGCGGTCGCGGGCGGACGGCTCGACCCGGTCCTGGCGCCGCTGCTGGCGCTGGTGCCGCTCGCGCTGGTGGAGGTCCTGGCGCTGCTGCCGCCGGTGGCGCAGCACTGGGACACGTTGCAGCGAGCTCGTCGCCGTCTCGCCGACGTGCCGGAGGCGCCTGTGCTCACTTCACACGGGGATCGTGTCGAGCTGCGGGGCGCGGACCTCGGCTGGCCGGGCGGACCGGTGGTGCTGCACGACGTCGACGTCGATCTGGCACCGGGCACGTACGCGGCGGTGGTCGGCCCGAGCGGAGCGGGCAAGTCGACGCTCGTCGCCGCGTTGTTGGGCTTCCTCCCCCCGCGGCGTGGGGTGGTCGCCGTCCCCGAGGGGGTGGCGTGGGCGCCGCAGGAGCCGATGCTCGCGGCGACGACGATCGCCGAGAACCTCCGGCTGGCCCGCCCGACGGCGACGGAGGGGGAGCTGCGCTCGGCGTTGCACGCCGCGGCGCTGACCGACGTCTCACCGGAGACGGTGCTCGCCAGCGGCGGCGCCGGACTGTCCGGCGGCCAGGCGCAGCGGGTGGCGCTGGCGCGGGCCCTGCTCGGGGCGCCGTCGGCGGGGCTCGTGCTGCTGGACGAGCCGACCGCGCACCTGGACGAGGCAACGGCCCAGGCGGTCCGGGCGCACCTGCGGGAGGCGCTGGCGGGCCGGACGGTGGTGCACGTGACACATCTCGCCGAGGAGGCGGCCGGAGCGGACGTGGTCCTCGAGGTCCGCGACGGCCGGGTCGTCACCCGGGTGCCGGTGCCGTGATCGATTCCCGCTGTGTCCTTGCCGCACCGCCCTCGCGCCGCGCGATAATGACGGAACTCATGGATCCGACGCTTGCCGCGCGGGCACTGTCCGCGGCCACCGAGATAACGAGCACCGCCCTGTCCGGCGACGACCCGGGAGCGGTGCTGGACACGGTCGTGGCCCGAGCGGCCGAACTGGCCGACGCCGACCTGGGCCTGGCCATGGTCAGTACGGAGGACGGCCGGGTGGTGGTCGAAGCCGCCCACTACGCAACGGCCCACCCGGCAACGGAGGGCAACACCCAGCCGGCCGCCCCCGCACCGGCGGCCAGCGACCCGGCGCCGGGTACCAGCGGCGGCGAGCGGGCCAGCGGCCCGACGGCAACCGGCTCGGCCGCACCGGCGACCGGCGGTCCGGCAGAAGGCCTGGCGTTGAGCGCCTACGGCGGCAAGCTGACCGGCGACCCGGCCGCGCCCGCCGCCAGCGCGCCGGCGGCTGGTAGCCCAGCGCTGGGTACCAGTCGCAGCGAGCTGGCCGGGAGCCCAACCGCGACTGGTTCGGCCGCGCGGGCGGCCGGTGGCCCAGGGGCGGGCACCAACGCAAGCACGCTGGCCGGCGACCCGAGTGACACCGCAGCCGCCGCCGTGGCTGCCGCTCCGTTGGCCGGTGACCCGAGTGGTACCGGAGCATCCGCCGCACCGGCAACCAGCGGCCCGACCCCGACCGCCGCCGCTGCCCCCAGCTCGCAGGCGGGCGAAGCTCGTGGCGACTCCACCCAGCCGGCCGGCAGCCCGGATCCGGCGTCGCTCCTGGGCCCAGCGTCCGCCGGGGAGTCCTTGCGGGGTCTGGCCCTTCCCGCCGACTCCGCGGCCGGGCAGGTGGCCCGCGGTGGGGAACCCGTCTCCAGCGAAGACTTCACCGTCGATCCGCGCACCGCGCCCTATGTGCCCGCCGAACTTCATGGCTACGGGCCTTTCGCGGCCGCGCCGTTCGGGTCCGGGGGGCGGGTTCTCGGGTCGCTCACCGTCTACCGGAAACAGGGGCGTGAACCCTTCTCCGCCGGGACCGTCGAGATGCTCGTGGCCTTCGCCGCGCAAGCCGGCGTTGTCCTTGCGCTCGCCGAAGGCGCCAACGCCCGCCACCGGGTTGCTCTCTACGAAGAGCGCGAACGCATTGCCCGCGAGCTGCACGACGTCATCGTCCAGCGGCTCTACGGTGCCGGCATGCAGCTGGACCGCGTCCGGCGCAACATGCGCAAGCGGTTCGCCCAAGCCGATGGGGCCCGGCTGTCCGACGCCATCGACCAGCTCGACCAGACCATCGAAGAAATCCGCGGCACCGTGCGCGCGCTGCGCTCACCCGAGCCTCGCCACGACACCGGCACGCCCGCCGACCTTGCCGAGTCGGCGCGCGGCGAGGTTCGTATCGCCGGCGAGCTGCTCGGCTACCCGCCGACCCTGGAGTTGTCCGGCGAATTCGCCGACGTCCCCGCGGAACGCGCCGACCACATCCGGGCCGCTCTGCGCGAAGCACTGTCCAATGTGGTCAGACACTCCGGCGCCAGCGAAACCCGCGTGACACTGACCAGGGACTCCGGCGGAGTGAAACTCCGCGTCCGGGACAACGGTTCCGGCGTTCCCCAAGGCGTCGCCACCCGTGGTCTGCGTCATCTCGCCGAACGCGCGGACGCCGCGGGCGGGACGTTCTTCCTGAACTCCTCACCCAGCCTCGGCACGCTCGTCGCGTTCGACCTGCCTCTCGACTGACCCCGATCTCCTGCGCCTCACCCTTCTCGGGTCATCCTGCCCTCCCTTCCACGCCCTCTTCTTTGATCTTACCGGGTTGTCGAACATATATTCGACTCACGTTCGGGTGAATCTCTGCTCGAAAATGCCCTGATCGAGATGGCGGTCCGTGACGAGCCACAGAAAGGTCGCAGCGAACGGCGGATTGCGGACGAGCGGTTACTTCTCGCGCCGCGCGATCCAGGCCGCGGCCTGCGTCCGGCGCTGCATGCCGAGCTTCGCCAGCACCGACGTGACGTAGTTCTTGACCGTCTTCTCCGCGAGGAACAACCGTTCGGCGATCTCGCGGTTCGACAGGCCCTGGCCGATCAGCTCGAGCACGTCGCGTTCGCGCTCGGTGAGCGCCGCCAGCTCGTCCGTCGGCGGGTGCCGCATCTTGTCCAGCACGCGCGCGGTGCTGACCGGGTCCAGCAGCGACCGCCCGGCCGCCACCTCGCGGACCGCGTTCACCACGTCCTGCCCCCGCACCTGCTTCAGCAGGTAGCCCGCGGCACCGGCCATGATCGCGCCGACCATCGCCTCTTCGTCGTCGAACGCGGTGAGCATCAGGCAGGCCGGCGGGTTCGGCTTCGACCGCAGCTCGCGGCAGAGCGTGATGCCGTCGCCGTCGCCGAGGCGGACGTCGACCACCGCGACCTCCGGCTCGACGTGCATCGCCACCGCCAGGGCCTCTTCGACGCTGCTCGCTTCGGCGACGACCTCGATGTCGGGCTCGTCGCCGAGGAGGTCGCGAAGCCCGCGGCGGACCAGTTCGTGGTCGTCGACGAGCAGTACCTGGATCGGCATACCCCGAGGTTACGGGGTGCGCGGAGCCCGCGGTGGCGGCCGGTCGGCACCGTCACACGTGAATTACCTCAAAGGTGTGACCGCGTACCCGTAACATTCCGGCCGGTAGGCATTCCTGGGGCACAAATCCGCAGGTCGAAGCGGAATCGGCGAAGAATCACCAGTAGCGTCGTTCTTCGTGGGACGCTGGCATTTCCGGAATTCCGGAATAGTCCGTAACGGCACCGCCGAGGCGGCGATAGTAACCACGCAATCGCCCCAGATTCCGTTCGGAAGGAATTCCGTTGTCCCTGTTTCGCCGCGCCTTGACGACGGCCGCCGCCGTCGCCGGGTTCGCTCTCCTCGGCCCTGTCCCCTTCGCTTCCGCGCAGCTCGCGACGCCGCTCGTCGGCGACCTGGACTGCAAAGACTTCCAGTACCAGGAGGACGCCCAGGCGGTTCTCGACGCGACGCCGGGCGACCCCAACCACCTGGACGACGACAAAGACGGAATCGCCTGCGAATCCCTCGCGCCCCGGCCGAAGCAGCCGGCCACGACCACGGCGACGGCGGAAAAGCCGGTCACCACCCCGCATTCCGCGCCGAAGACCGCCCCGAAGACGACCACCAAGAAGCCGGCCACCGGCGGCCAGGTGAAGATCAAGCCGGTCGGCGGCGTCGCCACCGGCGGCGGTGAGCCGGACGCCGAGGTCCCCGGCTTCCTCGTGCTCAGCGGCACGCTGCTCGCCGCGACGGTGTCCGGAAGCATGGTGCTCTACCTGCGCCGGCGCCCGAGTTGAGGCATCCGCGCCTGTGGCCGGCGGTCACGGCGGTCGTCGCCGCGCTCGGCGTGGTCCTGGCCGTGGCCCTCGTCCTCGTCCTGTCGCCGAAAGCGCCGCAGGAGATCGCCCCGCCGAGCCCGGCCGCCACGAACCCGGCGGGCACCGCGAGCATCGCGCACACCTCGGCAACGGCCGCCGACGGCCTCTCCGCGGCGAAACCGGCGTCCCTGATCATCCCGGCGATCGGCGTGCGGGCCGAGGAGATCAAGGACCTCGGCCTCACGCCGGACGGCGCGCTGGAAGTCCCGGGCGACGCGACGACGGTGGGCTGGTTCACCGGCGCGCCGTCGCCCGGGGAGACCGGCCCGGCCGTGCTGGCCGCGCACGTCGACTACAAGCACGTGCCCGGCGCGTTCTCCCGCCTGAAGGAGCTGCGCCCCGGTGAGCAGGCCAAGGTCGGCCGGGTGGACGGCCGGGTCGCGGTCTTCACCGTCTACCGCGTCGACCACTACCCGAAGGCGACGTTCCCGACCGACCAGGTCTACGGCGACACCCCGGACCCCGAACTGCGGCTCATAACCTGCGGCGGGGCTTTCGACCGGGAGAGCGGCAACTACCTGGACAACGTCGTGGCCTACGCGAGGCTCACCGCCGTCGAGGCCTGAGCCAGCTCGATCCGGCTCAGCTCGAGCCGCCGGTAGGTGCGTTCCCGGAGGGACCACACGTCCAGGACGTCGCCGTCGAGCTCGGGGTAGGCGATGACCAGGTGCTCGCCGCCGTAGGCGATGTCGACCGGCAGCCCGGCTTCGAGCTGCCAGCAGAGTTGCTGCTGCTTCGGCGTGAGCCGGCCCGCGTAGCGGTCGCTCATCGCCCGGGCGAGCTGGCCGCGCAGCAGGGCCGGGCCGCTCGCCGGGGCGGCCAGCAGCCGCTCGGCGTGGCCGGCGGGATCGGCCGGCCGCTCGCCGGGGCCGGGGTCGCGGACGGCCACCGTCGGCTCGGGCTGGTCACGAGCGGGCAGCACGATGCTGCCGTCCGCGGCGTGCCGGGTCGGCGCGTAACCCGCGTCGCGCAACGCCTCCAGCGTGCCCGAAGCGTCCACAGTGGACGTCAACACGGTCGGTGCCACCGGGCGCAGGCCGAGTTTGGCGAGCTTCCGGTGCGCGGCGAGCTCGGCCAGCACGGCGGGCTCGCCGACGACGACGCTCGCGACGTCGTGGACCTGCGCCTCGCCGTGCCGCCGCGCGACGTCGTTGACCAGGTACACCAGCGGCTGCGGCAGGTCGCCCGCGGCGATGGCCCGCAGTTCGTCGAGCAGTCCGGCCGTCGTCGCGCCCCGGTCGAACGCCCGCCGGACGGACGCCGGGGAGAACCGCCAGCTGGTCGCGGTGCCCTGAGCTTCACGGTCGGCGACGCGGTCGAGCAGCGCGGCGAGCCGGGCGTCGGGCGAGCCGGGCACGATCGCGGTCAGGTCGGTGCCGAACAACGCCGTCGTGCGCGCGCGGGAGACCAGCTCGCCGGTGACTTCGACGAGCCGTTCCGGGACGAGCAGGGCGCGTCCGGCCGCGGTCACGGCGCCGTGCGCGACGACGCCGAGCAGTTCGCCGTCGCCGAGCGCGGCCCGGACGTGCCCGGCGAAGTCGTCGGTCGGCAGCAGCGGCGCGTGCCATTCGGCGAGCCGGATCAGCGTGTCGACGTCGAGCGCGTCGCCGGGAGCGAGCCGCGCCAGCAGCCGCAGGACCAGCCGTCGCACCAGCGCGTCGACGTCGGTCTCGAACTGCGGTGGCGCCGGGTCCCACCAGGTCGTCAGCAGCAGGCGGTACAACAGCGCCGGCGCCGGCCGCGCGAGGTCCGGATCCGGCGCGAGCGTGGGCGCGGGTGCCTTCTGGCCGCGACGCGGCGGCGGTGGCTCGTCGGCGACCAGCAGCCCGGCCTGCGCGGCGAGGTCGATGGCCAGCTCGATCTCCGCCGGGGTCGCCCCGGTGTCCTTGGCGAGTTTCTTGACCAGCCGCGTCCCGATCGAGCCGTCCTTGAGCAGCGGCAACGGTTCCGCGGTGGCCAGGTCGAGGACCGCCGACACGCGGTCGAGCAACCGCAGCGCGGCAGCCGACGACGCCGCTTCGGCCGCCTCGGCACCGGTGTGGGTGACGGCGTACCCGGGTTCCGCGGGGGTGAACGGCAGCTGGTGGCCCGGGCCGCGCAGCGCGAGCGACACTTCGATCGGCATGGCCACGGTGCCGTGGTAGGTCCCGAACAGGAATCCGTGCTCGAACGCCCAGCCCGCCGGGGCCACGCCTTCGACCTCGGGAACGCCGCCGGCCATGTCCAGCAACAGTTTCCGCGTCTCCGCCGGCGCGGTGGCGAAGAGCTCGCGGACGCTCTCGCCGTCCCGGAAGAAGCGGGCGAGGCCGAGCAGGAGCTCGGGTTTGCGACCGCCGTCGGGCAGGCCGAGGGTCCGCGACAGCGTGGCCAGCCGGCTCGTGCCGAGCTCCCCGAGCAGGTTCGCGACGGGCCGGCCGAGCCCCTCGGCGCCGAAGCTGTTGCGGTGCAGCAGCTCCGGCAGCTTGACGCCGTCCTCGTCGCTCCACAGCAGCGCCCGCTCGGCCAGTTCGTCCACTGAGGACTCGACGGTGGCGGCGTCCGTGCCGAGCAGCCGGGCGACTTCCGCGACCGGCGCCGGCCGCCGGCCGAGCGCGTAACACAGCTGGACGGCCCGCAGGACCTGCACCAGCGGCATCGGCAACCCGAGCAACGCGGCATCGACGGACCCGCTCGACGCGAGCCGCGCGGCGACGACGTCCAGCCGCCGCGGCCACGGTTCCTGCAGCACGTCCGGCCGGTGGGCCAGCACCTTCGCCAGGGCGGCCTTGTCCAGGCCCGCCAGCCTGCCGAGCAGCTCGTCGGCGGTCGTCATCGGCCCAGGCTAGATCACCGTTCGCAGGCGACGCCGTCGCCGTCGCGGTCGAGCGCGGGCCGGTAACCGGGTTCGCCGCGGTGGAGCGGCGCCGCGCCGGCGGCCTTCGCCGCGGAGCAGTTCGCGTAATAGGCGCTGTGAGCCGGGGCTTCTTCGGTGGCTTCGACGGGCGGCGGCGGGGGAGCTGCCTTGGTGGCCGGGGCCGGCTTCGGGGTCGCGATCGGGGCCGGGGTGGGCGTCGGGGCCGGGGCGGGCGCGTCGATGGTCCCTTGGCACGGCGGTCCCCACAGCCCGCTGACGGCTTGCTTCGCCGCGGTTTCGCCGGCGGCGAGCGCGGGCAAAGCGGCGGTGGCCGCGTACTTGAGATAGCCCTTTTGAATCGCCAGAGTCGCGTAATCCTGCCCGCCGGGCAGCGTCAAGGAGATGCCTTGCACAGTTTCCGCGCCGAGCGTGACGGCGGTGCCGGAAAGCGTCGAGGCGGCCCAGGCGAGTGATTCCGCCGCGTAGCAGCCGGTGCTCGCGACCGGGGCGATCACCCCGAGGACGTGCACCGTCTTGCTGGTGCCGTCGCTGCCGTTGACCACGACGGTCGCGCCGTCCGTCACGCTGCCGACGGTGTAGGCGACGGCCGCCGGCGTCGGTGTCGGAGACGGAGTTGTGCTGGTCGGACGCGGTGTCGAGGTCGCCGGAGCCGCGGCGGTCGTGAGCTTCGGCTCGGGCGCCTTCCCGAAGATCCCACCGAGCACGAACAGGACCGTGAAGGCGGCCAGGACGATCTTCAGCCAGTTCGGAAAGCGCTTCTTCGGCTGCATGCGGGATTTCCTCGTTCCTCGAGCGGCGTGCCGAGGGTGTACTCGGGAAATTGCCCGCCCTTGTTACGCGGTGGCTCGTGATCGACCACCAGTCGTTATCCGGCGGAATGTTGCCGTCACGATCGCGTCACGAACCACGGCCGCGCGCCGAAAAGCTGTCACAAGCGCCGGCCGGGACACGACCTGCGGACGTGATCGAATCCCTCCCGCTGCTCGGCGCCGGCGGCTACCCCGCCGCCGGCCTCGACTTCACCGCCGTGGACATCCGGACCACCGGGCTGCGCTCCGGACGCGTCGTCGAACTCGCCGCGGTGCGGGTCAACGCCGGCGGCTCGTTCGCCGGTGAGCTGTCGACGCTGGTCGACCCCGGCCCCGGTGTGTCGCCCGGCCCGGCGTTCGTCCACGGCATCACCCGCGGCGAACTCGACGGCGCGCCGTCGTTCGGCGAGGTGCTGGGGCCGTTGCTCGACCTGTGTGCCGGCAGCGTGATCGTGGCGCACGACCTCGTGGCCGCCGGAGCCTTCCTCGACCGCGAGATCGAGGCCATCGGGGTCCGGATGCCCGTGCTGCCGGGCGTTTCGACGCTGGCGGCCGCCAGATCGGTGGTGCGGCTGCCGAACTACCGGCCGGCCACCGTGGCGCACGCCTTCGGCGTGCCCACCCGGCCCGGGCAGTCGGCGTTGTCCGGTGCGCGGACGGTCGCCCAGCTGGTGACGGGCTTGTTCGGGCGGTACGGCCTGACGTTCGCCTCCCCGCCGGTCTTGCCCGGCCTCCCCCGGTTCGCCGATGGCCGGCTGCTGCCCCGTGCCGAGGCGTTGCCCGCCGAGCCGGGGTGGATGGCCGAGGCCATCGAGCGGATCCCCGGCGGCGGGGCCGGGGACGCCTACCTCGACCTGCTCGCCGGAGTTCTCGCCGACCAGCACCTCGCGCACGACGAGGTGGCGGCCCTGGCCGCGTTGGCGAGCGAGGCCGGCCTGTCCGAAGGGCACGTCCGGGCGACGCACGAACAGCTCGTGACCGCGCTGCGGGAAATCGCGGAACGGGACGGCGTGGTGACCGCGGCGGAATCGCGCGAGCTGCGGCAGGTGGCCACCGCACTCGGCGTCGCCGACGCCGGCGACCTGCGCCCCACCGCGGCCGGGAAGCCGACCCGGGTGCTGGTGCTCGGCACGACCGTGGCGGCCGACCGGCTGCGGGCCCGGGTCCTCGACGAGGGCGTCCAGCTGGCCAAGAAGCTGACCGCGAGCGTCACCCACCTCGTGGCCGACGCGTCCGTGCCCGTGGACGAGCCCCGGCTGACGCGGGCCGCCGAGCTGGGCGCCGTCCTGCTCGACGTCGGCGTCGCCCCGGTGGCCCTCGGCTTCGAACCGCCGCCCGCCCCACCGGCCACGATGGCGGCACTGCGGCCGAAGCTCGTCGGCGGGCGGGTCTTGATGGGGATCGGGCTGCTGCTGATGTTCATCGTCGTCGTCGCGATGTTCGGGGGAACTCCGCTGGCCGCCGGGATCTTTTTCGCCGTCTTCGGCGTGGGTGCCCTGATCGGCGGTTGGTGGCTGGCCGAGCCCGCGCCGCGCTAGCACCGGTCCGGTGCCCCCGTGCGGCCTGGCCGAGCGGGACCCGGTTCACTGGCACCATGGCGGCAATTCCGGAGCTCGCGCTGCGGCAGATCGAACGGTGGTGCGCGCAGCGCGTCCCCGAGCACCTCCAGGACCGGATCCGGGTCGAGTGCCGGACGCGGGGCCGCACGGTGACCATCGTCGAACGCCGCGCGCCGTGGTCGCCGCAGGCCGGGCCCGAGTGGAGCGAGCAGAAGATCGCGCAGCTGCGGTTCGACGAGTTCGGCATCTGGTCGGTGTGGTGGGCCGACCGGAACGGGAAGTGGCTGAGCTACCCGGACGCGCCGGTCGCCAGCACGCCGCCCGCGCTGCTCGCCGAAATCGACCGCAACCCCGGCGGGGTGTTCTGGGGTTAGGCCGGCGGCGGGAAGCGGAGCTCGTTGCGGTCGATCTTCGCGTGGGCCGCGGCGGCCAGGTCGACGCCGAGCCGGTCGGCCAGCTGCAGCAGGTACAGCGTGACGTCGGCGATCTCGTCCAGCACCTTCCCCTCCAGCGCCGGATCTTCGCGCCACGCGTCGGATTCCTCGGGGGTCAGCCACTGGAACAGCGAGGTCAGCTCGCCGACCTCGCCGGAAAGCGCCATCACGAGGTTCTTCGGGGTGTGGTACGGCTCCCAGGCGCGGGCCGCGGCGAAACCGCGCAGCCGCTGGGTTACCTCGTCGAAAGTCACGGATGCGATTGTGCCCGGCCGTCACCACGGCTTTCGGGGGTCCGGGTGGCGGAGCCCCCGGCCCGGGGCGAAGCCCCGGTGGTCACCGTGCGCTAACAGCCGTATGGCGGATTGGCGTTGACCGGTGAATCTCTCACTCAATAGGTTGAACTTCGTCGGGATGCTTGCGGGGACCAAGGCTGGGAAGGGAACGTCTTGAAGTACCTGCGATCCGTCCGCGGCCGCATGCTGGGCATCGCGTTCATCCCCGGCGGCGCGCTCGTCGCCGTGGCTGTCGTGATCGCGATTCTCCTGTTCCACCAAGCGGTTCGGACGCGGGACGCGGCCGTGGAGACAGCGGCGGCCGCGGACCGCACGGCCCGCGCGGTGGTCGCGCTGCAGGCCGAGCGGAGCGCGGCGATGGCCGCGCCCGAACGGCGGAGTGCCGCGTACGCGACTTACACACAGCGGATCGAGTCCGCCATCGCCGGCCTGCGCGAGTACGCGCGCCACGCCCCGGACGCCGAATCCGCCTGCCAGCAGACGACCGCCGTGGAGCTGCTTTCCGTCGCCGAAGGCATGGATCGCTCCGATTCCCTCGCTCTGGCCGGGCTGGACAACGTGACGCGGGGATCGTTCACCTCCGCCGTCGCCTCCTACCGGGCCGAGCTGGCCCGGGTCGTCCCGCAGCTCACCGAGAGTGGCCGGACGGCGTACGAATCGCTCACCCGTAGCGCCGAATGGAGCAGGCTGGCGGCCACCGAGAACGCGTTCACCGCCGCCGAACCGCTTCCGGTCCCCGAACCCACGTGGCGAAGCGCCTCCTACGCCGTGGCCGCTCAGCTCGGCCAGCTGTACACGCAGCAGAGCCAGTACGCCGTGCAGCTGACGCTCGACGACGGCCGCCGCACCCTCGCCGGTGCCCTGGCGGCGGGAACGGCGCTCCTGCTGTTCGCCGGGCTGCTGATGGTGGTGGTGCGGCGGCTGGTGGCGCGGGTTCCGGTGCCGGTCGTGCCGATCATGGTGCCGACCGTGCACGCGGCCATCCCCCGACCCCGCCACGCACGGTCACGACGGCCGGGACTGCCGGATCCCTGGCCGCTGAAAGCCGTGTTCGACGACCTGCGCCGCCGCTGAGCCACTCACCCAACGTCATGGATTACTCCGAAAAGAGCACGCGGTTGGCCCACACGCGTGGCGCCGGCCGTCAGGCAGACTGGTGCGCGTGAGTCCCCCCTCGGATCTTCGCCCCTACCTGCGCACTTTGGACGCGGAGACGCTGGCGGACCTGCTGCACGCCCAAGCCGAGCGCGATCCGGAGCTGCGGCATTCCCTCGAACTGCGCGCCGCCACCCAATCCGGTGACGTCACCGAAGCGCACCGGCTGCTCGACACCGCGGTCACCGACGGGAACGTCGAGTACACCGCCAAGGTCGGCGCGGTCCTCGACACGCTGCGGCGGATGCTCGACGCCGGCAGCCGCGCCGACCTCGCCCCGCTGGCCCGGCGCACGGTCGACGACATCAGCGAGGTGCTGGAGCAGTCCGGCGACCACGCCGGCGACCTGGCCGACCGGCTGGACCGGGCGGTCGAGCTGTACGCCCGCGCGTGCACCGCCCGGCCGCCGGACCCGGAGAAGCTGGCCGACTGGATCCTCGAGGTCGAGTTCGACGGCCCCGGCCGGCCGGTGATCGACCTCGCCGAGTTCGCGACGGCGCTGGGCGAACCCGGGCTCAAGCGGATCAAGTCCACTGTGGACGACGTACTCGCGGCCAACGGGCCGGGCCACCGCCGCGACGTGGCCGAACGGCTGCGCGAGCAGCTGGCCGAGGTGCTCGGTGACGTCGACGAGCTGGTGGCGATCCTGTCGGCCAAGCCGCCGCGCGTGGACGTCAGCCTCAAGATCGTCCGGGTGCTGCGGGCCGCCGGACGGCACAGTGAGGCCATCGCGCACGCCGCCCGCGCGCTCACCCACGACAAACAGCCGCCGGCACCGGAGCCGGAAAGCGAGACCTCCCGCCGTCGCAAGGAATTCGACGCGAAGCCGGATCGCGAGACGTTCGCCGCCTTGCGCGAGGCCGCGACGGCCGACGGGAAGTGGACGGTGCAGCGCCGGGACGCGCTGGCGTGCCTGCGCGAGCGTGCCGCCGGAGGGGTCGAGCAGGCGGACGAGCTGGTCCGGGTCCTGCTCGAAGACGGCCGTCCCGACGAAGCCTGGCGGGCCTGCGTGCGGTTCGGCGCGTCCGCCGAGCTCAAGCTGGAGCTGGCCGAACAGCGGGCCGCCGAGCACCCGGCCGAGACGATCCCGGTCTTCCGCGAGCACGTCGACGAGCTCATCGAGCGCAAGGACCCGCAGGCCTACCAGGAAGCCGCGCGCCGGCTGAAGCTGTTGCGCACCTTGCACAAGCGCGCCGAGACGCCGGACGAATTCACCGCTTACCTGGCCGCACTGGTGGAAAACCACCGGCGGAAAACCCGGCTGATCACGGAAATCCGGGCCGCCCGGATCGCGCTTCCGAAAGCCGTAACCTCCTCGCGCACCCCTCGTTGACCCAGGCGAACCGGTGTTACACGTGCACCGGGACATCGTGAGCGCGCCAGGCGTCGCGGTGGCCCGGTTCCGTCGTCCCCGCTCGGCGCCTCCCCGCCGAGCGAGCGGCGGGACCCGCGCCAGGGCCACCGCGACGAGCTCGCGGTGAGGTGAAAGCATGACGTCATGAGCCCGGTCAGTCGCGCCCGCAAGAGGCAGCCGCAGCCGGTCACGCACAGCGTGACCGGCCTGTTCAAGGACGTCCTGAACGACTTCTCGGCGCTGGGCGCCGACCCCGCGCCCGCCGACGTCGAGCTGCTCGCCTCCGAGGTGCTCGGCCAGTTCCACGACGTGCCCGTCGAGGACGGCGAAGAGCCGCTCGGCCTGGAGCTCATCGCGTTCGCGCAGCGCAAGATCACCCCGGGCGCCGCCGCGCTGCTGGCCGCGCTGAAGGTCGTCGCCGAGACCGACGTCGAGCGCAAGGCCGCCGACGCCGGGCTGCAGGTCGTCCTCGGCCGCGGCATCCCCGCGCCGACCTGGGCCGGCGAACTGGGCCGGGTCACCGCCGGCGAGTGCTGGCGGACCGGTGACGTCTACGGCGACGAGTCGTCCCTGCTCTGCGTCTTCTCCCACGGCGACCAGGCGTACGGCCTGCTCGCGCTGCTCGACTTCACCGAGGGCGGCCGGGTGCGGGACCTCGTCGTGATCGACGGGCCGGCAGCTGTCATCGCCGAGATGCGGGAGCAGTCCGACGCCGACCCGGAGCTGGTCCTCTTCGAGGCGGTCGACCCCGCCGAGGCCCACCGCCTGATCGCGGACGGCCTCGCCGCCACCGACCACCTCGACGAGGCCGACGTCAGCGAGGACTACGCCCGCTTCCACGCGGTCGCGCTGACCTGGTGCCGTGCCCTGCCGGAGCCCGCGCTGGTGCCCGAGGTGGCCGAGTGGTCCGCCACCGAGCGCGCCGCGGTCGTCGAGCAGTTCGTCGCGGCGAGCGGCGAAGACGCCGACGCCGCCCGCGCGATCGGCGCCCTGCTGCTCGAACACGGCCTGCGCACCGACCCCGGCAACCCGCTGCGCGTCGGGCCGGAGAAGATCGCGCGGTTCCTCGAGGGCCTGCTCGGCGAGGAGTACGACCTCGACGCCGACCACGAGGACGCCGTCGAGCCGGTCGTGCTGGCCTGGGTGCAGTGGACGGGCGAGCGGGCGCACCTGACCGAGACCGCGATCGCCGCCCTCGACGAAGCCGTCGCCGACTACCTCAGCGAGTACGGCGACGATGACGACTCACCGCTGGAGCGCTACTTCGCCGACACCGACGACCTGTCGCCGACCGAACTGGCCGACGCGCTGGAGCGCCGGATGTTCGCCGTGCCGTCGCTGACCACGGAAATCGACGAAGAAGAGGTCGACCTCGACCCGACCGACCCCGACCAGCGCCGCGCCCTCGTCATCGCCGAGGCCGACGAGGACGAGGAAGAGCAGCGGCTGATCCTGCGCGCGACGATCGTCGACCAGCTGTGGGACAACGAGCCCGCCGAGGTCTGGCCGGCCGTCGAGCGCCTCCAGGAGGGCGAGCTCGACCGCGACGAGATCTTCGAGCAGCTGATCGACGCGCTGGAAAACAGCCTGCTGGACGGGGAAAACCTCGAATACGACGAAGACGCCTACCTGGCGGCGCTGGCCGAGCTCTGACGCCTAGGGGAGGGGGCCTGCCGGTTCGACGGGCTTCGCTTTGCGGCGGCGCTCCTGCAGCCGGTCGTCGAAGTCGACGACGAACGTTCCGGCGGCCATCGCGATCAGCAAGGCCAGACCGAGCACCGCACCGACCCACGTGAGGATCATCGTGAACATCGTGGGCCTCCTCCCCAGCTCAGAGCCGTTTTCCTGACTTCTTCAGGGTCGCTTTCCCCAGCGGCCGGGGATATCGGCCAACCGGTTACGGCTGAACGGCACACCTCGGCCGATCGGCCGAAATCCGGAGCGGAGAGTCGCGGAATCGCGACAAATCGTGGCCACCCACTCGCGCAGCGTGCGAATGTGCGGCATGTGGGTGACAGCCCGCGTTACCACTCACGAGCGGGTCAGAGCTTGCGCAGGCGGACCCGGTTGATGGTGTGGTCGCAGTCCTTGCGCAGCACCAGCGTCGCCCGCGGCCGGGTCGGCTTGATGTTCTCCATCAGGTTCGGCTCGTTGATCGAGTGCCACAGGTGCCGCGCCTCGGCGCGGGCCTCGTCGTCGGGCAGGCCGGCGAAGTGGTGGAAGTGCGACGCCGGGTCCGCGAACGCCGTGTGCCGCAGTTCGAGGAACCGCTCGACGTACCAGCGCTGGATGTCGTCGGTGTGCGCGTCGACGTAGATCGAGAAGTCGAAGAGGTCGGACACCATCAGCCGCGGCCCCGGCTGCAGCACGTTCAGGCCTTCGACGATGAGGATGTCCGGTTGCTGCACCACCTGCTCCTGGCCGGGCAGGATGTCGTAGGCCAGGTGCGAGTACACCGGCGCGGCGACGCGCTCGGCGCCCGACTTGACCTCCGTGACGAACCGCAGCAGCGCGCGGCGGTCGTAGCTCTCCGGGAAGCCCTTGCGGTGCATGATCCCGCGCCGCATCAGCTCGGCCCGCGGGTACAGGAAGCCGTCGGTGGTGACCAGGTCGACGCGGGGGTGGTCCGGCCAGCGGGCGAGCAGCGTGCGCAGGATGCGGGCGGTGGTCGACTTGCCGACCGCCACGCTCCCGGCGATGCCGATCACGAACGGGACCTTCGTGCCGCGGGAGTCGTCACCGAGGAACGTCGTGGTCGCTTCGTAGAGCCGCTGGCGCGCGGCGACCTGCAGGTTGATCAGGCGGGACAGCGGGAGGTAGACGTCGGCCACCTCGGCCAGGTCGACCTGTTCGCCGAGGCCGCGCAGCCGCAGCAGCTCGGCCGCGGTCAGCGGCAGCGGAGTCGAACTCCGCAGTTCTTTCCATTGTTCCCGGTGCAGCTCGACATACGGGCTGAGTTCGCGGACCCGGGTCATCGCACACTCCTCCGGCCGTCGCCTGCACTGGCGCACGTTTCACCTGCGTGATTAACGGTAGGGCTTGCGGCCGGTTAAAGCGCTGTGACGTAGTCCACCCCATAACCGGGGTTGATCACCGAGCGTCACGATTTCCGAAGACTTCGTCCCAGGCCGCGGCGACCTGCCGGGCGCAGGTCGCGACGGCCACGCCGCCGACGCCGGTGCCGAGCCCCGGCATCGCGATCGTCTGGACGGACTCCCGCACCGGACCGTGGTCGAGGTCGCCGTCGCGCCAGGTCAGGAACACCGCGCGGGCGGCGAGGTACGGGTGGACGGTGTCGGCGGGCAGCAGTTCGCCGGGCTCCCGCATGGTCGGCGCGCTGATCAACCACGCCGGCTCGGCTTCGCCGGTCGGCACCACCACGGCGTCGCCGATCGGCAGCTCACCGCCGTGGAAGGCCAGGACGGCGCTGCGGACACTCTGCTCCACGCCCGGGAACGCCCGCGCGTAGACGGCGTCGATGCCGCCGCGCATCCAGCCGTAGGAGTTGGCCGGGCTGACCACGGCCTGGGCGACGACGTCGAGCACCGACCCGCGGTGCACCCGGACCCGGCCGGCCAGCTTCTGCGCGGCGGCGGTCCAGGCATCGGCGAGCGGTTCGTCGACGGCGCACAGCACCAGCTCCGGTGCGCGAGGGGCGATCGGCGGCTTGGCGCCCTCACGTCCGGCGTGCGTGCCGGATTCGGCGGTCACGCCCTCAGCATCGCAAAAAAAGCCACCCGGCGTAACCGGTTCCCGTACCGGCTGTCCGAGTGAATGTCGCCACGGCCAGGCCCCGTAGCCTGGGTGCTGTGTCACGGATCGCATACTTCGGCCCCCGAGGGACCTTCACCGAACAGGCCGCGCGGGTGCTCGCCGCCGGCGAAGAACTGATCCCGGTCGAGACCATCAGGCAGGCGATGACGGCCGTCCGCGAGGGCGCGGCGGACGCCGCCTGCGTCCCCATCGAGAACTCCGTCGAAGGTGTGGTGCCCGCCACGCTCGACGGGCTCAGCGAGGCGGAGCCCCTGGTCGCCGTCGCCGAGACCCTCCTGCCGATCCACTTCAGCGTGCTGACCCGGCCCGGAGGCGGGGAGATCCGGACCGTCGCCAGCCACCCGCACGCGCTGGCCCAGGTCCGAGAGTGGCTCGAGGCGAACCTGCCGAACGCGAACGCGGTGGCGTCGTCGTCGACGTCCGCCGCCGCGGTCGGCGTGCTGGACGGCGACTTCGACGCGGCGGTCTGCGCCCCGGTCGCGGTCGAGCACTACGCCCTCGACGTGCTGGCCACCGAAGTCGCCGACGTCACCGACGCGGCAACGCGGTTCCTGCTGGTCCGCCGGCCGGGCGAGCTGCCGGAGCCGACGGGCGCGGACCGGACGTCCGTGGTCGCCGCGGCCGCGAACCGCACCGGCACGCTCGCCGAGCTGCTCACCGAGCTGGCCAGCCGGGGCATCAACCTGACCCGGCTCGACGCCCGGCCGACGCGCAGCAACTTCGGCGAGTACCGCTTCTTCATCGACTTCGAGGGCCACGTGGCCGAGCCCCGGGTCCTCGACGCGCTGACGGCGTTGCGCCGGCACTGCCGCAACCTGCGGTTCCTCGGCTCGCACCCGCGTGCCGACGGCGTCGCCACCACGATCGAGCCCGGTTTCGGCAACGACGACTTCCTCGAAGCGGCCGCGTGGGCCGACGCCGTCCGCAAGGGGGCCCAGGCGTGAGGCTGCTGCTCATCCGCCACGGGCAGACCGAGGGGAACGTCCGCGGCGCGCTGGACACCGCCCTGCCCGGCCCGCCGCTGACCGAGCTCGGCCGGCGGCAGGCGGCCGAGCTGGCGGCGCGGCTGTCGGAGGAACCGCTGGTCGCGGTGTACGCGTCGCAGGCGACGCGCGCCCAGCAGACGGCGGCACCGCTGGCCGCGCGGTTCTCCCTGGACGTGCAGGTCGTCGATGGAGTGCACGAAGTCGTCGCGGGTGACCTCGAAGGGGCGACGGACCACGCGTCGATCCGGACGTACATGGAGACGGTCCGGCGCTGGACGCTCGGCGAGCTGGCGCCGTCGCTGCCCGGCGGCGAGAGCGGCACGAGCGTGCGCACCCGGATGCTGGACGCGGTCGGCCGGCTGCGCGCCAAGCACGAGCAGGCCGACCCGGACGGGGTGATCGCCCTGGTCAGCCACGGCGGCGCGATCCGGCTGGCCAGCGAGTGGCTGGCGCCCAACGTGCACCCGGACGTCGCCAACGCGGCATTGATCCCGAACACCGGTCTCGTGGAGCTGGTGGCGCGGCCGGACGGCCAGTGGCGGTGCCTGACCTGGGTCGACACGCCGCTCTGAAGACCTCGAACGTGTGATCCTGTCACGTTTAGAACACGTCCGGTGGGGAATTTACGAGAGCAGCCAACCCGCCCGCGACCCGGTACGTCTACCCAGTAGCACCACACCAGGGAGGCGATTGACATGAAGCTTTCACGGTTGTTCCCGGTTGTCGCGGCTTCGGCGGGCGTCCTCGCGCTCTCCGCCTGCGGCGGTGGCGGCACCACGAACGCGGCGAGCAGCTCGACGCCGTCGACCTCGGCGTCGCCGACCGCCACCACCACGGTCACCACCGCCACGTCGAGCCCCACCCCCACCTCGACTCCGGCCGAGCCGCCCGCGGCCCAGCCCGCCGACAACGGCCTGTGCCGGTCCGGGGACGTCAAGCTCTCGCTCGGCCAGGGCGACTCGGGCGCCGGCTCGACGTTCCGGCCGCTGCTCATCACGAACTCCAGCGGGAAGCCCTGCATCATTCAGGGCTTCCCCGGCGTGTCCTATGTGGCCGGTGCGGACGGGCACCAGGTCGGCAAGGACGCCTTCCGCGATGGCACCAAGGGCAACGCCGTCAAGCTGAATCCGGGCCAGACCGCGGCGGCCGACATCCAGTTCGTCAACGTGCGCAACTTCGACCCGGGCACCTGCCAGCCGACGCCGGTCAAGGGCCTGCGCATCTACCTGCCGCAGGAGACCGCGTCGAACTTCGTGCCGGACGACGGCACCGGCTGCGCGAGCACGAAGATCCCGGGCAACCAGCTCGCGGTGAAGACGGTCCACCCCGCCTAGATGCGGCCGCAGATCTCCTTGGCCTCGGTCAGGTGTCGCTGGCCGGAGATGTCGTTGAAGTGCAGGCTCAGCACCATCCGGCTGACGCCGTCGATGTGGTCGGCCAGCGGCTGGTAGTTGGCGTTCACCTGGGCGGCGGCCGCGGACAGCTCGCGTGCGGCCATCATCCGGTGCAGCCGCTCCGAGCTGAGCCCGGGGGTCAGCTTCGGCTGCGTGTCCTGGCTCGTGTCGGGCAGTTCGCCCACGCGGTCGAGCGCCTGGCACGCCGCGACGGCGTCTTCGAGCGCGCCGGCGTGCACTCCGGACAGTCCCCACAGGAGCCCGAGCACGCTGCCGCCCAGCACGAACCCGGCCACCGCACACACCACGAGCAACCGGCGTGACGGCGGGGGCGGGGTGGACTCGGACTCGGGCTCGGCCGGAGACTCGTCGAAGTCGGGATCGGCGTCGGTGCCGGTCCCCGGGTCCACGGTGCGCATGACTGCCTCCTCACCACCTGGGTGAGGAGCTATTTCAGCTCACAATCCCGGATCGTGGTGGGTCAGCGCCGCGGCTGAGTCCGATTCGTCACCGAGCAGGCCGCGCCGCAGCGCATACCCAGCAGCGCCTCAGCCGACCCTGCGCCACACCCCGACCCCCTGCAGCTTGCTGTTGGCCGTGTCGAGCGAACCCGCGCCGACGACCGCGGAGCCCCCCCCGGCTCGGGGGAGCCCCGTGTGTGCTCAGCCCCAGCCGAGCTCGTGCAGCCGGGCGTCGTCGATGCCGAAGTGGTGCCCCAGCTCGTGCACGACGGTGATCAGGACTTCCTCGACGACCTCGTCCTCGTCCTCGCACATGGCGAGGATCGGCTGCCGGTAGATCGAGATGCGGTCGGGCAGCACCCCGCCGTACGACGAGGTCCGCTCGGTCAGCGCGATCCCGTGGTAGAGCCCCAGGATGTCCGGCGCTTCGTCGTTGAACTCCTCGACGAGCACGACGACGTTGTCCATCGCGCGCGCGAACTCGGGCGGCACCTCGTCCAGGGCTTCGGAGACCAGCTCTTCGAACCGCTCCCGGCTCATCTCGACGGGCATCAGCCGCCCTGTTTCGCCGTCGAAGGCGCGGGGTTCGGCGTGGCCGCGCCACCGCCGCCGTCCGACGGCGGGCCGCCGTCCTGGGGCTGGCCGCCGTCCGGGCCCGCCGGGGCGGCCTTGACGCTGCCGGTGACCGCCTGCAGGCCGCTCTTGTCCGGCAGCACCGAGGCCACCTTGCAGTTGACCTTGGTCGAGCCGGTGTCCCAGCTCTCCTGCTCCCGCAGGTCCCAGGTCAGGATCACCTTCTTCGCCTCGAGGTCGGCGCCGCCGGTGTAGTCGCCCGCCGCCTTGTTGCACTCGGTGTCGAGCCAGGCCTTCTGGTTGTCCTGGGCGGGGTAGCCGTCCTTGAAGTTCGTCTTGAGGTCGAGGGTCGCGACGATCTCGTACGAGTGCGGCTTCGTGCAGTCGATCGGATCGCCGACCCCCTTGCCGCGCAGCGCCAGGCAGGTGCCCGGCTCGAAGACCAGCGACTGGTCCTGGTCCTTGGCCGGCCCGGTCGTCGGCAGCAGCTTGCCGCCGGGGCCCGCCCACTGCAGGCCGCACCGCAGCTGGCGGTCGCCGTCCTCCCACTGTGACGGCGTGGGGCGGAGCAGGTTGGTCGTGAGCTTGCCGTACGGGTCGAGCTTGTGCCCCAGGTACGGCTTCACGTCCGCGGTGCACTTCTGCTGCGCGATTTGCTGCCACTGGTCCAGCGACGGGACGGGCGCGCCCTCCGGGTACTGGGCGCCGATGTCCACGAGCGTGGTCACCTCGAACAGGTGCGACTGGGTGCAGGCCACCTTGCGCGCGTCGCTGGCGTCCGGGTTGTCCCAGGTCAGGCAGCTGCCGGGCGGGGAGTGGAACGCCTCCTGGGCCGCCGCCGACAGCTTGCCCGCGCCGCCGCCGGAGCCGCCGACGATGCCGTCGCTCCACGAGAACACGACGCTGAGCGCGAGCGCGATCAGCGCGCCCGCGAAGATCCCGCCCATCACGACGCGGGTGCGTAACGTTTGTGGGGCGGTGGGGAACCGATCGGTGCTGGGAGACATCGCAGTCCATGATGCCCGCGCCGCGCATGACGTGCGCGGTCCGGGTGGTTAGGGTGGTCACGGTTTCGCGGTGGCCGGTGATTACGGAGCGCACATGACGCAGGACAACAATACTGGGGACCAGCCGCCCCCCGAGCCGCCGAAGCGCGGCTCGATGAGGTTTCAGGACTCGAACACCCAGCCTCGTCAGCCTTCGCTGGCCGAGCAGCGGGCGCGTCAGCAGGCGCTGGCCCAGGAAGAGCGCGACGAGGAGCTGGCCCGCCAGTCCGACGCCAAGGCGGCGACGCGGCGCAAGATCCTGATCGGCAGCGGCGTCACGGTCGGGCTCGTCGGCCTGGTGGCGACGTTCTACTCGGTCGCGAAGCCGGCGGGTGACGTCACCGCGGTCTGCACGGACTCCAACGGTGTCGTCCAGCCCGACGACAACTGCGACGAGAACTACGTCACCAGCCACCACGGCTACTCCAGCGGCGGGTTCTGGTTCATCCCGATCAACGGCGGCGGCTACCAGAGCTACCGGTACAACTACGGCGGCTCCGGCACGGTCGGGCAGCGCGTTTCCGGGGGCTCGTACGACCCCCCGTCGGCGCGGACCAACGTCAACACGAAGTCCGGCAAGTCCGTCCAGCGCGGCGGGTTCGGCATCAGCGGCAAGAGCGGCAGCACCGGCGGCAGCGGCAAGAGCGGGGGATCGTAGGTGTACCGGGACCGGCGTGAGCCGCGGCGCGACTGGCAGCGGATCGTCGAAGAGCAGGGGCTCGTCTACGGCACGCCGGCCCGCGACAGCAGCGGCCGGGTGCGGCCGTACTGGGACGAGTCCGTGCACTACGTCTTCGACATGGACGAGGTCCTCTCGCTGGAGGCCGACGTCGAGCTGCTGCACTCGATGTGCCTGGAGGCCGTCGACAACGTCGTGACGACCGAGGGCTACCAGCGGTTCGGCATCCCGGAGTGGGTCTGGCCGCACATCGCCGAGTCGTGGAAGCGGCAGGACCCGCACGTCTACGGCCGGTTCGACCTGCGCTACGACGGCAAGTCGCCGGCGAAGCTGCTCGAGTACAACGCGGACACGCCGACGACGCTGCTCGAGGCGTCCCTGCTGCAGTGGCACTGGAAGACCGACGTCTTCCCGGACGACGACCAGTGGAACTCGATCCACGAGAAGCTCGTCGAGCGGTGGGCGTTCCTCCGGGACAAGCTGCCGTCCAACGAGCTGCACTTCACCTGGTCGGCGGCCGACCCGAGCGGCGAGGACAACGTCACCACGGCGTACCTGCAGGAGACCGCGGCCGAAGCCGGCCTCGACACGGTGGGCCTGGCGATCGAGGAGATCGGCTGGGACCCGCTGCTCAAGCGGTTCGTCGACCTCGAAGAGCAGCAGATGGCGACCGTGCTGAAGCTGTACCCGTGGGAGTGGGTGGTCGACGAGGAGTTCGGCCGCAACGCCGTCGAGTCGCTGCCGCGGACGCTGTGGATCGAGCCGCTCTGGAAGATGATCCTCTCCAACAAGACGCTGCTGGCGATCCTGTGGGAGAACTACCCGGGCCACCCGAACCTGCTGCCGGCGTTCGCCGACGACCCCGGCATCCTCACCGAGTACGTCCGCAAGCCGAAGCTGGGCCGCGAGGGCGCGAACGTGCAGATCGTCGCGACCGGCTACGAGACTCAGACCGACGGCGTCTACGGCGCCGAAGGCTTCGTCTACCAGGCGTTCGACCCGCTGCCCGAGTTCGACGGCTACCGGCCGGCGCTCGGTGCGTGGATCGTCGGCGACAGCTCCGCCGGGCTGGGCATCCGCGAGACCGGCGGCCTGGTCACCGACGACGGTGCGGCATTTGTCCCACACCGCATCGTCGAGTCGTGATACAACACCGTCGCTGATCAGCTCTTTTCCCCTGGGAGACAATTCGTGAACACGACCCTTGCGCTGTCCGACACGTTCGGCTCCGACCTCGTGCGGGGGATCGGCGCGATCCTGCTGTACGGCGTCATCGGCCTGCTGCTGATGTTCGGCGGCTTCTGGGCGATCGACTGGACCACACCGGGCAAGCTGTCGAAGCTGGTGACACAGGGCCTGCCGAACGCGGTGATCGTGACCGCGTCCGGGCTCCTCGCGATGTCGTTCATCGTCGTCGTGGCGATCTTCAACTCGGCGAGCGACCTCACCGAGGGCCTGATCACGTCGCTGGTCTACGGCCTGCTCGGGATCGTCGTCCAGGTGGTCGGGGTCCGGCTGCTGGAGTGGGCGACCCGCATCGACGTGGCCTCGACCATCGAGAGCGAGAAGTTCGCCCCGGTGAGCATCGTCGTCGCGGCGGCGCACATCGGCCTGGGCCTCGTGGTGGCGGTCGGCATCTCCTGAGCGGTGTTTGTGAGCCGGGCCACGTGACGCGTGGTCCGGCTCTTCCGTTCGCACTAGCGTGGGGTCCGTGCGCCTGCTGAGGACACCGGACGACCGGTTCACGGACCTGCCTGACTTTCCCTTCGAGCCTCGTTACGCCGAGCTGGACGACCCGCACGACGGCCGCATCAGAGTCGGCTACGTCGAGGCGGGGCCGGCGGACGGCCCGGTGGTCCTGCTGCTGCACGGCGAGCCGAGCTGGTCGTTCCTGTACCGCAAGATGCTGCCGGTCCTGGCCTCGGCCGGCCTGCGCGCGATCGCCCCGGACCTGGTGGGCTTCGGCCGGTCCGACAAGCCGGCGAAGCAGGCGGATCACTCGTATGCCCGCCACGTCGAGTGGATGCGCGGGTTCGCGTTCGACGCACTGGACCTGCGCGACGTGACACTGGTCGGCCAGGACTGGGGCGGCTTGATCGGCCTGCGCCTGGTGGCGGCGGAGCCGGCCCGGTTCGCCCGGGTGGTGGCATCGAACACGGGCCTGCCGAGCGGCGACCACGACATGCCGGCGGCGTGGCACGCCTTTCGCGAGGCCGTCGAGAAGGCCCCGGTGCTGGACGTCGCCCGGTTCGTGCAGTCCGGGTGCGCGTCGACGTTGCCGGACGCGGTGCGCGCCGCCTACGACGCACCCTTCCCGAACGAGACGTACAAGGCCGGTCCCCGGGCCATGCCGGGACTGGTGCCCTACCGGCCCGACAACCCGGCAACGGAGGCCAACCGTGCGGCGTGGAAGACGTTGAGCGAGCTGGAGCTTCCGTTCCTGGTGGCGTTTTCCGACGGCGACCCCATCACGGGCGGCCTGGCCCCGATCCTGAAGCGCGCTATGAAGGGCGCGCAGGGACTGGAGCACCCGGTGATCGCCGGGGCGGGCCACTTCCTGCAGGAAGACGCGGGCGAGGAACTGGCCGAGCACGTGGCGAGGTTCGTGCGGGGCTGAGCGACCGAGCGAACGAACCGGCGGCCGGCGGCGCAAGCCGGCCAACGACGTCACCAGACCTCCCCGGCCCTGCCGCGGCAGAACCCGCCCCTGCCGCTCCACCGCGGTAAACGAACGCCGTAGGACAAAAGCTGTCCTCGCCGGACCGGCAGGCTCCGGGATGGCCACCCGGAGCGCTTGTCTCCCACCTTCGCGTGTTTGGGGCGCTGGGTGGTCATCCCGTCGCCTGATTGAGGCCTATCACTTTGAGCCGGGCCCGCAAGCCTGCGCTGTCGTCTCGCGTTGCGCTTTTGGTTGCGGGCCCGGCTCAAAGTGATTTTTGCGGCCTCAGGCGACGGGATGACCACCCCGCTCCTTTTGTCTGGGGTCAGGCCAGGGCTGCGTGGGTTGCCGCCAGTGCGTCGAGCAGGATGTCCAGGCCTTCCTGGGCCTCGTCCGCCGTCAGGGTCATTGGGGGGCCCAGGCGGAGGACGTTTCCGTGGAGGCCGCCCTTGCCGATGAGCAAGCCGCGCTTCTTCGTCTCCTCCAGCATCCGTGCCGCCGCCGCCACGAAAGGCTGAGTTGTGCCCGGCTTGATCAGCTCCACTCCGATCATCAGGCCCTTGCCTCGGACCTCGGCGACCAGTGGTGAGTCCGCTGCGCGCAGTCCTGACAGCAGCTGCGCGCCGCGGGCCGCGCAGTTGGCCTGGAGGTCGTGGTCCTTGATGTAGTCCAGGACCGCTGTTGCGCCGGCCATCGAGACCGGGTTGCCGCCGAACGTCGAGAACGACTGGGCCTGGAAACAGTCGAGCACGTCGCCGCGGGCCACTACGCCGCCGACCGCCAGGCCGTTGCCCAGGCCCTTGGCGAACGTCATCATGTCCGGGGTCACGCCGTGCGCCTCGATGCCCCAGAAGTGCTCGCCCGTGCGGCTCCAGCCCGTCTGGACCTCGTCCGAGATGAACAGCACCCCGTACTCGTCCAGGACCTCCTTCATCGCCCGGAACAGGCCGTCCGGCGGCAGGCTGAACCCGCCCACCCCCTGGATCGGCTCGGCGATCAGGCACGCCACGTCGCCCGCCGTCGCCGTGTCCAGGACGTCCACCAGGTCCGCGACACACGCGTCGATGTAGTCCGCGTCGGACATGTCGCGGAACGGGCTGCGGTACCGGTAGCCGCCGTGGACGTAGTTGACCTTGACCGGGCTCAGCGCCGATGCCGACCAGCCGCGGTTGCCGGTGATCGCGACCGTGCCGAACGAGCGGCCGTGGTACGAGTTGCGCATCGCCAGCACCTGGTTGCTGCGCCGGTACTGCGTCGCCAGCATCAGCGCCGTGTCGTTGGCCTCGCTGCCCGAATTCGTGAAGAACACCTTGGCGTCCGGGATGCCGGACAACGCCGCGATCCGCTCGGCCAGCTCGACCTGGGACCGGATCAAATACAGCGTCGAGGTGTGCAGGATGCCCGTGTCGAGCTGCTTGCGGACCGCGTCGCCGATCTCGGCGACGTCGTAGCCCATCGAGTTGGTCAGCACCCCCGCGAAGAAGTCCAGGTAGGTGCGGCCCTGGGAATCGGTCATCCGGCGGTCGTGCGCGTGCACGATCTCGATCGGCTCCTCGTAGAGCAGCGACATCCAGGACGGCATGACAGCGCGGTGCCGGGCCAGCAGCTCGTCGGTCATCGGGCGCCTCCTCAGGGTTTCCCTGGAGTATGGGGACGCCTTGAACAGCGCTTCAACGATCAGACTGTCGGGATAACCCAGTAGGGCCGCACAGTCTGTACGGACTACCCTCTGACCCGTGATTGACCCCAGGACTCTGCGCGATGACCCGGAAGCCGTGCGCGCGTCGCAGCGCGCTCGTGGTGAAGACGAGGGAGTGGTCGACAAGCTGCTCTCCCTCGACTCCCGGCGCCGGTCCTCGATCGCGGCCGCCGACAAGCTGCGCAACGAGCAGAAGCTGCTGGGCAAGCAGATCCCGAAGGCGCCGCCGGAGGAGAAGCAGCGGCTCCTGGCCACGGCCAAGGAGCTCGCCGCGCAGGTCAAGGCGGCCGAGGTGGAGCAGAACACCGCGTCGGAGGAGTTCGACCAGCTCTTCCGGACCGTGCCGAACCTGGTCCACCCGGACGCGCCCGTCGGTGGCGAAGACGACTTCACCGTGGTCAAGCACGTCGGCGAGCCGACGAAGCTGGGCTTCACCCCGAAGGACCACCTCGAGCTGCTCGAAGGCCTCGGCGGCGTCGACATGGAACGCGGCGCGAAGGTCTCGGGCTCGCGGTTCTACTTCCTCACCGGCATCGGCGCGCAGCTGCAGCTCGGCCTGCTCAACATGGCCATCGCGCAGGCGCTCGAGAACGGCTTCACGCCGATGATCACGCCGTCGCTGGTCCGCCCGGAGATCATGGCCGGCACCGGCTTCCTCGGGCAGCACTCGAGCGAGATCTACCACCTCGCGGACGACGACCTCTACCTCGTCGGCACGTCGGAGGTGCCGCTGGCCGGCTTCCACGCCGACGAGATCCTCGACCTGAACGACGGCCCGAACCGCTACGCGGGCTGGTCGTCCTGCTACCGCCGCGAGGCCGGCTCGTACGGCAAGGACACCCGGGGCATCATCCGCGTCCACCAGTTCGACAAGGTCGAAATGTTCGTCTACGCCAAGCCGGCGGACGCCGAGGCCGAGCACGAGCGGCTGCTCGGCTGGGAAGAGCAGATGCTCGCGAAGATCGAGGTGCCCTACCGGGTGATCGACACCGCGACCGGCGACCTCGGCACGTCCGCGCACCGCAAGTTCGACTGCGAGGCGTGGCTCCCCACCCAGGAGACCTACCGCGAGCTGACCTCGACGTCCAACTGCACGACGTTCCAGGCCCGCCGCCTCTCGGTCCGGTACCGCGACGAGAACGGCAAGCCGCAGATCGCCGCGACGCTCAACGGCACCCTGGCCACCACCCGCTGGATCGCCGCGATCGTCGAGAACCACCAGCAGGAAGACGGCTCGGTCCGCGTGCCGGAGGCGCTGCGCCCGTTCGTCGGCGGCAAGGAAGTCCTCACGCCCCGCTGAATCGGATGGATCCGCGGTGCTGCTCCGTTCGTCCCAGTACAGTCCGGGCCGAACGGGAGGACTCGCATGCGCAAGAAGTGGCAGGTCGCGGCGGCGCTGGCGGCCGTGACCGTGGTGACCGGCTGCACGGTGACGGTCGGCGGTTCGGCGTCGCCCGTGCCGGGTCAGGGCCCGGTCGCCCAGGCCGTCGACGCCTGCACGCTGCTCGACCAGGCCCAGGTCGACGCTCTCGGCTACCAGTCGCCGGGCCGTTCGGTGAAGGAGAACAAGGAGCGGCTGCAGCCGCCGATGTGCCTCTGGAGCTCGAAGGACGACATCGAGCCGTCGGCCGTCCTCAACGTGGGCGTCGCCTCGGACATCGACTTCAACGAGTACATCTCCGGCGCCGTCAAGAAGTCCGAGCCGCAACCGGTCGGCGGCCTCAGCTGGACGCAGTACGCCTCGATCCTGCCCGACGATTGCGCGTTCTACGCCCTGCTCGGCGCCAAGTCGTTCGCCTACGTCAGCGTCTCGGCGGGCAAGCTCGACAAGTCGTGTGAACTGGCCAAGACCGTGATCCCGCAGGTCGCGGCGCACCTGCCGGGCGGCCAGGACGCCCCGCCGCTCACACCGTCGACGTCGGCGAAGCCCGAGCCCGGCGGCCCGCTGCTGTCGGCGGACCCGTGCGCGGCGCTGAAACCCGAGCAGGTGGCCCAGCTGAAGGACATCTCGCCCACCGGCGAGAAGGACACCTCGTCCACGGTGCCGAACGCGTCGTTCTGCCTCTGGGACGACACCGACGGCGACGGCGGCCAGAAGGCGTTCGAGGTCTGGTTCGGCCCCAGCACGCCGGTCGGGGAGTGGCCGGGCGCGAAGGGCGTCAACCCGGCCGAAACCGTCGACGTCGGCGGCCGCAAGTGGGGCCTGTTCCCGAACATGGGCGGCCTGCGGGTGACCTGCGGCGCGACGCTGGCGATCACCGACACGTCGTCGGTGCAGGTGGTCAGCGGGTTCATCGGCGACGACGCGAAGACCTGTGACCTCGTCAAGCAGGGCCTGCCGCTGGTGACCGCGAACCTGCCCGGCTAGCCCTCGGAGACCTGGTCCGCGATGTGGCGCGCGATCTCCAGCGCGCTCGTCGCGGCCGGCGACGGCGCGTTCAGGACGTGCACCTGGTCGCGCGCGGTCTCGATGAGGAAGTCGTCGACGAGCGAGCCGTCGCGGCGCATGGCCTGGGCGCGGACGCCGGAGCCGTGGCGGACGATGTCGTCCTCGGTGACGGCCGGCACGAGCCGCGCGAGGCTCGCGGCGAACCGCTTCTTGGAGAACGAGCGGCGGACCTCGTCGAGCCCGGTCGGGAACGCGTACTTGCGCGCGAGCCGCCAGACGCCGGGGAAACCGGCGACCTCGGCGACGTCCTTCGCGGAGAAGTCGCGCCAGCGGTAGCCCTCGCGGCGCAGCGCGAGCACGGCGTTCGGGCCGGCGTGCACGCTGCCGTCGAGCATGCGCGTGAGGTGCACGCCGAGGAACGGCAGCGTCGGGTCCGGCACGGGGTAGATCAGGCCCTTGACCAGGTGCCGCCGGTCCGGCTTGAGCTCGTAGTACTCGCCGCGGAACGGCACGATCCTCGCGGACGGCGTCAGCCCGGCCAGCCGCGCGACGCGGTCCGAGTGCAGGCCGGCGCAGTTGACGAGCGCATCGGCCTGGACGACGTCGTCGCCGGTCGCGACCTCGACCCCGCCGTGGCTCCCGGCCCGGATGGCCAGCGCGGGCGAGTCCAGCCGCAGGTCGACGCCGGCTTCGTCGAGCAGCCGGACGAGCGCGTGGCAGACGGCGGGGAAGTCGATGATCCCGGTGGATTCGACGCGCAGTGCGGCGACGCAGGCGACCTCGGGCTCGTACTCGCGCGCTTCGGCGGGCGAGATCTGCTTGGCCGGGACGCCGTTGGCCTCGGCGCGCTCGGCGAGCGTGTTCAGCGCGGGGATTTCCCGCTCGTGGGTCGCGACGACGAGCTTCCCGCACACCTCGACGGGCACGCCGTACTGCCGCGCGAAGTCCACGATGGACCGGTTGCCGGCGACGGACATCCGCGCCTTGAAGGAGCCGGGCTTGTAGTAGAGCCCGGCGTGCACGACGTTCGAGTTGTGCCCGGTCTGGTGCGCCGCCCAGCGGGATTCCTTTTCCAGGACGGTGACGTCCAGCCCGCGCCTGGTCAGCTCCCAGGCCACGGCCAGACCGACGATCCCGCCCCCGACGACTACGACGTTGCGCACGGTCGATCAGGCTACGCGAGTCTTCGCAGGTGGTGTTCCTGGCGTTACCTAACGTCTGTCAGGTACGGTACCTAACCGATGTCAGGTAAGCGGTTGACGAGGGAAGCGCGCCGCGAGCGGATCCTCGCGGCGGCCGGCGAGGTGTTCGCCGCGTCGGGCTACGACGCGGCCGGGATGCGCCAGGTCGCGGCGGCCGCCGGGATCAGCACACCGGTCTTGTACGACCACTTCCCGGCGAAGGCGCAGCTGTACGCGGCCCTGCTGGAGTCCGAAGTGGACGGATTGCTGGCCGGCTGGGCCGAGCTGCCGGCGTCGGCCGACCCGGAGACGCTGTTGCGCAGCCGCGTTTCGGCCATTTTCCACTGGATCGAGGCGAACGAGCGCGGCTGGCGGATGATCTTCGCGGAGGCCCCGGCGGACCCGGCGGTCGCTTCGGTGCACCGCCGCGGCCAGGCCCGCGCGACGGCCAACCTGGCTTCGCTGTTCCACGGGGTGCCGCTGGACCTGACGTCCCGCATCCCGCGTCCGCTGGCCGACGAGGTGCTGGCGGAGGCGTGCAAGAGCGCCCTCAACTCGATCGCGACGTGGTGGTGGGACCACCGCGAGATCCCGCGCGACGACGTGGTGGCGCTGACGGTCGACCTGCTGTGGCGCGGGCTCGCCACGCTGACCAAGGGGGAACGATGAGCACGGAGACGTATCGCCGCGCAGCCGAAACACGCGACGTCGAACTGGCGATGACGGCGTTCGCGCCGGACGCGGTGCTGCATTCACCGCTGACGTCCCGGGTGCGCTTCACCGGGCACGCGCAGCTGCGGCCGCTGATCGAGGTGGCGTACCGGCACTTGGAGGACATCAGTTTCCACACGGACGTCGGCGACGCGCGGACGCGGGTGGTGGTCTACACCGCCAGGATCGGCGGCGAGCCGATCGAGGAGGCCACGGTGGTACGGCTGAACGACGACGGCCTGATCGAGGAGGCGACGCTGTTCGTGCGGACGTTGCCGGGTCTGGTGGCGTTGATGGACCGCTTCGGACCGGACCTCGCTCGCGAGAACGGCCGGCCGGTGGTGGCGCGGGTCTTGAGCGTGCTGGTGAAGCCGCTGCTGGCAATGGTGCGCTCGGGGGACCGGCGTGCGGTCCCGCTGGTCAGCGGCCGAGGTGCGTGAGGAAAGCCTGCCAAGCGTGCTGCTATTCGCCGGCGAGAGCTCAACGCCTTCGATTTCGTCGTCGAGCCGGGCGATGAACGCTTGGGAATCGTCCGTCTTCGGCATGGGGGCAATTTACGTGTCCGAACTCGTGGACACCTCTCCCTCGATCGAGTGCTCCAGCGCCTTCTGCGCACTCATCCCCAACCCCGTCCGATACGCCCGCTCGAACCCGTCCACCCCCAGCGACGCCACCAGCCGCCCGCGGACCGCCGTCACGTCCGGATCGCCGCCGATCGCCGTGCCCCGGACCGCCGCCGCCGCGCCCAGCAGTACCGCCGCCTCCGAGGGCCGGGCCGCTCCCGCGAGACCTTCCAACGCGAACGCCACCACGTCGCCCGCGTTCCACTGCCGTCCGATCAACAACGCCGCGCGGTGCAACGAGGCAGCCGCGGGCCGGTCACCCTCCGCCAAGGCCAGCCAGCCCAGGGCAATCAACGCCGTCGCCCGCACCGACTCCGCCGCGAACGAGCCTCCCGCGCACTCCGCCAGCGCGCGCTCGCACAGCTCCCGGGCCGCGGCCAGGTCGCCCGACAGCCTTGCCAGGTTCGCCGAACCCACGTACGCCGCCGCGCGGGATTCCGGCATGCCCGAGCGGCGGGCCGTGGCCGCCGCCAGTTCGTAGTCCGCGCGGGCCCGGGCGTGGTCTCCCGACAGCAGGTGCGTCCACGCCCGGCGGCAGATCAGGTCCGCCACGTCGTCCGTCGCGCCGATCTCGTGCATCAGGCCCAGCGCTTCATCCATCAGCGGCAACGCGGCCGCGTACTCGCCGCGCCAGGTCAGCAGCTGGGACAGGTGATCGAGCGCCATCGACAGGCCCCACCGCTCGCCCAGCGCGCGGAACTGCGCCGCCCCTTCGCGCAGCCCTTCCTCCGCGCCCGCCAGGTCACCCGACATCATCGACCGCAGGCCCGTGCCCATCGGCAGCAGCGCCCAGCCCCACGCGTCCCCCGAGGCCAGCAGGCTCTTGCCGCGGCCCAGCAGCTCGGCGTCGTCGCCCGGAGGGCCGACCACCACGCCCAGCAGCATCACCAGCATCGGGTTGCGGGGCGCCCAGTCCCCGTCGGCGGCGTACCGGCGGACCAGCGGCAGGTACTGCTCCAGCGACTCGTGCGGCTGCCCGGCCAGCGCGCCGAGCACGCACACCAGGAACTCCTCGACGTACTCCTCGCGCAGCTCGGGCGAGCACCGCGAAACCACGGCCAGCGACAGCCCGGCGCCCTCGAACCGCCGCCCGCGCATCCACCAGTACATCGCGAGCAGCGGCACCAGCCGCAGCGCCAGCGCGACGTCGTGCTCGGTCGACCAGCGGAGGGCGGCCAGGATGTTGTCGTAGTCGGCGTCGATCCGCGCCAGCCACTCCAGCTGCTCCGCGGTCCTCAGCATCGGGTCCGCCTCCGCGGCGAACCGCAGGAAGTACTCGGCGTGCGCGCGGTGGAACGTCTCTGCCTCGCCCGCTTCGGCGAGCTTCTCGCCGCCGAACGCGCGGATCGTCTCCAGCATCCGGAACCGGCCGTCGACGGCTTCCACCAGGGACTTGTCGGCCAGCTCGGGCAGCAGGTCGATGTCCGCGCCGCAGACCTCGGCGGCGGCCGCGGCGCTCGCGCCGCCGGCGAACACCGCGAGTCTCCTGGCCAGCGAACGTTCCTCGCCGGTCAGCAGGTCCCAGCTCCACTCGACGACTCCGCGCAGCGAGCGGTGCCGGGCTTCGGCCGTCCGGCTGCCACGGGCCAGGAGCCGGAAGCGGTCGTCGAGCCGGGCCGCGATCTCGCCGAGGGACCGGGTCCGGACGCGGGCCGCCGCCAGCTCCAGGGCCAGCGGCAGGCCGTCGAGGGCCGCGCAGACGTGCTGGACGTCGCCGATCGTCGACTCGTCGAGCGCGAACGCGGGATCGCTGGCGGCCGCGCGCTCGGCGAACAGCCGGACGGCCGCGAACTCCGCGGCCTGCGCGGCCGCCGTCCCGGGCGGCGGGACGGCCAGCCGCGGCACCGGCGCCAGCTGCTCGCCGGTGATGCCGAGCGGCTCGCGGCTGGTGGCCAGCACGCGCAGCCCCGGGCACGCGGCGAGCAGGCGGGCGGCGAGCCGGGCCGCCACCTCGACGACGTGCTCGCAGTTGTCCAGCACCAGCAGCACCGGGCGGTCGCGCAGCGCCGGCACCAGCCGCTCGACCGGGTCCTGCGGGCCGCCGCGTGAGCTCTCGCGCAGGCCGAGCGCGGCCAGCACCGCGCCGGCGACGTCGGCGCCGCCGTGCGGGGCGAGCTCGACGAACGCCACCGGACCGGCCCGGGTGGCGGCGACCTCGACCGCCAGCCGGGTCTTGCCGGTGCCGCCCGGGCCGGTGAGCGTCACGAGCCGGCTGCGGTCCAGCAGCTCCGCGACCTGCCGCAGTTCGGCGTCGCGGCCGACGAAGGTGGTCAGCTGGGCGGGCAGCGCCGGGAGCACCGGCTTCTCCGTTTCGCCGCGAAGCACCGCGAGGTGTGCTTCGGCGAGCTCGGGACCGGGGTCGGCGCCCAGTTCGTCGGCCAGCGTGCGGCGGGCGTCTTCGAACGCGGCGAGCGCGTCGGCCGGCCGTCCGGCGGCGGCCAGTGCGCGGACGAGCTGTGCGCGCGGCCGTTCCCGCAGCGGCTGTCCGGCGACGGTCTCCCGCAGGCCGGCGAGGACGTCTTCGGCCTGCCCGAGCGCCAGCCGGGCCTCGACGTGGTCGTCCGCGGCGTCCGCGCGCAGCTCCTCGAGCCGGGTGGCCTGCGTGGCGGCGAAGGGCGCGTCCGCCAGGTCGGTGAACGCCGGCCCGCGCCACAACGCCAGCGCCTCGCCCAGCACCTCCGCGGCACGCCCGTGCTCGCCGTTCTTCAGCAGCGCGCGGCCGGCCCGGGTGAGCCGTTCGAAGCGGTGAACGTCCACTTCGTCCGGTGCGACGGCCAGCCGGTAGCCGGCCGCGGTGAACTCGACCGGCGCGAGGTCCTTCAGCGCCGTCCTCAGCCGCGACACCTGCGACTGGAGGGCGTTCGCGGCGCCGTCCGGCGGGTGTTCGCCGTACATGCCGTCGATCAGCCGGTCGGCCGGGACGAACCGGCCGGCCTCGAGCGCGAGCAGCGCCAGCAGCGTCCGCGACCGCGGGCCGCCCACCGCCACCTGCGTGCCGTTCGGGCCCCACGCGGCGACGGCCCCCAGCACCCCGAATCGCATGGAGACCAGCCTAGGACGTCCCCGACCTGGGGGAAGCGTCACTCCAAAGGGGAGTTCGGCGTGGGGCTGTGAATCACCTGAGCGTGCGTCTATACACTTCGCCGGGTCCCCACGCAATGGGAGAGGTATGTCGCCCGAGAGCATTGCCCTAGGTCAACCCACCGTGGGCGAAGAGGAGCTCGCTGCCGTCGCCGAAGTCTTCCGGTCGGGGTGGCTGGCCGGTGCCGGACCGGCGTGCCGCCGCTTCGAGGAGCGCTTCGCCCAGGTCACCGGCACGGCGCACGCCTTGACGACCGCGAACTGCGGTTCGGCGCTCTTCCTGGGGCTGAAAGTCCTCGGGGTCCGGCCGGGCGACGAGGTGATCGTCGGCGACTACACCTTCCCGGCGACCGGCCACGCCGTCGTCCAGGCGGGCGCGAAGCCGGTCTTCGCCGACATCCGCCCGGACGTCTTCAGCGCGGACCCGGCGCACGTCGAAGCCCTGATCACCCCGAAGACGGTCGGCATCCTCGCGGTCGACGTCGCCGGCCAGCCCGGTGACTTCGACGAGTACCGCGCGATCGCCGACAAGCACGGCCTCTGGCTCTTCGAGGACGCCGCCTGCGCCGCGGGGGCGACGTACAAGACGCGACCGGCCGGCAGCCTCGCCGACCTCGCCGCGTTCTCCTTCCACGGCCGCAAGGGCATCACCGCGGGCGAGGGCGGCGCGCTGGTCTCCGACCGCGAAGACCTCATCGCGCACGCCCGCAAGCTGCACACCTACGGCATCGAGCCGGCGATCAGCCGCGAAGGCTCGGACACGCTGCCCATCCCGGAGTTCCACGAGCTCGGCTACAACTTCCGCCTCTCGGACGTCCAGGCCGCGATCATGAACGTCCAGCTCGACCGCCTGCCGGACCTGCTGGCCGCCCGCCGCTCGGTCGCGAAGCGCTACCACGAGGCGTTCGCGGACGTCGGCGCGCTGACCGTGCCGGTGGAGCTGCCCGACCGCGAGCACCCGTGGCAGGCGTACCTGCTCACGGTCGCACCCGAGGTCAGCCGCGACACGCTCGCCATGCGCATCCGCGAACAGGGCGTCCAGTGCAACTTCGGCACCTACGCCTCGCACCTGCAGCCGATCTACGGGCCTCAGGCCCCGCTGCCCGTTTCGGCCGACGCGTTCGCGCGTCAGCTCGCCATCCCGATGCACGCCAACCTCACCGACGCGGAAGTCACCCGCGTCGCCGAGGTCGTGCGCGAAGCCGTGCAGTCCCTGTCCTGAAGCCCCCGACCGAGGAGAAATTGGTGTCCGACAAGAAGGTGTTCTTCACCGGGGGTGGCGGGTTCATCGCCGCGCACGTGATCCCGCTGCTGCTCGAGGGCGGCTACACGGTCCGGATCTTCGACAACATGACCCGCGGCGACCGCGCCCGCGTCAACGAGTTCGTCGCCACGGGCCAGGTCGAGCTGGTCGAGAAGGACGTCCGCTACGGCGGCGCGGTGCGCGAGGCGATGCGCGGCTGCACGCACGTCATCCACTTCGCGACGGTGTCGATCAACAAGTCGATCGCCGACCCGCACGAGTCGATCGACATCAACATGATCGGCAACCACAACGTCTTCGCCGCGGCCGCCGACGAGGGTGTCGAGCGGCTGGTGTTCGCCTCGACCGCGTCGGTCTACGGCGACCCGAAGCGGCTGCCGATGCACGAGGACGACGAGCTGCGCCCGCTCACGCCGTACTGCATCTCGAAGCGCGCCGGGGAGGACCTGCTCGGCTTCTACGAGCGCCAGAAGGGCCTGTCCTGGAACGCGCTGCGGTTCTTCAACGTGTACGGCCCCGGCCAGAAGATCGAGGCCTACTACACGTCGGTGATCAACCACTTCATCCAGCGCCTGCGCGCCGGCCAGCCGCCGATCATCGACGGCCGCGGCGACCAGTCGATGGACTTCGTGCACGTCACCGACCTCGCGCACGCCGTCGTCGCGGCGCTGGAGTCGGAGAAGGCGAACCTCCCGATCAACATCGGCACCGGCATCGACACGTCGATCGCGGCGCTGGCCAAGATCCTCATCGAGGCCGTCGGCGTCGACGTCGAGCCGCTGTTCAACGAGCGTGACGTGCTGGTCTCGCGCCGCGCCGCCGACATCGGCCGGGCGCGGGAAGTGCTGGGCTGGGAGCCGCGGATCACCGTCGAAGACGGGATGCGGGATCTGGTCAAGGAAACGGAGTGACAACCACCGCGGGGCCGGCCCAGGGGCGTGCGATGCGCATCGCGGTGGTGAACAACTTCTTCCCGCCGCGCGTGGGTGGTAGCGCGCACATGGCAGCCTCGCTCGCGGCCCAGTTCGCCGCGGCCGGGCACGAGGTCCTGGCGATCACGGCCGCCTACGGCGAGGCACCGGCCGAGGAGGAGCGCGACGGCTACCGCGTCGTGCGCTTCCCGGCGGTGAAGATGCCGCAGGTCGGCCTGTCGATCGACTTCGACATGAGCTTCGCGTCGCTGCGGCCGGGCAACTGGCGGCGGCTGTGGAAGCTGCTGGACGAGTTCAAGCCGGACGCGATCCACCTGCACGGCCAGTTCTTCGACCTGTCGTGGCTGGCCGGCATCTGGGCGCGGCGGCACGGCGTCCCGGCGCTGCTGACCATCCACACGCTGCTGATCAGCGACAACAAGCTGTACGGCGGGGTGTTCCGGCTGCTCGACGCGGTGCTCGTGCGGCCGATGCTCGCCTACATCAAGCCGCGGTACGTCATCCTCGACAAGCTGGGCGTCGACTACTGCGTCGACCGCTACGGCACCAGCGACGCGAACTCCGAGTACTTCCCGATCGCCGTCGACACCGGCCACTTCGCGAAGCCGGTGACGAAGGACGTCCGCGCGGAGCACGGGATCGGTGACGCGCCGCTGATCGTGTCGCTTGGCCACGTCATCCCGCTGCGCAACCGGCTGCCGCTGATCGAGGCGCTGCCGTCCATTTTGGACAAGCACCCCGGGGTGCGGGTGGTCGTCGTCGGCCGCGTGTACCACGACGCGTTCCTCAAGCGGGCGGCGGAGCTGGGGGTTTCGGACGCGCTGGTCGTCACGGGCGCGGTGCCGAAGGAGGACGTCCCGGCGTACTTCGCGGCGGCGGACATCGTCACGCACGACCTCAACGGCGGCTGCGGCACGGCGTCGCTGGAGGCGATGCTGTCCGGCACGGCGACGATCGCGTCGGTCACCGAGGACAACTACCCGGGCATCGAGCTGCGCAACGGCGAGAACGTGCTGCTCGTGCGCCCGGACGACGCGGAAGCCGTGGCGCGCACGGTGATCGAGCTGCTCGACGACCCGGATCGCCGGGCCCTGATCGCGCAGCGCGAGAGCGAGCTGGTGCGGGCGAACTTCGGCCTCGACGTCGTCGCGGAGGAGCACCTCCGCACGTTCGAAAAGCTGGTGTCGGAAGCCGATGTTCTTCGATGACGAGCGCAGCCACCGGCTGCGCCCGCAGATCCTGACCGAGCTCGTCTCGCAGTACATGAACGACGCCGAGCGCGCTGCTTTTTACGGCTTGCCGTCGAGCTGCCGCGTGCGTGAGCGCGTGAAGATCATCAGCCCCGAGAACCTCAAGATGGGCGAGCACTGCTGGATCGGCGAGGGCGCGGCCCTCGACGCGAGCGGCGGCCTGGAGATCGGCGAGCACACCAGCATCGGCCTGAACACGCTGATCTTCACGCATTCGAGCTGGCTGGCGAACATGACGCTGCAGAACCACTCGGGCAGCGACCTGATCGAGCGCAAGCCGGTGAAGATCGGCAAGGGCTGCTTCATCGGCGGCCTGGTGGTGATCATGGCGGGCGTGACGATCGGCGACTTCGCGACGGTCCAGCCGAACTCGGTGGTGGCGAAGGACGTTCCGCCGCGGACGCTGGTGGCGGGCAATCCGGCGCGGGTGTTCCAGCGGTACGACGACGAGTACATCCAGTCCGAAGTGGACCGGGTGCGCGCGGAGAACGCCCGCCGCCGGGAGATCGCGGAGTCACAAGGGCAGAACATTTCGGGCTGGGGAGCCCCATCGGGCGACTACTCAGCGGAGTAGCGATACGGCAGTCTGGCGTGAGAAGATGACGTCCAGTAACCGATGATGGGGAGAAGGCGGATGAGCGTCATGGAATGGCCTCACGATCTTCTGTCCCTCGACGACTGGATCAACCTGCCGGAGACGCCGGAGTACCAGGTCGAAGTGGTCGAAGGGGTTCTCATCGTGGCGCCGCGTCCGATGCCGTTCCACCAGTCTGCTGTTACGCGGCTTGGCTACCTGATCAACGAGCAGCTTGCGGACGATTACTGGGCGTTGAGCGAAGTCGAGATTGTCGTTTCCGAAGCGCCGTTGACCGTCCGTTCACCCGATGTGGTCGTTGCACCGACTTTCCTGGTGGAAACCAATCCTGCGCGGCTCGATGCCGGTGACGTCCGGCTGGTGATCGAGGTGCTGTCCGAGGGCACCCGGCGCACGGACCAGGTCACCAAGTTCTCCGAGTACGCCGAGGCCGGCATCGAGCATTACTGGATCGTCGACCTCGACTCCCCGATCAGCATGATCACCTACCGGCTGATCGAGGGGGAGTACGAGAACTTCGGTGAGTTCTCCGGGGTCGCCGAACTCGAGTTCGCCGGCAGCCCGCTCACCATCGACCTCAACGCCCTCACCACCCGGCGCGCCCAGCGGCCTTGACGTGGATGACGGCGGCGCCGGCGCCGGACGCCGGCGCCGCCGTCGTGAAACCGCCCGATCCTCCCGGCGGCGAAGTCCCACGCACGGATCCGCACGCTCCGTACGCTGGACAATTTAGTACTCAGTGACCGAGCGCAAGATATCGGTTACACAACGTTTCGTCACCCTCGGCGTACGCTCACAAGATCCACGAAGCAACCTTCCGGCGCGCCGGCCGTCGCTGGGAAGGACGAAACGAGGTGACGCATGGCGCGTGGCGACGAGGAGTTCGCGGAGTTCGTCCGCGCGTCGTCGGCTCGGCTCACGCACGCCGCGTTCCTGCTCACCGGCGACCGCCACCAGGCGGAGGACGCCGCCCAGACCGCCTTCACGCGCACCTACGCGGCCTGGTCGCGCGTCCGGCACAAGGACGCCTACGGCTACGCCCGGACCGTCCTGGTGAACCACGTCATCGACGGCTGGCGGCGCCCGATCCGCGAGTACGCCACCGAGGCCATGCCCGAGCAGCAGGACCGCTTCGACGTCGACAAGGCCGTCACCCAGCGCGCGTGGCTCACCGCGGTGCTCAAGACGCTCACCGCCCGCGAACGCGCCGTCGTCGTGCTCCGGCACTTCTTCGACCTGCCGGAAGCCGAGGTGGCCCGTGAGCTCGGCGTTTCAGTGGGTACCGTGAAGAGCACGAACTCGCGGGCGCTGGCCAAGCTGCGGCTCGAAGCGGCGGACCCCGAGGGCACGCTGATCGGGAGGAGCGGGCGGTGAACGAGCTCGACGACTTCCGCGCCGCTCTCCGGCAGCCGCCCGGCGAGCCCTTCGCCGAGCCCGACCTGGCCAGGATCATGGCCGACGGCACGCGCCTGCGGCGTCGCCGCCGCCTGCTGACCGGGACCGCCGGGGTCGCCGCCGCGGCCGCCGTCGTGCTCGTCGTGGTGCTCGCCATCCAGCTGCGGCAGCCCGCGTCCGCGCCGGTCGCGCAGCCGCCCGCGCCGGCACCGGCCGTGTCCACGACGTCGCCGGCGCCGCCCGCGGAGCAGCCGATCGGGGAGGTCATCGGCACCGGGATCCGGACGCGGTCGGGCGAGCTCGTCTTCTACGCGCGGGCCGTCGACGCGCCGGAGCTGCCGGGCATCCGGTTCGGCCTGGTGGCCGGCTTCCGGTCAGGGGCCTCGCTGCAGTCCGTGCTGGCGACGAACGAGTTCCGCGGCTCCGACCGGTCCTTCGGCTTCCACGCCACCGACGGCGGCGAGGTGATCCGCGACCAGCTCATCCCGGTCTTCGGCTACTTCGCCGGTCCGGCGGCGAAGATCACGACCACGGTGCACGGCCGGACCGTCGAGGCGCACGTGGCCCAGTGGACCGCGGACCCCGGCGTGGTCATCTTCTGGTTCGACCCCGAGGCCGTCCCCGATTCCGCCGTCCTGACGCCGCTGATCGCCTACGACGCCGTCGGCAAGCGGCTCACCAAGTAGGCGGTACCCGCCCACCCGGTGCGGGCGTAAGACGTGAATCGTGACCTCTCGACGAGCGTTCCTCACCGCGTCGGCCGCCGCCCTCGGCGTGGTGGCCGCCGCTCCGGCCGGCGCCGCCGAACTCGGCGATCGCGGGCCCGGCGTCCCGGTCCGCCCGCAGCGTCCCGATCAGGAACTGCGCGCCCTGCTCCGCCAGGTCGATGACCGGCGGATCGAAGCGACCGTGCGGCGGCTGGCCGCGTTCGGCACCCGGCACACGCTGTCCGCCCAAGACGACCCGGTCCGCGGCATCGGTGCCGCGCGCGACTGGCTCTTCGCGCAGTTCCAGCAGGTCGCGGCGGCTTCCGGGGGACGGCTGAGCGTCGAGCTGCAGTCGTACGTCCAGCCACCCGCCGACCGGATCCCGGTGCCGACGAAGATCACCAACGTCGTCGCGACGCTGCGCGGGTCCACCGATCCCGGCCGCGTGTACGTCGTTTCGGGGCACTACGACTCGCGCCGCACCGACGTCATGGACTTCACCGGGGACGCCCCGGGCGCGGACGACGACGCTTCGGGCGTCGCGCTCGTCCTGGAGCTGGCCCGGGTGCTCTCGACCCGGCAGCCGGCCGCGACGATCGTCTTCGCCGCCGTCGCGGGCGAGGAGCAGGGCCTGTACGGCTCGCGGTACCTGGCGCAGCAGTTCAAGGCGGCCGGCACCGACGTCCAGGCGATGTTCACCGACGACATCGTCGGCTCGAGCCGCGCCGACGACGGCACGCGCGATCCGTTCACCGTCCGCCTCTTCGCGGAGGGCGTCCCGACGGCCGAGACCCCGGCCGAGGCGAACCTGCGCCGCAGCATCGGCGGCGAGAACGACTCCCCGCCGCGGCAGCTGGCCCGGTTCGTGAAGTCCGTGGCGGAGAACGACGCGACCGGCATGACCGTCCGGGTCGTCTACCGCCGGGACCGCTACCTCCGCGGCGGCGACCACATCGGCTTCCTGGAACAGGGCTACCCGGCGGCGCGGTTCACCGAGCCGAACGAGGACTTCGCGCACCAGCACCAGGACGTCCGCGTCGAGAACGGCGTCCAGTACGGCGATCTGCCGGAGTTCTGCGACTTCCCGTTCATCGCCCGGGTCGCGCGGGTCAACGGCGCCGCGCTGTGGTCGCTCGCCACCGCGCCGGGCACGCCGAAGGGCGTGAAGATCCGCACGGCGGCGCTGACGAACGACTCCGAGCTGCTCTGGACCGCCACGCCGGGCGCCACGAGCTACGAGGTCGTCTGGCGCGAAACGACCGCCCCGGACTGGACGCACGCCGTCGACGCCGGCCCGGCGCTGACGGCGAAGATCGATCTGTCGAAGGACAACGTCTTCTTCGGCGTCCGCGCGGTGGGCCCCGGCGGACGCCGGAGCCCCGCTGCGTTCCCGGCGCCGGTGAGTTAGGCCGCGGCCTGCGTCAGGACCTGCTCGACGACGTGGTGCGAGGGCAGGATCAGGTCGCGCTCGGTGGCGGCGTCGATCTTGCCTTCGAGGAGGTCGCAGAAGCGGTCCAGCTGGGTGGCGAGGGGCTCCCGGGCCGTGACGAGCTCCGGGATCTCGATGACCGTCTGCTGCCGGTAGCCGAGGCCGTCCGGGGTGACGGAGTCGTGCGAGATGTGCCGGTAGATCGTGACGTCGCGGCGCAGCAGGTCGATCTCGATCAGCCGGTCGAGCTCCGACACCATCAGCGACCGGACCTTCCGCTGCCCCAGCCGCGAGGCCGACACCGTGGCCAGGCCGGTCGGGAACGACAGCACCGTCTCGATGGTGTCCTCGGCACCGTCGGCCGACTGCGGGTGGAAGTAGCCCGCCCCGGAGGTCACGCGCTTCGGCGTCGCGCCGCCGAAGAACTGGATCGCCAGGTCGACGTCGTGCACCAGCAGGTCCCACGCGACGCCGGTCTTGATGCGCGGCGCGTACGGGCCGTGGCGGCGGGCCATCAGGTGGATCGGCTCCTGCACCAGCGCCCGCGCGGTCATCACCGCCGGGTTGTAGCGTTCCAGCAGCCCGCACATCAGCGGGATGTCGTTCTTCGCCGACAGCGAGACGATTTCCTGGGACTTCTCGAAGCTGTTGCAGACCGGCTTCTCGACCAGCATCGGCTTGCCCTGGCGGAAGATCTCCTGCGCCAGGTCGTAGTGCACCTCGGTGGCCGACGCGAGCACGACGGCGTCCACATCGGACAGTTCGCCGATCTCCGGCGTCCACTTCGTTTCGTACCGCTCGGCGACGGCCCGGCCCGCTTCCTCGCGCGGATCGATCACGCGGACCAGGTCGACGCGCTCGTTGCCGGCGAGCACGCGGGCGTGGAGGGAACCCATGTTCCCGGTACCGACCAGAGCGATCCGATGCGTCATGCGCCCAGTACCTCGCGAACGGTTTCGATGATGGTGTCCAGGTCGGACTCGGTCAGGTGCGGGTGCACCGGCAGCGACAGCGCCTGCTCCGAAACGGCGCGAGCCACCGGGAAGTCCTCGACGCGCGCGCCCGGGATCAGGTCGTGACCCGCGTAGCAGTCGTAGTCGAAGACGATCTTGGGGTAGTAGATGCCGTTGCCGATGCCGCGCTCGGTCAGCGCCGCGGCGAGCTCGTCGCGCGACAGGAACGCGTGCGGCCCGACCAGCACCGTGTACTGGTGCCACACGTGCTCGCGGCCCGGCAGCACCTGCGGGACGTCGAGACCCGGCGTACCGGCCAGGCCCTCCGACAGGCGCTTCGCGTTCGCCTGGCGGGCGGCGGTCAGCTGGTCGAGCTTCGCCAGCTGCGGGATGCCGACGGCGGCGTGCAGGTCGGTCATCCGGTAGTTGTGCCCGGCCACCTCGTACTGGTAGCGGGCGCGCATGCCCTGGTTGCGCAGCACGCGCAGCTTGTCGGCCAGCGCGTCGTCGTCCGTGGTGATGACGCCGCCCTCGGCGGTGGTGATGTTCTTCGTCGCGTACAGCGAGAAGCAGCCGATGCCGAACGAGCCGGCCGGCTTGCCTTCGAACGACGCGCCGACGGCCTGCGCCGAGTCCTCGATCACGTGCAGGCCGCGCTCGGCGGCCAGGGGCGCGAGCTTGCCCATGTCGGCCGTCTGGCCGTAGAGGTGCACCGGCATGAGGACCTTCGTGCGGTCCGTCACAGCCTTCGCTACGGCGTCGGGGTCGATCGCGAAGTCGTCGCGCCGGATGTCGGCGAACCGGACGGTGGCGCCGGCCTCGAGGATGGCGTTCAGCGTCGCCACGAAGGTGAACGGCGAGGTGATGACCTCGTCGCCCGGCCGCAGGTCGAGCACCTGGAGCGCGGCGACCAGCGCGGTGGTCCCGTTGTTGACCGCGATCGCGTGCTTCGTCCCGGAGACCGCCGCGAAGGCGTCTTCGAAGCGCTTGACCATCGGTCCCTGTGCGATGGCGCCGGAGCGCAGCACCTCGACGACGAGGTCCTCCGCGTCGCGGACGTCGACCACGGTGATGGGGATCATGGGCAGTCTCTCTCGGCAGGCGATTTCGGCGCGTCCGGTACAGTGAGCCGCCGGTTCTGCGCCCGGCTGCCCTGCAACAACGCGGGCCACACGTTACCGGGCGCGATGGCACGCCCAGTACCCAGCCGCCGACGAACGGATACCCGCCCGTGGCCAACCGCATCCACCCGACCGCCGTCATCGGCGAAGGCGTCGAGCTCGGCGAGGACAACGTCATCGGGCCGTTCGCCGTGCTCGCCGGGCCGGTCCGGATCGGCGACGGGAACTGGATCGGCCCGCACGTGACGATCGGCACGCCCGGCGAGGACCGCAGCCGCCCGCACCCGGCGGCCTGGGAAGACGCCCCGACCGGTGACCCGGACCACGACGGCCACGGCGTCGTCATCGGCAGCCGCAACCGGATCCGCGAGTACGTGAGTGTCCACCAAGGGACCTGGCGGACGACGACGGTCGGCAGCGACGGCTACTACCTCCGCAACTCCCACATCGCGCACGACTGCCTGGTCGGCGACGGCGTCACGATCGCCTCCAACGCCGTCACCGGTGGCCACTGCCACATCTGGGACGGCGCGAACCTCGGCATGGGCGCGATCCTGCACCAGAAGGTCGTGATCGGCCCCGGCGCGATGATCGGCATGGGCTCGGCGGTGCGGCGCGAGATCGGCGCCTTCACCATCGCCGTCGGCAACCCGGCCCGCGTCACCGGCGTCAACGTGGTGGGCCTGTCCCGCCGCGGGCTCGACGAGGAGACGATCGAGGCCCTCGGGCCGTGGCTGAAGGGCAAGGAAGGTCTCCCGGACGTCACGCTGCCCGGCGACCTCTCTACCTTGGTAAAGGCGTGGGACGCCCGCCCGCGCGAGGAACACTAGGAGTCATGGCTATGTCGGTTGCCCCCAAGCTGCGCGAGGTCTTCGTCGAGGCGCTGGACCTCGACGGCGGCGTGGACGTCGAGAACCTGAAGTACCGCGACATCGAGGCGTGGGACTCGGTCGGCCACATGGCGCTGGTCGCGGCCATCGAGGACGAGTTCGACGTCGAGTTCGACACCGACCAGGTCATCGACATGTCGAGCTTCAAGGTCGCCGTCGACATGGTGACCGAGCTGCAGTCGAAGAATGACTGATTTGCCGCTGTCCGGTCGCGTCGCGCTCGTCACCGGCGGGACGCGGGGGATCGGCCTGGCCACCGCACGCGCTTTGGTGGAGGCCGGCGCGACGGTGGTGCTCACCGGCCGGGACGAGGCTCGCGCCAAGGAGGCGGCCGCCTCGGTGGGCGCCTCCGGGCTCGCGCTGGACGTCACCGACGCGAAGGCGGTGTCTTCGCTGGTCAGGGGGGTCGCCAAGGAGCACGGCAAGCTGGACATCGTCGTCGCGAACGCCGGGATCATGGAGGACGCGCTCCTCGGGATGATCAAGGAAGACCTCGTCGACACGACGCTGAGCACGAACGTCGCCGGTACCCTGCACACCGTCCAGGCCGCGGCCCGGGCGATGATGCGGAAGAAGACCGGCTCGATCGTCGTGCTCGCCTCCATCGTCGGCGAGTACGGAAGCGCTGGTCAGACCGTGTATGCGGCGTCGAAGGCGGCGGTGGCGAACATCGCGCGTTCGGCGGCGAAGGAGCTCGGCCGGTCCGGCATCCGCGTCAACGCGGTCGCGCCGGGCGTGATCGAGACCGATCTGACCGCGGGCCTGAGCGAGGACGCGAAGGCCGAAAACTCGGGCCGGACGCCGCTCGGGCGCCTGGGCCGGCCCGAGGAAGTCGCGAACGCGATCCGGTTCCTGGTGAGCGACGAGGCGTCGTTCATCACCGGCCAGGTGCTGGGGATCGACGGAGGCTTGGTGCTGTGACGTTGCTGGGTGCGGGAGCTCGGCTGGTGGACGTGGCCGGGGGCCGCACGCTGGCGGGCGCGGAACTGGCGGCCGAGGTCGGCCGGGCCATGGAAACACTGCGCACGCTGCCCACCGGGGTCGTCTTCGCGCGGATGGCGGTCGACCTGCCGAGCGTGCTGACCTACCTGGGCGCGTTCGAGTCCGGGCGCGCGATCGCGCTGATCGACCCGGCCCTCGACGCCGACGTGCTCGCCGGGCTGGTCTCGCGCTTCCGCCCGGCCGCGGTGCTCTCGGCTTCGGGAGCCGCGCCGGAGGGGTACACCACGCGGGGTGCCGACTGGGTCCGTGCTTCGGCTGATGGCGTCAGCCCGCACCCCGACCTCGCCGTCCTGCTCCCGACCAGCGGCTCGACCGGCAACCCGAAGCTCGTCCGGCTTTCGCGCGAGGCGATCCTCACCAACGCCGACGCCATCGCGCAGGTGCTGCACATCGACGCCGACGAGGTCGCGCCGACGTGCCTGCCGCTGCACTACAGCTACGGCCTGTCGGTGCTGAACTCGCACCTGGTGCGGGACGCGACCGTCGTGATCGAGCCGTCGGGCGTGCTCGGCCGCGGGTTCTGGGACGCGGTGACCACCCACGGCGTCACGTCGCTTTCGGGTGTCCCGTACCACTACGAAATGCTGCGGCGGCTCAAGTTCGACCCCGCGAAGTACCCGACGCTGCGGACGTTGACGCAGGCCGGCGGGAAGCTGCGCGACGAGCTGATCGCCGAGTTCAACGACAAGATGCTCGCCGTCGGCGGCCGGATGTACGTCATGTACGGCCAGACCGAGGCGTCGCCGCGGATGACGACGGTGCCCGCCGAGCGGCTGGCCGAAAAGCTCGGTTCCGCCGGGCCGGCGCTGCCGGGCGGGAGGTTCTCGGTCCGCCGGGACGACGGCTCGGAGACCACGCACCCGAAAATTGTCGGTGAGGTCGTCTACCGTGGGCCCAACGTGATGATGGGCTATGCGGACGACGAGTCCGGACTGGCCAAGGGCGACGAATTCGGTGGCGTGCTGGCCACCGGTGACCTCGGGTACCTCGACCAAGAGGGGTACCTGTTCATCACCGGCCGGCTCAAGCGCATCGGCAAGGTCTTCGGCAACCGCGTCAGCCTCGACGACCTCGAGCAGGCCGCGCGCACGGCGGCGGTGGGGATCGACGTGGTGGCCGCGGTGGCCGCCGGCGACAAGGTCGTGCTGTTCGCCGAAGGGGTCGACAAGGACATCTGCAAGGACGCGTCGCGGGCGCTGTCCGAGCGGCTGCACCTGCACGTCAGCGGGTTCGACGTGCGCCCGATCGACACCGTGCCGCTGCTGGCCAGCGGCAAGATCGACTACCGGTCATTGGAGGCGAAGGTATGAGCGTGTTCACTCGGTCGCAGGCTGACCGGGAGGCCTTGCTGCTGCCCGAGCTGGCCTCGTTGACGGCCCACCACCGCGCGAACTCCGAGGGCTACGACCGGATCCTGGCGTCGCTGGGGATCGCGTCCGACGCTTCCTTCGCCACGATCGCGGACCTGCCGTGGCTGCCGGTGCGCATGTTCAAGACGCACGACCTGAAGTCGGTCCCGGACAGCGAGGTCTTCAAGACGCTGACGTCGTCGGGCACCACCGGCGCCGGCGCGTCGCGGATCTACCTCGACAAGGAGGCGGCCGGGGCGCAGACCAAGCAGCTGGGCGCGACGCTGCAGGAGGTCCTCGGCGGCGAGCGGCTGCCGATGCTGATGGTCGACACCATCGGCATCATCAAGAACCGCCGCTCGTTCTCCGCGCGCGGCGCCGGCGTGCTGGGCATGGCGAACTTCGGCCGCAAGCACACGTACGTGCTCGACGAGAACGACCAGCCGGACGTCGAAGCGGTCAAGAAGTTCCTGGCCGAGTACGGCGACAAGCCGTTCCTGATCTTCGGTTTCACGTTCATGGTGTGGCTGTACCTCTACGAGGTGGCGCGTGACCACGGGCTGGACCTGTCGAACGGCATCCTGATCCACAGCGGCGGCTGGAAGAAGCTGATCGATCGCGCGGTCGACAACACCGAGTTCCGGCGGCGGTTCAAAGAGGACACCGGGCTCACCCGGATCCACAACTACTACGGGATGATCGAACAGATCGGCACCGTGTTCCTCGAAGGCCCGTCCGGGAACTCGCTGTACTGCCCGGACTTCGCCGACGTCGTCATCCGGAACCCGGAGACGTGGGAAGAGCAGCCGGTCGGCGAGCCGGGCGTGATCGAGGTCGTCTCGACGTTGCCGACGTCGTACCCGGGTCACGTGCTGCTCACCGAAGACCTCGGCGTCTACAACGGCATCGACGACGGCGACTGGCCGGGCAAGCACTTCTCCGTGCTGGGCCGGCTGCCCAAGGCGGAGGCCCGCGGGTGCTCGGACACGTTCTCGGGAGCGGCGGCGTGACTTCCCTGACCCAGCGGTTCCCCGCCGCTTCCGGCATCGAGGCCGCCGAGCTGGTCTCCCAGTTGCGTACTGAGCCGCCGGGCGGCCGGTTGAAGGTCGGCGACCCGCGGATCGTCGAATTCGTCACGAAGTTCGCCCGCAAGCTGCTGGCCCCGGCCACCGCGCGCCGGTTCCCCGAACTGGCGTCCCTCGGGTTCTTCCTGCGCAAGGGCGAAATCGCCAAGGCGCTGTCCACTCTGGACACTTCTGCCGGATCGTTGCGGTTCCCGCGCGGGCTGGTGTTCCACGTGCCGCCGGCGAACGTGGACACGATCTTCGTCTACTCGTGGGCGCTGTCCGCGCTGGCGGGCAACCACAACGTCGTCCGGGTGTCGTCGCGCTCGGCCGGTGCCGCCGAGGCGGTGCTGGAGGCGCTGAACGCGGCACTGTCCGAAGTGGACCCGGCGACCGCGGCCGCCATCACGGCCACGCAGCGCATGGTGACCTACGACCGCAGCGACGAGGTGAGCGGCGCGCTGTCGCTGGCCGCGGACCTGCGCGTCATCTGGGGCGGCGACGGCTCGGTAGCGGCCCTGCGCAAGTACCCCCTGGCCCCGCACGCGCGTGACCTGACGTTCCCGGACCGCTCTTCGTTCGCCGTCGCGTCGGTGGCGGGCTGGCAGCGAGCGTCCTCCGAAGAGCGCCGCGCGGCCGCCGAGGGCTTCTACAACGACTCGTACTGGTTCGACCAGGCCGCCTGCTCGTCCCCGCGCGCGGTGTTCTGGGTCGGCGACGAGCCCGGCGCCCGGGCCGCGGGGCAGGAGTTCCGCACGCTGCTGGCGGCGGTGCTGGAGACGAAGCAGCACGTCACCGAGCCCGCGATGGCGGTCCAGAAGCGCGTCTCGGCGTACGGCGCGGCGGCCGACGGACTGGTCAAGGAGATCGCGTTCCAGGGCAACGGCCTGGCCACGCTCGAGCTGACCGACCCGGCGGTGCTGCCGCGCGAGTGGCTCGGCGCCGGCACGTTCGCCAACGCGCGCGTGTCCTCGCTGTCCGACCTGGTGCCGATCGTGCTCCGCAAGGACCAGACGGTCAGCCAGTTCGGCTTCACGGCCGAGGAGCTGACGGCGTTCGCGCACGAGCTCGCGGGCCGCGGCGTCGACCGGATCGTGCCGTTCGGCTCGGCCCTGACCTTCTCGGCGGTGTGGGACGGCTACGATCTGCTGTCCGAGTTCAGCCGCCTGGTCACGGTCCAGGCCTGAGGAGAGCCGTCGATGACGACAGTTGAGGACCTACCGGCTGCCGGCAAGCAGCCGAAGTCCACCCGGGCGAAGATCCTCGACGTCGTCCGGTGGGTGGCGATCCTGCTGGTCATCGGCTTCGCGGCGAAGCAGCTGGCGGCCAACTGGGGCGAGTTCTGGCACACCCTGCGTGACGTCGCCTGGGAGTCGTCCCTGCTCAGCCTGGTCGCCCTGGTCGCGGCGATCCTGGTGTCGACCTGGGGCTGGCAGGTGATGGTCGACGACCTGGGCGAGCCGATCGGCTACGCCCGCGGTGCGCAGATCTGCCTGGTCGGCTCGCTCGGCAAGTACGTGCCGGGCTCGGTCTGGGCGTACCTGCTGCAGATGGAGCTGGGCCGCAAGGCGGGCCTGGCCCGCGCCCGGATCTTCACCGGCTCCCTGATCCAGCTCGGCGTGGGCGTGGTGTCGGCGCTGGTGGTGTCGCTCCTGGCGGCCCCCGCGGTGTTCAGCAACAGCCCGCGCGCGCTGTGGCTGTTCGTGCTCATCCCCCTCGGCCTGGCGATGCTGCACCCGAAGATCCTCACCTGGGGCACCTCGCTCGTCCTGCGGATCCTCCGCCGGCCGCCGCTGCAACACCCACTGGGCTGGCGGGTGATCGGCAAGGTCTTCGGCGCCTCGACGGCGGCCTGGTGCCTGCAGGGCGTCCACCTCTGGCTGCTGGCCAACTCGGTGGGCACGCCGGGCCTCAGCGGCTTCGTGCTGTGCGTGGGCGCGATGGCCGTGGCGATGACGGTGGGCACGTTCGCGTTCATCCTCCCCAGCGGCGTCGGCGTCCGCGAGGTGGCCCAGGTCGCGGTCCTGACGGCCAGCGGCCTGACGGTCGGCCAAGCCACGGCGTTCGCGGTGGCCTCCCGCGTGATGTTCACGGTGGCGGACCTCGTGACGGCCGGCTTCGCGGCCGTGGCGGCCCGCTCGGTCCGCCCCGCGGCCACTCCCGCCTGACCCGGGCTGTCCCCCGGTTGTCCACAGGCCTTACGCACATGTGGACAACTCCGACCTGCGCGCCGGGGCACCTGCCGTGGCGGGCCGCTCCTGCCGGCCGGTGCCACGCAGTGCCCGAGCTGCCCGCCGCGCGGCGGTGACCACGCTCGATCGCCGCGGCGCCAGCCGACCAGAGCCGCCTGCGCCGGGTCCGCCGCGGCGTCGGCCGACCAGAGCCAGCCGCGCCGAGCCCGCCACGGCGCCGGCCGACAGACCGCCGGCGCCGAGCTCGCCGGGACACCTGCGCTGGCCGCCCGCGCCGGACCTGCCGCGGCGCCGGCCAACCAGAGCCGCCCGCGCCAGGCCCACTGCGGCGCCGGCCGACCAGAGCCGGCCGCGCCGAGCCCCCCTCACGGCACCAGCCGGTAGATCACCGCGTCCGGGTTCCGGTAGACCGCTCTCAAGAACGGCTCGTCCGCCAATCCGGTCAACCCCGGCTGATAAGGGTGGCCCGGTTCGGTGGCCGGTTTTCCCAGAATGACCCAATGGATGTTCAGCCGGCGCACCGCCGCCCGCACCGCCGGATCCGTCGAATAGTTTCGAAAGCGGTTCGCCAGCAGCACCGCGTCCGCGGGTGGGGAAGTTTCGTCGAAATGCGCGGCGACCGTTCGAATTCCTGTCAACGCGTAAGTCCACGCGGTTCCGTCGAACCGGTCGTTCATGGCCCATTCACCGGGTCCGGCCCGTGAGCCGAGTTCGGTCATCGCCGTCTGCTCACCGGGTGTCACGCGCAGCGTCGACGGGTCCGCCGCCTGGTAGCCCAGGTACACCTGGTGCCCGTTGGAGCGGACGTACAGCCCGTTCGTGAGCAGCACGAACCCCAGCAGGACCACCGAGGCACCGGCGACCGGCGGGACCCGGGACGGCAGCCGATCGCGCAGCCAGGCCTGCGTCGAGGCCAAGCCGTGGGCCGCCAGGACCGACAGCGGGACCGCGGCCATCGAGAAGAACCGGTACGGGTCGTCCCACCAGGGCCGGGACAGCGCCATCACGATCGGCGTGTTCGACGACGCCACCGCCACGTAGGCCAGACCCGTCACCACCGCCGTCAGGCCGATCCAGCGCAGCTCACCCGCCCGCGCGAAGAACACGATCCCCAGGAACAACGCGACCGACAGCCACACCTGCGGGTGCGGCTCGAGGTGCTGGAACCCCAGCAGCGCGCCCAGCGCCGTCGAGGCGCGGTACTCACTCGGCCAGCCGTAGTACGGCAACGCCAGCCCCAGCGCCCCGAACAGCTGCAGCCAGGCCACCAGCAGCGAAACCACCGCGATCGGCAGCAGCGCCAGGAGGTCGCGGCCGAGCCGGCGCCACCCCGCGAGCCACCGCTGCACCAGCAGCGGTCCGGCGAACAGGATCCCGCCGAACAACGTCGACGAATGAATGCACAGCAGCCCCACCGCGGCCAGCACGAGCACCAGCGCCGTGTCCGGCGCGGGCCGCTCCAGGTACCGGCGCAGGGCCACCGCGACCAGCGGCGTCAACGCCACCCCCAGCGCGAACGGCAGCAGCGGCCCCCGGCTCATCGACTCGTAGACGCCCATCACCGGCGCCACCGCCGTCAGCGCCACCGCGCCGGCGAGCACCGCCCGGCCGCGGAACTCCCGCACCAGTGTCACCAGCGACAACGCCAGCAGCGCCGGTAGCAGCACCGTGTTCGCGTCCAGCGTCTCCGGGATCGACACCCCGCCGAGCCGGCAGGTCACCGCCGCCAGCAGGTGGTACGCGTTGGGGTAGAACACCGGTGCCGCGTCGCCGTACCAGTTCACGTGGCCGGTGCCGAACAGGCTGCCGTCGCCCGTGGCGGCGATGTAGCGGACGGCGTTGCCGTGGTAGACCGCGTCGAAGCCCTGCGGGAGCGCCCCGATGCGGCCCAGCCCGAACAGCACGGCGGCCGTCCCGATCGCCGCCGCGAACAGCAGGCACGCCAGCACCGCCAGGTGCCCGCGCCGCGCCCACAGCCCCGGGTCCGGCGCCGGCCGGCGCCGGCGCACCGTGCTCCTCCGGACACCGAAGGCGATCGCGGCGAACACGACGGCCGAGCCGGCGTAGGTCAGCGAGGTGAACGGCAGCCCGGCCGCCGCGGCCCATGGACCGGTCAGCCCGCCGGCGGCGTAGCTCAGCAACGGCGCCATCCCGGCCACGACCCAGCCGCGCAAACCCGCGGCGAGACCGATCACGAGACCGGGCGCGACGATGACGACAATGGCGATGCTGGCGGCGAGCACGCTGGAGACTAAGCCCGGAATGGCCGGCCGGATGCGCGGTACCGCCACCCCGATCGGTGCTTTTCCGGGACGTCACTTCAACCGTCGGAGGCGGCTCCCGTTCGGGTTATTCTGGGCGGTGAATTTCCCTGCTTGACTGTCGCCGGCGAAGTGATCCACCCCCAATTCGGGCCTGTGCTCGGCTCACGGGAAACGCCTCGCCGCCGAGGACCGATAACCTGGCCGGGGAGCCGGCCGGGCGGGTGCGGTGACGAGGTGGAGGGGGCCGGGTGGTCTACGCGGTCGTGGTGGCGTGGCTGGTCGTCGCCGCGATCGTGGTGCTGACCTGGCACCGCCTCGACGCCGACCGCGGCTGGCGCGCCCTCGTCCTCACCCTCGTCCTCGGACTTTCGCTGCTGCACCAGCTGCTGTTCGCGACCGTCACCGAGGACGCGCTCGTCACGTTCCGCTACGCGCAGAACATCGCCGACGGCAACGGCCCGGTCTTCAACCCCGGCGAACGCGTCGAGGGGTACACGAACTTCCTCTGGCTGGTGCTGGTCGCCCTGCCGCGCGCCGCGTTCGGGGCCGACGTCCGCACCACGGCCGTCGTCTTGGGGGTCGTCGCCGCGCTCGGCTGCGTGCTCGTGTCCTGCTTCCTGGTCAACCGGATCGTCGCCGCGGCCGCCCCGGACGGCGCCGCGCCGCGCCCGGCGATCGGCGTCGCCGCCGCGGTGCTCACCGCGAGCGCCGGCGGCCTCGCCGTGTACGGAGCCTCGGGCTCCGAGGTCCCGCTGTTCGTGCTGCTCGCCCTGGCCACCGGCTACGCGCTCGCCGCGCGCCGCCCGGTCGTCGCCGGGGTGCTCGTCGCTTTCGCCGTCATGACCAGCCCGGAAGGCCTGGTGGTCGCCGTGCTGGTCGGCCTGTGGCTCGTCGGCGCCGCGCTCAAGCGGAGGCACAGCTGGTGGGCGCCGGTCGGGTACGCGCAAAGCGCGCTGGTCTTCCTGATCCCGCGGCTGGCCTGGCGCGCGACGTTCTACCAGCACTTCGTCCCCGCGCCGCTGGCCGCGAAGCTCGGCGGGACACTCGGCGCGCGCTTCGCCGCCGGGTGGCCGTACCTGTCCGGGTTCGCATTGGCACACCAGGGATTCCTGCTGCTGGGGCTGGTCGCCGCGGTCGCGCTGGTGCTGCGGCGCACCGAACCGGCGGCTCGGGGCGATGCCGTGGTGGGCGCAGCTGCGGTTCGCGGGTCCCAGCAGGCAGATCCCCCGGCTCGAGGTGAAGCCGCGGTGGGCACAGCTGCTTCCCGGGTGGCGGAGGCCCCGGCTCGGGGCGATGCCGTGGTGGGCACAGCCGTCGAGGCCCGGGCCCTGCTCTGGCTGTTGTTCGCGATGGCCGCCGGGCTGGCCGCGGCCGCGGTGCTCATCGGCGGCGATCCGGGCCCGTCGTGGCGGCTGCTGGCCCCGCTGCCGCCGCTGCTCGCCGTCGCGGCCGCGGGGACGTACGGCGTGCTGACCGTGAACGTCGTGGCCAAGCCGTCGCCGCGGCCGAAGCCGTGGGCCGGCGGGACGCGGCTGGTGCCGGTGACCGCCTGCGGGCTGGCCGGGATCGCGGTCCTCGTCTCGGTGTTCAGCCCCGAGATGCTCGACCGCGTCCGCGTCTGGCACTCGCACGGCGCCGAGCTCGCCGAAATCGGCGGCTGGCTGGGCGATTACCTGCCGCCCGGGTCGGTGGTCAGCGCCGCCTCGCCCGGCGCGATCGCCGCTCACGGCGGGCAGCTGCTCATCATCGACGTCCTCGGCCGCACCGACGACCACATCGCCCGCGAAGGACGGCACGACGGCGGCATCGCGACCGACTACGACTACGTCGTCAACGTTCGCCGCCCGACCGTCGCCGTGCCCGCCGACGGCGGTTACGCCGACCGCCAGCACTGCGCGATCGACCCGGTGTACGCGGGCAAGTACGAGGTCGCGACCTTCCGCCGCGTCGGCACGCCCTACTGGGTCTCGGTGTACCCGCGGGCGGAACAGGCGAAGTCCCTGGTCGCCGACCTCGACCAGGGGCCGGACTTCCGCTACGTACCCTGTCCTTCGTGAAGCTCGAGGCCCCGGACCGGCAGCTGAGCGCCGAGGCGCGGCTCGGGCTCGGGGTGTTCGGCACGTCGCTCGCCCTGTTCGTGGTGCGGTTCCTGGTGCCGCGGCCGATCGCGATGTCCAACAACGGCGACGGCGGCCGGGTGCTGTGCGGTGCCGGGATCACCTGGAAGGGCCTGCCCGAGCCGTTCGTCCACCTCGCCTACACGCCCGCGCCGGGGACGCCGCCGTGCCGCCCGACGTACCTGCTCACGCAGAGCTGGCTCGCGGACCTGGCCGTCCGGATCGGCCGGCTGATCGGCCTCCCCGGCACGCTGAGCCTCGTCATCCTGGGCCTGCTGAGCAGCGTCGTCGCGGCGGCGGCGATCACCGCGATCGTGCTCGGTCTGCCGCACCCGCGCCGGACCCGGCTGTTCGTGGCGGCCGGGCTCCTGCTGGTCGTCGCGGATTCGGCGTTCTTCGGGTACTTCGCGGCGATCCTCGGCGAAGGCGCGGCCTTCCTCGGCCTGCTGCTCGCCGCCGGTGGCCTGCTCCTGACCGCGCGCGAGGGCCGGTGGAGTCACGTGGGCATGGCGGTGACGTTCGTGGGGGGCGTCCTGGCGGTCAACGCCAAGGTCCAGACGCTGACCATCCTGCCGATCCTTGCCCTGGCGATCCTGCTGGTCCGGCCGGGCGCGCTGCGCGGGGCCAAGCGGTGGGCGTCGGCGGTGCTGGTCATCGGCGCGATCGGCGCTGTCACGCTCTACGCGCAGCAGAGCGTCGAGCCCGCGCGAGCCCCGGACGGCACGTACACCGAGTTCCCGGGCGACGACTCGCGCGAGATCAACGTCTTCAATTCGATCTTCCTCAACATCGTCGACGGGCGGCACGACACCCGGGCCGACCTGGCCGAGCTCGGGCTGCCGCCGTCGTTCGCGCAGTACGCGGGCAACGGCTGGTGGCACCCGCACCCGGCCACGATGGACCCGCTGTACGCGCAGTACCGCGGCAAGATCAGCCGCCGGAACGTCGTGACGTACTTCGCCACCCACCCGGGCCGGACCCTCGAGGTGCTCGACCGCGCCGCGACCGACCAGCTCACCGCCCGCCCGGACTACCTCGGCAGCTTCGACCAGAGCGCCGGGTTCCCGCCGCACGCCCAGGAGCACCGGGTGCCGGTGGTGTCGTGGCTGACCGGCCTGATCGCCCCGCTCGGGCTGTTCGTCCTGGTGCCGATCTGGCTGATCGCGGCGGTCAAGGCCTGGCGACAGCGCCGGACCGCGCTCGGGGTCGTGCCGGCGTTCCTGCTCGCCGTCTCGGTGACGCAGTTCGGCACGGCGGCGCTGGGCGACGGCATCGAGGGCATCAAGCACCAGTCCGTCGCCCTGTTCGCGCTGCTGATCGCGCTCGTATTGTGTTCTTCCCCGCTGAACCGCCGTTCCGAACCTACGGTCCCGTAACCTTGCCGGATGGCTGACCTGGTTTACCCGCCCGTGATCGCGGCGGCCCGGACGATGTTCCGGGTACTCGACAACCGCATCCGGATCGAAGGTGCGGAGCACATCCCGCGCCGCGGCGGTGCGGTCATCGCCTGCAACCACGTGAGCTACCTCGACTTCATCTTCTGCGGTCTCGGCGCCCGCCCGGCCAAGCGGCTGACGCGGTTCATGGCGAAGAAGGAGATCTTCGACAACCGCATCGCCGGGCCGCTGATGCGCGGGATGCACCACATCTCCGTCGACCGCTCCGCCGGCCTCGCGTCCTACCGCGAGGCGCTCGGGAAGCTGCAGTCCGGCGAGGTCGTCGGCGTCTTCCCCGAAGCCACCATCAGCCGGTCGTTCACCGTCAAGGAGATCAAGTCGGGCGCCGTCCGGATGGCCGCGGCGGCCCACGTCCCGGTGGTGCCGATGGCGCTGTGGGGCACCCAGCGGCTCTGGACGAAGGGCCGGCCGAAGGACCTGACGCGCCGGCACGTGCCCGTCTCGATCCTCATCGGCGAGCCGATGCACCCGGCGAAGGGTGACGACTGGGACGTCGTGACGAAGGAGCTGCGCACCCGGATGAGCGCGCTGCTCGACCGGGCCCAGGCCGAGTACCCGGACCAGCCCGCGTCCGACGAGGACCGCTGGTGGCTGCCCGCCCACCTGGGCGGCACGGCGCCGACCCCGGCCGAAGCGGCCGAGCTCGACCGCCGTTAGTTTCGCGCGTCGCCGACGCAGTGAATGACTCATTCACTGCATCCGACGCCGTGAATGACTCATTCATGGCGTCGCGACCAGCCGCGCCGATCCCGGCCGAAGCGGCCGAGCTCGACCGTTAGAACCAGCGCTCGAGGACCTGCGCGACGCCGTCCTCGCCGGCCGGGCCGGTGACCTCGTCGGCCACCGCGAGCAGCTTCGGGTGCCCGTTCTGCATCGCGACGCCGTGGCCGGCCCAGCGGAGCATCTCGACGTCGTTGGGCATGTCGCCGAACGCGATCACCTGCCCGGGGTCGACCTCCAGCCGCTCGGCGACGTCGGCGAGGCCGGTCGCCTTGGTGATGCCGTGCGCGGACACCTCGACCAGGCCGCCCGACGACGAGTACGTCACGTCGACGTCCCGGTCGAACAGCGCGTTGACCGCGTCCGCCATCTCCTGGGACGACATCCCGCGGTGGCTGACCAGCAGCTTGATCGCGGGGTGCCCGAGGACCTCGGCGCGCGGCCCGGTGCGGCCTTCGCCGTCGCCCCACGGGTTGTGGTAGTCCGGCTCGATCACGAAGTTGCGCATGTCGTGGTCGACCGCGCCGGTGGTGACGCGCTCGGTCGCCAGCCGGCAACCCGGCAGCGCCTTGTCGAGCGCGTGCGCGATGTCGTGCAGCAGCGTGGGCTGGAGCAGCCCGTGCACCTCGATGATCTCTTCGCGGCCGCAGTCGTACAGGACCGCGCCGTTCGCGCACACCGCGTACCCGGTGAGCTCGAGCGGCTTCGCGATCGGGGCGATCCACCGCGGCGGGCGGCCGCTGGCCAGGACGAACGGCACCCCCGCCTCGATCGCCCGGCGGACGGCCGCGATCGTGCGGCCGGTCAGGGATTCGGAGGGGCCGAGCAGGGTGCCGTCGACGTCGGACGCGATCAACTGGGGTCTCTCCACCCGGCCATTGTCCCTGACTCGTTCGGGCGAAGCCTTCCCCGTCCGTGCGACGCCCGGTGGTAACCGATAGCGTCCGGACCCGTGCGAGTTGGCATCGTCATTCTTCCGGAAGATCGTTGGTGGGCCGCCGAGCCGAAGTGGCGCGCCGCCGAGGAGTACGGCTTCGACCACGCGTGGACCTACGACCACCTGGGCTGGCGCAACCTGGTCGACGGCCCCTGGTTCTCCGCCATCCCGACCCTGACCGCGGCGGCGATGGTGACGTCCCGCATCCGGCTCGGCACGTTCGTCGCGTCGCCGGTCGCCCGGCACCCCGTGCCGTTCATGCGCGAGCTGAACACCCTCGACGACGTCTCGGACGGCCGGCTCGTCCTCGGCGTCGGCGCGGGTGTCGACCACCACCACTACGACGGCGCGGTGCTCGACGCCCCCGAGCTGACGCCCAAGCAGCGCGTGGACCGCTTCACCGAGTTCGTCGAGGCGCTCGACGGGCTGCTCATGACCGACAAGTTCGACTTCGACGGCGAGTACTACCGGGCCCGCGAGGCCCGCAACCTGCCCGGCCCGGTCCAGCGGCCGCGGCTGCCGTTCGTCGTCGCGGCGAACGGGCCGCGCACGATGACCCTCGCCGCGCGCTTCGGCGCGGGCTGGGTGACCACCGGCAAGGGCGGCGAGACCGCCGACGAGTGGTGGGCCGGCATCAAGCAGCTCACCGAGGTCTTCGACCAGCGGCTGGACGCGGTGGGCCGCGAGCGGGCGAGCATCCAGCGGCACCTCAGCCTGGACGCGTCGCCGGTCTTTTCGCTGACCAGCGTCGAGGCGTTCCGCGACGCGGTGGGCCGGGCGCGGGAGCTGGGCTTCACCGACGTCATCTCGCACTGGCCGCGGTCGTCGTCGCCCTACGAGGGCCGGGAAGCCGTCCTGGAGCAGGTCGCGAGCGAGGTCCTGCCGGAGCTCCACTAGTCCGAACGAGTGACATTGCGGTGATCGGGAAACCGATTGGCGCGCCCCGGGCGTCGGTACTTTGCAGACGAGACCACCCCGGGGGTGCGGGGGCCCTCGTGGCCGCGGAGGGGCGCCGCGGCCACGAGGGCGTTCTACTTCACGATCCGGTAGATGGTCGCACCCGGGTTCCGGTACACGACTTCGAGGAAGTCGTGCCCGTCCAGGTGCCGCAGGCCCGGCGCGATGGGCGTGTCCCGGCGGATGGTGCCGCTCCCCACCAGCACGTAGTGGACGTCGAGCCGGTGAACGGCCGCGCGCACCTGCGGGTCGCTGTCGTAGTCGGCGAAGTGCTGGGCCAGGTACAGCGCGTCCGGCGGGGCCACGCCCGCGTCGTAGTGGCCGGCCACCGGGTGCACGCCGGTCAGGGCGTACATCCAGGCCGTGCCGTCGAGCCGGTCGTTGAGCACCTTCTGGCCGGCCGGGATGCCGAGCGTGCCGAGGCGGTCCATCGCGTCGATCTCGTCCTGGCTGACGGGCGGGACCACCTCGCCGGGCAGGCCGTTGTAGTAGAGCAGCGACACCGTCTTGGCGTTGGCCGCGCGGTAGAACCCGCCGGTCAGCACGCCCATCGCCACGACCAGAAGCACCGCCGTCGCCAGCCCGACCCGGCCGGTCAGCCACGGCCGCGCGCGCACCCACGCACGGCCGCTCGCGACCTTCGCCAGCCACTGCTGGGCCTCGCTCATGCCGTGCGCGGCGAGCAGGCACAGCGGGATCGCCGCCAGCGCCATCAGCCGGAACCGGTCGTTCCACCACGGCCGCGACAGGCTGATCACCCACTCTTCGCCGCCGAAGCACGCGACGAGGACGAACAGCGTGGACAGCCCGATCGCCGACAGCACCAGCCAGCGCATCCGCCGCAGCCGCACCAGGGTGAACACGCCGATGGCGAGGAAGACCGTCAGCCAGATCTGCGGCACCGGCAGCACCTGCTTGAACGTCGCCAGCATCGCCAGGGCCTTCCACACCGCCATGTGGGAGCCCCAGGGGTGGTACGGGTACGACCCGGACGTGAAGGTGAGCGCACCCAGGATCATCGGCGCGGCCAGCACGCCCGCCGCCGCCATCACCGGGACCATGCGCAAGACGTCGCCGCCGACGACCCGCCAGGCGCGCCTGCCCTCGGGAACGCCGTCGGCGCGGCGGCCGCGCAGCGCCCGGTACCAGCGCTGCACCACCAGCGGGAAGGCGAACAGCAGCGCCCCGAACAACGCGCTCGAGTGCGCGGCGAGCAGGCCGGTCGCGCTCAGCGCGAGCACCGCGCCGGTGTCCACGCCCGGCCGCACGACGAACCGCTGCAGCGTGATCACCGCCAGCGGCGTCAGCACGATCCCGAGCGCGAAGGGCAGCAGGCCGCTCGACACCGACTCGTACGCCCCGGTCGTCGCGCCGCCCGCGACCAGCGCGGCGCTGCCGGCGAACACCGCGCGGCCGCCGAGCTGGCGCACCAACGCGGCCATGGCCAGCGCGAACAGCCCGGCGATGGGCATCGTGATCGCGTTCAGCGTGACCGGGATCGACGTCCCGGACAGCTCGTAGACCAGGGCGCCGACCAGGTGGTAGGCGTTCGGGTAGAAGGAGCCGCCGGGGTACCAGTTGATGGTGCCCATGCCGGTCAGGGAGCCGTCGCCGGTCTCGGCGATGTAGCGGATGCCGTTCGCGTGGAACACGGTGTCCCAGCGCTGGAACACCGCGGTCGTCCCGCCGCGGCCGGTGACCACCACGGCGACCGACACGGCGACGGCGATCGCGACGCAGGCCCCGACGGCCAGGTGCGCCCGGCGGGTCCACGGCTCCGCCGGTTCCTCGGCCCCCGGCGTCGACCAGCCACGCCCGGTGAAGAGCCGGCGCAGGCCGTAGAGCACGGCGGCGAGCAGCAGCGTGCACGCGGCGACGCTGAGCGAGCCGTACGGGATGTGGGCGATGGCCAGCCACGGACCGGCCAGGCCGGTGATGGCGTAGCTGAGCAGCGGCGCGAGCCCGGCGAGGGCCCAGCCGCGGAGACCGGCGGCCCACCCGACGACGCCGCCAGGCACCGCGAGTACGGCCAGGTAGGTGGCCACCGCGGCGAAGTAGCTCCAGAAGTCCTCGGGTGCAGGCACTGCTTTCCAGGTGTGTCGTAGGCCGAAATGTGATAGTCGGGTGCGGGCCGGGTCAGCGACCTGCGTACCCTCGACGCCCGTGAGCGCGCACACGAACCCCGCCAAGATTACTGAAGACGATTTCGCAGGTTACGACCTCGTCGTCGTCGGGTCCGGTTTCTTCGGCCTGACCGTCGCCGAACGGGCCGCGGCCGAGCTGGGCAAGAAGGTCCTCATCCTCGAGCGGCGCAGCCACCTCGGCGGCAACGCCTACTCGGAGCCCGACCCGGAGACCGGGATCGAGGTGCACAAGTACGGGGCGCACCTGTTCCACACCTCGAACAAGCGGGTGTGGGAGTACGTGAACCGGTTCACCGAGTTCACGAACTACCAGCACCGCGTCTTCGCGCGGGTCAAGGACCAGGTCTACTCGTTCCCGATGAACCTGGCCCTGATCAACCAGTTCTTCGGCAAGTCGCACACCCCCGACGAGGCCCGCGAGCTCATCGCGAAGCAGTCGTCGGAGTTCGAGACCTCCGCCGCGCAGAACCTCGAGGAGAAGGCGATCTCGCTGGTCGGGCGCCCCCTCTACGAGGCGTTCATCCGCGGTTACACGGCGAAGCAGTGGGAGAACGACCCCAAGAACCTGGGCGAGAACATCATCACGCGCCTGCCGGTCCGCTACAACTTCGACAACCGGTACTTCAACGACACCTACGAGGGCCTGCCCGTCAACGGGTACACCGCGTGGCTCGAGAAGATGGCCGAGCACGAGAACATCGAGATCCGGCTGAACGTCGACTACTTCGACGTCCGCGAGCACATCCCGGCGGGCACCCCGACCGTCTACACCGGGCCGCTGGACCGCTACTTCGGCTACTCGGCGGGCCGGTTCACCTGGCGCACCGTCGACTTCGAATCCGAGGTCGCGGAGACCGGTGACTTCCAGGGCACCTCGGTCGTCAACTACAACGACCAGGAAGTCCCGTACACCCGGATCATCGAGTTCCGGCACTTCCACCCGGAGCGGGACTACCCCAAGGACAAGACGGTCATCTTCCGCGAGTACTCCCGCTTCGCGGGCGAGGAGGACGAGCCGTACTACCCGATCAACACCCCGGAGAACCGCGAGAAGCTCGAGGCCTACCGCGAGCTGGCCAAGGCCGAGGCCCGCGAGAAGAACGTGCTGTTCGGCGGCCGGCTGGGCACGTACAAGTACCTCGACATGCACATGGCCATCGGCTCGGCGCTGTCGGCGTTCGACAACAAGATCGCCCCGCACCTGACCGACGGCGCGCCGCTCGACGGGTCCCTTGATGCTTGAGAAGGGGCAGCCCACCGGCGAGGTGGCCGTCTTGGCGAAGGCGCAGGGCTTTCTGAAGAGTGAAGCTTCGGTGAAGGCTGCGCGCGGCATGTCGCACTTCGGCGAGCACGCTCTCGGTTGGTTCGGCCTGGGCCTGCTCGGCGCCGTCGTCGACAAGAAGCGGCGCAAGGACTGGCTGGTCGCGTCGGCGGGGGTCGTCGGCGCGCACGCCGCCTCCATCGCGGTGAAACGCGTGGTCAGGCGCCCGCGACCGGACCACCCGAGCGTCGAGGTCCTGGTCGGCACGCCGAGCAAGCTGAGCTTCCCGTCGTCGCACGCGACGTCCACCACGGCGGCGGCGGTGCTCTACTCCGGATTGACCGGGCGTAACCTGGTGCCCGCCCTGGTACCGCCGATGCTGGCCTCGAGGCTCGTGCTCGGCGTTCACTATCCGACGGACGTTGTGGCCGGTGCAGCTCTCGGGGGGCTCGTCGGTGGTCTGATACGACGGAAGCTGAAGAAGAACCCATGAGCGAGACGACCGAGCAGCGCAACAGCGACGAAACTGCCGCGACTGCCGAGGCTGTTGAGCCGACTGCGGCACGGGGGAAGTTCGGCCTGGTCGGCGGCGTCATCAAGACGGCGCGGCCGCGGCAGTGGGTGAAGAACGTCCTGGTCTTCGCGGCCCCGTTCTTCGCGTTCTCGAAGTCGACCGACCGCACCGGTCTCCTGATCGACGCGATCATCGCCTTCGTGGCCTTTTCGCTGACGGCGAGCTCGGTCTACCTGATCAACGACGCGATCGACGTCGAGGCCGACCGGGCCCACCCGACCAAGCGCAACCGGCCGATCGCGGCCGGGATCGTGCCGGTCCCCGTCGCGTACGGGGCCGCGGTCGTGTTCTTCCTGGCCGGCCTCGGCGTGTCGTTCCTCGCCAGCTGGCAGCTGGCGGTCGTGCTGGGCGTCTACGAGGCCGTCCAGCTCGGCTACTGCTTCGGCCTCAAGCACCAGCCGGTGGTCGACCTGGCCATCGTCGGCTCGGGCTTCCTGATGCGTTCCATCGCCGGCGGCGTCGCGGGCGGCATTGCGCTTTCGCAGTGGTTCCTGCTGGTCACGGCGTTCGGCTCGCTGTTCATGGTGGCGGGCAAGCGCTACGCGGAGATCATGCTGTTCGAGCGAACCGGCGCGAAGATCCGCTCGTCGCTGAAGAAGTATTCGGCCAGCTACCTGCGGTTCGTCTGGGCGACGTCGGCGGCGATCCTGATCATGTCGTACTGCCTGTGGGCGTTCGAGATCCGCCAGACCGAGCACAACTCGGTGTGGGCGCTCATCTCGATGGTGCCGTTCCTGGTGGCGGTGCTGCGCTACGCGGTGGACGTCGACGGCGGCATCGCGGGCGAGCCCGAGGAGATCGCGCTCAAGGACCGCATCCTGCAGGTGCTGGGCGCGTCCTGGGTGATCACGCTGTTCCTGGCGTTCTACCTCTGACTCATTGCGGATCGACAGGTTCGCTTCAGCTCGTACTCAGCTGAGCGACGCACCCTGAGGTGGTGGGGGCGGGCACTGCGCCCGTCCCCGTGACCCCAGGAGTGATCATGAACGACCAGCCGCGCGAGCAGCAGGCCCCGGACGGAGCCGGGCAGCCGACTGTCGAGCACCCGACCCAGGCCAACCAGCCAACGGCGGCCACCGACACCCCCACCGCGGCGCCGGCACAGCCGGCGGCCGCGCCCACCGCCTCGGCCGCGCCGGAAGCCACGCCTGCCGCGCCCGCTGCCGGAGCAGCGGCCGCCGCGCCTGGCGGGACCGGGCCGGAGGGCACGCCCGCCGTGCCAGCTGCCGGAGCAGCGGCCGCCGCGCCGGGTGCGACCGGCCCCGCCGCTCCCGGCCAGGCGGCCGGAGCCACTCCAGCCGACCAAGCCGCCGCCCAAGCCGCCGACCAGACCGCCGTCCACGGTCAGCAGCCGCCGCCCACCCCGCAGCCCGGCCCCGGGCCGCACTACGCCGCCTGGGGGCCGCCCCCGGCAGCCGCACGGCCGACCGGTGGCTTCCGGCGGTTTGCCGGCCACCGCGCGACTCAGCTCGTCGCCGTCGGGGTGTTCGGCATGCTCGTCGGCGGCGGCATCGTCGGCGGGATCGCCGCCGCGAGCCACCACGGCCCGCGGGATGGCCGGCCCGGCGTCCACCGCCAGTACGACGGCCCCGGCCAGGGCTTCGACGGCCGTGGCCCCGGTTTCGGCGGCCGCGGCAACGCCGGCTCCGGCGCCGGGGACGGCATCTGATCCCTGACTGTGGCCTGGGCCACCCGTACTCCGCTCAGATCACAGAAGCATCACGAGCGGGGTACGGTGGCCCGGATGCGAAGCGCCTCCGCAGAACTCCCCAAAGCCGTCCGCGCGCTGCCGGCGGCCATCCCCCTCGCCCGCTCGTGGGCTTTGCCGGCGGGCGCCGCGGCCACCTCCGCGCTGGTGTTCGCGCTGGTGAGCAGCCATCTCATCGATGACACCTACATCACGCTCTCCTACGCGAAGAACCTCGCATTCCACGGCCACTGGGGCCTGATCGAGCAGGGGACGGCCAACACCGCGACGTCGCCGCTGAACGTCCTGGCCCTGGGCGCGGTCACGTTCGTGGTGCGCGACGCGGTGCTGGCCGCCGGCGTCGTGTTCGTCGCCGCGCAGGTACTGCTCGTCCTGGGCCTGCGCCGGCTGGGCGAGCGCACCGGCCTGCCGCCCGCGTTCGCGCCGCTGACGTTCGCGCTGCTGCTGGTCAACCCGCTGCTGCTGTCCTCGATCGGCCTGGAGGTGGCGCTCGGCGCAGCCGGTGTCGTGTGGACGCTGGTTTACGCGGAGGAGCGCCGGGCCGGCCGCCTGGGCGTGGCGATCGGGCTGCTCGCGCTCGTCCGGATCGACCTGCTGCTGATCGCCGCGGTGCTGTTCGCCGCCCGCCGCGAGTTCTGGGCCGGCATCTGGCAGACGATCTTCGCGGCCCTCGCCGTCACGCTGCCCTGGTTCGGGTTCAGCTGGGTGGTGCTCGGCTCGGCCGTGCCGGACACGCTCGTCATCAAGATCAGCCAGCAGTCGTGGGGACCGTTCAGCTTCACCAACGGCCCGCTGCTGTACTGGCGCAACTTCCCGGCCGCGGCCACGCTTTCGTTCCTGCCGCTGGTGCTGGCCGCCCTGGCCGGGGTGGCCTGGATCGTGCAGTACCGCCGCGGTTCCGGAACGGCCCGCCGCCTGACGCCGTTCGCGGCGCTCGCCGTCGCCGGCGCGCTGCACTACCTGGCCTACAGCCGGCTGGGCGTGCCGCCCTACCACTGGTACTACGCCCCGAGCATCATCGGCGCGACGATCTTCCTCGCCGCCTGCGCGTCGGCGGTCCCGGAGCGGGTCAGGCGCGGGACCTGGACGGTGGCCGGCGCGGTCCTCGCGGCGAGTGTCGCGGTGTACGCCCTGCCGGGCCTGCCCCGCCAGTTCGCCCCGATCACGAGCAACCACGCGTCGACGACGGAGTACCGCGAAATCGGCCACGAGCTGGCGGCGATCGCCCACGGCCGCAAGGTCGAGACGGCGGGCGAGGTGGGCGCGCTGGCGTACGCGTGCGACTGCGAGCTGGTCGACGAGTTCTCCGACCGCGGCGCGGTCGACCCGGCGATCACCGAGACCAAGCGCCGCAGCGACGACCTCGGCCGGGCGTTGCTGGAGGCCAACTTCCACAACTTCGACCACAGCGTCGCCCCGGCCAGCCCGGACCTGGTCCTGGCGACGACCCGCCGCACCCCGCCGCCGGCCGCGCTGGCGAGCTGGCACATCGACTCGCCGTGGGTGGGCAGCCAGAACCTCTACCTGGTCCCCGCCCACGCCATCGGCGGCTGAGAGCCGACGACGTGCCGCCCGGTCGTCAGATCGGGAGCTTGCGGAAGATCGGCCGCGGGACGTGCCGCAGCGCGGACATCACCAGGCGGAACGGGGCGGGCGCCCACACGAGGTCCTTGCCCGCGCGGGCCGCGCCGACGGCGATCTCGGCGACCTGCTCGGCCGTCTGCGCCAGGGGAGCGTCCTTGAGGCCCTCGGTCATCTTCGTCTTGACGTGCCCGGGGCGAACGACCGTCACCTTGACGCCGAACGGTGCGAGGGCCTCGCCGAGCCCCAGGTAGAAGCCGTCGAAACCGGCCTTCGTCGAGCCGTAGACGAAGTTGGAGCGGCGGACGCGCTCGCCCGCCACCGACGACAGCGCGATCACCGTGCCGTGGCCCTGGGCCTTGAGCTTCTCCGACAGCGCGACCCCGACCGACACCGCCGCGGTGTAGTTCACGGTGGCCAGCTCGACGGCCTTCGCGTGGTCCTGCCAGACCTCTTCGGGGTCGCCGAGCAGGCCGAACGCCACGACCGCCACGTCGATGTCGCCGCCGTCGAACGCCTTGGCCAGCACGGCCGGGTGCGCCGCCGTGTCCTTGGCGTCGAAGTCCACAGTCGACACTTCGGCGCCGCGGTCCTTGAGGCGCTGCGCGGCCGCGTCGAGGCGCGGTGACGGCCGGGCGGCCAGCACCACGCGCAGCGGCTTCTCGGCCAGGTACTTCTCGGCGATCGCCAGCGCGATGTCGGACGTGCCGCCGAGCAGGAGCAGGGATTGGGGGTTGCCCACCGCGTCGATCACAGTTCGAGCCTCCGGCTCATGTCAGAGGCGAAAACGCCTTCGGGGTCGATGGAAGCGCGGACCTTGCGCCATTCTTCGAGCCGCGGGTACATCTTCGCGAACGTCTCGGGCGAGGTGCGCGAGTCCTTCGCGGTGTACAGCCGCCCGCCCAGCTCCAGGACGTCTTCGTCGAGCTCCTGGCAGAACCGGCTGAGGCCGTCCTTGATCGGGAAGTCGACGCAGACCATCCAGCCCGGGTGCGGGAACGACAGCGGCGCCGCGTTGCCTTCGCCCATGCGCTTGAAGACGTTGAGGAAGGACACGTGCCCCGACTCGGCGATCTTGCGGACGATGTTCCGCAGCGGCTCGTGCGCGTTCAGCGGTGTCGAGAACTGGTACTGCAGGAAGCCCTTCGAGCCGTAGGCGCGGTTCCACTCGCCGAACATGTCGAGCGGGTGGTAGAAGGCCGTCAGGTTCTGGATCACGCCGCGAGCCGCCTTCGGCGTCTTGCGGTAGTACAGCTCGCCGATCGCGCCGAAGGTCAGCTTGTTGGCCAGGCCGTTCGGGAAGACGTCGGGCAGCGTCCCCAGCTGCGGAGCGTCGAACTTCAGCGGGTTCGCGCGCAGCTTCGGCGGCAGTTCGTCCAGCTTCGCGAGCGAGCCGCGGCCGAAGGCGGCGCGGCCGAGCTTCGAGCCGGTGGAGATCGTGTCGAACCACGCCGACGAGTACGTGTAGTTGTCGTCGGAGCCGTTGCTGACCAGCTCCAGGGTCTCGTCGAGGTTGTTCGTGCGCTCGTTGTCCGCGAGGAAGTACGCGGTCTCGGTCTTGGTCATCCGGATCTTGGCCCGGACGATGATGCCGGTCAGCCCGATGCCGGCCACGGTCGCCCAGAACAGCTCGGCGTCCGGGCCCTCCGGCGTCAGCGTGCGGATCTGCCCGTCGGCGGTGATCAGGTCCATCGACACGACGTGGTTGCCGAAGCTGCCCGCGCTGTGGTGGTTCTTGCCGTGGATGTCGTTGGCGATCGCGCCGCCGATGGTCACCTGGCGCGTGCCCGGCAGCACCGGGACCCACAGGCCGTACGGCAGCGCCTCACGCATCAGCTGGTCGAGGCTCACGCCCGCGTCGACGTCGACGAGGGCGGAGTCCGGGTCGATCGAGTGGATCCGGTTCAGCGCCGTCATCTCGACGACGAGGCCGCCGGCGTTCTGCGCCGGGTCGCCGTAGGAGCGCCCGAGGCCGCGGGCGATGACGCCGCGCTCACCGGCCTGGGCCACGGCGCGGGCGATCACCTCCACATCGGCGGTGGTCAGGACGTCGGCGGTGGTCGGTGCGGTCCGCGCCCAGCCCATGAGCGTGCGACGCTGTGTATTGGGTCCTTGGGTCACTCGACCAGGGTAGCCACGCCCAACCACGCCCGGAACGTGACCCTGAAGTGCTCGCTTCTACACTTTGCGCATCAAGGCACAAGCGCCCGCGCGGGTGACCATGACACAGGTGACGAGGTAATGCAGTGGTGGCGACCGATCCGCAAGCCGAAGCAACGGCTGGGCAGTCCTCCATGGGACTGCTGGGCCAGCTCGTCCGCTTCGCCCTGATCGGGGGCTTTTGCGCCCTCGTCGACCTGGGCACCTACACGCTGCTGGCCCAGGTGGCCGGGATGGCCACCTCACCGTGGGTCGACATCGCCCGCGCTATCTCTTTCGTCGTGGGCACGACCACGGCGTTCTTCCTGAACCGGAAGTTCACCTTCGCCGGCGGGCGCCGCGACGGGAAGGCGCAGGTCGGCTCGTTCGTCCTGCTCTACACCGTGACGTTCTTCGTCGCGGTCGGGGTGAACCAGCTGATGCTGAACGTGCTGCCGGAGTCCGCCTGGCAGCACACCCTGTGCTGGGCCGTGTCGCAGGCCACCGCCACCGTGATCAATTTCGTGATGCTCAAGTGGGTCGTCTTCCGCGAGCCGTCGACTGAGGAGAACTGAGGAACCAGATGCCCGGTAAAACAGCCACCCCGGCGCCGACCACCGAAGCCGGCACGGCCACCGAGACGCGGTTCACCGAGCACACTCCGCAGGGCCGCCTGACGGCGCAGCGCGGGCTCTACGCCGGCCCGGCGCCGATCGTCAGCAAGGACCTGTACGCCGAGGTCGAGTGGGGCGCGGCCGTGCGGGAACGGGCGTCGATCGCCCTCGAGCCCGCCTCCAAGGTGTCGGGCAACACGTACTTCGGCCGGTTCCCGGCCAGCTACTGGCAGCGCTGGACCACGGTGACCGAGGTCTCCGTCGAGGCCGTCGTCACCGGCACCGGCCTGCTGTCGATGGGCGCCTCGGACGTCGAGGGCGAGCCCCGCGTGGTGGCCGCCGAGCAGATCAAGGACGCCAAGCAGGCGAAGGTGTCGCTGACCGGCAAGCTGGACAAGTTCTACGACGGCGGCGCGCTCTGGCTCGACCTCGAGACCGAGGGGGGCCAGACGCTGCGCGTCGAGCAGGTCCGTTGGACGGTCGAGGCACCGGAGAAGATCCGTCCGACCGCGGTGACCATCTGCACGATGAACCGCGCCGACGACTGCCTGAAGAACCTCCAGGCCCTCGCCGCGGACGTCTCGTCGCTGGAGACCCTGGACGCGATCTACGTCGCCGACCAGGGCACCGACCTCGTCGAGTCGCGCGACGGCTTCGAGCAGGTCGCCAAGGACCTCGCCGACAAGCTCCACTACATCAAGCAGCCGAACCTCGGTGGCGCCGGCGGCTTCACCCGCGGCCTCTTCGAGGTGGCCGGGCACACCGCGACCGAGCACGCGAACGTCCTGTTCATGGACGACGACGTCCTGCTCGAGCCGGACCTGGTGATCCGGATGACGGCGTTCTCGAACCGCGCCGCCGACCCGATCATCGTCGGCGGCCAGATGCTCAACCTGTTCCACCCGAACCAGCTGCACGTCGGCGCCGAGTACGCGCGGCTCAACACGCTCGAGCCCGGCCAGCCGGTCGAGCACTCGCTGTCCACCGCCGACCTGCTCGGCGTGGACGAGGAGACGCTGAAGCCGAACCGCCAGGAACGCCGCCTCGACGCCGGCTACAACGGCTGGTGGTCGTGCCTGATCCCCTACGAGGTCGTCCGGGCCAGCGGTTACCCGCTGCCGTTCTTCTTCCAGTGGGACGACGCCGAGTACTCCTACCGGGCCCGCGCGCACGGCTTCCCGACCGTCACCCTGCCGGGTGCGGGCGTGTGGCACGCGGACTTCCACATGAAGGACTGGGACGAGTGGCACCGGTACTTCAACCTGCGCAACTCGATCATCACCGCGGCCCTGCACTCGCCGTTCAACCTGAACCTGCTTTCGCGGGTGCTGATCGCGCAGCTGGTGCGCTACCTGCTCGGCATGCAGTACGGCCTGTCGGCGACGCTGATCAAGGCCGTCGAGGACTTCCTGAAGGGTCCCGAAATCCTGCGTGACGGCGGGGTCGAGGCGATGAAGGAGATCCGCCGCATCCGTGACGACTACCCGGAGACCAAGCGCCACAAGGCGACCGACGTCCCGGGCATCGCGTCCAACGACATCGGCATCATCAACAGCTCGCCGCGGCCCAGCCTGCAGCGCGTGGTGCTGATCAGGCGGGTCCTCGACCGGCTGCTCGGCCGCAGCCGCTTCGGGCTCGGCGCGGTGCCGATCGACGAGGCCAACTGGTGGCACATCGCGCTGTTCAACACCGCCGTGGTCACCGACGCGAGCCAGGAAGGCGTCCGCGTCCGGTCCTACGACCGGGTGAAGATGTTCGCGCTGGCCAAGCAGGGCGTGAAGGTCATCCAGCGGCTGCGCAAGGAAGGCGCGGCGGTGCAGGAGCAGTACAAGCGGGCCATGCCCGAGCTCACCTCGCGCGAGAACTGGAAGCGCCTGTACAAGCTCTGATCACGGGCTCCCGCGAAGGCCGTCTCACGTTCTCGTGAGGCGGCCTTCGCCGTGTCAGGCGTGCATGCCGAACACGGTGCTCTTGCGGTTGAGGTCGTCGATGTACGCGGCGGCAACGTGGGCGAAGTTGATCGCGACCACCGAGTCGGCTTTGGTGGTCACCGTTTCGACGGCGCCGGTCTTGACGAGCTGGGCGAGCTTGCCCGCCAGCTTCCCGGATTCTTCGGTGGTCAGCGCGAACAGCAGCGGTTCGCCGCCGGTGGCGAGGTGCAGGACGAGGGCGGGTTTCGGGTCAGCCATGCGTCCATCGGACCAGCGCCGATCTTCGCCGGGCAAGCGGGTTCGCTGAGGGCGGAGCTGTGGTTCGGGGGCTCCGGGTGGCGGAGCCCCCGGCCTGGGGCGAAGCCCCGGTTGTCACTGCGGTGGACTACCGTTTTCGGCGACGACCGGAAGACCCCGGGGGGACGGAAGCGATGCCTCACTCGTTCTCGCTGTCGCTGGCAGCGGTGGACATCCTGCTGGAACAGCTCGGGCTCGGCCGCGCGCCGACGCCGTTCGAGGTTCCGCACGTCGGCACGACCGTCGAGCAGCGCGCGATGATCCGCGACGCCGTCGTCCGCGACCTGACCGGCCGCGGGCTGTGGAGCCGCGGCCGCCTCGACGCGGACGCCGAGCTGGCGCTGGCCACGTTCGTCCGGGGGAGCGTGGCCATCAACGCGGCCGCCGAGCTGGGCGACCGCCACCTGTTCGCGCGCGTCGCCTCCGACGGCCAGTTCGCGGTGCTCGTGCGCCAGGAGGAGAACCTCCTCGTCTTCGAGGAGGTTCGCCCGACGGGCATCGTGCCGGCGATCGTCGACCTCCTCCCGCTGACGCCGGCCGCGCCCGGCCAGTCGGTGACGATTGCGCGGCCGGTCCAGCAGCCCCGCCACCAGCGCCGCGACGAGGCGTACGACCCGTTCGCGGGCGTCACCGGCCCGCGCTCGCACAGCAACGCCGGCGGCCCGCAGGTCCGCATGATCGAGCGCGTCTTCCAGGAGCCGAAGAAGCGCGTGGGCCAGTTCACGGCGCAGACGCGCGGCGGCACGTTCCCCCCGCTGGCCTGGTTCGACACCCCGAGCGGCCGCTGGCTGATGTCCTCCCGCGCGGCCGCCGACGGCCAGCGCTGGATCACCTACGCCCCGGCCGACAACGCCCGGCTGGCCCAGCAGCTGTACGCCCAGCTCGAAGGCCAGTTCTGACGGTACGGGAACCGGCCGCGCCCCGGGCGCGTCCGAAGTGGAGATCGGTGAACGGCGGTTGCGCTGGGTGCCCGCCTAGTAGACTTCCGGGTGCACACGCACGGGCGAAGCGATTCGGGGTGGAACAGCGATGCTGATAGCTGACGGCGGGGGCGGCGGCTCGATCTCGGACATCGTCAACCCGCTCTCCTCAGCCGGGATGAGCGCCGCGGTCAAGAGCGTCACAGCCGAGACCCAGAAGCTGGTCGACGCAGCCAAGGGAGGCGGCTTCAAGATCACGCCGGAAGGTGTGAAGCCGATCCGGGACGCACTGACCGAACTGGTCAACGACCTCGGCGAACTGCAGTACAAGAGCTTCCTGCTGGACCAGACCCCGCAACTCGGGAACCACCCGTACGGGCTTGCCGTCGCCAAGCACGACCAGAAGAGCGCCTCGGCCGCCGACGGTGGCGCGACTCACGTTCTCCAGCAGCTCCGCGAGGTCGCGAGGCAGGCGGACGAGGCGCTCGCCAGGGCTGCCGGCCTCTACAAGGAAACAGAGAGCCAGGCCTTCTCCGCTCTTCAGACCAAGCAGGCTTGAGGGATGACGAAACTTCTCGTTCGGGTTCTCCTTCCGCTCGCGGCAGGTGGCACGCTGCTCGCCGGGTGCACCACCACGCAAGGGGGAACCGCGTCACCCGCCCAGTCGTCTTCGGCAGGCGAGTCGGGGACCCCGGAAAGCCCGTCTTCCGGTGGCGGCGGGACCCAGTCGATCACGGACGCCTGCTCGCTGCTGGAAGCGGGCGACGTGAGCGGCTACGGCGAGTTCAACGAGCCGCAGAACAAGACGGTCGCCGGCGTGCGTTCCTGCAGTTACCGGCAGAAGATCGCGTCGGCGAGTGACAACGCCAAGGTGATCGGCGTCAACGTCCGCGACACCGCGTCGGTCGCGCAGGTCAACGACACCGGCGGTGGCGTGGTCGACAAGGACGTCAACGGCCGGAAGGCGAGGGAGGCCTCGGGCGGTGCGTCGTTGCCGGCCTGCACGCTCGCCCTGCCGGTGGGCGACTCGTCTCGGGTTGATGTGGCGGTGATCGGTGCCGATTCGGCGGACCAGGCCTGCCAGGTCGCCGAGGCGGTCGCGAAGGCCGTCGAACCGCGGCTGCCGAAGGGATAGGGGACCCAGATGACCACGCAACAGGGACCGCGGCCGAAGACCGAGGACAAGACGCCCCAGCAGGTCCAGGACATGGCGCCCGCCGAGCGCGACGCCTACCTCCAGCAGAAGGCCGAAGAAGGCGTCGACCCGGGCAACTGGTTGTTCGGGGCGGTGCAGCAGTGGATGGCCCAGGCGCGGGCGAAGAACCAGGCCCAGCAGATGGGCGACAAGAACGTCAAGGATGCCACCCAGGGCCGCGACGTCGAGTACGTGCAGGGCCTGAACCCGTCGAGCGCGGACTACAAGGGCAGCGACCACACGCAGCTCAAGGGATACCTGGACACCAACCTGGACGTCGATCAGGTTTCGGAAGTCTCGACCGCGTACCACGAAGTCCACCAGGTCTTCGACAAGTTCGCGCAGTCGATGAACACCGCCGTCAACGCCTCGAAGGGCACCTGGGAAGGCAGCGCCGCCGAGAACGCGCAGCAGTACTTCAGCAGCCTCGGCAAGTGGTCCGACGCCAACTCGCAGAACGCCAAGCTGGCCTCGGAAACCATCTACGACCAGGGCCAAGCCGCCGCAACGGCGAAGAACTCCATGCCGGCTCCCATCCCGTTCAGCTGGACCGACGAGTTCAAGGGCTGGGCCACCTCGAACCCCTTCAACCTGCCCGACAACGTCGACAAGTCGATCCAGAAGCAGAAGGACAGCCAGGCCGCGCACGACGAGGCCGCCGGCGTCATGGCGACCTACGACAAGAACCTCTACGAGGCCGCCTCCAAGCAGCCCGCCTTCGCGCCGCCGCCGAGCTTCAGCACCGGTGGGGGCAGCGATGACCCCAACGGCACCGGCGACAAGAACGGCATCAACAACCCCTCGAGCGTCAACGTGCCGGGCTCGCACTCGGTGAACACACCGGGCGGCACCGCCCAGGGCTTCGTGTCCGGCAACACCCCCGGGCCGCTCGGCGGGCCGGCCGGGCACTCCTTCTCCGGGCCCGGCTCGACCACCGGGTCCGGGTTCGTGCCCGCGGGCACCACCACGCCGTCCGGCTTCACGCCCAGCTCGGTCCCCGCCGCGTCGACATCGAACTCGAACCAGCAGTTCGGCGGGATGCCGATGAGCCCGATGCCGATGGGCGGGATGAACTTCGGCGGCGACGAGGCCTACAACTCCAAGGTCGGTGGCGGTGGCGGTGGCGGCGGGCGCGGTGGCGGCGGCTTCGGCCCCGGTGGCTCGGGTGCCGGCAACGCGACGGGCGCGGGCGCCGCGTCGGGTGCCGCCCGGCCGGGCGGGATCGGAGCCGCGGAAGCGGCCGCGGGCCGCGGGATGGGCGGCCTCGGTGCGGGTGGCACCGGTCGCGGGGGCATGAGTCCCGGTGGCGGCGGCCTGGGCCGCGGCCAGAAGGGCGAAGGCGACGAGGACACCGAGCACTCGCGCCCGACCTACCTGGTCGAGGGTGACCCCGACGAGGTCTTCGGCACCGACCTGCGCACGGCGCCGCCGGTCATCGGCGAATAAGCCTGCTCAACGGAAAAGGCCCCCGCGACGAGAGCGGGGGCCTTTTCCGTTGCAGGATCAGTAGCGGTAGAACTTCTCGGCGCGGCCCTGCCGCACCAGCTTCAGCCACTGCAGGAACGCCTTCGGGTCCCGCTTCACGCCCACGAAGTACAGTCCGAAGCGGACGATCTCGAGCGCGCCGATCTTCCGCATGCCCGGCTGGGACAGCAGGTAGCCGCGGTTGCGGTAGGTGTAGTACCGCTTGACCTCGTTTTCCGGGTCCTGCGCGTGGAACTTGCCGCCCAGCATGGGCTTGAACTCGTCCGAGCCGTCCGGGTGCAGGTACTTCGTCTTCAGCGACGTGCCGAACGGCAGCCCCGACCGGACCAGCCGCCGGTGCAGCTCCACCTCGTCGCCGCGGAAGAACAGCCGCAGGTCCGGCACGCCGACGACGTCCAAAGTGGACGCGCGGAAGAGCGCGCCGTTCATCAGGGACGCGATGCCGGGCAGGAAGTCGGCCCCCAGCTCGGACTGCGAACGCTTCCACGTCAGGCCGCGGCGCAGCGGGAACGCCAGCTTGTCCGGTGCGTCGATGTTCGACACCACCGGCGAAATCTCCGCCAGGTCCCGCTTTTCGGCTTCCTCCAGCAGAATCGCGAGCACGTTCTCGTCGGCCGGGCGCCCGTCGTCGTCGGCCAGCCAGACCCAGTCCGCGCCCAGCGAGAGCGCGTGCAGCATGCCCAGCGCGAACCCGCCGGCGCCACCGAGGTTCCGGTGCGACGGCAGGTACGTGTGCGGCAGCGGGTAGTTCTCGACGACCTCGCGCGCGGAGTCGTCCGGCCCGTTGTCGACGACCACCAGGTGGTCGACCGGCCGGGTCTGGGCCGCGATGACCTTCAGCGAGTCCGCGAGCAGCTCCCGCCGGTGCCGCGTGACGACCACGCCGACGACCGCGCCGTCGGGCAGCTGCCGGGTCTCGCTGGCCATCATTCCCCGCCGTTCGTCATCGCCGCCGGCTCGATGCCGAAGCGCTCCAAGGTTTCCTGGCTCATGTTCTCGAAGGGGTCACGGCCCTTGTACGACGTCAGGACGTCCCGCAGCGAACCCTGTTGCTTGAGGTGCCCCTCGTCCATCCAGATGGCCGAGTCGCACAGTTCGAAGAGGAACTCGTCCGAGTGGCTGGCGAACACCAGGATGCCGGAGCGCTTGACGAGGTCCTTGAGCCGGTCGCGCGCCTTGTTGAGGAACGCCGCGTCGACCGCGCCGATGCCCTCGTCGAGGATGAGGATCTCGGGGTCGATCGACGTGACGACGCCCAGCGCCAGCCGCACCCGCATACCCGTCGAGTACGTGCGCAGCGGCATCTGCAGGTAGTCGCCGAGCTCGGTGAACTCGGCGATGTCGTCGACCCGCTTCTCCATCTCCTTGGCGGTCATGCCGAGGAAGAGGCCGCGGATGATGATGTTCTCGACGCCCGAAATCTCGGGGTCCATGCCGATGCCGAGGTCGAACACCGGCGCGATCTTGCCCTTGATCCGCGACGAGCCGCGGGTCGGCTCGTAGATCCCGGCGAGCAGGCGCAGCAGCGTGGACTTGCCGGCGCCGTTGTGCCCGACCAGGCCGACGCGGTCGCCTTCACGCAGGTTGAGGGACACGTCGTGCAGGGCTTCGATGATCGGCACCTTCGTGTCGGTGCCGATCTTGCCACCGACCTTGCCGAGGACCTTCTTCTTCATCGAGCGCGTCTTCGCGTCGAAGATCGGGAAGTCGACGAACGCGTTGTGGACGTCAATGGAAACCATGTGTCACACCCAGTAGGAGACGCGGGCACGGTAGTTGCGCATCGCGACCAGCGCGAGAGCCCAACCGACGACGGTGATGGAGCCGACCACGATCCAGTTCCCCGGGGAGAACTCCTGCCCCAGCAGCGGCGCGCGGACCACCTGCATGAAGTGGTAGAGCGGGTTGAGCTTGACGACCGGCAGGATCCAGGAGGCGCCCTCGCGGGTGCCGCCGGTCATCAGCTGGTCCACCGGCCAGACGATCGGCGTGCCGTAGAAGAGCAGCTGGATCAGCGAGTTGACGACCTGCGGGATGTCGCGGAAGCGGGTCGAGATGATGCCGAACAGCAGCGTCACCCAGGCGGCGTTGAGCGCCAGCAGCACGAAACCGGGGATGGCCAGCAGGATGTTCCAGCTGAGGCCCGGGTGGCAGATGTGGCCCTGGACGCACGACCCGTTGCCCAGCAGCGAGTACTTGTTGCTGAGCGCGCTGAAGAAGATCGCCAGCACGGCCACGTAGACGATCAGGTTGTGGGCCAGCATCAGCGTCTGCCGCCACACCGTGCGCAGCATGTACACGCTCAGTGGCGCCGGGAGCTGCTTGATCAGCCCCTCGTTCGCGATGAACGTCTCCATGCCCTCGGACAGGCAGCCGCTGATGAAGCCCCAGATGATGAAGCCGGTGGAGATGTAGGGCAGGAACACCTCGACGGGCAGCTTGAACAGCTGGGAGTACAGCAGCCCGAGCCCGAGCGCGAGGACGGCCTGGCTGATGGTGATCCAGAAGGGCCCGATCACCGAGCGGCGGTATCTCTGCTTGATGTCCTGCCAGCCCAGGTGACCCCAGAGCTCGCGGGCACTGAATCCGGACTTGATGTCGGCGAAGGCACGCGAGAACGTCTTGCTGTCCGACGTCGGGGATGCCGAAGTCGTCACGGGTGAGTCTGCGGCCTGAACCGTGCTGGTGGCATGCACGAAGACGAGGGTACCGATGGGTCCGTCACCGGCCTGGCCACCCCGCCCGCAACCCGTGCTCGCGGGGGCCGCGAAGGTGACCTGGATTACAGTCCGTCACACCGTACGATTCGCCGCATGGCGGTCGCTCCCGGTGAGAATTCGTCGACGAAGTCGGCCCAGCGTGCTCTCTACTACCTGGTGGCTCCGGTGGGGCACCCCAATTACGGCGACGAGCTCATCGCGGCGAGCTGGCTCGGTGAGCTGGCCGCGATGGCTCCCGAGGCCGACGTCTGGGTGGACACGCATTCTCCCGGGCCCGCGGCGGTCCTGCTGGACGGCATCCACCCCCGGGCGAAGTTCACCGACACGCTGTGGCGGTTGTGCTGGGAGGCGCCGTCGGAAGAGCCGTGGCAGGTGGCCGCCTGGGTGCGCGAAGCGGTGCACAACCCCGGCATGATGCCTCGCCTGCACAGCGGGATCGAGCTGCTCGCGACCGCCGACGTCGTGCACGTCGTCGGCGGCGGCTACATCAACAAGCTGTGGCCGAAGCAGCTCGGCCTGCTCGCCGGCGCCGCCGCGGCGGTGGAACGGTCCGGTGGCCGCGCCGCGATGACCGGGCACGGTCTCGTGCCGGCCTGCGAGGACGTCACGCCCCTGCTGCTGAGCCTGCTGGACCACTTCGACGTCGTGGAGGTCCGCGACGAAGCGTCGGCGGCCCTCGTCGACGTGCAGCCCGGGATCGACGACGCGTTCCTGGACATCGGCCCGCACCGCTTCGAGGCGGACGAGGACCAGCCGGAGGTCATGCTGTGCCTCCAGTCCGACCTCGTCGAGGTCGGCATCGGCAAGCTGGCGGGCGCGGTGCTGTCCATGCTGCGCGCCTGGAAGGTGCCGCCGGAGCGCGTCGGGGTCGTCGAAGGGGTGCCCCGCGTCGACCGCGAGGTGTTCGCCTTGCTGGAGCGCGAGCTGCCCGGTGCCCGGTTCTACCCGTTTTCCCACATCTGGGCGCACGGCCTGCCGGCCAACCCCCGTCAGACGTGGATTTCCACCCGCTTCCACATCCACATGCTGGCGGCCGCGGCCGGCGCATCCGGGGTGGCGGTCTCCATCAACCCCGACTATTACGCGACGAAGCACCGCTCACTGGCTGCGCTCGGCTCGAACTGGACGGTGCTGGAGGATCTCACCCAGGTGCCGGACCGCCCCACGGCCGGTGGCTACCCGGCGGAGACCCTCGCGCACCTGCGGAGGGCCAAGAGCGAGATCGCGAAGACGGTGTACGCCCCCGTAGCGCGTCGGACTTCCGACGGCGCTTCGAGCGAACCGCAGCCGGAGTCGTTCCGGCGTCGCTGGTCGAGGCGAATCCTCGGCTGAGCCGAGTTGTCCGGGTAGAAGCGATCGAGGACCGGATCTGTCCTCGATGGCTTCTAGTGTTCAGACATGACTTCCGAGATCACGCCGTTCCGCGTCGACGTTCCGCAGGCCGCCCTCGACGACCTCCGTGCGCGGCTGGCGAACACCCGCTGGCCCGACCAGCCCGCCGACGTCGGCTGGCGGCTCGGGGTGCCCGTCGGCCACGTCCGTGAGCTGGCCGACCACTGGCGCACGGGCTTCGACTGGCGGGCGCAGGAAGAGCGCATCAACGGCTTCCCGCAGTTCACCACCACGATCGACGGGACGAACGTGCACTTCCTGCACGTGATTTCGCCGGAACCCGCGGCGCCGGCGGTACTGCTGGCGCACGGCTGGCCGGGTTCGATCGTCGAGTTCCTGGACGTCATCGGGCCGCTGACGGACCCCCGCGCGTACGGCGGCGCCCCGGCGGACGCGCTGACGGTGGTGGTGCCGTCGATCCCGGGCTACGGCTTCTCGGGCCCGCCGACGTCGCCGGACTGGGGACCGGCCCGGGTCGCCCGGGCGTTCGCGGAACTGATGACCCGCCTCGGCTACCCCCGGTTCGGTGCCCACGGCAGCGACTGGGGCGCCACGATCTCACGCGAACTGGCGACCCAATTCCCCGAGCGGCTGGTGGGCATCCACGTGACGATGCTGGCGTCGGCGGTCGTCCGCGGCGAAGCCGACCTCGAGGGGTTGGAGGGGCTCGAGCTGGAGAAGGGAAGGCGCTCGCTGGAGAAGGGGACGAAGTTCTCTCGCGAGGGCACCGCCTACGCGTTGCTCCAGGCGACGAAGCCCCAGACGCTGGCGTACGGGCTGCATGACTCCCCGGTCGGCCAGCTGGCCTGGATCGCGGAGAAGTTCCGGTCGTTCTCGAACACCACGGAAGACCTGATCGACCGGGACGACCTCCTGACCGACGTGTCGATCTACTGGTTCACGGAGACGGCGAATTCCTCCGCCCGGCTGTACGCCGCCCAGACGGGCGGGTGGGGAGCGCCGGCCCCGGTGAACACGGTCCCGACGGGCGTGGCGGTCTTCCCCGGGGACATCGGCCGGCCGATCCGGACCCTGGCGGAACGAACGGACAAGATCGTTCATTGGACGGAGTTTTCCCGGGGTGGTCACTTCCCGGGGCTGGAGGAACCGGACGCCCTGATCGGCGACCTCCGCGGGTTCTTCCGGAATCTCTAGTTGTCCACAGAGGTTGTCCACAGGCCCTCCGGTCTGTGGACAACCCCGGCCGTCAGAGGTACTGGCCTGTTCCCGAGATGCCCGGTCCGTGCTCGTGCCCGTGGCCGACCGCGCCCGAAGGGCCCGCCGGCAACCCGCGCCGCATCTGCTCCAGCTGGACCCGGGCGGCCATCTGCTGGGCGAACAGGGCCGTCTGGATGCCGCTGAACAGCCCCTCCAGCCAGCCCACCAGCTGGGCCTGGGCGATCCGCAGCTCCGCGTCCGACGGCGTCGAGTCGTCGGTGAACGGGCGGACCAGCCGCTCCAGCTCGTCCTGCAGCTCCGGCGCCAGCGCCTTCTCCAGCTCGCGGATCGACGTCTGGTGGATCTCGCGCACCCGCGTGCGGGAGGCGTCGTCGAGCGGGGCCGCCCGGACCTCCTCCAGCAGCTGCTTGATCATCGTGCCGATGCGCATCACCTTCGCCGGCTCTTCGACGAGGTCACCCACCGACTCGGGGTGCTCGGCGCCGGTGTCGGGGGAGGGCAGCTGGGTGGCGCCCACCGGCGTGCCGTCCGGTCCGACGACCACCACGTGGGGTGAAGATTCCTGGCCCGGGTCACCCGCTGTGAAGTTCGGCTCGGTCATGTGCTCCATCCTGGCTTGCGTTCGACACGCTCCGCGACACCCACGGGGTGTCCGTCTCCGAGCGTAGCGGCTCCGGGGGTTCCCGGTGGCTCTCCACCCAACCCCGGACGCACGGCGAAACCGCACGTCCGTACGGTGTCCCCATGGCGTTCGACGTCGCTCGTATCCGTGGGCTCTTTCCCGCGCTGGGTGACGGCTGGATTCACTTCGACGGCGCCGCCGGAATGCTGGTCCCGGAACAGGTCGCATCGGCCGTTTCCACGGCGATGCGCGCCCCGGTGTCCGGGCCGGGCGGAGCGTTTCCGGCCTCACAACGCGCGGAAAGCATCGTGACCGCGGCCCGCCGGGCCGTGGCCGACCTGGTCGGGGCCGACCCCGCCGCCGTCGTGCTCGGGCCGAGCGCGCCGGTGATGCTGCGCCGGCTCGTCGACGCGCTCGCCGAGCGCTGGACCATCGGCGACGAACTCGTCGTCTCGAGGCTCGACGAGCAGGCGAACCTCGCGCCGTGGCAGCGCGCCGCCAAGCGGGTCGGGGCCGTCATCCGCTGGGGCGAGATCGACATCGAGACCTGCGAGCTGCCCGCGTGGCAGTACGAGCAGCTCGTCTCGGCGCGCACCAAGGCCGTCGCCGTCACGCTCGCGTCCGGTTCCGTCGGCACCCGGCCGGACGTGCCGACGATCATCGAGTTCGCCAAGCGGGTCGGCGCGCTCGTCGTCGTCGACGCCACCTACGCCGCGCCCTTCCTGCCGCTCGACATCAACGCGCTCGGCGCCGACGTCATGGTCGTGTCCGCGCAGGCCTGGGGCGGCCCGTCGGTGGGCGCGCTGGTCTTCCGCGACCCCGAGCTGATCGAGCGGATCCCGTCGGCCTCGCTCGACCCGATGGCCCGCGGCGCCGCCCGGTTGGAGCTCGGCCCGCACGCCTACCCGCTGCTGGCCGGGCTGATCGCGTCGATCGACTACCTCTCCGGCCTCGACGACGCCGCCACCGGCTCGCGGCGCGAGCGCCTGGTCACCTCGCTCGGGTCGGCGAAGTCCTACCACGCCGGGCTGCTTGCGCAGCTGTCCACCGAACTGCTGTCGCTGCGGCACATCATGGTCATCGGCAACGCCATGCGCCGGATCCCCGCGCTCGCCTTCGCCGTCGCCGGCAAGAAGTCGCCCGAGGTCGCCGAGTACCTGGCAACGCAGGGCTTGTGCGCCTTCGCCGACGACGGCACGAGCGGCGTCTTCGCGTCACTCGGCGTCGGAGAAGTGGGCGGCGCCGTGCGGATCGGGCTCGCCCACTACTCCAACGTCTTCGAGATCAACCAGCTCGTGCGGGTGCTCGACGAACTGCGCTGACGCGGCTAGGACTTCGCCGCCAGCAGCACCTTGCCGAAGACGCTGCCCTCTTCGAGGATCCGGTGCGCGGACGCGGCTTCGGCCATGGGCACGACCTGGCCGACGATCGGCTTGACGAGACCATCGGAGACCAGCGGCCACAGGCGCTCGCGGACGTCACCGACGATCGCCGCCTTCTGGTCGAGCGGCCGGAACCGCAGGCCCGCGGCGAACACCGAAGCCCGCTTTCCCAGCAGCGTGCCGACGTTCAGCTCGCCCTTCACCCCGCCCTGCATGCCGATGATGACCAGCCGCCCGTCCTGCTGCAGCGCGTCGACGTTGCGGCCGAGGTAGGACGCGCCCATGTTGTCGAGGATGACGTTCGCGCCACCCGTTTCCTTCTTGAGAACCTCGACGAAGTCCTGTTCCTTGTAGTTGATCGTGAGGTCGGCGCCGAGCTGGCGGCAGCTTTCGAGCCGCTCCGGCGAGCCCGCGGTGACGGCGACGGTGGCGCCGAGCGCCTTGCCGACCTGGATGGCGTGCGTACCGATGCCGCCGGCGCCGCCGTGGACCAGCAGCACCTCGCCTTCGGTGAGCTTCGCGTGCATCACGACGTTCGCCCACACCGTGCAGGCCACCTCGGGCAACGCGGCCGCGGTGAGCAGGTCGATCTCGCCCGGCACCGGCAGCAGCTGCCCCGCCGGGACGACGGCCTTCTCCGCGTAACCGCCGCCGGAGAGCAGGGCGCAGACCTCGTCGCCGACGTTCCAGCCGGTCACGCCTTCGCCGAGTTCCGCGATCGTGCCGGAGCACTCGAGGCCGAGGGTTTCGCTCGCGCCGGGAGGCGGCGGGTAGTGGCCCTGGCGCTGCAGCAGATCCGCGCGGTTCACCGCGCTCGCCGCGACATCCAGCAGCACCTCGCCGGGGCCGGGACGCGGATCCGCGACCTCCGCCCACTCGAGAACGTCCGGGTCACCTGGTTCACGGATGGTGATCGCGTACATGTGTCGACTGTATACCGGGGGCAAAGTTCCCGCCGAAAGGCGCATTGACGGACTTCGCATATCGAACAAAGGTGAGCAACCATGTCACCCTTTAGAACGAAATTTCTCCCGCCGCTGGCCTTGGCCGCCGGCGCGACGCTGGTGCTCGGCCTGACCCCGGCCGCCGCCGCGAACACCGTTCCCGACGGGCCGGCCCTGGCGAAGCAGCTTGTCAAGAAGGTCGACGCCAACGGCGTCAACCGGCACCTGATCGCGCTCCAGCGCATCGCCGACACCAACGGCGGCACGCGGGCGGCGAGCACCGAGGGCCACAAGAAGTCCGCCGAGTACATCGCGACGAAGCTCGAGGCGGCCGGGTTCCAGGTCACCCGCCAGGAGTTCCCGTTCACCTACTCGCAGACCCTCGCCGAGAAGCTGACCGCGGGTGGCGCGAACGTCCCGGTCATCGCCATGGAGTACACGACGTCGACGCCGGTCGGTGGCATCACCGCGCCGCTCGCCGTGATCGCCGTCGACGACACCAGCGGCTGCGAGGCCACCGACTACACCGCGGACGTCGCGGGCAAGATCGCGCTGATCAAGCGCGGCGGCTGCTCGTTCGCGCAGAAGCAGCAGACGGCCGCGGCCGCGGGCGCGATCGGCGCGATCGTCTACAACAACACCGACGGCGCCCTGAACGGGACGCTCGGGGGCCCGGAGAACGCGAAGATCCCGACCGGGGGCGTGACGGCGGCCGCGGGGGCGCAGCTGGCCACGCTCGGCGGGCAGAACGTGACGCTGGAACTGCGGGCCTTCCAGGAGGCGCGGACCAGCTACAACGTCATCGCCGAGACCAAGACCGGCCGCAAGGACAACGTCGTGATGCTGGGGTCGCACCTCGACAGCGTCCCGGCCGGCCCGGGCATCAACGACAACGGTTCCGGCTCGGCGACCCTGCTCGAGACCGCGCTGCAGCTGGGGAGCAGCCCGAAGGTCAACAACGGCGTGCGCTTCGGCTTCTGGAGCGCGGAGGAGTTCGGCCTGATCGGCTCGACCTACTACGTCGACCAGCTGACGTTCGAGCAGCAGCTCGACATCGCGCTGTACCTGAACTTCGACATGATCGGCTCGCCGAACGCCGGCTACTTCGCCTACGACGGGGACAACTCCGACGGCGTCGGCGCGGGCGCGGGCCCGTACGGCTCGGCGCAGATCGAGAAGACCTTCGTCGACTTCATGCAGGCCGCGCGGGGCGTGTCCCTCGAAGGCACCGACTTCACCGGCCGCTCGGACTACGGCGAGTTCATCGCCGTCGGCATCCCGGCCGGCGGCCTGGACACCGGCGCCGAGGTGCTGAAGACCCCGGCGCAGGCGGCGAAGTGGGGCGGCACGGCCGGTATCGCGTTCGACCCGTGCTACCACCAGGCCTGCGACAACCTGGGCAACATCGACCGGGTCGCGCTGGACCGCAACGCCGACGGCGTCGCCTGGGCCCTCGGCGTCTACGCGACGAGCACCGAGAGCGTCAACGGCGTCCAGCCGGGCAAGGCCAAGGCGGCCAGGCAGAAGGCCGCCGAACGCGGTGCGCAGCGGAACTTCTCCGCCCGCGCCGTGGCCGGCGACCCGCACGCGCTGACTGCCTGACGAAAGACCGAAGGGGCCGTCCCGGCTGCGGGGCGGCCCCTTCGTCGTTCTTCTACTAGCCCAGGTTGTTCGTGCCGAAGGTGTCGCAGCGGGCCGGTTCGCCGGTCTGGAAGCCGGTGGTGAACCACTTCTTGCGCTGCGCCGACGTGCCGTGGGTGAACTTCGAGCGGTCGACCTGGCCGCCGCCGAGGTTCTCCTGGATGTAGTCGTCACCGATGCGGGACGCGGTGTCCAGCGCGGAGTTGACGTCGTCCTGGGTGACGTCGGTGATCAGCGGCTTGCCGCTCTCGGTCGGCGTCGTCGAGGCGTGGTTGGCCCAAACGCCGGCGTAGCAGTCCGCCTGCAGCTCCAGGCGGACCGAACCGGACGTCGGGCCGGTGCCGGTGCCCTTCTTCGAAGTGCCGAGCAGGTTCTGCACGTGGTGGCCGTACTCGTGGGCGAGCACGTACGACTCGGTGAAGAGACCGCCCTGCGCGCCGAAGCGGGTCTTCAGCTCGTCGAAGAAGGAGAGGTCGATGTAGACGTCGGAGTCGGCCGGGCAGTAGAACGGGCCGGTGTCGGAGGTGGCGCTGCCGCAGCCGGTGCGCACGCCGCCGTTGAAGAACTTCGTCGGCGCCTTCTGGTAGGTCGAGCCGGAGCGCGCGAACTGCTGTGCCCAGTAGTCCTGGACGGAGTTGACGACCGCGACGATGGCGCAGTCGTGGTTCTTGTTGGCGTCCGCGCCCGTCTTGCACTCGCTGGACAGCTTGGAGTTGTCGACCTGCTGGCCGGACCCGACGCTGCCGAGGCCACCGCCCAGACCGCTCCCGCTCGGCGCGCTGACCCCGCCGAGCTGGGACAACACGAAGTAGATGATCAGCCCGACGACGCCGAGTCCACCGCCGCCGAGCGCCACGCGGCCGCCGATCCCGCCGCCGCCTCCACCGCTTCCGCGCAGGTCCTGGACTTCGGAGGTGTCCAGGCCGGCGTCGTCGTCGAATCTCACCCGGGAATCGTAACGAGCCTGGGCACGGCCGTCGCGCTGACTGCCGTGCCCAGGCTCTTTGTACCGAGGTATGTCTTTGGTCGAGCGGCTGGCCGCTTCCGGGGCCGGCGTTCAGGCGCTGTCGTCACGGCTTCCGAGACCGTGACCGGAACCAGGCCCGACCGACGCCGTATGCGTGATGCGCATGGAAGCCCGCTCTTGGCTGTTCACAGTCGCGGCCGAACCGGTAGGTGTCCGTTCCGGTCGCGGGGACGCAGCGGGCGGTCAACCGCGAGGTTCACCCGTCACACAACCACCTGACCTCTCCTGGCGGGGGAGCCGGGCCGGCACGTCACCGTCGCCGCGCCACTTACCTGGCCGAACGTCCGCCGACAAGCAGAATGCGCCTTTCCCGGCCGAGTCTCAACCTTTTCGTAACCCCACCTTCGGGCGATGTTGCCACGGTATTTTCACCGGCAGACGAATCGGACTCGGACCGCGCGGTTCCTTGATCAGCGTTCTACGCTGCCTTATGACCGAGGAGCGTGCTGTGCGGTGGTTGAACGAGGCCGAGATGGCGGCGTGGCGCTCCTACATCGTGGCGACCCTCCTGTTGCGGCAGCGGCTGCACCGCGAGCTGACCGAGTGTCACGAGGTGTCACTGGTCGATTACGAAGTGCTCGTCTGCCTGCAGATGCAGCGCGACCACCGGATGCGGATGTCGGAGCTGGCTTTCATGATGGGCTCGACGAAGAGCCGGCTTTCGCACCAGGTGGCCAAGCTGGAGGAGGCGAGCCTGGTCCGGCGGGCGCGTGACCCGGAGGACAAGCGCGGCGTGATCACGGAGCTGACCGACGAGGGCGAGGCGCTGCTGGAGAAGGCGGCGCCGACGCACGTCGAAGGCGTGCGAGAGCACCTCATCGACCTGCTGAGCCCCGAGGAGCAAGCGACGATCGCCGCCGCGTTCGAACGCGTGCAGGCGCACTTGCTGGAGCCGGAAAGCTGAACCCGGGCGCTCGGCGCGCCCGGGTGCTCAGTGCGGTAGCGGTGGGATTCGAACCCACGGAGAGGTTGCCCCCTCGCATGTTTTCAAGACATGTTCCTTCGGCCGCTCGGACACGCTACCCCTGCCCACGAGGGTAGCCGACGGTTCCGGGCAACCCCGGCCGCGCCTCCGACGTCGTCACGCCGTGAAGACGCGATGGGATCCGGACGGCCCCGGCTGGCCGGCCGACGCCCCGGGTCCGCCGGTGACGGCGTTCTCGATGGCCTGCCTGGCGATCGTGCTGGTGTCCTTCGGCGGCCTGATCTTCCTCGCGGCCACGCTCCGGGACCGGGCCGGTTCGGTCGTGGCTCCGGCGACCGTGGAACGGGTGGTGGCCCTGGACCGGGTCGTCGCCCGCGTCGACGGCAGGCTCATGGACGTGCGGACGCCCACGAACTACGACCGCCACACCCACGTCCGGACCGGTCCCGGCTACGTCCGGGGCACCCGCTTCGAGGTGCGCTACCGGCCCGGCAAGGCCGAGCCGGCGACCGACACCGCGCGGGAGGTCCGGCTGCCGGGCCCTTGGATCTTCGCCCTCGCGGGCGGCGGCCTGCTGCTCGGCATCGCCGGTCTGCTGGTGCCGGCCCGGCCGCTCAGGTCCAGGTCAGAGTGAGGGCCGCGCCCTGCGCGCGGCCCGCTTCGGCGGCCGGGGTGCGGGTGGCCGGGTCCAGCGGGTTCGCGCCGGCCGCTGCCTTCGAGGCCTCGTCCGGCGTGATCAGGGTGACCTCCGCACCCGCCGCGCGCAGGTCGTCCAGTACCTCCAGCAGCGGCTTCTCCATCGGCAGCGGGGCGTCCGCGCCCAGCGGCGAAACCACGGTCACGCGCTTGAATCCGGTCGCGTAGTCGGCGTTCTCGGCCGAGCGGACGCCGCCGTCGACGTAGCGGCGGCCGTCGATGGTCACCGCCGGCCAGATGCCCGGGACCGCGCAGCTCGCCGCCACCGCGTCGACCAGCGAGACGCCGGACTCGCTGTCGAAGCGGCGGGGCTCGCCGGTCTCCGCGTCCACCCCGACGATCACGAGGCGCTGCGCCGGCCAGTCGTGCACCGGCAGCCGCGCCTCGATCACCGCGCGACGCTCCGCCTCGGACACCGTTTCGGCCGCCAGGGCCAGCCGCCCGACCGCTCGCCGCACCTCGGCCGGGTCGGTCGCGCCGGTGACCGCGCCGCCGAAGTCGGCGGCGAACTTCTCGAAGTCGATTTCGGCCGGGATCTCCGGCGTCTGGTGTGCCGGATCGGCCTGGCGCGCGTACAGCTCGGCCAGCGGCCGCCCGCTCGCCACCTGCGCCGCCACGACCGACCCCGCCGACGTCCCGACGAGCAGGTCCGCGCCCGTCAGGTCCTGGCCGTGTTCGGCCAAGCCCACCAGCAGCCCCGTCGTCCACGCGATTCCGGCGACCCCGCCGCCACCCAAAACCAAAGCTTGTCCGCCCATGCGGGCAGCCTAGCGACGGGGTCCGACAATTCCCGGCCGCCGGGATTACCCTCCAGGTCGGTGCGGCGAGAGGGGCGGAGATGACCGCGAAGATCGAGGGCTTCCACCACGTCAAGTTCCCCGTGCGCGACCTGGCGCGCAGCCGCGCGTGGTACGAGCGCGTGCTGGGGCTCGACGTCACCCACGAGTTCCCGGACGCCGACGGCGTCGTGCGCGGGGTCGCCGGGACGATCGACGGCGTGCCGGTGGCGTTGCGCGTGCAGGAGGCGGCCGCCGCGGGGCTCGCCGGGTTCGACCCGGTCTGCTTCTCGATCGCCGACCGCGCGGCCGCCGACGCGTGGATCGCGCGGCTGGACGAGCTCGGCGTCGAACACCCCCCGCTGTTCGAAGCCACCACCGGCTGGATGGTCCGCTTCAACGACCCCGACGGCACCGAAATCCGCCTCTACAGCCTGGCGAAGGACGACGGCGTCGATCACACCGGCGAGCGGGGCTACGCGCGGCCCGCGCGCTGACTCAAGGCCGGCGCAAGGCCTTCGCGGCGATCCGCGCCTGGACCTCGGGGCGGCGCAGCGGCGGCACGGTCGCCGGCGGCTGGCGGCGCTCGGGCAGCTGCTCCAGCAGCCGGGTGGTGATTTCGGTGATTTCGGCGACCGCCGCCTCGAACGGCTCGCGCGTGGCGTCCGACAGCGACTGCACGCCGGTGACCTTGCGGACGTACTGGCGGGCCGCGGCCTCGATCTCCTCGCCCGTCGCGGCCGGCTGGAGCCCCCGCAGGGTGGTGATGTTTCGGCACATGCCGCTCAGGGTACGGCTTTTCGCGGGCATCGATCACACGGTCGGGTAGGCCGGGCCCGGCTTCGTTGACGCCCGAACCGCCGCTGGGCAAGGTCGGGGAAGTGCCCCTCAGACCACGCCCGTTCCGCTCCGCCCGCCCCGAACCCGGCATCCTCGAAGAAGAGGCCCCGGAAACCCCGATCCCGGAACAGGCCTGGCCCCGCGTGCGGGCCGACGAACTGGTCACCCTCGTGGCGCACGTCTTCGCCGCGCACGGTCTCCCCGAAGCGCGCGCCCGCATCGCCGCCGAAGCGCTTTGCCACGGCGATCTCACCGGCTCGCCGGAGACCGGGGTCGCCGACCTGACCCGCGTGCACCTGCCGCTGCTGAAGAACGGGCTCGTCGTGCCGCACGCCGAGCCGCTGATGATCGCCGACCGCGGGGCCGCCGCGCTGATCGACTACCGCCGAGCGCTCGGCCTCTGGGCCGTCGGCGACGCGATGGACCGGGCGGTGACGCGAGCCGGCCGCTTCGGCGTCGGGCTCGTCTCGCTGCGCGGCATCGGGCCGTTCGGCCGGGCCGGGCACCACGCCGCGCGGGCGCTGCCGCACGCCATGATCGGGCTGGTGCTGGCCGCGGGCGGGGAGCCCGGCCAGCCGATGAACCCGCTGGGCATGGCGGCGCCGGGCGGCGCGTACCCCGAGTTCGTCTTCGACATGGACCGCCCCGGCTCGGAAGCGGCCGGGCTGACGCTGCTGGTCGAGGTCCTCGCCGGGGTGCTCTCCGGCGTCGCCGACCACGAGCACGACACCGGCCTGCTGGTGCTGGCCATCGCGCCGACGACGCTGCGCAGCGCCGACGGCTTCTACCGCGCGGCGAGCGCGCTGTTCGGCAGCATGCTCGGCTGGGACGGCGGCGCGCCGATCCGCTACCCCGGCTGGCGGGAGGCCCAGCACCTCGAGCAGTGCCGGGCACTGGGTGTGCCACTGGCCGGGCCGGTGCGCCGCGAACTCGACGCGCTCGCCCGGTCGCTCGGCCTACCGCCGCTGACCAGCGTCGGTTAGCGGACCAGGATCACCTTGCCGCGGTCGGGGCCCACCGCCACGACGTCGCCGTCGGTCAGCTGGCGGCCGCGGCGGGTCTCGACCTCGCCGTTGACCGTGACCTCTTCGGCGTCGATCAGGTCCTTGGCGTGGGAGCCGTCCTCGGCGAGGCCGGCCAGCTTGAGGAACTGGCCGAGCCGGATCGGCTCTCCGGTGATGGGTACGTCGACGGGCTCGCTCATGCCCCGCATCATGCCGCCTCAGGTACGAGCGGTCGTCTGCCGGTAGAGCGCGAGGACGTCGGTGTCGAAGTAGCTCGAGTACGACGTGTCGGCGTCGTCGCCGCCGAACTCGAAGCCGCCGATGACGCCGATGACCGTGCCGAGCCGGGTTTGCGGGTTCTGCCCGGCGACCCACGGGCCGCCGCTGGTGCCGGTCGGGAAGCCCGCGCAGTCCACCCGCAGCTGGTAGGTGTCCTGCTTGGCGGTGGTGTTCCGGCAGACCGCGGGCACCTCGGAGTCGTCCGGGTAGCCGGTGAGCGTGATGGCCTGCTCGAACGCGGTGCCGGTGGCCAGCAGGTTCGCGCCGACCAGGCTCTCCAGGGACTTCGCGGTGCCCGCCTGGTGCGCGGTGGCGAAGCCGACGTCGAGGTCCGGGTCCGACGAGGCCGTCCAGCCCGGCGCGACGAGCTCGTCCGACACCGCCCAGTAGCCGAACGGCGCGACCCCGTCGTGGTAGCCGGGCGCGAAGGTGACGCCGGTGAGGTAGCCGCCGCCCTCGCCGTTGTGGATGCAGTGGGCCGCGGTCAGCAGCACGTCACCGCGCTCGCTGTGCACGACGCTGGCGGTGCAGTAGTGCTCGCCCTCGGCGAACAGCGCGCCGACCGCGGGGCTCGACACCGCGGGCACGTCGGCCGGAGCCGCCTCGGCCGTGGCGAGCTCCGGTGTCGTCGCGCTCGCCGGCTGGGCCGGCCGGGCGGCGACGACCACGACGAAGGTCACGCCGAGCAGCATGATCGCGGCGAGGGTGAGCAGGACGGCTGGTCGCCGCACGGTCCCTCCTCGTCTCGGTGCTGTCGACGAGACCACCATAGGACGACGGACCGCCACAATCAGCGCACCCACAGCAAGCTCACAGCCGCTAACATTCGCTACTCGGGAGTAACACCTGACGGCGGGAGAGCCGATGAAGCAGTTCGCGGACAAGGTCGTGGTGATCACCGGAGCGGGCTCGGGCATCGGCCGGGCGTTGTCGCTGGAGTTCGCGCGGAAGGGCGCCAGGGTCGCGCTCTCCGACGTCAACACCGCGAACGCCGAGGAGACGGCCAAGCTCGCCGGCGACAACGCCCGCGCGTACACCTTGGACGTCGCCGACCGCGGCGCCGTGCTCGCGCACGCCGAAGACGTCGCCGACGAGTTCGGCGCGGTCAACGCCGTCGTGAACAACGCGGGCGTGGCGCTCGGCGCGACCGTCGAGGAAATGACGTTCGAGGACTACGACTGGCTGATGGGCATCAACCTCGGCGGTGTCGTGAACGGCACCAAGGCGTTCCTGCCGCACCTGATCGCGTCCGGCGACGGGCACGTCGTCAACATTTCCAGCGTGTTCGGCTTCGTCGGCGTGCCGACGCAGAGCGCCTACAACGCGGCGAAGTTCGCGGTGCGCGGATTCACCGAAGCGCTGCGCGAGGAAATGCTGATCGCCCGGCACCCGGTCGCGGTGAGCTGCGTGCACCCGGGCGGGATCAAGACCAACATCGTGCGCAACTCCCGCAGTGCCGCCGACGACCAGGAAAAGGCCGCGCGGGGCTTCGAGCGGATCGCCCGCACCACACCGGAGAAGGCGGCGCAGACGATCCTGCGCGGGATCGAGCGGAAGTCGGCGCGGATCCTCATCGGACCGGACGCCTACGTGATCGACGCCATTCCGCGCGTGCTCGGCTCGGCGTACCAACGACCGCTGGCGGCACTCGCCCGGCTCGGGCTCAAGCAATCGGAGAGCTGACCTTCACTCAATGGAGTTGCGTTTCTGACAGAACCGTCCGAAACGGTCCAGAATGCTGGAGGTCCGCCAGCCCCGTCCCGGAGGTCCCCGATGCTTCGCACCGCACCGCGCAGTGCGACCCGTCCGTCCAGCGACCGCACCGCGGTGGAATTGCTGGATCGCACCGGCATCGTCGCGGCGAGCCTGCCCCGGCGCCGCCGCACCGGCGGCGAGGTGGCTCAGCCGGAGGAGCCGATCTACACCCGGCCGCCGGTGTGCGACCAGGACCTGCGCCCGAAGTCGGTGGTGATCCGGCGCCGCGCCCGCACGTGGCTCGGTGGCGGGGCCGCGGTGCTGCTCGTCGCGGCCGGCTGGCTGGGCGGCGGGCTCTTCACCGGCGGCCTGTTCGCGCCGGAACGTGACGTCGCTCAGCTCGACGCGCGCCCGGCGGTGGCCGTGGCACCCGCGCCGGAACCGCCGGTCGCCCAAACTCCGCCGGCGCCGCCCGCCGTCACGCCCGCCCCGAAGACCGTCTACGTGCCGGTGCCCGCGAAGCCGGCGCCGAAGCAGGTACCAGCGCAGGCGCAGGCGAAACCGCAGCCGAAGAAGCCGGTGCCGGATGAGGAAGCCGAGGCGCGGGTCGACCTGCCCTCGTCGGCCACCCCGCCGCCGGCGAGCAACCCGATCCAGGCGTGGGTCGACGTCGCCGAGAGCATGGCGCGGCGCTACGGCGGCCGCTGAGTCAGGCCTCCGACCAGCGGTATTCGTGCTCGGGGCGGCCGGTGGCGCCGTAGCGCAGCCGCATCTGGACGGTCCCGGACTCCGCCAGCGCCGTCAGGTACCGCTGCGCCGTCGCCCGCGCCATGCCCAGTTCGCCCGCGACCTCCGCGGCCGACAGCGGCCGCCCGGCGCGCCGCAGCTGCTCCGAGACCAGCCGGGACGTCGCTGTCGACTGGCCCTTCGGCGCGGTCGTGCGGTCCTGGTCGTGCAGCACCCGGTACGCGCGGTCGACGTCGTCCTGTGCCAGCGCCCGGTCTTCGGCGAGCAGGCCGCGGAAACGCGCGTACGACGTCAGCCGCTCCGCGAGCTGGCGGGTGGTGAACGGCTTGATCAGGTAGTTCAGCGCGCCGGCCCGGATCGCCGCGGCCACCGACGCGCTGTCGGTCGCCGCGGACAGCACGATCGTGTCCGTCTGCAGCTCCGGGAGCACCGCGAGGCCGGACTCGTCGGGCAGGTAGACGTCGAGCAGGATCAGGTCCGGTGCGAGTTCCCGGACGCGGGCGCGCGCCTCGGCGGCGGTGTGCGCGGTGCCGACCACCGCGAAGCCCTCGACCTCCTCGACGAAGCCGGCGTGCACCCCGGCGACCCGGAAGTCGTCGTCGACGATCAGCGTGCGGATCATCCGTCCTCCGTCAGCGTTCCGGGCAGTTTGGCGACGAACAGGGCGCCGGTCTCGCCTTCGCCGGGGTCGGCCAGCCAGACGTCGCCGCCGCGGGCCCGGGCGGCCTGCCGGGCGAGCGCCAGGCCGAGGCCGTGCCCGGGGGCGATCTTCGTCGAGACGCCTTCGTCGAACAACCGCCGCCGCAGGTCCGCCGGCACGCCGGGGCCACTGTCCACAACGGACACGTGCAGGGTGCCGCCCTCGGCGAGCAGCCCGATCTCCACGGTCGCCGGCCGCCGCGGGCCCATCCGCGCGGCGTGCAGGGCGTTGTCGACGAGGTTGCCGATCACGGTGTTCGCGGCGATCGGGTCGGTCACCGTCGTGGGCACCCAGGTGTCTTCGGCGAGCTTGAGGACGAGCCCCTTTTCCTGCGCCTGCTCGGTTTTCGCGACGAGCAGCGCCTGCAGGTACGGATCGGCGACGGCGTCGCCCAGCTCGCTCGGCCGCGCCGAAGACGAGTCCGTCAGCGTCTGCAGGTACTCGACGGCTTCGGTGTGGTGGCCGAGCTGGAGCAGCCCGTAGAGCGTGTGCAGCCGGTTGGCGAACTCGTGCCGCTGGGCGCGCAGGCCGTCGGACAGCGCGCGGATGCCGTCGAGCTCCCGGGTGAGCGTGTCGAGGTCGGTGCGGTCGCGGAAGGTGAGCACGGTGCCGATCGGCCGGTCGTCCAGGCGCACGGCCCGCGAATTGATCACCAGCACCCGGTTCCCGGCCACCGCGAGCAGGTTGTCGACCGGGCGGCCCTCGCCGACGGCCTTGTGCAGGCGGGGGCTGAGCTCGAGTTCCGACATCGCCGCGCCGATCGGGAGTTCGGTGCCGAGGAGGCGCTCGGCTTCGTCGTTGCGCACCGAGACGCGGTTGTTCTCGTCCAAGGCGAGCACGCCTTCGCCGATCCCGTGCAGGACGGCTTCGCGTTCGTAGAGCAGCTCGGTGAGTTCGTGCGGCTCGAGACCGTGGGTGACGCGCCGCAGCCGCCGGTTCAGCAGCGCCGACGCGCCCGCGCCGAGCAGCAGCGCGCCCCCGGCGAACAGCAGCGTGACGGTCAGCAGGCGGTTGAAATCGCCGGTTGGGTAGGCTATCTCGAAGCCAACGCTCACTTCGCCGACCACCCGCCGGTGGTCCGGTGTCCAGATCGGTGTCTTGCTGCGGACGGACAGGCCGAGCGTGCCGCTCGCCACGGTGTTGACGTCGTCCAAGCCGGCGAGCGCCCGGTCGGCCGGGGTGCTGACCCTCTTGCCGATCTCGGTCGGTGTCGGGTGCGCCAGCCGGATGCTGTTGTCGTCGGTGATCACGACGAACAACGCGTCGGTCCGCTTTCGCACCGCCAGCGCGCGTTCCTGGAGCGCGCCGCCGGGGATCTTCGCGGCCGTGTCGGCCATGACGACCGGATCGACCGCCACCGACTTCGCGATGGCCAGCGCGCGCTCGCTGTACTGCTCGTTGAGCGTGCGGGAGAGGAGCACGCTGACCAGCGCGACGCCGATCCCGACGACGAGGACGACCACGCCGATCTGCAGCAGCAGCACCTGCCTGCTGAACCGCATCCGCGGGAAGAGCGCCCACTTTGGCATGGCTGGGAACATACCCCCAGGTCAAGCCCGTGCGCTAAATGAGCAAAACATTCAGAACGCACAGCCGGCGCGGAGAACGTCGACAAGCTTCACGCGGGCGACACCCGTACTTAACGTCCCTTCCCAACGTGAGCCCCACCACGTGACGAAGGAGTCACCCCCGATGGTTCCCCCACTGATCGAACTCACCGGAGCCACCAAACGGTTCCCGAGCGGGTCCGGGTCCGTGCACACGGCCGTCCGCGACCTGACCATGACCGTCCAGCCCGGCGAGTTCGTCGCCGTCGTCGGTCCCACCGGCTGCGGCAAGTCGACGACGCTCTCGCTGGTCTCCGGCCTGCAGCCGCCGTCCGCCGGCCGGGTGCGGGTGAACGGCGAGGACGTGAAATCCATTCCGGACGGGGTCGGCTACATGTTCCAGACCGACGCGGTGATGCCGTGGCGTTCGGTGCTGGAGAACGTCGCTTCCGGCCCGCGGTTCCGCGGCGTGCCGAAGGCCGAGGCCCGCGCGCAGGCCGTCGACTGGATCGCCCGGGTGGGGCTCGCCGGGTTCGAGAAGTACTACCCGCACCAGCTCTCCGGCGGCATGCGCAAGCGCGTCGCGCTGGCCCAGACGCTCGTCACCAAGCCGAAGATCCTGCTGATGGACGAGCCGTTCTCCGCGCTCGACGTCCAGACGCGGGCGCTGATGCAGGACGAACTGCTGCGGCTGTGGTCCGGTTCGGGTGCCGCGGTGATCTTCGTGACGCACGACCTCGACGAGGCCATCGCGCTGGCGGACAAGGTCGTCGTCCTGACGTCGTCGCCCGCCACCGTGAAGGACGTCTTCGAAATCCCGCTGGAGCGGCCGCGCAAGGTCGAGGACCTGCGGCTCACCGAGGAGTTCCGCAAGCTCTACGCCGACATCTGGGAATCACTGCGCAGCGAGGTCGACAAGGCCCGTGAGAAGGGAGCGAGCAATGTCGCTTGAGACCTCGACCGGGGCGCCGTCGGGTGGGCGGGAGACGGTACTGCCGGTCCTCGAGACCGAGCAGGACATCCTGGCCCGCGCGAAGCAGGCCACGGCCAAGCGAAGGCGCAACATCTGGCTGCTGCGCCTGGCGATCGTCGTCGTCTGGCTGGGCAGCTGGGAGCTGACCGCCACGTACTGGATCGACCCGTTCTTCTACTCGAAGCCGTCGAAGATCTGGGAACGGCTGGTCGAGTGGTTCAGCGCCGGCACCGACTTCGGCTCGATCTGGTACCAGATCCTGGTGACCGTCGAGGAGGCCGCGATCGGCTTCGTCATCGGTGCCATCTTCGGCGTCGTGTTCGGCGTGGTCCTCGGCCGCAGCGCGTACCTGGCGCAGGTGCTGGCGCCGTTCATCAAGGCCGCCAACGCGTTGCCGCGCATCGTGCTCGCCGCGCTGTTCGTCATCTGGTTCGGGCTCGGGCTGTCGTCGAAGGTCGCGACCGTCGTCGTGCTGGTGTTCTTCGCGGTGTTCTTCAACGCCTTCACCGGTGCCCGCGAGGTCGACCGCAACCTGATCGACAACGCCCGCATCCTCGGTGCGACCCGCGGCCAGGTGCTGAAGTCGATCGTGCTGCCGAGTGCGACGTCGTGGATCCTGTCGTCGCTGCACGTGGCGTTCGGCTTCGCGCTGATCGGCGCGGTGGTCGGCGAGTACACCGGCGCGAAGGCCGGCATGGGCTTCTTGATCGCCAACGCGCAGGGCACGTTCGACACCGCGGGCGTGTACGCCGGGATGCTGATCATCACCGTCGTCGCGCTGCTGGCCGAGTGGGGGATCAGCACGCTGGAGGGCAGGCTGCTGCGGTGGCGCCCGCCGTCCGCCTCCGAAGCCGCGATCAAGGCGGTCTGACATGCGTCTCAAAAGGACAGTCGGCGTGGTGGCCGCGGTCGCCGTCGCCGCGGCCGGGCTCACCGCCTGCCGCGACTCGCGGGAGATCTCGCTCGGCACCGGCGGGCAGCCGCACGTCAAGATCATGGTCGGCGGCCTGTCGAAGGTGATCTACCTGCCCGGGCAGCTGGCCCAGCAGATCGGCGCCTACAAGAAGCAGGGCCTCGACGTCGAGCTCTTCGACCAGCCGTCCGGGGCGAACGCCGAGACGTCGCTGCTGGCCGGCGAGGTGCAGGCGGTCGTCGGGTTCTACGACCACACGATCGACCTGCAGGCCAAGGAACAGTGCATCGAAAGCGTCGTGCAGTTCGCGAACGTGCCGGGCGAGGCCGAGATGGTCGCGACCAAGAAGGCGGGCGACATCAAGTCGGGCGCGGACTTCAAGGGCCGCAACCTCGGTGTCACGTCGCTGGGTTCGTCGACGGACTTCCTGACCAAGGCGCTGGCCGCGCGCGGTGGCGTCAGCTCGAAGGAGTACACGCCGGTGAAGGTCGGCGCCGGGCAGACGTTCATCTCGGCGATGAACCAGGGCTCGATCGACGCCGGGATGACGACCGACCCGACGATCGCGCAGCTGACGAACACCGGCCAGGCGAAGGTGCTCTACGACATGCGCACGCCGGAAGGCACCAAGGCGGCGCTGGGCGGCCTGTACCCGGCGAGCTCGCTGTACATGGGCTGCGAAATCGTGAAGCGCTATCCGGACATCGTGCAGAAACTGGCCAATGCGTACGTCGAGACCCTGAAGTGGATTTCGTCGCACACGCCGGACCAGGTCGCCGCGATGATGCCGCCGTCGTTCGCCGGCGGGGACAAGGCGCTGTACGTCAAGTCGCTCGAGGACAGCCTGCCGATGTTCACCAAGGACGGCCGGATGGACCCGGCCGGGGCGCAGAACGTGCTCAAGGTGCTCGGTGCGTCGTCGAGCAACGTCAAGCCGAAGAAGGACAAGATCGACCTGTCGAAGACGTACACGACCCAGTTCGTGGACGCCGCGCACGCGCAGGCGCAGCAATAGCCCCGCTCACCTGACCGGGCGGTAGGTGAGCGACATGGACCCGTGAAGGCCTCTTCCCCCGCGGAGGCCTTCACGGGTCTTTTCGTTCAATACCGCGTAAATACGGCAAATGGTGAGTATTTCCCCGAATGTGAAGACCCTTCGAAAGTAGCTACCTTCTTTCCGGTGCGGCTCCAACACTTGGACACACGGTTTCCCGCCGTCCCCACGGTGAACGGAGTTCCCGCATGTCCAAAACCCTTCGCGTCTTCACGGCGATCGCCGCCGCAGCCGCCGGTCTCGCCGTCTCGGGCACCGCCCACGCCGCCGTCGAGTACGGTGCCCACTTCCATGGCCAGGAGTTCTCCGGCGGCAACTGGGGTGGGTACGTCAGCTTCGGCAGCTTCACCACGGCCACCGCGAGCTGGACGGAACCGGCCGTGAGCTGCACCTCGACCAACGACCTGTTCGCGCCGTGGGTCGGCATCGACGGCGACGGATCGTCCACTGTGGAACAGACCGGCGTCGAGACCGACTGCTCCAGCGGACGTCCGGTGTATTCGGCCTGGTACGAGATGTACCCGGCCGCGCCCGTGTACTACAGCGTTTCGGTCAGCGCGGGCGACCACATCACCGCGACGGTGACGCGCACCGCCACCAACACCTACCGGCTGGACCTGGCCGACACGACCAAGGGCTGGTCGAAGAGCACCACGAAGTCCCTGACCTCGAAGCACGCGTCGGCGGAGGCGATCATCGAGTCGCCGACCGACTCGTACCCGTCGATCTCCGGCGGCATCAAGTTCACCGGCGTCAAGTTCAACGGGACGAACCTGGCGTCGACGAGCCCGTCGGGCCTGAACGCCGACGACCGGGGCCGCTACACCTGGAGCCCGAGCGCCGTCGGTTCCGACGGCCAGAGCTTCACGATGACCCGCCACTGAGCCGGTTCAAGCCGGGTCACTTGAGGTTGTTGATCGCCCACGCGACCACCATGACCGCCAGCACCAGTGAGATGACGGCCTGCAGCATCATCGTCATCTTCGCCCAGATCCGCAGGGGCAGGACGTCGGTGGGGCTGAAGGCGGCGGCGTTGGTGAACGAGAAATACAGGTAGTCCAGGTAGGAAGGCTCCCAGTCCCGGTGCGCCAGGTCCGGGTCGGCCATCTGCGGGAACTGCAGGTCGGGGAACTCCGCCCGGCCTGCAGCCCGCCGGCCCGGGCCGCCGCGGTCGAACTCCCAGTACCAGAGGGAGAAGGCGACGATGTTCGTCCAGTAGACGGTCCCGCCGGTGACCAGCACGGCGCCGGCGCGGTCGCCGATCGTGCCGGTCGCGATGTCGTAGACGAGGGACACCGCGGAGAACGCGTTCACCGCGGTCACGGCCGCGACGAGCAGCAGCGAGATGACGCGTTCGACCGCGCTGGAGTGGGTCATCCGGCCCGGGTTGGCCAGCAGCAGCGCAACGACGAGCAACCCCGAAACACCGGGCAGCAGCCACCTCGGGTGCAGCGCCATGTCGGCGGGCAAGGCGACCTGCAGGACGAGCGTCGCGACGACGACGCCCATCGCGGGCCAGCGGGTCTCGCCGGAAGTCCGCCGCCGCCAGGCGGGAAGTGCCTCTTCTGTCACGCGCTCAAGGTAGGGCGGCGACGCCGCGCTAGCCAGCCGGTGCGGTCGCCACCTCGCCGGGCAGTTTCCTCGCCACGTCCGTCCGCGAGCGGGCGCCGAGCTTGCGGAGCACCTTCGCCACGTGCTGTTCGACTGTCCGCGGCGAGAGGAACAGCCCGTCCGCGATCTCGCGGTTCGTCCGGCCCTCCGCGAGCATCCGCGCGACTTCCCGCTCGCGCGGCGAGAGTTCACTCCCGTACCCGCGCCGTCCGCGCTGGGAAGGTGCCCACGCGCCGTGCTCGCGCAGCTGGTGACGGCAGCGTCCGGCGTCGCGGGTCGCCCCGAGCTGCTCGTACGCCTCGGCCGCCGCGGTCAGCTCGTCGACGGCCGAACGGTTGCCCGCCGCGAGGCGGCACATCGAAGCGCGTTCTCGCATGGCCGTCGCGGGGTACGGCATCGGCAGGGCCGCGTAACCCGACACGGCTTCGTCGTACAACGTCGCCGCGGCCAGGTGCTTGCCACGCGCTTCGAGCAGCACCGCCCGGCCGGCCACGAGCGCGGCCGCGGCCACCGGCGCGTCGCGGCCTTCGATGCCGCGCGCGAACGCCTCGACGACGTTGTCGGCTTCCGGCCAGCGCCCGGCTCGCGCGTACGCCTGCGCCGCCACCGGGACCAGCGCGGCCGCCCAGATCCAGACGCCCTTGCGCCCGGCCGCGGCCATCGCGGTGTCGGCCGCCGCGCAGGCGCCGTCGACGTCGTCCGTCGCCAGCAGCACCGAGATCAGCACCCCGGCGGCCGACAGCACCACGGGGATCGGGCCGCGGTCCGGCGCGTGCACGCTCGCCGCGGTCAGGTGCCGCTGCGCCGCGGCGAACTCCCCGCGCACCGCCGCGAGCCCGCCGAGCACCAGTGACGACTCCATGACGATCGGGCCGAGCTCCGGGTAGCTGTCCCGCAGCTGCTCGGCGGCCTCGGCCAGGCCGGTCCAGCGCCCGCGCACCCAGTCCAGCCGGACGCGGGTGCCCTGGATCAAGCCGATCGCGTACAGCGCACCGGCGTCGGTCGCCCGCCGGACGCCTTCGGTCACCAGCCGTTCGGCGCGGTCGAGGTGCCCGGCCCAGGACTGGCCGTCGGCCAGGTTGCACCACAACCGGGCCAGCTGGACGCGCTCGGCCACGGTGCCGACCGTGTCCGACAGCGCTTCGAACTCCGCCCACGCCGAGCCGTCGCCGACGTGCGACGCGGCGGCGATGCGGTCGGCGGTCAGCGCGAGCCGCAGCTCGGGGTCGTCGAGCCGCTCGTACACCTCGCCCGCGCGAGCGCGCCAGGATTCGTGCCACGACAACGGCGTCAGCCCGTCGATCGGCTGGGCGAGCAGGGTGATCCCGCGAGCGGCGAGGTCCGGCCGGTCGGTCAGCTCGCCGACCGCGCGCTCGACCTCCAGCCGGCCGCGGCCGAGGCCGCCGATGGTCCGGACCAGCAGCATGCCGAGGCTCAGCCGGATCGAGCCGCGGACCGACGGCGGCAGCGTCACCTCTTCGAGGACGCGCTGCAGCGTGCCGAGCACCTCGGGGCGGAACCCCCGCAGCGCGACCTGGCTCAGCTTGCCCGCCACGCGCCCGACGTCGGCCTGGGCGGGGCCGGGTTCGGCGAGCACCGACTGCAGGAGGTCGATCGCGCGGGACGTCTCGCCGCGCGTGATCGCCTCGTCCGCGGCGGCTTCCGCGTAGTGCCGCCACTGGTCGACGCGGCCGGCGGCGCGGGAGTGCCGGGCCAGCAGCGTGAGCGGCGGGGACGGCTGCGCGGCGAGCACGCGGATCGCCTGCGCGTGCAGCAAAGCGCGTTCGGGTCCGCTCACGGTGTCGTAGACCGCCTTGCGCGCCAGCGGGTGCCGGAAGCCGTACTTGCCGTCGCCGACCTCGCCGAGCACCCCACCGGAGAGGGTGTCGAGGAGCGCGGTGCGGAGGGTGTCGCCGGAGAGGCCGGCCAGTTCGCCGAGCACGTCGGCTTCGGCGCCGACGCCGAGCACCGCGGCCGCGCCGGCCAGCCGCACCGCCGGCCCCGGCAGCGCGGAAAGCCGATCGGTGACGGCTTCCCGCAGCAGGACCGGGACTTCGAGGTTTTCGAGCAGCCGGTCGGAGAGGACCTCGCCGACCGGGAGCCGGTCGGCCGCTTCCTTCAGCGCCCGCAGCGTCTCCTCGACGACGAACGGGATCCCGGCCGTGCACTCGTGCAGCCTGGCCGCGAAGTCGTCGGTCACCCGGGGCAGTTCGAGGAGGCCGGCGGCCAGCTCGCGCACCGCCGCGACGTCGAGCGCGCCGAGCGCGACACGGGCGGAATGGACCGCCGGATCGGTGCGGAAGGCCGCCCCCCGGGTCACCGCCCCCGCATCGGGCGCGGACCGGTGGGTGGTGACCACCGCCAGCTCGGGCGGCATCGTGCCGGCGAGGAACCGCAGGAAGTCGCGGGTGTCCTCGTCGGCCCACTGGAGATCGTCGATCAGCACGAGTGCCGGCCCGCAGGCGGCCAGCAGCTCCCGCAGGGCGCGGAACACGCGGTGGCGCTCGGCGACCGGGTCGGCGAGGGGGTCGGGCCGCGGGGGAAGCGCTTCCGCGAGTTCCGGAAGCAACGGCCGCAGCACGCCGGCGACCGGGCTGAGCGGCCCCAGCGGCGCGGCACCGACCGCGCGAAGCGCTTCCAGGACGGGCCCGTAGGGAAACGGTTCACGCAGCGGCTGGCAGGCCCCGGCGAGCACCCGGCCGCCGTCGAACTCCTTGCGGCGCCCGATCTCCGCGAGCAGCCGGGTCCGGCCCATGCCCGGCTCGCCCTCGATGAGGATGGCGGCCGGGCGCCTCCTCAGCACGGCGACGATGGCGTCGAGCTCGGTGTCGCGGCCGGTCAGCCGGGCGGGTCCGGACCGGACGGACACCGAGGTGGGGCGGGGGGTGGCCAGCCACATATGACCCTCCTCGACGCGCACACCGTTGCTCCTGGGGGTCCAGGGGGCTTGGCCCCGGAGGACACAGCGCGGGAGCCTAAGCAGCGCTGATCCGTCCGTAAACCTTTCACCGAATACGGGGCCGGTGCTGTCATCACACGTCCGCCTACCGAACGTCACCGGTTTGCTGCGGGATCCGGGGGGATCGGGTCACCGTGCGTGCGAAACCCGGGCCGATGGCCCGTTCGAACGTCGCTTCACGCGTTCGAGTGTTGCTGGCGGCTACGGAAAGTAGTTCACGGAAACCCTACTTACGGACCTGTCCGACCGGGTGACGCCCGGCGCCGGAGTCCGGCCGGAGCAGGGGATTCGTCCCTGGTGAAATGCGTATACCCATTCGCCGGGCGCCCGGATTGCACCGTAACGCCCACTGCGGGGACGCTCACTCGGGGGAGTACCACTGCGTGGCCGATGCGGAGCCGCGCGTAACCACTGTAACCACTTGGGAGAAGCATGAAGATCGCGAGACTTCTCGGTGCCGCTGCCACCGCGGTGATGGCGACGGGCGCGCTGGCCGCGACCGCCGTCCCCGCGTCGGGCCAGGACCTGCTGAACCCGGACATGGTGCCCGCCATGCAGCGGGACCTCGGCCTCACTCACGACCAGGCGCTCGCGCGGCTGAAGAGCGAGGACGTGGCGAACAAGGTCACCGAGTCGCTCACCGCGGCGCTCGGCGACGCGTTCGGCGGCGCCACCTACAACGCCGCCACGGGCAAGGCGCACGTCACCACGACGAACGCCGCGCTGGCCGGCCAGATCCGCGAAGCCGGTGCGGAAGCCGAAGTCGTGCGGTTCAGCGCCCGCCAGCTCAACTCCACTGTGGACAGGCTGAACGCCGCCGACAAGGCCGCGCCCGCCGCGATCACCGGCTGGGGCGTCGACGACGCCACCAACCGCGTCACCCTGGACGTGCTGCAGGGCCAGCGCGCCGCCGCGACCGCGTTCCTCGCCAAGTCCGGTGTGGACTCCGCCGCGGTGGCGATCCGCGAAACGGCGTCGATGCCGACCACCTACGCCAACATCCGCGGCGGGGACGCCTACTACATCGGCGGGTCGTCGCGCTGCTCCGTCGGGTTCTCGACGACCACCGGCTTCCTCACCGCCGGCCACTGCGCCGCGCTCACCGGTGCCGGCCGGCTGACCGGGTCCAACGGCGCCGCGCTCGGCAGCTGGGGCGCCTACCGCTTCCCGGGCAGCGACTACGCGCGGGTGAACACGAACAGCAGCTGGACCCCGGTCGCCCAGATGAACAACGGCACCGCGGTGCGCGGCTCGTCGAACGCCGCGACCGGCACGTCGGTCTGCAAGGCCGGCTCGACCACCGGCTGGACCTGCGGCACCATCGGCGCCAAGAACCAGAGCGTCCGCTACGCCGAAGGCACGGTCAACGGGATGACCGCGACGAACGTCCGCTCGGCGGCCGGTGACTCGGGCGGCGGCTTCATCGCCGGCAACTCGGCGCAGGGCCTCCTGTCCGGCGGCAACACGTCCGTGACGTACTTCTTCCCGATCGGTGCCGCCCTTTCGGCCACCGGTGCCACGCTGAAGACCAGCTGAGTTCCCGCAGACAGCGAAAGGGCGGGTTCCGGGCGCCTCCAGCGCGCCCGGAACCCGCCCTTGTTCCTCGCCGCGGGAATGGGAGGTTCAGGGGTCAGACGTTGCTGATCTCCTCGATCAGCCCGTCGACGTCGAAGTGCGCGCTCTCTTCGCCGAGCGGCACCAGTTCGGTGGACGCGTCCAGGAAGGTCCGGACGTCCTCGACTTCGAGCTCGAACGACGCATAGCCGTCCGGTGACTCGATTTCCAGGGTGAGGAAGTCTTCGTCATCGGAGAGGTCCGGGCGGATCCGGACGTCGCCGAGGCCGGCCGGTTCGTCGAGCCCGGCCACGAGCAGGTCACGCGCGAAGGTCCACTCGATCCACCGGCCGCGCTCGGTCCGGAAGGCCACGGTCACCGCGAAGGGTTCGTGGGCGTGGTAGGACAGGCGCGACAGGACGGGCGTGGTGCTCTCGTTCAGCAGCACGAACTGGCTCTGGTGTACGGCGTCGGTGTGCACGGCCCCTCCTGGAGTCTCGCGGTGGTTCGCGCGGCGCGAACTGTTCGGCAAGGAGATGACCAGGGCCAACGGTCATGACGGAGAAACTCTCACGTTCACTTGATCGGTTGCATCCGTCCATTGTGGTGTAACACCGGGCACATACCCCTTGCGCTCAGGCGGACACAGGTGGTGACGGAGCGCGGGCGAATTCCCGGCGCCCGCCCCGGCCTACGGGTCGAGCGGGAGGCTGAGGCCGACCTTCACGCGATCCATCGTCACGCTCGTCGTGAAGTGCCGGACGTTCGGGTTGTCGAAGAACATCCGCCGGGTGAACGCCTCGAAGCCCGCCATGTCCGGGCACGTCACGATCAGCACGAAGTCCGCCGTGCCGGTGACGTAGTAGCACTGCTGGATCGCGTCCTCGGCCAGGACCTGGCGGCGGAACCCGTCGAAGACCGCGAGGTTCTCCCGCTCCATTTCGACCGTCACCACGAACGTCATGCCCAGTCCGAGCGCCTCCGGCGACAGCACCGCCACCTCGCGCTCGATGACGCCCGCCTCGCGCAGCCGCTTGATCCGCCGCTGCACCGCCGCGGCCGAGAGCCCGACCTTCGCGCCGATCGTTTCGGCGATCGTGCGGGCGTCTGCCTGGAGGCAGGCGAGGATGGCGATGTCCAGCTGGTCGAGGTCGGGTGTCCGCACCCCAGCAGGCTAACCGGCACCCCCGACAATTCGCCGCCGTTCACCCCTGCGTGACGTCGCTCACTACTCCCTCCGGGGGGAAGATGAAACAACTTTTAACGTGAGCTGGAACACAACTGACGGGTCTACCAGGGGGTAGCCCATAGAAGTGGGAGACCAGCCGGTCGCTCCGCCAACCCGCCGGCGTGGGGAGGCTCTCCCGTGCCCGCACCTGCCGCCGTGTTGACCGGTCTCGGTTCGTGGTTGCCGACGAAAGTCCTGGACAACCACGAAATCGCCGCCCGGCTCGACACCTCGGACGAGTGGATCCGGACCCGCACCGGGATCCGCGAACGCCGCGTCGCCGGGCCCGGTGAGTCCACTGTGGATCTCGCGGTCGGGGCCGGCCGCGAAGCGCTCGGGGGCACCTCCGCCGACGCCGTCGTCCTCGCCACCTCCACGCCCGACCAGCCCTGCCCGGCCAGCGCGCCGCAGGTCGCCGCCCGGCTCGGGCTCGGCACGGCCGCGGCCTTCGACGTCAACGCCGTCTGCAGCGGCTTCGTCTACGCCCTCGCCACGGCCGCCGGCTTCATCGCGGGCGGGCTGGCCGAGCGCGTGCTCGTCATCGGCGCCGACACCTTCACCACCCTCATCGACCCCGCCGACCGGACCACCGTGCCGATCTTCGGTGACGGCGCGGGCGCGGTCCTGCTGCGCGCGGGCGAGGCCGGCGAGCCGGGCGCGCTCGGCCCGTTCGACCTGCACAGCGAGGGCGAACACGCCGACCTGCTGTGGGTCGAGGCCGGCGGCGCCCGGAAGCGGCTTTCCGACACCCCGGCCGACCGGTTCCTCGCCATGCAGGGCACGGCGGTGTTCCGCCACGCCTGCGCGCGGATGGCGGAGTCGTCGCGCACGGTGCTGGACCGCGCGGGCTGGATGGTCGGCGACGTCGACCGCTTCGTCGGCCACCAGGCGAACATCCGGATCCTCCAGGCGACGGCGAAGCAGCTCGGCATGCCCGCCGACGCGGTGGTCGCCAACATCGACCGGGTCGGCAACACCAGTGCCGCGTCCATCCCGCTCGCCCTGGCCGACGCCCGCGCCGACGGCACCCTCGTGCCCGGTCACCGCGTCCTGCTCAGCGCGTTCGGCGCCGGCCTGACCTGGGGTTCGACCGTGCTGCGCTGGCCGGACCTGGATCAGCCGTCCTGAGGGCCGGTCGTCCAGGTCGGCGTCGCCTCCGCGCGGCCGCGCAGCTCCAGCTCGCCGTGCTTCTCCCAGTGGGCGGCTTCGCCCGCCAACGCGCCGGAGACGACGGCGTCGCTGGCGAGCACCCGTGACGGGACCGCCTTGGCGAGTTCGGTGAGCCGCGCGGCCTCGTTGACCGCGTCGCCGATCACGGTGTACTCGAGCCGGCTGCTGGTGCCGAGCTGCCCGGCGAACACCGGGCCGCTGGAGACGCCGATGCCGAGGTCGAGCTCGCCGGCCTCGCGCACCGCGTCCCGGATCGCCCGCGCCGCGGCCAGCGCGGCCGTCGGGGCGTCCGCGAGCCGGGTCGGCGCGCCGAAGATGCACAGCGCGGCGTCACCCTGGAACTTGTTGACCAGCCCGCCGCGCGCGTTGACCGCGGAGACGACCGCGGCGAACAGCCGGTTGAGCTTCCCGACCAGCTCCTCCGGCGGGGTGCGGTAGGCCAGCGCGGTCGAGTCGACGACGTCGACGAACAACGCCGTGACCTCGCGGACGTCGCCCGAAAGGGAAGCGCCGTACTCCAGGGCGTGCCGGGCGACCTCGGCGCCGACGTGCCGGCCGAACAGGTCCCGCATCCGCGCCTGTTCGCGCAGGCCGGCGGCGAGCTGGTTCACCGACGTCTGGAGCAGGCCGATCTCGCTGGAGTCGTCGACGTCCACGGCGACGTCGTTGTTGCCGCGGGCGATCTCGTCGAGCGCCACGCGCAGCCGGTGCAGCGGCGCCGCGACCGCCCTGGCCAGCAGCGCCGTGCCGATCGCGCCGACGCCGAGGCCGATCACCGACAGCATGACCAGGCTCGCGGTGTGGTCGCCCGAGCCCAGCTCCGGCGGGGTGGCGATGAGCAGCACGCCCACCAGCGGGACGCCGCTGGCCAGCGCCCAGGTGACGACCAGCCGGGTCAGCACGGTGACCGGCAGCGAGCCGCGCGGCGGCAGGACGTCCAGGGCGATCGTCATCACCGGCCGCGCCACCCACTCGGCGGCGAGGTAGGTGAGCCCGACGGTGGTGAGGCCGCCCAGCCCGATCACCGTGGCCATGCCGACGGCGTCGTCGCTCGAGCCGAGCGTGCCGGCGAGCACGGTGAGGACGACGGTGCCGATGAGCCAGAGCGTGCCGCTGACCACCGCCATGTCGACCGGCAGCCGCAGCGCGCGCCGCGCCTCGCTCTCCGACGGCGGGCGGCCGAGCACGAACCAGATCACGGTGCGGCGCTGCAGCCACGCCGTCCACAGCGTCCCGGCGAGCAGCGCCGCGGCGACGATGCCGGCCGCGGTCAGGCCGAGCACCCAGCCGCGATCGCCGACGTCGTTCGGCAGGCCCTGCACCACCAGCAGCAGCGCGACCACGCCGGAACCGGCGACGCTCGAGCCGAGGCCCAGCCCGGCGAAGCCCAGGCTGGTCCGCAACACCACCCGGAAGTTCTTCACGGCGATCTTGCGCACGGCGTTGATCGTACGGCCGAAAATGCGTGGCCACCGCTCTTCCCCGATGGCTACGGTGCGGATCATGGATTCCCTCGGCCAGGACGAGATCCGGGCCTCGTTCGTCAACTGCACCCGCGGCGAGGCCAAGGGCGTGACGCTGCCCGCCCGGCCCGAAGAGATTCCGTGGGAGCAGCGGGAGTTCCTCGGCTGGCGCGACCCGAAGGCACCCGCGCGCGCCTACCTCGTGCTGCCCTACGGCGGTGAGGTCGTCGGGCTCGCCCTGCGCGCGGCTCCGCCCCCGAAGTCACGGCTGCGCAGCAACATCTGCGGCTTCTGCACCACGATCCACGGGCTCGCCGACATCACGCTGTTCTCGGCCAAGCGCGCCGGGAAGCCCGGCCGCGAGGGCAACACGCTGGGCATCTACGCCTGCGGCAACCTGGCGTGCTGCCGGTACGTCCGCGGCGACCTGAAGTCCGACGTCCCGCAGCCGTTCGAGACGCTCACGCTCGAGGAGCGCATCGCGCGGTTGGAGGAGAAGCTGCACAAGTTCGTGGCGCGGGTGCTGGAGTCGCGTTAGAAGCGGTACCGCACGATGTGCGCGGTCCGGGCCAGGGGCGGGAAGACCTTCAGCATCCGCATTTGGAACCGGGTGATCGGGCCCAGCTTGGCCAGCACCTCCGGGGTGGCCCAGTGTCCGGCGTCCAAAGAGGACTCGCACGTGAGGCCGCAGTGCTCCAGCTCGCGCGGGTCGTTGACGCCCCAGTACAGCGTCGCGCCCGCCTTGCGCACCGGCGCGTTGAGCTTCTGGGTCTTGATGGCGGTCCGGCTGAAGAGGTCGCAGATCAGCTCGCCCGACGGGAACTTCTCGACCAGCCGGCGGAACAGTTCGGTGCCGGTCTCGGGCTTCAGGTACATCGTGAGGCCCTCGGCGACGATCAGCGCCGGCCGGTCCGATGGCACCTGCTCGAGCCACTCGAAGTCGGTCACCGACGAGCTGATGTGCGTCTGGTTCGGCGCCTGGGGGTACAGCTTTTCGCGCAGCTCGATGACCTCGGGGTAGTCGACGTCGTACCAGTGGACGGTCGCCGGCGGCGCGAGGCGCTGGAACCGCGTGTCCATGCCGCAGCCCAGGTGCAGGACGATCGCGTCCGGGTGGGCGCGCAGGTATTCGGCGGCCCAGTCGTCGATCGGCTTCGCCCGCAGGACGACCGACACCGCGCGGTCGGGGGAGATGCCGATCTTGGTGAAGTCGTAGTCGATCCGGCGGACGGCGTCGTCGGCCGCCTTGTCGCCGAGGATCGGGTGAGGGCTGCGGTAGTCGAGCGCGCGGCCGTACAGCGTCGCCAGGTTGGTGGCCTTTTCTTCGGTGAAGTGGACCTTCTCCATCACGACCCCCAGAAGTTTCACAACGTTGTGAAAAGCCTAGCGCGTCTTGGGGTGGGCGGCGTAGTCGTGCGCGTAGGTCTTGGCGTCCACCAGGTGCTTGAGGGTCAGCTCGCGCGCGGCGGCGGGATCGGCCCGGCGGATGGCGTCGAGGATGGCGCGGTGGTCGGCGACGGCCTTGCGGATCTGCCCGGGCAGCCGCAGCGCCGCCCGCCGCTCCTCGCCGACCAGGGCGAGCACGGACCGCAGCAGCCCGGCGACGTCGTCGTTCCCGGCGTTCTGCGCGATCACCCGGTGGAACTCGGCGTCGGCGGCGATGACGTGCAGCATGTCCCCGGCCTCGGCGGCCTGCGCCATCTCCGCGACGTTGTCCTCGAGCCGGCTCAGCACTTTCGCCGTCGCCTGCTCCGCCAGCCGGCCGGCCAGCGTGGGCTCGACCGTCGCGCGCAGGTCGAACAGCTTCTCGACGAGCTGGTCGTGCTCGGTGAACCAGGTCCGCAGCGGCTGTTCCTGCTGCTCGCGGACGTAGGTCCCGGAGCCGGCGCGGATTTGGACGTACCCGATGGAGGCGAGCACCCGCAACGCCTGCCGCAGCGACCCGCGGCTGATCCCGAGTTCCTCACACAGCGCGCGTTCGGCCGGCAGCCTGCTTCCCGGCGCCAGCTCGCCGGAGTCGATCAGCGACCGCAGGCGGTCGACGGTCGCGCTCCAGACCTGCTCACTGTCCACGGGCTCATCTTCTCAGCTCGCGGAGCTGCCGGGGGTGGCCGTCACGGTCACGGCAGGACGCGTGGTTCGCGGGCCTCGCCCAGCGGGACCGGTCCCCGCGGCCCGGACGTACCGTCGTGGCTCGACGACCGGGGGAGTGACATGACCAAGCTGCGCCTGGCCGGGATCGGGGCGCTCGGTCTCCTGCTCACCGGCTGCGGCGGTGCGGTACCGCCGGCCCCGGCGACGCCCGCGACCGCGCCGCGGACCACGGCCACGCCCACGACGGCGCGATCCTTGGCGGCTGTCCTCGGGGAAGCAGAGGCCGCCAAGCTGGATGCGATCGGCAGCGTGCTGGCTTCCTGCGTGCCGGATCTGGCCCGCTGTTCTTCCTCCGCGGCCGTCCTGCGGTCCGGCGTCGCCGAGGCGCAGGCCAAGATCAAGGCCGACCCGGACGCGTCCCGCTACGCGGACGCGGTCCAGAAGCTCGACGAGATCGGCCGGCGGGCGGAAATCCTGCAGGGGTGCGAAGCGTGGTTCACCAGCAATGGTGCCGTCCGCAGCGGGAAGAACGCCGGCTGCTCCGGCGCTTTCGATGACGCCGTGGCGCTCCTCGGGCAGGTCCGGGCCATGATCTAGCCCCGGTCCGACCGGGCTCATCCGCTCGGCTCGGGAAATTGTCGGGGGTGGCTGTCATGATCACCGGCATGGACATCCTGGGGGCCTGGGTCCGCGGCTGGGCGGTGTCGCGGGCGACGCCGGCACCGGTCGCCGAGCTCGACGGGTACCGCGTCGAGGTCGGCTTGCCGGGGCACCGGGTGCGCTACCTGCTGCGCGCTCCGGCGACCGTTTCCGCTCGGGCCCGCACGGTGGCCGCGCCGGGCACGTGGCTGAAGACCTGCGGCTCGCGGTCCGCGGTCCTGCCGGCCCTGACCCCGGCGTGGACGGCGGGCGAGACGGAGTACCTGATGGCGTTCGAGGGGCCGATGCCCCCGGTCGCCGTGCCGCCGGGGTATGCGGTGACGGTGACCGGCGACGGGCCGGCGTGGGACGTGGTCGTGTCCGCCGGCGGGGAACCGGCGGCCCGGGGCCGGATCGCGGTGGCCGGCGGTGTCGCGGTGTTCGACAAGATCGAGACGGAGCCGGCGCACCGGCGCCGCGGCCTCGGCCGGGTGGTGATGCAGCGGCTGGGCGAGGCGGCGGGAGCCGGGTCGAGCGCGCTGCTGGCATCCGAGGCCGGCCGCGGGCTGTACCGCGCACTCGGCTGGCGCGTGGTGTCCGACGTCGTCCCCGCGCACGTCCCGGAAGGAGCGGCATGACCGCACGGTTCAAGGACCTCGCCCTGGACGCGAACGACCACCAGGCACTGGCGGACTGGTGGTGCCGCGCGCTCGGCTACGTCCGCCGCGACGCGCTGACCGGCGACACCCGCCCGGACGACTGGCCGGTCCCGATCGTCGACCCGGCCGGCCGCGGGCCGCTGATCTGGCTCAACCCGGTGCCGGAACCCAAGACGGTCAAGAACCGCATGCACCTGGACGTCTTCGGCGACCCGGCCGAGCTGGTGGCGATGGGCGCCACGCTGATCCGCGAGCGGGGCGGCGACACCGGCTGGGACCAGCTGGCGGACCCGGAGGGCAACGAGTTCTGCGTCTTCACGCCGGAGGTGACTGTCTGACCTGACACATCTGCGTCGCGGGAGTGGCCCACGGTGCTTAGGCTCCGCACGTGATTGCTTCATGACGTGGTGGCACGCCCTGATCATCGTGGTCGCCGGGATCTGGGCGGGGACCATCAACGCCGTCGTGGGGTCGGGGACGCTCGTCACCTTCCCCGTGCTCGTCGCGCTCGGGTATCCGCCCGTGACCGCCACCACCTCGAACGCCATCGGCCTCGCGCCCGGCACGCTCAGCGGTGCCTGGGGTTATCGGCACGAGCTCACCGGCTATTGGCGCCAGACCGCCAAGTTCGCCGTCGCGTCCTTCCTCGGGGCCATCGGCGGCACCATCCTGCTGCTCTCGCTGCCGAAGGACGCGTTCGAAGCCGTCGTTCCCGTGCTCGTCGGCCTGGCCGTGGTCCTCGTGATCATCCAGCCGAAGGTTTCGAAGTGGGTCGCGGAGCGGCGCGAGCAGAACGGGACCGAGCACAAACCCGGGCCGCTGCTGATGTTCTTCATCTTCCTCATCGGCATCTACGGCGGGTACTTCACCGCTGCGCAGGGCGTGATGCTGATGGCCGTGATGGGGATGCTGCTGTCGGAGCCGCTGCAGAAGCTCAACGGCGTCAAGAACGTGCTCGCCGCCGTCGTCAACCTCGTCGCCGGGCTCATCTACGCGTTCGTCGCGCCGATCAGCTGGGCCGTCGTGCTGTGGCTGGCCGTCGGCTCGACCGCCGGCGGCTTCCTCGGCGCGAAGATCGGCCGGAGGCTGCCGCCGGCGGTGCTGCGCGGCGTGATCGTGGTGATCGGCGTCGCCGCCGTCATCCAGCTGGTGGTCAAGCAGTTCGCGAGCTGAATTCGCGCGCCGCGGCCAGGAAGAGGTCGTTCTCTTCGCGGGTCCCGATGGTCACGCGGACGCCGTCGCCGGCGAACGGGCGCACCACCAGCTTGCGGTCCAGCGCGTGCTCGGCGAACGGGACCGCCTGGTCACCGAGCGGCAGCCAGACGAAGTTCGCCTGCGTGTCCGGCACCCGGTAACCCGCTTCCAGCAGCGCTTCCCGCACCCGGCCGCGCTCGACGACGATCTCCTGGCAGCGGGCCAGCAGCTCGTCGGCCGCGTCGAGCGACGCCAGCGCGGCCACCTGGGCCAGCATGTTCACCGAGAAGGCCACGTACACCTGGCGAAGCGCGTCCGCGATCGGCTCGGGGGCGACCGCGTAACCGACGCGAAGGCCCGCAAGGCCGTACGCCTTCGAGAACGTCCGAAGCACCATGACGTTCGACCGGCTGTGCGTGTACTCGACGCCGTCGGGCACCTCGGGATCGGTGACGAACTCCTTGTAGGCCTCGTCCAGCACGACCAGCACGTGCTCGGGCACGGCGGCCATGAACCGCTCCAGCTCGGCGCGGCGCACCGCCGTCCCGGTCGGGTTGTTCGGGTTGCAGATGAACACCACCCGCGTCCGGTCGGTGATCGCCGCGAGCATGGCGTCGAGGTCGAGCTCCTGGCCCTCGGTGATCGGGACCTTCACCGAGACGGCGTTCGCGACCTGCGTGACGATCGGGTACGCCTCGAAGGAGCGCCAGCCGAAGATGACCTCGTCGCCGGGCGCGCACACGGCCTGGATCGTCTGCTGGCACAGCGACACCGAGCCGCAGCCGATCGCGACGCGCTCCACCGGCACGTCCAGTTCGCGCGCCAGCCGCTCGCGCAGCGCCTGCGAGCCGGTGTCCGGGTAGCGGTTGATCCCGGCCGCGGCCTCGGCGATCGCCTGCGCGACGCTCGGCAGCGCACCGCCGGGCACCTCGTTGCTCGCCAGTTTGATCGCGCCTTCGATCGTCCGGCCGGGGACGTATTTCGGCAACGATTCGAGATCGGGACGCGGGGACACGGACGGCATCTTCGGCGCTCCTGGAGATCGGCGGGACGACCCGCTCACCGTATCTTTTCCGGCCGCCGCCCCGCGACCGCCTTCAGGCGGGCCGGCCTCGGCGACCTGCGTCACCGGGCTTCCTCCCGCTCACCTCCAGGTGGTTGGGTGAAGCAATGACGTCGACCTCCACCGTGGACTACCAGCGCACCGGCGGCCGCACCCTGCGCCTGACCTTTTCGGAACCCGAGGGCGCGCTGCGCGGCGGCTTGGTGGTGCTCCACGAAGCCGACGGCGTCACGGACGGGGTCAGGCTGCTGCTCGCCAGCCTCGCCACCGAGGGCTGGCTGACCGTCACCCCGCACCTGGAGAACGAGCGCCTCACCCAGCAGGACCTGCTCGACGCCACCGACCTCACCCTCGCCTGGCTGGTCGAGCGGGGCGTCCAGGCCGACCTGCTCGGCGTGATGGGCTTCGACCTCGGCGGCAGCGCGGCCCTCGTCGTCGCGTCGCACCGCAAGCTCGGTGCCGCGGTCAGCGTGGGCGGGCAGCAGTCCGTCGAACTCCCCGCGCTGGTCGAGATCGCCGGGCGGCTCACCAGCCCGTGGCTCGGCATGTACGGCGACGCCGGCGACGAGGCGGGCGGCGCCGAAGTCGAGCGCCTGCGCGACGCCGCCGCGTCGGCGAAGGTCGCCACGAACGTCGTCCACTACCCGGGCGCGAACCACCGCTTCGACGCCGACCCGGGTGCGGCGGCGGAGGCCTGGCAGCGCACGCTCAACTGGTTCGACGCGCACCTGCGGTAAGTGTGTGCGGGCGCCACTGTTCGCGGGTGTTCCATGTCGGTTCCGACCACGGTGACTTCCGGATCCGAGGGATTAGGCTCGGGGCGTGACGCACACCGCCGACGCCCCCGAAGTGCTCTGGCGCCCCGAGCCGGGCCATGTTGCCGACACCAAGATCGAAGCTTTCCGCCGGTGGCTGCGCGGCGAGCGCGGTGTGGAGGTGGACGACTACCGCTCGCTGTGGGAGTTCTCGGTCGAGCGCGGCCCGGACTTCTGGGCGGCGGTCGCGGACTTCCTCGGCGTCCGCTGGCACGACCAGCCGGGTGAGGTGCTTTCGGGCGGGATGCCGGACGCCGTCTGGTTCGAGGGGGGCACGCTCAACTACGCCGAGCATGCGCTCACCCCCGGCGTCGCGGGCGCCGCGAAGGCCGACGACGAGACAGCCGTCATTTTCCACCGCGAAGACGGCTTCGCGAGCCACCTGACGTACGGCAAGCTTCGCGCGCAGGTCGCCGCGGCCCGGGCCGCGTTCCTCGAACTGGGCGTCGGCAAGGGCGACCGGGTCGTCGCCTTGGCGCCGAACTGCCCGCAGACGCTGGTCGCGTTCCTCGCCGCGGCGAGCATCGGGGCCATCTGGTCGTCCTGCTCGCCGGACTTCGGCGTCCGCGCGGTCGCGGACCGGTTCGTGCAGATCGAGCCGAAAGTGCTCTTCGCGGTCAACGCCTACGCGTACAACGGCCGCCAGTTCGACATCCGGACGACGATCGCCGACCTCCAGGCGCAGCTGCCGTCGCTCGCCGCGACCGTGCTCGTCGAGTACGTCGGCGAGGGCCGGATGGACGGCGCGCTCGACTGGGACGAGCTGCTCGCGAAGCACGCGGGCGCGCCCCTGCTGTTCGAGCCGGTCGAGTTCGCGCACCCGCTGTGGGTGCTGTACTCGTCGGGGACGACCGGCCTGCCGAAGGGCATCGTGCACGGGCACGGCGGCATCACGCTGGAGCACCTCAAGGCCCTCGCGCTGCAGACCGACCTCGGGCCCGGCGACCGGTTCTTCTGGTTCAGCACCACCGGCTGGATGATGTGGAACTTCCTCGTCTCCGGCCTGCTGGTCGGCACCACGATCGTGCTCTACGACGGCAGCCCGGGGTTCCCGGACCTGAACGCGCTCTGGCACCTGGCCGAGCAGCACCGTGTCACCTACTTCGGCACGTCGGCGCCGTTCATCCAGAGCTGCCTCAAGGCCGGCCTCGAGCCGGCCGGGCGCTACGACCTGACCGGCCTGCGCGCGCTGGGCTCCACGGGTGCGCCGCTGAGCGTCGAAGGCTTCCGGTGGATCGTCGACGAGGTCGGGAAGAACGTCCAGATCTGCTCGGTCTCCGGCGGCACCGACCTGTGCGCGGCGTTCGTCGCGTCGGCGCCCGACGTTCCGGTGTGGCTGGGCGAGTTGTCCTGCCCGGCACTCGGTGCCGCCGTGAACGCGTTCGACGACGCGGGCAACGCCGTGGTCGAGCAGGTCGGCGAGCTGGTCATCACGAAGCCGATGCCGTCGATGCCGGTGTTCTTCTGGAACGACCCCGACGGCTCGCGGCTGCGTGAGGCGTACTTCGAGATGTACCCCGGGCTGTGGCGCCACGGGGACTGGATCCGGATCACCGACCGCGGCTCGGCGGTGATCTACGGCCGCAGCGATTCGACGCTCAACCGCGGCGGCGTCCGGATGGGCACGGCGGAGTTCTACCGGGTCGTCGAAGGCTACGACGAGATCGCGGATTCCCTGGTCGTGGACACCTCGGCGGCCGGGAACGAGGATGGCCAGCTGATCTGTTTCGTGGTGCTCGCCGGCGGCGTCGCGCTCGAAGACGTCGAGCCGCGGCTGCGCAAGGAGCTTCGTAGCGCGCTGTCACCGCGCCATGTACCCGATCGGTTTGTCGTGGTTTCCGAGATTCCTCGTACCTTGAACGGTAAGAAGTGTGAGGTACCGGTGAAGAAGATCCTCGCCGGTGTGGCTCCCGACCGGGCCGTCAGCCGTGACGCGCTGGCCAACCCGGCGGCGCTGGCGCCGTTCGTGGAGCTCGCCGGGGGGTAGATGGGGGAAGCATGATCATCCACGGCGGGTTGTACAGGTGGTGACGGGGACACGCGCGCAGATCACCTGGAAGGCGGCCGGGGCCACCACGGTCGGGGTGATCACCTGGGTGACCCGGCTGGCGGGGCTGATGACCCTGGGCTCGATCCTGATCCCGGCCGGGCGGCGCAGCCTGCGCGGGCACCTGGCCGAGTGGCTGGAGCTGCCGCAGGAGGCCACGGTCGCCGCCGCGACCGTGGCGCTGGTCATGGGCGTGCTGCTGGTGATGCTCGCCGCGGGGCTCCGGCGTCGCAAGCGCCGGGCCTGGCAGCTCGCGGTCGGCGCGACGGTGCTGCTCACGATGTCGCACCTCGGGCTGAAGCACGTCTTCGGCGCCGGCCTGGTGTCGGTGGTGCTGCTGGTGGGCCTGATCGCGAACCGGCGCTACTTCGTGGCGAAGCCGGACCCGGTGGTCGGGCGCTGGCGGGCGGTGCGGGTCTTCGTCCAGCTGGCGATGGCCGGGTTCGTGATCAACGTCATCCTGCTGTCCGTGGCGCCCCGCGCGGCGCTGGAGCCGATGGGCTTCGGCGACCGGCTCGCGGAGTCGGCGCTCGCGCTGGTCGCCGCCAGCGGCCCCGCGGTGTTCCACCAGATGTGGCTGGAGGACCTCACCGCCGCCGTCGGCCTGCTGTTCGGCCTCGCCGCCCTCCTGGTTTCGGCGTACTTCCTGCTGCGCTCGGCCGAGCCGGCGCCGCGGCTGAGCGACGAGGAGGTCGCGCGGCTGCGCCGGCTGCTGGACGAGCACGGCGAGCGGGACTCGCTCGGGTACTTCGCGCTGCGGCGGGACAAGTTCGCGGTGTTCTCGAAGACGGGCAAGGCCGCGGTCACCTACCGCGTGATCGCCGGGGTCGCGCTCTGCTCGGCCGACCCGCTGGGCGACCACGAGGCCTGGCCGGGCGCGATCGAGGAGTACCTGGAGGTCTGCCGCCGCGGCGGCTGGGTCCCGGCGGCGATGGGCGTCTCCGAGCTCGGCGCCACGGTCTGGGCCCGGTTCGGCCTGGAGGTCCTGGAGATCGGCGACGAAGCCGTCGTCGACGCGGCCGGCTTCACCCTGGACGGCCGCACCATGCGCGGCGTCCGCCAGGCGGCGGCCCGCACCAAGCGCGCGGGCTACAAGGTGCTGGTGCGCCGGGCCGAGGACCTGCGTCCCGGCGAACTGGCCGAACTGGAGGTCCTGGCGGCCAACTGGCGCGGCACGGACACCGAGCGCGGCTTCTCGATGGCATTAGGCCGCATGGGCGACCCCCGTTCCGTGCTGGTGACAGCCGAGCAGGGCGGCCGCGTCCGCGGCGTGCTCCAGTTCGTGCCGTGGGGACCGGCCGGGCTCTCCCTGGACGTCATGCGCCGCGACCGCACGGCCGACAACGGCGTCAACGAGCTGATGATCTCGGAGCTCCTGCTGGCGGCGAGCCGCCACGGCGTCTCACAGGTCTCCCTGAACTTCGCGGCGTTCCGCGCGCTGATGGAACAGGGGCAGCGCATCGGCGCGGGCCCGGTCGCCAAGTCGGCGGCGAAGGTGCTGCACTTCTTCTCGCGCTGGATCCAGATCGAGACGCTGTACCGCTTCAACGCGAAGTTCCAGCCGCGCTGGGTACCTCGCTACTTGGTGTATCCGGGGGTGCGCGAACTCCCGCGCGTCGGCATCGCGACGTTCGAGGCCGAAGGCCTTGGCGGCCGCTCTCCGCGCCTGCTCAGGCTGCTGCGCCGAGCGTGAGGGGGGTGCTGTCGAAGGGGGTCCGAGGGGTGTGTAACCTATCTGAGCAGTGGTCGTTGGGCCCAGGAGGCTTCGCCTAGTCTGGTCTATGGCGCCGCACTGCTAATGCGGTTGGGGGTAACCCCCCCTCCCGGGTTCAAATCCCGGAGCCTCCGCTGGTGCCCGGTTCGCCGGGTGCTAGGTTACAACTGAACACGCGCCCGTAGCTCAGCTGGATAGAGCATCTGACTACGGATCAGAAGGTCAGGGGTTCGAATCCCTTCGGGCGCACGTCTGGTTGAGACAGCAAAAGGCCCCCTCTTACGAGGGGGCCTTTTTGTCTTTCTCGTGTAGCGGCTTGTCCGGCCACTGGCCTCCGCGGGCCGAAATGTGTTTCGGGTGACCGGGTAATGCCTTCGCGGCCGGAAACGGCGTTCGGGTGGGCCGTGGCTAACCGGCGCCGTAGCAGAGGAAGCCCGAGGCCGCGGCCTTCGTGGCCGGGCCGGTGTTCCGGAAGTCCCGGCGCGCCATGGCCAGCGCCGTGGCCGGGGTTGCGCCGCCGCGGAGGTGGCTGTGCAGGCGCAGCATCAGGGCGTGGCTCGCCTCGTCCGGAACCGGGACCACGCTCGCGATCAGGCTCGTCGCGCCCATGGCGAGCAGGGCCGCGGCCAAGCCGAGCAGCTCGTCGCCGGGGCGGACCACGGACAGGCCGGACTCGCACGCGGACAGGATGACGTGCTTCGGGGGCCGGGGCAGCCGTTCCAGGTCGTAGACCGTCAACGGGCCGTCGACCAGCTGGAGGGCCGAAAAGAGCGGGTTGTCCGCGCGGAACCGGCCGTGGGCCGCGATGTGGGCCAGCTCGGCGCCGTCGAGGGCCGCCGTCACCGCTGCGACCGTTGCGTTGCGGCCCGTGAACCTCCGGGCGCCTCGGTAGCGGCTCGCCAGCGTCACGACTTCGGCGACCGAGTGCGGCAAGCCGGGGCCCGCGGCGAACACCCGGGCTCCGGTCGAGCCCGTGGCCGCGGTGCCGGCGCGCAGCCACAGCGCCGCCGACGGCGTCACCGACACCGGGCGACCGGCGCAGGACGGCAGCACCGCCCACGGCATCGCGTGCAAGGCGCCTGTCGGCACGATGACCAGCGGGCCGTCGCCGAGGTCCGGCCGCAGCGGCTCGACGAGCCACCGGTCCAGGACCGCGGCCTGGTGCTCGACCAGACCCGGGCCGGCCGGGAGCGCGGTCGCCGTGCCGTAGGCGAGCCGGCGCAGGCCGAAGCGCAGTGCCGTCAAGGCTTGCTCGATCTCGGCGACCGCGCCCAGCCGGTGCAGCCGGACCGAAGCCGCGCGGACGACGACGGCGTGCAACTCGCCGTCCGCGGCCACGTACTCCACCAGCGCTGCCGGGCCCAGCGCGGCCCGCAGCCCGGCGACGGAGTCCAGCGCCCCGATCCGCGCGCCGAGATCCCCGTTGACGCGGTGGGAGCGCCGCCGGATCGCCGACTCGAGGGCCTTTTGCCGGCGCAGCAGGACCACCGGATCGCCGCCGCCCTCCGCGGCCGCGCCCAGCCCGGCCACGACCTGGCGCAGCTCGGCGAGCTGCCGGCCCAGTTCGGCGTCGGCCACCGGCCGGGCGGGCCGCAGCAACAGGGCCCCCGCGCGCCAGCGCTCCAGCCAGGTCAGCACCGCCTCCGGGTCCCCGGACTCCATCGCGAGCCGCAGGCCGAGGCGGGCGAGCTCGCCGGCGTGGCCCGCCGCGTGCACCCGCAGTTCGGTGGCCCCGAGGCCCGCTCGGAACCGCTCGAGCACCCGGATCCCCGCCAGGATCGCGGTTTCCGCGCCGGCCCGGTCCCCTTCGGACAACCGAAGCAGGGCTCGCGCGTGCCACGCCCGTGCCTGCTGCTCCGCCGGCCGGCCGCGGTGCGCGAACGCCGGGTGGGCGAGTTCGCGCCGGGCGACGGCGACGCGGCCGGCCTCGAGCGCGGTCCGGGCCACGATCAGCCGCGCGTCCAGCGCCTCCACCACCCAGCCCGCGCGCAGCAGGGCCGCGGCCGACCGGCGGCCCGCGCGGATCACGGCTTCGCCGCGGTGGCCGCCTTCCCAGCGCGCCCGCAGTGCGAGGTAGCCGGCGAGGGCCGCCCAACCGGGGCGGCGTTGCCCGATCGCGGACCGCCGCGCCCGTTCGGCCTGCTCAACCGCCACCTCGATGTCCCCGTCGAGCAGTGCCGCGCGCGCGAGCAGCAGCCGGGCCTGGACGAGGTCCACGGCGTTGCGCTGGCCGGCGAACCGCTCCACCGCCAGCTCGGCCGCCTGCCGCGCGTCCTGCACCAGCAGTGCCGAGAGCAGTGCTTCGGCCCGTTCGATCGGCAGCAGTCCCGGGTCCCGCCCCGAATCCCGGTACTGCTCGGCGGCTTCGTCGAACGCGGCCAGCGCGGCCGGCAGGTCCCCGCGGGCGACGGCGGCGAGCCCGCGGTTGTGGTGGACGGTCGCGTTCTTGCCCGGATACCCGTTGGCCGTGTACGCGGCTTCGGCCCGGTCGAGGTCTTCCTCGGCGGCCCGCCAGTCCCGCCGGTGCACGTGGACGAGGCTGCGGTTGTTGCGGATGTCGGCCTCCAGCACCGCGTCCCCGCCGGACCGCCGCAGCACGGCCAGCGCGTCGCCGTACCCGGCCGCGGCCTCGTCGAACCGGCCGGCCTCGGTCAGCACCAGTGCCCGCAGCATCCGCAGCCGCGCGCGGGACGAGCCGTGCAGGGCGGGCGCGGCCCGGTCGAGCTGCGCGAGCGCGTCGTCGAACCGGCCGGTCAGCGACCGCAGGTAGGCCAGCGATCCCCGCGCTTCGGCCGCCCGGACGGCCAGTCCCGCCGCTTCCGCGGTCCCGACCGCGGCGAGCAGGTACCGCTCGGCCGTGGCCAGGTCGCCCAGCGCGGTGTGCGCCATCCCGAGGGCCCGCTCGGCGACGGCCACCGGTTCGCGGTCGTCACCCGCGGCGGCCAGGACGAGCTTCGCGAGCCGGCACGCCCGGGGCGGCGCGGTGTAGGCGAGGTCGACGGCGTCGAGGGCGCGGCGCAGATTCTCACCGCCCTCCTCGCTGGTCATTTCCGCCTCGGCTTTCCGGCTACGCTGTATCAAACGGGGTCGTCACATTATCTGTATCGCGCGAAACCACTTCGGCGCATCAGGAGGGCAACCGATGACCGACCAGGGCGGACGACAGGGCGGCGCTGCGACACTGCAGCTCCACAGCCTGAAGCAGCTGATCGAACGGGACGTCGAAGTTTCCGCCGACGTCGTCGTCGGAGTGGTCGACACCGGCGTGGTCGTGCTCGGGGGAAAGCCGCACCCGTACATCGAAAAGAACCTCGTCGACGGCTGGCAAGGCAACGAGGACGTCCTGCCGGAGGACCTCCTGGAACTGGGCCGGTTCGACGGCCACGGCACGTTCGTCGCGGGGCTGATCAAGCACGAGGCCCCGACGGTGCAGATCGACATGCGCCGCGGGCTGGACCTCTCGGACGCCCGGAAGTCCGATCAGGTCGTCGCGGACTGCATCCGGGCGCTCGCCGGGGTGGACAACCTGCGGGTCGTCAACCTGTCGTTCTTCGGCGAGGCGGCGGAGGAAAAGCAGGAGCCGGTCGAACTGAAGAGCGCGCTCGAGGAATTGTTCGGCAAAAAACCCGGCGTCGTGGTCGTCACGGCGGTGGCGAACCGGTGGACCGCCGACCGGCACTGGCCCGCCGCGTTCACCGAATATTTTCCGCGGCTGATCGCGGTGGGGGCGACCGACGAATCCGTGACACCGGTTCCCGGTCTGCGGCCGCCGAGGGCGAGCTTCTGCAGCTGGTGGGACGGCGTCGACGTGTTCGCCGGCGGCTGCGGGGTCCTCGGCCCCAGCGTGCTGCGCAGGATTCCGGGGCTCGTCGAGCAGGACACGTTCAGCTACAGCACGTGGAGCGGCGCGTCCTTCGCCGCGGCGAAGGTGTCGGGCCTGCTCGCCAAGGCGTTCGCCGGGGGCGCGCGCTCCGCCGAGGACGCGATCAAGAAGGTGATCCCTCCGTCGCTGCCGCGCATCCCGCTCCCGGGGCAGTCCGGCGACAAGCCCGTCATCCTCGGGAACTGGCCTTCGGAGTAGCCCTCCCGGCCCGGTATCAGCGGGCCGGGAGACCCCTCTGCTTTACGCACCCGCCGACAGCCGGTGCGTAACGCGAGGAGGGGTCTCATGGCACAGGCAACCGTTTTCCGGAAGCGTCCCTGCCGCAACTGCGGCGGACGCTACTTCGTCGCGACGATCTCGGCGTTCTGGGCGGTGCTCGCCATCGCCATCGCGCTCGGGGGCATCGCGAAGGCCGTCGCCGGCAGCGGCGTGCTGGCCGCGGCGCACGGCGGCATCCCGCACCCCACCAACATCGTGGGGGCCGGGTTCTGGGCCGTCGGCGGAGTCGTCGTCGCCGGGCTGGTGGCGCTGATCGGCCGCGGCTACCGCTGCATCGGCTGCGACAGCCAGCGGTGATCGCTCCGCTGCGTAACCGGACTGGACCAGTGTGACGGCGGTACCGAGCACTGGTCTTGACCACTGGCCACGCTGCGTGGTGACGCTTCCCTAATTGGTCTGGACCACGTAACGTTTGGGCAAACGGCGCAAAACACCGCCCTGGTCCCCGCCGGCGGTGTCGATCCTGCACCTGGCTCAAAGGAGAGCGATGTCCAGAAAGAGATGGCACCTCCTCGGTCTCTTCACCGCGGTCGGCGCGATCGCGGTCGGCCTCGTCACCGTGCCGGCGAGCGCCGCCGGTGGCGTCGGCGCCGCCTTCGGCAAGGGCTCCGACTGGGGCACCGGGTACGAGGGCAAGTACACGATCAGCAACGGCTCGGGCTCGACGCTGCCCAGCTGGACGGTCGAGTTCGACCTGCCTTCCGGTGCGAAGATCGGCTCGCTGTGGGACGGCAGCTACACCGCGTCCGGCCAGCACGTCACCGTCAAGAACACCTGGAACGGCAACGTCGGCAACGGCGCCACCGCCAGCTTCGGCTTCAACGTCAGCTATTCCGGCACCTACTCGGCCCCGGCGAACTGCAAGCTGAACGGCGGTTCCTGTGACGCCGGCGGCGGCACCCCGACCACCACGCCGACGACGCCGACGACGCCGACGCAGCCGACCACCACCCCGACGACGCCGACCACGCCCACCACCCCGCCGACGACGACCACGCCGCCCCCGCCGGGCGGGCTGAAGAACGTCGGCTACTTCGTGCAGTGGGGCGTCTACGGGCGCAACTACCACGTCAAGAACATCGAGACCTCGGGCTCGGCGAGCAAGCTGACGCACATCAACTACGCGTTCGGCAACGTCAAGAACGGCCAGTGCACGGCGAACGACGACCCGTACGCCGACTACCAGAAGACCTACGACGCCGCGGGCAGCGTCGACGGTGTCGCCGACACCTGGGACCAGCCGGTGGCCGGCAACTTCAACCAGCTGCGCAAGCTGAAGAAGCTGCACCCGGGCCTCAAGGTGATCTGGTCGTTCGGCGGCTGGACCTACTCCGGCGGCTTCGGGCAGGCGTCGCAGAACGCGGCCGCGTTCGCGCAGTCCTGCTACAACCTGCTCAAGGACCCGCGCTGGGCGGACATCTGGGACGGCATCGACATCGACTGGGAGTACCCCAACGCGTGCGGTCTTTCCTGTGACACCAGCGGTGCCGCGGCCTACAAGAACCTGATGGGCGCGCTGCGCTCGAAGTTCGGCTCGTCGTTCCTGATCACCTCGGCGATCACCGCGGACGGCAGCAACGGCGGCAAGCTCGACGTCGCCGACTACGGCGGCGCCGCGCAGTACGTCGACTGGTACAACGTGATGACCTACGACTACTTCGGCGCCTGGGCCGCGCAGGGCCCGACCGCTCCGCACTCGCCGTTGACCAACTTCAACGGCATCCCGACGCCGGGCTTCTACTCCGACGCGGCCATCCAGAAGCTGAAGAGCAAGGGTGTCCCGTCGAGCAAGCTGTTGCTGGGCATCGGGTTCTACGGCCGCGGCTGGACCGGCGTCACGCAGGACGCCCCGGGTGGTACCGCGACCGGCCCCGCGCCGGGCACCTACGAGCAGGGCATCGAGGACTACAAGGTGCTCAAGAACACCTGCCCGTCGACCGGCACCTTCGCCGGCACCGCGTACGCGAAGTGCGGCAGCAACTGGTGGAGCTACGACACCCCGTCGACCATCGGCGGCAAGATGTCCTACGCCAAGCAGCAGGGTCTCGGCGGCGCCTTCTTCTGGGAGCTGACCGGCGACACCACCGGCGGCGAGCTCATCACCGCGATGAAGAACGGCCTGTCATGAGGCGCCGGTGGTTGCCCGCACTCGGGCTGGCGGCCGCGGCCGCCACGATCGGCGCGATGTTCGTGATCGCCCCGGCGAACGCGGCGGGCGGCGTGTCCGCGACCTTCTCGAAGGGCTCCGACTGGGGCACCGGGTACGAGGGCAAGTACACGATCGCCAACGGCTCCGGCTCGACGCTCGCCACCTGGACCGTCGAGTTCGACCTGCCAACGGGTGCGAAGATCTCGTCGCTGTGGGACGGCAGCTACACGGCGTCCGGCCAGCACGTCACGGTGAAGAACACGTGGAACGGCAACGTCGCCAACGGCGGTAGCGCGAGCTTCGGCTTCAACGTGGCGTACTCGGGTTCGTACGCCGCCCCGTCGAACTGCAAGCTCAACGGTGGGTCGTGTGCGGCCGGGGGCACACCCCCCACGACCACGACACCGCCTACGACGACCCCGCCAACCACCACGACACCGCCCCCGCCGGGCGGTCGCGGCGCGCCGTACCTGTACATGGGCTGGGGCAGCCCGCCGAACCCGCAGACGGTGATGAACGCGACCGGCGTCAAGTGGTTCACCATGGCGTTCATCAACGCCTCCGGTGGCTGCACCCCGGCGTGGGACAGCAGCAGGCCGTTGCAGGGCAGCGCGGACGCGAACGCGATCGCGCAGATCAAGGCGGCGGGCGGCCAGGTCGTCCCGTCGTTCGGCGGCTGGAGCGGCACCAAGCTCGGCCCGAACTGCTCGACGTCCGCCGCGCTGGCGGGTGCCTACCAGCAGGTGATCAACGCGTACGGGCTGAAGGCGATCGACATCGACATCGAGAACTCCGACGAGTTCGAGAACGAGGTCGTGCAGGACCGGATCCTGGGCGCGCTGAAGATCGTCAAGCAGAACAACCCGGGCATCCAGACGATCCTGACGTTCGGCACGTCGACGACCGGCCCGAACTACTACGGCAACCGGCTCATCGACCAGTCGAAGGCCCTGGGCGCGAACGTGGACGTGTTCACGATCATGCCGTTCGACTTCGGCGGCGGCGCGAACATGTACAACAGCACGGTGAGCGCGGCGAACGGCTTGCGCGACAAGCTGAAGTCGACGTTCGGCTGGTCCGACGCCACCGCGTACGCCCACCTGGGCATCTCGGGGATGAACGGCCTGTCCGACCAGCAGGAGCTGACGGACCTGTCGACGTGGACCCAGATCACGAACTGGGCCAAGTCGAACAAGATCGCCCGCCTGGCGTTCTGGTCGGTCAACCGCGACCGGGGCTGCCCCGGCGGCGGCGTCCAGTCGGCGTGCAGCGGCATCGCCCAGAACGACTGGGACTTCACGAAGGTGACAGCGGGCTTCTGACGCTGTCGTGAAACGGCCTCCTTGCCGGCTCCCCGGGCCGGCAAGGAGGCCTTTCGCGTCAAAGCAGCTTCACCGCGTCACCGATCGCCTGGTCCAAAATCGACAGACCCAGCGCGATCTCCTCTTCGGACGCCGTCAGCGGCGGAGCGATCCGGAACACCCCGCCCATCCCCGGCAGCTGCACGATGTTCATGTGCAGCCCCAGTTCGAGGCAGCGTTGCGTGACGCGCGCCCCCAGCTCGTCCGAACTCTGCTTGGTTTCGCGGTCCACCACCAGTTCCAGGCCGGCCAGCAGGCCGCGGCCGCGGATGTCGCCGACCACCTCGTGGCGGCCCGCGATCTCCTCCAGGCCCTGGCGCAGCGACGCGCCCAGCGAGAGCGCCCGCGCGTCGAGGCGGTCGCGGGTCAGCACGTCCAGCACCGTGTTGCCGACCGCCGCCGGGAGCGGGTCCGATACGTGCGTCGTGAAGAACAAGAACCCTCGGTCGTGGGCCTCCTGCTCGATGGCGACGCTCGTCAGCACCGCGGCCAGCGGCAGGCCGGCGCCGAGCGTCTTCGACAGCGTCAGGATGTCGGGGACGATGCCGTCGCGCTCGAACGCGTACCAGTTCCCCGTGCGGCACAACCCCGTCTGGGCTTCGTCGAGGATCAGCAGCATTCCGCGCTCTCGGCACTTCTCGGCCAGCGCGGCGAAGTAGCCCGGCGGCGGCTCGATGATGCCGCCCGAACTCAAGATCGGCTCCACCAGGCACGCCGCCAGGCTGCCGACCGACTGCGCGTCGATCATCTCGAACGCGAAGTCCAGCTGACGACGCCAATCCAGCGAACCGGAGGCGTCGGTGAAGTCCGGCCGGTACGCGTTGGGCGCCGGGATGGCGAACTGGCCCGGCGCGGCCGGGCCGTAGCCACGGCGGCCCGCGCTGTAGGTCGCGCTCGCCGCGCCCTGGGTCATGCCGTGCCACGACCGCGCGAACGAGACGATCTCGTGCTTGCCCGTGACCAGCTTGGCCATCCGGAGCGCGGCCTCGTTCGACTCGGCGCCCGTGGTCAGCAGCAGGGCCTTCTCCAGCGGCGCCGGCAGCGTCTCGGCGAGCCGCCGGGCCAGGTCGACGACCGGGCGGCTCAGCATGCCGCTGAACAGGTGGTCGAGCTTCCCGGCCTGCCGCCGGACGGTCTCGACGATCTCCGGGTGGGCGTGGCCGAGGATCGCGCTCATCTGGCCGGACGTGAAGTCGAGGATCCGGCGGCCGTCTTCGGTGAAGACGAAACTGCCTTCGGCGTGGTCGATGATCTCGTGGGTGAAGGCGCCGCCGTAGCGGACGAGGTGCCGGTCGACGTCGGACCAGAAGGATTCAGCCATGGATCGACGGTAAGTCCGCGACGAGCGACACGTCCATCTCACAATTCCGGCTTTCTTGTTCGGTTTTGCCGAACAACAATGGCGGGATGCTGAACCCGTGGCGCCTGCGGCTGCTGAGCCGCCTCGACACCCTGGGCACGGTCCGCGCGGTGGCGCAGGACGCCAACCTGAGCGCGTCCAGCGTGTCGCAGCAGCTGGCCGTGCTCGAAGCCGAAACCCGCACCCAGCTGCTGGAACGCACCGGCCGCCGGGTCCGCCTCACGCCGGCCGGGCTGATGCTGGCCCGGCGGGCGCGGGTGATCCTCGACCACATGGACACGGTCGAGGCGGAGCTGCGCAGCCTCGGCGAGGAGCCGGCCGGCCTGGTCCGGCTCGGGGCGTTCCAGAGCGCGATCCACACCCTGGCCGTCCCGGCGGTGACCCGGCTGGCGCACCCGCACCTCGAGGTCCAGCTGCTGGAGCTGGAACCGCACGAAAGCATCCCGGCCCTGCGCGGCGGCGACGCCGACGTCATCATCACCACGACCGACTTCGTCGAGCTCCCGCTGGGCCCCGACCTCGACATCGTCCCGCTGGCGACGGACCCGATCGTGCTGGTGACGCCGCCGGAGGCACCCCGCGGCCCGGCGGTCCTGTCGGCCTACGCGGACGCGTCATGGGCGCTGGACATGCCGCAGTCGTACATGGCGAACCTGACGCTGCGGCTGTGCCGCGAATCGGGCTTCGAGCCGCGGGTGGTGTGCCGGTTCAGCAACTACCTGATGACGCTGCAGCACGTCGAGGCCGGCCTGTCGATCGCGCTGCTGCCCGGGCTGGCGGTCGACCCCCGCTACCGCGTGGCGACCCGCGAGCTGGCGACCCCGGTGACCCGCTCGATCGTGGCGGCGGTCCGCCGGGGGACACCGCTGCGCGCGGGCGTGAACGTGGTGCTGGACGCGCTGCGGCAGCCGCCGGACCTGCCGGAGTGGGTCACACTTCGGTCTTCTCCCTGACCGGCAGTTCCGGGCTCGCGCCCCACGCCAGTTCGGTGACCACCCGCACCGCGGCCGGAACCGCGGCCCCGACCGCGGGGGACAGCCCGATCCCGCCGTCGACGCACGCCGGTTCGCAGCCCAGGACCAAGACCCGGCCCGCGTCGCCGCCCAAGAGGCGGAGGAGGCGGACGACCGCGTCGCCGGGCAGGTCGTGCGCGTCGGTCGCCTCCGTCAGGGACAGCGTGCCCGGTGGGCCGCCGTGCGGGGTCGCGTCGAGCAGGATCGTCGTGTCGTAGCCGCCGGTCAGGTCGTACGCCAGGTGGACCGTGGCGATGTCGTAGTCGGCGATCTGCACCCACGGGGGCAGGCCCGCCCGGTCCAGTTCCCTGATCACTTCGACACCGAAGCCGTCGTCGTGCAGGAAGACGTTGCCGATACTCGCGACCAGGACACGTGGCCTCATGCGCGACCTCCAGGGGTGCGCTCTCAGGCTAGAACTGTGAAATGGATCACACAATAGCTGTGTCATTCGGGGCTTCGCCCCGGCCGGGGGCTCCGCCACCCGGACCCCCGCAAGACGGTCAGTGTTGGTGCTCCCGCTCGTCCTGCACGGTCTCCGCCCGGGCCAGCCATAGTTCGGCCTCGTGGGCGGCACCGCGCGCCCGCAGCATGCGCGCCAGGCTCAGCATGCCCTGGACGTCGCCCGTCTCGGCGGCCCGGCGGAACCACTGCTCGGCCGTCGCCAGGTCCTCGCGGTGCTCGGCGAGGTGGCCGAGGTTGGTGAGCGCCGGGATGCTGCCGTGCTCGGCGGCCTTGCGGTACCAAGCAGCGGCCTCTCCCTCGTCGCCGCGGTTGCGGGCCAGCACGCCCAGGTTGGTCATCGCCGCCGGGTCGCCGCGCTCGGCGGCGTCGAGGTACCACGTCTCGGCCTCTTCGACGTCGCCGCGGCGGTGCAGCAGCAGCCCGAGCCGGGTGATCGCCTCGACGTGCCCGCCGCTCGCGCCCCGGCGGTACCACGATTCGGCGTCGCCCGGCCGGCCGAGCCGTTCGGCCTGCCTGCCGAGCTGGCAGGTGGCCGCGAGGTCGCCGGCCTGCACGGCGGACCGCCACCAGCGGGCCGCCTCGGCGGCCTGGCCGCGGTCGCGCAGCACGACGCCCAAGTCGATCATCGCGCCGGTGAAGCCCGCTTCGGCGGCCTGGCGGAGCCACGCCTCGGCCTCTTCGCCCTTCCCGTCTTCACGCAGCAGACGTCCGAGCGCGGCCATCGACGGCAGGTCGCCGGTCCGGGCCGCCTCGCCGTACCAGTGCCGGGCGTCGTCGCGCTTGCCGCGCCGCTCGCAGGACTTGGCGAGGTGCTGCATCCCGTGCGGCTCGCCGGCCAGGGCGGCCTCGTGGTACCAGCGTTCGGCCTCCTCCTGCGCGCCGCGCTCGGCGAGGAGGTGGGCCAGCGCCGTCATCGAAACGCGGTCGCCGCCCATGGCGGCCCTGCGGTACCACGACTCGGCTTCGGGCAGCTCTCCACGCTCGCGCATCGCCGCGCCCATCCGGGCCATGGCGACGACGTTGCCGCCTTCCGCGGCTTTGCGTTGGAAGAACTCGTCGAACTTCTTGAGCCGGCCGGGCATCGGCTGCTCCCTCCGGATGGGTCCTGCTCCGGTAGTCGCAGATGATCGGCTCCGTGTGACAGCTCCGCTGTGGGTGGGCGAGGTCACATTCGCGCCAGGTCGTCGTGTCGGCGCGGTTGTCCCGCGTCGGCAGAGGTGACACTACGCCGCGCGACCGCGCAGGTGAGAGGAGAAAATCGTGGCGGCCCGGAGCTTTCGCCTGAGCGTGACGCAGCGAACCCTGCTGGTAGTCGCGATCTTGGCCGTCGCGCTCTTCGGGTACTGGGCGACGAGAGGCGCGGGCGCGGCCCCGCCGACGTCGGGTGCGCCGGTGCCGGTGAGCGCGGCCGACGCGCAGAAGCAGCTCGACGAGCTGGCCATCGCCGCGCGGACGTCCATGGACGGCTATTCGCGCGAGAAGTTCCCCCACTGGGACAGCCAGGGATCCGGCTGCGACACCCGCGAAGTCGTCCTCAAGCGCGACGGCAAGGACGTCCAGACCGACAAGGACTGCAGGCCGACGTCCGGGACCTGGACCAGCGTCTACGACGAGGAGACCTGGACGAAGGCCACCGACGTCGACATCGACCACATGGTCCCGCTCGGACAGGCGTGGGCGAGCGGCGCGAAGTCGTGGACGACCGAGAAGCGCGAGCAGTTCGCCAACGACCTCACCCGGCCGCAGCTGTTCGCCGTCACCGACAACCTCAACCAGCAGAAGAGCGACAAGGCGCCCGACCAGTGGAAGCCGCCGCTGGTGGCGTTCTGGTGCACCTACGCGACCGACTGGATCGTCGTGAAGCACTACTACGGGCTCACCGTCACGCAGGGCGAGAAAACCGCCTTGACCGACATGTTGCGTCGCTGCTGAGCTGGGCGTGTGACGACTTTCGCGCTGATCCACGGAGGCGGCGGCAGCGGCTGGGACTTCCACCTGCTCGTGCCGGAGCTGGCCGCCCGCGGGCACGACGCGGTCGCCCCTGACCTGCCGATCACCGACTCCTCGGCCGGGCTGGCCGAGTTCACCGAGACGGTGCTGGACGCGCTGGGCGACCGCACGGACGTCGCCGTCGTCGGCCATTCGTACGGCGGGTTCACCGCGCCGCTGGTCGCGGCGAAGGTCCGGGCGCGGCTGTTGGTGTACCTGGCCGGGATGATCCCGGCGCCGGGGGAGCCGCCGGGCCGGTGGTGGGGCAACACGGGCTTCGAGTCGCCGAAGGGCCTGACCGAGACCGAGCAGTTCTTCAACGGCGTCCCGGCGGCGCTCGCCGAGGCGTGCCAGGCGCACGGGCGCGAGCAGGTGAGCAAGGAGTGGGACGAGCCGTGGCCGCTGCCGGCCCACCCGGACGTCCCGACCAAGGTGCTCCTCGCCCGCGACGACCGGTTCTTCGTCCCGGACTTCCAGCGGCGGGTCGCGCGGGAGCGCCTCGGGCTCGAGCCGGACGAGCTCGACGGCCCGCACTGCGTGCCGCTCAGCCACCCGGGCGCGGTGGCCGACCGCCTGGTGAGCTACCTCTGATCGGTGTTTCGCGCTGACGGCCATCGCCGCCGGCAGCCGCCTGCCCGCGCCCGGCTCGCGGCCTGCCGGATCCCGGCCGCGGCAGACCTGGTTACCAGCGGTCGAGGTGCAGGACCTCCTCGAGCGGCTGCCGCGCGGCCGGCTTGAACGTGTCGCCCGTGTAGAACGCCGTCGGGATCAGCGCCGCCTGGTGGACGTTCTTCGGCAGGCCCAGCACCTCCGCCGCCTCCTGCTCGTACTTCAGGTGCAGCGTCGTCCACGCCGTGCCCAGCGTCACCGAGCGGGCCGCCAGCATGTAGCTCCACACCGCCGGCAGCAGCGACGCCCACAGCCCCGCCTGGTTCCCGGCCGGCAGCTCGGAGGACGGCGTCTCCAGGCAGGGGACCACCAGCACCGGGACGTCACCCATCCGGTCGGCCAGGTACGCGACGCTGTCGCCGACGCGCTGCTGGACCGGCGCCCGGCCCGGGTCGTCGGCGAACAGCTTGCCCGCGGCGTTCGGGGACGCCAGGTACTCCTCGCACGCCCGGCGGTAGATCTCGCCGAGCGCCGCCCGCTGGTCGGCGTCGGTGACGAGCAGCCACTGCCACCGCTGGGTGTTCGAACCGCTCGGCGCCTGGAGCGCGACCTGAACACAGTGCTTGACCAGGTCGAGCGGCACCGGGCGCTCGAGGTCGAGGCGCTTGCGGACGGTCCTCGTGGTGGTCAGGAGCTCTTCGGGCGTCATCATCGGCCCATCATGCCGGGCTCACCAGCGGTCGTGCACCAGCGGCCGGATGAGCTCGTCGTAGGTTTCGCGGACGCCGGCGGCCGCCTCGGCCGGCAGCGGCGGGAGCGCGGCCGCCGCGGTGTTCGCCGCCGCCTGCCCGGCGTTGCGGGCGCCCGGGATCACCGTGCTGACGCCCGGCTGGTCGATGATCCAGCGCAGCGCGAACTGGGCGAGCGTCTGACCGGACGGCACGAGCCCGCGCAGCCGCTCGACGGCCTCCAGCCCGACCTCGTACGGCACGCCGGAGAACGTCTCGCCGACGTCGAACGCGTCGCCGTGGCGGTTGTAGTTGCGGTGGTCGTTCTCGGCGAACGTCGTCTGCGCGGTGTAGCGCCCGGACAGCAGGCCGGAGGCCAGCGGCACCCGCGCGATGATCCCGGCGCCCGCCTCCGCCGCCGCGGGCAGCACGCGCTCGAGCGGCTTGAGCCGCAGGCAGTTGAGGATGATCTGCACCGAGGCGACGTTCGGCCGCGCCAACGCCGTCAGGGCCTCTTCGCAGGTCTCGACGCTCACGCCGTACGCCTTGATGCGGCCTTCGCCGACCATCGCGTCGAGGGCGTCGTACACCGCGTCGGAGGAGTACACCGGCGTCGGCGGGCAGTGCAGCTGGACCAGGTCGAGCGTGTCGACGCCGAGGTTGCGGCGCGACCGGTCGTTCCACTCGCGGAAGTTCGCGGCGACGTAGTTCTCCGGCACCTGCTCGACCCGGCGGCCCATCTTGGTCGCCACGAAGACGTCCCCGCGCTCGGCGAGGAACCGGCCGACCAGCCGCTCGCTGCGGCCGTCGCCGTAGACGTCGGCGGTGTCGAAGAAGGTGACACCGTTGTCGGCCGCCGCGTGCAGCACGGCCAGCGCGTCGTTCTCGTCGACCTCGCCCCAGTCCGCCCCGAGCTGCCAGCAGCCGAGCCCGACGACGGACACCTCACGGCCCAGGCGGGCGATCTTCCGGTTCTCCATGTCGCGATCCAAGCACACGGCCGGCGCCTATGATCGGCCGTCATGGCCATGATTTCGGGTCCGGAGGGGCTGGGGACCCGGATGCGGCACGTCCTCGAGATCCTCGACGGCGACGTCGCGCGCTTCCTCGCCGACCTCGGCCTCGACGACTACCGGCCGCGCTACTCGCCGGTGGTGCGGGCGCTGCTCGCGCGGGGCCCGCTGGCCATCCGCGAACTCGCCGAAGAGATGCGCGTGACGCACTCGGCGGCCAGCCAGACCGTCGCGCAGATGCACCGGGCCGGCTTCGTGAGCCTCGAACCGGGCGCCGACGCCCGGCAGCGGATCGTGTCGCTCACCGCGCGGACGCGCGAGCTGCTGCCGCTGATCGAGGCGGAGTGGACGGCGACGACCGAAGCGATGGAGGCCCTGGAAGCCGAGCTGCCGTACTCGCTGCGCGCCCTGCTGGACGCCATCGCCGAAGCCCTGGAGCGCAAGCCGTTCCGGCAGCGGATCGGCGAGACCGGCGCCGCGCGGGAACTGTGCTGATCAGGAGCGTTTGATCGAACGAGCGCCCGTCAGGTGTCCGGCAGCTGGAAGACCGCCCAGACGTACTTGCCGCCGGGACAGCGTTCGAAGCCCCAGTTCAGCGACAGCGCCTGCACCAGGACGAGGCCGCGGCTGCGCGCCTCGGCCGGGGACGGCGCCCGCAGCTCGGGCAGCATCCGGCCGGTGTCGTGCACCCGCAGCGTCAGCCGCCCGTCGGCACACTCCAGCTCGAGCCGCTGGGGCCGTTCGCCGTGCTCGAAGGCGTTGGTGACCAGCTCCGAGGTGGCCAGCAGGACGTCCTCGAGCTGCCGTTCGCCCACGCCGAGCCGGAGCAGCGCCGCCCGGACCTCGTGCCGGGCCAGCGCCGGCGCCGTCACGTCGGCGGGGAGGAGCACCCTCAGCGGGGCGACGGCCGTGTCCGTGCACGGCGGCGTCTTCGACCTCGTCATCCGGTCCCCCTCCCAGTGAGTTCGGTACCCGCCCGCGAAGTACCCAAGCGGATCAGCGGCTAATCAGGTGCCGTCGGCCAGCTCGGACTCGTCCAAGCCGGACCGCAGTTTCTTCAGCGTCGCGGCCAGCAGCCGCGACACCTGCATCTGGGACACCCCGACGCGGCGGGCGATGTCCGACTGGCTCATCCCCGAGCCGAACCGCAGCGCCACGATCTTGCGCTCCCGCTCCGGCAGGCTCTCCAGCATCGGGCGCAGCGCCTCGCGCAGCTCGGCCTGGCCGAGCTCGGCGTCCGGCGCCCCGAACCGCGTGTGCGCGGCGTTCTCCAGCAGGTGGTCCAGCGAGGCGCCGTAGCGGCCTTGGCCGGCGCGGAGTCCCTCGTAGACGTCCTCGACGGGCACCCCGACCCGCGCGGCGATCTCACTCGGCTTCGGGGCGCGCGAAAGCTGCACGGTGAGCTCTTCGCGCGCGGCGGAGATGTTCGCGTTCAGCTCCTTGAGCCGCCGCGGCACCCGCACCGACCAGCTGTTGTCCCGGAAGTGGTGGCGCAGCTCGCCGGAGATGGTGGGCACCGCGAACGCCAGGAAGTCCGTTCCCTGCGCGGGGTCGAACCGGTCGACGGCGTGGATGAGCCCGACCGTGGCGATCTGGACCAGGTCCTCCATCGCCTCGTCGCGGTTGCGGAACTTCCGGGCCAGGTTCCGCGCCAGCTCCAGGTGCGTGCGCACGAGGGTGTCGCGGATGCGTTCGCGCTCCGGCGAGTCCGCCGGCAGGGCGGCGAGTCGGGTGAACAGCGCGCCGACGTCGAGGTCGTCCCCGCTGCTCCCGGCGGGATCGCTCACGAGTCCGCCGCCTGGCTCTCCCGGACGAGGTCCACCCGCGACAGGTAGCGGCCGTTCTCCGGGGTGATCGTGCGCTCGGCCGTCGTCGCGAGGGCGGTCAGCAGCTGCCACGACAGGCCGGCGTCGTCCTCGTGGTCGGCGCTGTCGGCCAGCACTGACACGGAGACCTCGATGCGCGGCCCGTTCCAGGAGAAGACGCAGGTCAGCTTGCCGTCCGAGCTGGCGGGGAGCAGCAGCGAGCAAGCTTCGTCCACGGCCATCCGGAGGTCCTCGACGGCGTCGAGGTCGAAGTCCTGGCGCATCGCGATGTCGGCCACGATGGTCCGCAGCGTGGGCACGACGTGCGGTATCGCGGCTGTCCGCACCTCGATCACCTGCGCGCCTTCCGGGACGAGCGGGGCGTTGTCCTCCACGTTTGTTCCTTTCTCCGCACTCGCGCTGCCGGGGATCGGCGGTGTCTGCCACGCCCGGTCAGCGAGATGCCCGTGGTGTGAGCAAACCAAACCCGGGTTTGATCCGCTCCACCGGCGGGCATGTAGCGCTCGACACGGGAGATCCGGGGAAAGGCGGGGACGACATGGCTGACGTGAGCCGGCTGCCCAACGTGGTTGCCGAAGAGTGGGAATGGCAGCTGCACGGCTCGTGCCGGGGTGCGGACAGCAGCCTCTTCTTCCACACGGACAACGAGCGGGGTTCGGCGCGAGAGCGGCGGGAAGCGCGGGCCAAGGCCATCTGCCAGGCATGCCCGGTGCTGGCCCAGTGCCGCAAGCACGCGATGACCGTACAGGAGCCCTACGGCATCTGGGGCGGCCTCGGGGAGATCGAACGGCGGCAGCTCTTCCTGCGTCAGCGCAGGGCGGCGCGGAAGACGATGAGTGCGCACTGAGCAGAGCGCTGAGCAGGCAGGATTTGATCCCCGGTGAGCAGTACACGCGAAAGGGCGGCGGCCGTGGCGGGCGCGGTCGCTTCCTGGGTTAGGGTTGGCCCCGGAGTTGCCTTGACCGTGCCGGGCGAGAGCTTTGGAAAGGCACGGTGACACGGTTGCCGCTTGAGACAGCAGGCGCGTACCCGGCGCAGGAGCAGCGCCTGACGAGGAGAAACTGCATGCCCGCAGCCGACCAGAACGCCACCCCGCCCGGGTTCGGCATCACGCTGGACACCGACGCGACGGAACCCCGGGTGGTGGTCACCGGCGAGCTCGACCTGCTGACCAGTCCGCAGCTGCAAGAGGCCCTGGCGGGGCTGATCGCGGACAAGCGCGCGCAGCGGGTCGTGGCCGATCTGACCGGGGTGACCTTCTTCGATTCCTCCGCGCTGAACGTGGTGCTCCGCGCACAACGCCAGGCCGGCGAGCAGGACGTCGAACTCGCGGTCGTCCCCAGCCCCGCGGTGAGCCGCGTGATCGAGCTCACCGGCGTGGCCGAACACCTGAGCGTGTCGGAGGACCCCCAAGCCTGACCGCCCGCTACGGTTCCGCGGACCGATTTCGTTCGCGGACCTGGGGGCGGCACGATGATGGGGCGGACACATGCCCTGACCGGCTGGTGCGCGGGCTTGGCCCTGGCGCCCGCGGTGGGGGCGGGTTCGGTGCACCAGGCCGTCGTCTTCGCGGCGACCACGGCAGGCTTCGCCCTGCTGCCGGACCTCGACCATCCCGGAGCGAGCGCGTCCCGCCTCCTCGGCTGGCTGACCGGCGCGTTGTCGTGGCTGCTGCGCCGCGTCTCGGCCGGGTTCTACGCGCTGACGAAGGGCCCGCGGGACGAGAACGTCTCCGGCAAGCACCGCCACCTCTCCCACACGGTCCTGTTCGCGGTCGGCCTGGGCCTGCTGACGTCGTGGGGCACCACCGAAGGCGGCCCCTGGGCCGTGGTGGGCGTGGTCGTCTTCGGGCTGATGCTGGCCGAAGGCGCCCTGGGCGACTGGCTGCTCCCGGTGAGCGGAGCCGCGGTGGCGTGGTGGTTCTTCACGGCTCCGCCCGATCGAGCGGGTGAGCTGGCGTCCATTTCGGGCTGGCTCGGGATCGCGGTCGCGGCCGGGTGCCTGACCCACTGCCTGGGTGACGCGTTGACGGAGGCCGGGTGCCCGTTCCTGTTCCCGATCCCGATCGCCGGCGAGACGTGGTACGAGATCCGGCCGCCGCGGGTGTTGCGCTTCCGGACCGGCAAGAAGGTCGAGAAGCGGTTGATCTTCCCGGTGTTCGCGCTGCTCGGGGTGCTGCTCGTGCCCGGGGTCTGGGAGCACACGGTGAGCACCTTCGAGCGGCTGTTCATCCCGCCGTCGAGCCAGCAGGCGACCACGCCTTGATCCGTTCGGCGGCCGCGGCGGTGTCGGTGTAGTCGCGCGAGTGGGTGATCAGGCCGTCCCGGATGGTCAGGACCATGACGTAGGAGGCGGCGAACGTCGTCCCGCGGACTTCCTGGTGCAGGTCGAACTCCGCCACCAGCACCGCGGGGTCGGCCGTCTCGTGGACCACGACGTTGTCGGCCTTGGTGATCCGCCGTGACCCGGCGGCCGCGCGGAACCGGCGGCGCAGTTCTTCGCGCCCCTTCGTCATCCGTGGCATGCCCGGCAGCGTGAACGGCATTTCGAGGGTGACGTCCTCGGCGTAGAGGTCGGCGAGGTCGTCCCAGCGGTTCTCCACCGAGGCGGCGAGGAACCGGTCGAACACCGAACGCGTGAACTTGGAAGCCGCCGAAGTGTTGGGGTAGTCGCGGTACGACGTGATTTCGCCGTCCACAACGGTCACGAGGCCCACCGACGACGGGAACTCGCCCGCCGGACCGGAGACCACCACCTCCACCACGAAGCCCGAGTCCGCCGGGGTCGTCGTGACCTGTGCCTTCGTCAGCCCGACCGCCCGCGCCCGGGCACCTCCGGCCGTCAGCGTCGCCACCACCGCGTCGCGGCCTTCGATCCGCTGGCCCAGGAACGGCACCTCGTACACCGCGTCGGCGGCGAAGAGGCCGGCGAACGGCGTGGCGTCCAAGGTGGACATCCCCGAGCGGACCAGGGCGGCGATTTCGGACACGGTGCGCGGCATCGGAATTCTCCTGGAAGACTGGACGTTGAATCGGAACGGTGGGCCCGCTTAGGACGATACGGAGCACTCGCTCCGGTTGTCAACGAGGAGACGTGATGGAGAAGATGCGCGCCGACGCGCGGCGCAACCGCGCCAAGGTGCTGGCCGCCGCCGAGGAGGCCTTCGCCCTCGACGGCCTCGCCGTGCCGCTCGACGACATCGCGCGGCTCGCCGGGGTCGGCGCCGGCACCGTCTACCGGCACTTCCCCAGCAAGGAAGCCCTGTTCCAGGCCGTCGTCCTCGAACGGATCCAGCAGTTCGCCGAGGAAGCCCGCGCGCTCGCCACCGCCGAGGACCCCGGCGAGGTCTTCGTCGACTACTTCGTCCGCGTCATCAAGCAGGCGTCCCTCAACCGGGCCATCTGCGACGCCCTCGCCGAGTCCGGCGGGCACGCCTTCAAGGCCGGTGCGGGCGACGAGTTCCGCGCCGCGCTGGCCGGACTGCTCGCCCGCGCGCAGGCCGCCGGCGCCGTCCGCCCCGACATCGACGGCGACGACCTGCGGGCGCTCATCGTCGGCTGCCTCGCCGTCGAGCGGTACGCGCCGGGGAGTGCGCACCTGGTTCGCGTGGTCATCGACGGCCTGCGGGCGTCAGATCGCGCAGCTTCCGCAGCGGCGACCACACCATGATCGCCGCCGAGGACTCGGCGGCTGCGAGCCCTGGGCGATGGTGGATCCGGTCCCCTCCACGTGTCTCCGCAGGCCGAGCGCGCGCTGTGGTCCCGGGTTCCGCGATCCGCAGCAACAAGATCGTCGCGCCAAGCCGGCACATGCGCGTGATCGACGCAAGAAAATTCAATCTTGTCCGCTCCAGGTGCACATCGGGTAACACGACGTAAGATCAACGCGAGTTAGTCCTCGTACCTGCGCTGCGCGTGGCGAGGGGGTGCCGGATGACCAGCCGACCTACTTGGGGCTCCGCCGCGGTCACCGGCCTCGCGGGCTTCGCCACCGGATTGCTGGTGGCCGCCACGCTCGTCGCCGGGCGGCCTGCTCCGCGCACCGCCGAGACCACCGAACCACCGCCGACCCGGACCGTTTCCGCGGTGCCCGTCACGGTCACCGAGTCCGCGCCGCCGACCACCGTCACGTCGGTCGAGACGCCGCCGGCGACGACCACCACCAGCGTCGTCGAGGTCACCGTGCCGCCGGCGACCTCGGCCACCTCCGGCACGCCGACCTCGACTTCGCCCGCGTTGCCGCTGACGTCCCTCTGGCGCGACTGACGGTGCAACCCGGCGGCCGCCGGTGCCGTCTGGTCGGCATGCGTTACGTACTGGGGTTCGCGATGCTCGCCGCCGTGGCGGCCGGTTGTACCGGGCCGGAGGTCGCCTGTACGGCGATCGGTGTCCCGGTCGGCATCAGCCTTTCGATCCCGTCGCCGAACGGCATCTCGAAAGCGACGCTCGAAGCCTGCTGGCGCGGCCAGTGCGTCACCCGCGACGTCGTCCTCTCCCCGGAGACGTCGGCGGGCACGACGACCTGCACGGGCACCGGCCCGGACAGCTCGTGCGGCACGTCGATGGTCCCGACCGGCGGGCTGCACGGCTTCGCGGACCTCCCGGGCCTGCCCGCCGAACCGGTCAAGGTCACCGTCCGGTTCGACGACGGGAAACCGCACACCATCGAGGTGACCCCGGCCTTCGTCGAGGCGAACGGGCCCGGCTGCGGGAAGGACGGGCCGCAGGCGCAGCTCGTGGCCGGTGCCGGCCACGAGCTGCGGGTGCGTTAGCCGACGTCCCGGCGTTTCCAGCCCGCCAGGCCGGCCACCGAGGCGACGACGGCCACCCCCAAGAGCCAGGCGAGCGGTGTCGCGGTGAACGCCTGGCCCGGGATCTTCGGCGGGTGCTGGAACGGTGAGACGTCCAGCACCGCCTGCGGCAGGTCGAGGACCGGGCCGAACAGGCTGAGCAGCAGCGCCAGCGCACCGACGGCCCACGCCGCGGCCGAAAAGCCCGGCAGGAGCCCGAAGATCGCCACCGCGAGCGCGACGACCACCCAGGCCGCGGGCAGCTGGACCAGCATCCCGGCGAGGGTGTCCGCGAGCGAGCCGCCGACGTCGCCGGTGCGCAGCCCGTTGGCCAGGCCCATGAACACCCCGCCGGACAGCAGCAGCGCCGCCGTGCCGAAGAAGGCGAACACCAGGTGGCTGCCCGCCCAGCGCAGCCGCCCGACGCTGGTGGCCAGCACCGGCTCGAGCCGGATCGCGGTCTCCTCGCCGCGCATCCGCAGCACCGCCTGGACGCCGTACAGCGACGCGACCATGGCGAACATCCCGGCCATCGCGGCGAGGAACGCCTGCGTCAGCGCCTGGCTGCCGCCCAGCCGCGCCATGATCTGCTGGGCCTGCGGGCTCGAGCCGACCAGGCCGCCGATGCCGCTGGCGATCGAGCCGAACACCGCGCCGACCACGGCCGTGCCGATGGTCCAGCCGAGCAGCGGGCCCCGGTGCAGCCGCCAGGCCAGCGCGAACGGCGACCGCAGGCTCGCCGCGCCGCGAGCCGGCCCCGGTCGCGGCGGCAGGAACCCGACGCCGACGTCGCGGCGGGGCAGCAGCCAGTACCCGATCCCGCCGACGACGAGCGCGAAGACCACCGGCAGCAGGAGCACCCACCAGCGCTCCCCGGCGAACGCCCGGACCTGCTGCACCCAGCCGATCGGCGACAGCCAGGACAGCCAGCGGGCGTCCACAGTGGAGTCCCCGGCCCCGCGGAGCAGGAACGCGGCGCCGACCACGGCGGTCCCGATGCCGTTGGCGGTCCGGGAGTACTCGGCCAGCTGGACGGCGACCGCCGCGACCGCGGTGAACACCAGTCCCACCAGCGCTTCGGAGGCACCGAAGGCCAGCGAACCGGCCGCGGGCAGGCCGGCGCCGATCATCGTGCCCGCCTGGATCAGCCCGGTCAGCACGCTCGCCCCGCCGGCTACCAGCAGCGCCGCCGTCAGCGCCGCGTACCGGCCGACCACCGCGGACGCGAGCAGCTCCGCGCGGCCCGTGTCCTCCTCGGCGCGGGTGTGCCGGGTGACCGTGAAGACCACCATCAGCCCGGTGAGCAGCGCCAGGAAGCCGCACATGCGCCAGGCGATGAACCCGCCGGCCGTGGTGAGGTCGAACGGCGGGCCGTAGAGCAGCGCGTAGGACGGGTTGGCGTTCGCGCCCGCCTGCAGGGAGAGCCGGTCGGCGACGGTCGGGTAGAACTGCGTGAACGTCTTGACCGTGCTCGCCGGGACGACGCTGAGCAGCACGATCCAGATCGGCAGGATGACGCGGTCGCGGCGCAGCGCGAGCCGGGTGAGGTGCCCGGTGCCGGCCAGTTCGTGGGCGGGCGCCTCGGGTTCGGCGCCGGCGCGGGAGAGCGTCGCGGTCATTTCGCGCTCGCTTCGGTCGTGTAGTGGCGCAGGAACAGCTCCTCCAGCGTGGGCGGCTGGCTGACCAGGCTGCGCACGCCGACCTCGGTGAGCTGCCGCAGCGCTTCGTCGAGGGAGCGCGTCTCGACGTCGAAGCGGACGCGGTTGCCGTCGACCTTGAGGTCGTGGATGTTGGCCAGCCGGGTGAGCCCGTTCGGCGGCCCGGCGAGTTCGGCGGTGATCGATGTCCGGGTCAGGTGCCGCAGCTCGGCCAGCGTGCCGGACTCGACCGTGCGGCCGTTGCGGATGATGCTCACCTTGTCGCACAGCGCCTCGACCTCGGCGAGGATGTGGCTGGAGAGCAGCACGGTCCGGCCCTGCTCGCGCTCCTCCTGGATGGCGTACTGGAACGTCGCCTCCATCAGCGGGTCGAGGCCGGACGTCGGTTCGTCGAGGATCAGCAGGTCGACGCGGGAGGCGAGCGCGGCGACGATGGCGACCTTCTGCCGGTTGCCCTTCGAGTACGTCCGCCCCTTCTTCTTCGGGTCGAGGTCGAAGCGCTCGATGAGCTCGGCCCGGCGCTTCTCGTCCAGGCCGCCGCGCAGGCGCCCGAGCAGGTCGATCACCTCGCCGCCGGAGAGGTTGGGCCAGAGGTTGACGTCGCCGGGCACGTAGGCCAGGCGGCGGTGCAGGCTCGCGGCGTCCTTCCATGGGTCGCCGCCGAGCAGCCGGACGTCCCCCGAGTCCGCGTGGAGGAGGCCGAGCAGGACCCGGACGGTGGTCGACTTCCCGGCGCCGTTGGGGCCGAGGAAGCCGTGCACCTCCCCAGCGGGCACCTGCAGGTCGAGGCCGTCGAGGGCCTTCGTCCGGCCGAACGACTTGTGCAGGTCGATGACCGAAATGGCGTTTTCCATGGTTCGGAAGCTACACTTGCTTCACGAAGTTGTGAAGTTAAGAAAATGTCTAGATCGAGTGATCACAGGGGGACGGGTACGGGAGGATGGGCCGATGACGACGCCTGACACGAAGCGAGATGAAGACGCCGTCCGCCGGTACGTCGAGAGCCTCGGGCTCGTGCTTTCGCAGATCGGCATGCAGCGCATGCCCGCGCGGGTGTTCGCCGCGCTGATGACCACCGACGAAGGCCGCCTGACCGCCGCCGACCTCGCCTCGCAGCTGCAGGTCAGCCCGGCCGCCGTCTCCGGCGCGGTGCGCTACCTCGAGCAGATCGGCCTGGTCGCCAAGGAGCGCGAGCCCGGCGAGCGCCGCGACCACTACCGTCTCTACGACGACCTCTGGTACGCCACGTTCATGAAGCGCGACCGCATGATCATCATGTGGCGCGACGCGGCCGAGAACGGCATCGACGCCCTGGGCGCGGACACCCCTTCGGGTAAGCGGCTGGCCGAGATGCGGGACTTCCTGTCGTTCATGCTGGGAGAGCTCAACAACATGTACGAGCGCTGGCACCAGCTCCGTGAAGAGAAGAACGCCTAAAGCCCGGCGAGCAGGACGTCGGCGAGCTGCTCGGCGTGGTCGGCCGGCTCGGTCTCCTCGAAAGTGGCCAGGAAAGCCTGCTGGAAGCACGCGCCGAGGAGCAGGGCCGCGGCCGCCTCGACGTCGGTGCCCGCCTTGATCCGGCCCAGGGCCTGCTCGGCGCGCAGGTAGTTCGCGACCCCCTGCACGGGCAAGTGGGGACCGTGCCCGCGCAGCCGCTCCCGATGGGAGCGCAGCAGTTCCCGTGACGAGAACATCGAGACGGCGATCGGGAAGCTGTCGACGTAGAACGCCAGGCCGAGCCGGGCCACGCGGACGAGGTTGTCCCGCAGCGGCGCCCGGCCGGGGTCCGCGGTCAGTTCGGCCAAGGTGGCGCCCAGCGCGGGCAGTTCTTCGGCCAGCACGCTGCGGAACAGGTCGGTCTTGTCGCGGAAGTGCTTGTAGAGCATCGCTTCCGAGTAACCCGCGGTCCGCGCGATGACCTTGGTCGTCGCGTGGGCGTAGCCCTGCTCGCGCATCACCTTCGCGGCCGCGGCGACGATCTCTTCGCGGCTTCCCATGGTTGCTCCCTGAGTGCGTTCTCAGCGTGGTTAGTGAACACTCACCCTACCTGGTGAGTGTTCACTAACCGAGGAGGAGACAGCATGAAGATCACCGTTCTGGGGGCGACCGGCGGCGTCGGCGGGGAGGTCGTCAAGCAGGCGCTGGACCGCGGCTGGGACGTCACGGCCATCGTGCGCGACCCGGCCAAGCTGCAGCTGCCCGCCCGGGTCGTGGTCGCCGGGTTCCAGGACCACGACGAGCTGGCGGCCGCCGTCGAGGGCCGGGACGCGGTGATTTCGGCGGTCGGTTCCCGCGACCGCGGGCCGACCACGGTCTGCGTGGACGGTGCCCGCGCGGCGATCGGGGCCGGGGCGAAGCGCCTGCTGGTCGTCAGCGCCAGCGGCATGCACACCGAGGGGGACGGCTTCTTCACGCGCTCACTCGTGAAACCGCTGCTCAACACCTTCCTCAAGCACGGCTGGGCGGACATGCTCGCGATGGAGGCCGTGGTCGAAGCCAGCGACCTGGACTGGACGATCGTCCGGCCGCCGATGCTGCTCGACGGGCCGCGCACGGGCAAGGTCGCGAGCCGGCTCGACGGCAACGTCCGCACGTTCACCATCCGGCGCGCCGACGTCGCCGCGTACCTGCTCGACGCCGTGGCGGACCCCACCCTGATCAGGCAGAAGGTTTCGATCGCCCACGGATAACCGCCGCCTTCCTCCCCGCCGCCACCCGCAACGGAGGCGCTTCGCGCCGCTGTTCTAATTCCGGCATGGTGCTCCTCGCTCAGGCTCTGTACGTCAAGCGCAAGACCCCGCGGCTCCCGGGCGCGGCCGGACCGACGGAAGGACTCGTCCCGGGTCACGGCGAGCCCTTCCGGCTCGCCGTGCTCGGGGAATCCACGGTGGACGGGGTCGGCGCGGCGGATCACGAGGAAGCGCTCACCGGCTGCCTCGCCCGCGAGCTGGTCCGCGACGGCCGGGCGGTGCGCTGGCAGGCGGTCGGCCGGACCGGCGCCAACGCCCGGGTGGTCCGCGCCGAGCTCCTCCCGCTGGTCCGTCCGGCCGATCTGGTCGTGATCGCCCTCGGCGTCAACGACACCATCGAGCTCCGGACGGCCGCGGGCTACCGCCGTGACCTCCTGCGCCTGGTCCTCGACCTGCGCCGGCGACTCGGCCCGGTCGACGTCCTGCTGGCCGGGGTGCCGCCGATGGCCCGCTTCCCGGCCCTGCCGCGCCCGCTGCGTGACGTCCTATCGGCCCGTTCGACCGCTCTCGACCACGCGGCCGCGGCGCTCGAGAGGATCCCCGGCGTCCGGCACCTCCCGATGGATCCCGCCCTGCTCGACCCGGCCGCCTTCGCGAGCGACCGGTTCCACCCGGGGCCCGCCGGCTACGCCCGCTGGGCCGGAACGCTGGCACACGCCGTGATCAGTTAGCCGCTCTGCGTCGATTCTCAAAAAAATTCGCCGGTTCCGGTATCTGGCGGTGCCCCCACTGCGTCCTGTGGAGCAGCCAAGCACGGAGGAACACGACAGGGGGTGTCGCGTTCGGAGTGAGCGCGGTGGCCGGGAGCCGAGGGGGCTGCCGGACACCGTCGGCCGGGTGCCCTTCGGGGGAGGGGACATCCGGCGGGGCCCGTTGGGGAGCGGGCCCTTGAGGGAGGGGAGTACCGGTCGGTGCGTGCCACGCGTGCCGGCCGGTACCTCCCGCAACCGTCCTTGACCGGTAGTGCACGACCGACGAAGTAAGTGACCTTGATGCATCCGAGATCCACCTGCACGCTCCTTCCCCCCGAAGGACCCGCGATACTGCCATTGCCGACTCGAAGACTCTTCCGAAGAGGGGCAGATACGGTGACCGACGTGCAAACCACAGAGGTAGACCCGCCTTGGGAGGGCCTGACCGGCGCCGAACTGCACGCTGCGTGCATGCAGGCCGCCAGAGACGGTGACCGCCGGGCGATGGCCCGCCTCGTCGAAGAGCTGACCCCGCTCGTCTGGCACGTCGCCCGGGCCAACGGGCTCGACCGCGCGGTCGCCGAAGACGTCGTCCAGACCGTCTGGCTCGCGCTGTTCAGCCAGCTCGGCAAGCTCCGCGACCCCAAGGCCCTCGCCGCCTGGCTGATCACCACCACCCGCCGCGAGGCCACTCACCCGTTCGGCCGTCGCATGCAGCCGGTGCCGCTGAGCGACGAGGTCGCCGAGGCCATGCCGAGCACCCAACCGGCACCCGAAGACGAAGCCATCCGCGCCGACCGCGACCGCCGGGTCTGGCGCGCCTTCGTCCGGCTGCCCCACCGCTGTCAGGAACTGCTCCGGCTGACCGTGCTCGCGGGTCGGGCGGAGTACCAGCTCGTCGCCGAGGCGCTGCGCATGCCGCGCGGCAGTGTCGGCCCGACCAGGGGTCGCTGCCTCGACCAGATGCGAGATCTCCTCGTCAGTGAAGGGGGAAGCCGATGAACGACCTCGGGGCACCGGGGGGCCAAGCCTCCTTCGGTGACGACGTACTGCTGGCCGACATCGGCCGGTTTCTCGACGAGCTGGACCCGCCACCGGGTGACCTGGTGCAGCGGGTCCAATTCGCGCTCGCCCTCGAAGACCTCGACGTCGAGGTCGCCCGCTGGGAGCGGCTGGACAACCTCGCCGGGGTCCGCGGTGGCGGCACCGGCACGATCACGTTCACGGTCAGCGACCTGACGGTGATGATCAACCTGACCAAGATGGGCAAGCTGCACCGCATCGACGGCTGGCTGGTCCCGGCCGGCCAGTACGGCGTCGAGGTCCGTGTCGCCGAGCACGGCACGTCGTCCACGACGGCCGACGAAGGCGGCCGGTTCGTGCTGGACAACGTGCCGCGCGGGACGACGCAGATCCTCGTGCACCTCGGTGACGTGTCGTGCCGCCGGACCGTCGTGACGCCGACGGTCGTGCTTTAACCCAGGAAGTCGGCCAGGGGGACGGGCGTGAGCCCGTCCTTCTTGGCCCGCTCCACGAACGCCGTGTAGTCCTCTTTGAAGGTCTTCCGGAAGTGCATCAGCACGATGTCACCCGGCTTGAGCTTGTCGCCGGACTGGAACTGGACGACCCCGTCGTTGACAGCGGCCGTCCACAGCACCGAGGCGCGCATCCCGCAGGCGGCCGCCGCGCGCAGCGTGTTCTGGTCGTAGTTGCCGAACGGCGGCCGGAACAGCGACGGGCGCACGCCGAGGTCGCGCTGGAAGTCGTCGGCGTCGTCGCAGATCTCCTTGCGCTGGAACTCGTACGGCTTGCCCTTGAGGTTCGGGTGGTCGACCGTGTGGTCGCCGAGCGTGGCGCCGGTGGCGTCGAGGATCTGCTTGAAGTAGGCCTCGTGGCCCTTCACGTACTTCTGGTTAAGGAACAGCACCGGGTGGGTCCCGTTCTGCTGCATCAGCTTCAGCGCGTCGGGGTCCTGCACCGCGCCGTCGTCCATGGTGAGGAAGACGTACGGCTTGTCGGTGGTGATCCGGCGGATCAGCGGGACCTGGCCGTTTTCGACCGGGGGCGCCTTCTGCTGGACCGTGCCGAACGGGTAGGGACCGGACGTCTTCACGTCGGGGTTCAGGCCTTGGGGTGCGGGGTTCGGCTGGCTCGTGCCGGACTCCCGCTGATCCGGCTCGTGGCCCGAACACCCGGTCAAGGCCAATGCCGCCGCGGCGACCACGGCTGTCAAGCGCTTCCGCACGCCTTCCCCCTTTCGTGTACTACCCGAAAGAGTGACGCGGGAGGGTGGGGAAACGTTGCGCCGGACGATCTTGTGTGGCCCGAGCCACCCAGCTCAGCGCCCGGTTTCGGCCGCCTTGACCAGCTTGGCCGAGAACAGCCGGATCACGATCCGGAGCGTGGCCGCCAGCGCGGGCCCGGTGCCCTTGACCGGTTCGGTGAACGAGCCGGTCCACCGCAGGTGCGTGCCGCCGCCGTCGGTCGGCGTGAACAGCACTTCGGCGCGGTAGTCCTTGATCGGCTTGCCGCCGGCGAAGGCGTAGACGTGCTTGCGGCCGGGCTCGTACTCGAGGGTCTCCTCGCGGATCAGCACCGGCCACAGCCCGACCTCGCGGACGGCGCCGACGCCGTCGGGTTCGGTGGTGCCGCGCCGCGCCCAGCGGGCCTGGACGATCAGTGGCCTTCCCCACTCCGCCCAGCGCGGGCCGTCCGCTTCGAGCGCGAACAGCGCCTCCGGCGGCGCGGTGCTCGTGCGGTTGACCTCGTACGAGTACTTGCGACCCACCGGAACCTCCCACGTTGTTGACAGACCGATAATTAATCGTCTTCGGGAGCGTAGGTCAAGATGAGGGGGTGAGCACGCCGCGCCCCGACCTCGCCGCGCCGCACTGGCTCGTCCAGCTCCTGCGCAGCACGCCGGTGCCGGTGCCGTGGAACATGGTCGCCCGGGCCGTGGTCGCGCTGGCCGTGCCGCTTGCGATCGCGTACGCGGCGGGCGACATCGCCGTCGGCGCGCTCATCTCGACCGGGGCCCTGCCCGCCGTGCTGTCCGAATCGGCCGGGCCCTACCGCTACCGCGCCCGGCGGCTCGGCGGCGCGACGCTCGCCGCGACCGCGGGCTACCTCGCCGGGCTGCTCACCGGCGGCACCCCGGCGCTGTCCATGCCCACGGTGATCCTGGTCGCCGCGGTGTCCGCGGTGATCAGCGCGGCCGGGAGCAACGCCTCGGTCGCCGGGCTGCAGATGCTCGTGTTCTGCGTGATCGCCACCGGGCAGCACGCGACCGGCGTCCGCGTCGAGGTCCTCTTCGGCTGCTTCTGCCTCGGCGCCGCCTGGAGCCTCCTGGTCGCGCTCGTCACCTGGACGGTCCGGGCGACCAGCCCCGAACGCACCGCCGTCGCGCACGTCTACGTCGAACTGGCCGCGATGCTGTCGGCGACCGACGAAGCCGTCTCGCGGGTCGCCCGCCACCGGCTGACCACGGCGATGAACACCGCCTACGACCAGCTGCTCACCGCGCGCTCCTGGCTGTCCGGCCGCGACGCCGCTTACCGGCACCTGCTCAACCTGCTGTCGGCGACGACACCCGCCGTCGAGGCGTCGGTGGCGATGGTCAACGCGGGTCGCCGGCCGGCGGCGGAAGTCGTCGACCACTTCGTCGCGCTTTCGGCGGCGGTGCTGGCCGGCCAGCCGCTGCCGCCCCCGCCGCCGGCGCCGCCCGGCGACCCCGACCCGGTGCTCGCCGCGCTCTACGCGGGGCTGGTCCGGATCGGCAAGGGCGACGACCGCAAGCGCCGGCAGCCGACGCCGTGGCACCGCCGCCTGCGGGAGTGGGCGGGCTCGCTCGCGTCCGGCCCGCTGACCTGGATCGCCGCGCTGCGGCTGACGCTGTGCGTCGCGATCGCCGAGGTCGTCGGCCTGCTCGTGCCGCTGGAACGCTCGTACTGGATCACCCTGACCGTCGGCATCGTGCTCAAGCCCGACTTCGGCTCCGTCTTCGGCCGCGCGGTGCTGCGCGGCATCGGCACGGTCATCGGCGTCGGGATCGGTGCCGCGGTGCTCGGTCTCGGCGCGAACGGCTGGGTCCTGGTGGTACTCAGCGCGGTCTTCGCCGGCGGCATCGCGGTGGGGAAGGTGCGCAACTACGGCATCCAGAGCGCTTTCGTGACGCCGTTGATCATCCTGCAGATGGGCCTGGCCCACACCGGGAACTGGAGCGTGGTGCTGGCGCGGCTGGTCGACACCGTGCTGGGCTGCGTGATCGTGCTCGTCTTCGGCTACCTGCTGTGGCCCGGCAGCCGGCGCCCGCGGGTGGGCGGGCGGCTGGCCGACGGCCTGGACGCGGTTGCCAAGTACGTCTCGCACGCGCTGGTCGAAGCGTCGTCGGGGGAGGCGCGGCTGGCGCGGTCGCGGGCGCGGCGCGGGGCCTACCGGGCCCTGGCCGACCTGCGGACGGCGTTCCAGCAAGCCGTCGTCGAGCCGTCCGCGCACGGCCGCCAGGCGGTGGCGTGGTGGCCGGTGATCGCCGCGCAGGAGCGCGTCGCGGACGCCGTCACCGAAGTCGGCGTGACGATCGGGCGGGGCGTGCCGCCGCCGGACCCGGCCGACATCGAGCTGCTGACGGCCGCACTGGGGGAACTCGCTTCGGCGGTCCGGGAACAGCGGCCGCCGCGGTCGATGCCGCTGCCGGACGCCCCGCAGCTGTCCGGCGTGGTCGACCAGCTGGAGTCGGCGTTCGACGCCGTCCGCGGGCCCGACCTGGCCGAACGCGCGCCCCAGGGGATCGTCCGGCGGTTCTTGCCCTACCACAGGCGCACCTGAGGACCGTGCGGTTCAATGCACCCATGGGAATCGACTTCGAAGCGTTGAAGGGCAAGGCCGAAGAGGCCCTGCGCGAGCACAACGACAAGATCGAGGAGGGCCTCGACAAGGCCGCCGACTTCGCGAAGTCGAAGTTCGCCGGCCACGACGGCCAGATCGACACCGGTGTCGAGAAGGCGAAGGACTTCCTCAACAAGTTCGACGACACACCGGACAACCCGCCGGCGCGGTAGCTACTGGACTTCGCCGGTCGCGATCCCGTCCGCGAGGCCGGTGATCCGGCCGCCGCGTTCACCCAGCGCGATCAGGCCTTGCCGCGCGTCCGGCGCGGCCAGGCTGATCCGGACTCCGGCCCGTTCGACGTCCAGGCTCGCGGCAAATGCTTGCGCGCCTTCGTATCCCGCGTTGATCGTGGCCGCGAGCCCGCCGGTCGACGCCAGCGAACCGCGGGCGGCGCCGAGCCGGCCGAGCGCCTCGTCGACGATCGGCAGCAGCGCGTCCCGGTTGCCTTCGGTCATCGCGCGCACGAGCTGCGGGTTCGAGCCGGCCACGCGCGTGCCGTCGCGGTAGGACCCGGCGGCCAGCGACATCGCCAGCGGGCCGCCCTCGGCGCCGATCGTGGCCAGGATCGCCGCCAGCAGGTGCGGCAGGTGCGAAATCCGGGCGATGGCCTCGTCGTGCGACTCCGCGGGCAGCGGGACGACGTGCGCCCCGATGTCCAGCACGAGCTTCGCCACCTCGGCCCAGGCTTCGAGGTCGGTGTCCTCCTCGACGGCGACCACCCACGGGGCGCCCTGGAACAGCGCGGCGTCCCCGGCCGGCCAGCCGGAGTTCGACGTCCCCGCCATCGGGTGCCCGCCGACGTACCGCGTGTACGGCACGCGACGGCGGACCGCGTCCAGCACCGGCGCTTTCACGCTGGTCACGTCGGTGAGCAGGCAGTGCGACGCGTGCTGGCCGACCAGGCGCAGCAGGTCTTCGACGGCCGGGAGCGGCACGGCGAGCACGACCATCGCGTCCTCGGCCGCGGCCCGGTGCAGGGTCGCCTCGACATCGGTCGTGACGTCGTAGCCCGCTCTGCTGGCCGCGTCGGCGTCCACTTCGGATACCGCGGCACCCCACGCTGTGCGGCCGTTGGCGGCCGCCGCGCGCAGCAGTGACCCGCCGATCAGCCCGAGCCCGATCACGCATACGTCTCGCACGGGGCCCATCCTGCCAGTGCCGGACCCTTCACGGGCTACAGCGCGGCGGCGAGCCGCGTCCCCTGGTCGATCGCGCGCTTCGCGTCGAGTTCCGCGGCGACGTCGGCCCCGCCGATCAGGTGCACCGGCAGCCCGGCCGCGCGCAGGTCGTCGGCGAGGTCCCGCACCGGCTCCTGACCGGCGCAGACGACGACCGTGTCGACTTCCAGGAGCCGCGGCACGCCGTCGACGGTGATGTGCAGGCCGTCGTCGTCGATCCGCTCGTAGGTGACGCCGGTGAGCTGCTCGACGCGCTTGGCCTTGAGCGCGGCCCGGTGCACCCAGCCGGACGTCTTGCCGAGCCCGGCCCCGATCCCGGACTTCTTGCGCTGCAACAGGAACACCTGCCGTGGTGCCGGCTCGGGCCGCGGCGTGCCGAGGCCGCCCGCCGCCTGTTCCGGGTCGGTGACACCCCATTCGGCCAGCCACGCGCCGAGATCGAGCGCGGGCGAACTCGTGTGCGTGAGGAACTCGCTGACGTCGACGCCGATGCCGCCGGCCCCGATCACCGCGACCCGCTCGCCGACCGGCTTGCCGTGCTTGACGACGTCGACGTAGGACAGCACCTTCGGGTGGTCGATCCCGGGCAGCGACAGCACGCGTGGAGCGACCCCGGTGGCCAGCACGACTTCGTCGAAGCCGGTGAGTTCGGCCGCGGCCACGCGCTTTCCGAGGTGCAGCTTCACCCCGGTCACTTCGAGCCGCCGCCGGTAGTAGCGGATGGTCTCGGCGAACTCCTCCTTGCCGGGGATCTTCCGCGCGATGCCGAACTGGCCGCCGATTTCGTCGTCGGCCTCGAACAGTTCGACGCCGTGCCCGCGTTCGGCCAGCGCGGTCGCCGCGGACAGCCCGGCCGGGCCGGCGCCGACGACGGCGACGTGCTTCGACCGCCGTGCCGGCGCGAGCGTCAACGTCGTTTCGTGGCCGGCCCGCGGATTCACCATGCAGGACACCAGCTTGCGCTTGAAGGCGTGGTCCAGACAGGCCTGGTTGCACGCGATGCAGGTGTTGATCTCGTCCTCGCGGCCGGTCTCGGCCTTCCGGATCCATTCGGGATCGGCGAGGAACGGCCGGGCCATCGACACGAGATCGGCGTCGCCGCTGCTCAAGGCTTCCTCGGCGACCTGCGGCATGTTGATCCGGTTCGAGGTGACGACCGGGATGGTCACGTGCGGCCGGAGCTTCCCGGTCACCCAGGTGAAGGCGGCGCGCGGCACCGACGTGACGATCGTCGGCACGCGGGCCTCGTGCCAGCCGATGCCGGTGTTGATGATCGTGGCTCCGGCGGCTTCGACCTCTTTGGCGAGCGCGACGACGTCTTCCCAGCGCTGGCCGCCCGGGACGAGGTCGAGCATGGACAGCCGGTAGATGATGATGAAGTCGTCGCCGGCCTTTTCCCTGGTGCGCTTGACGATCTCGACGGCGAACCGGCGGCGCTTCGCCGCCGTGCCGCCCCAGGCGTCGGTGCGCTTGTTGGTGCGTTCGGCCAGGAACTGGTTGATCAGGTAGCCCTCGGAGCCCATGATCTCGATGCCGTCGTAGCCTGCTTCGCGCGCGAGAGCGGCGCAGTCGGCGAAGGCGCGGATCTGCTGACGCACGCCGTAACCGGTGAGCGCGCGCGGCCGGAACGGGTTGATCGGCGCCTTGATGCTCGACGCCGACACGCTCAGCGGGTGGTAGGCGTACCGGCCCGCGTGCAGGACCTGCAGCGCGATCTTGCCGCCCGCTTCGTGGACGGGCGCGGTGAGCTGCCGGTGCTGCTTGGCTTCGGCGGACGTCGTCAGCTTGGAGGCGAGCGGCAGCAGCCAGCCGGTGCGGTTCGGCGCGAACCCGCCGGTGACGATGAGCCCGACGCCGCCGCGGGCGCGTTCGGCGTAGTACTCGGCCAGTTCGGGGAAGTGCGAAGCCTTGTCTTCGAGGCCGGTGTGCATCGAGCCCATCAGGACGCGGTTGCGCAGCGTCGTGAAGCCGAGGTCGAGCGGCGACAGCAGGTGCGGGTACGGGCTCATCGGGCGTCCTCGGGGTGGTGGAGTGCGGTCAGGACTTCGTCGAACCACTCGACCTGGCCCTCTTCGACGCGGATGCCGCCGCGCAGGACCAGGTACTGGTGCAGGTGCCGGCCGGTCAGGCCCCCCGGGGCGGGGAAGTCGCGCTTCTCGATCTGGCGGTAGACGTCGAGGCGTTCGGCGTGCTTCGCCCGGTGCCGGACGATCTCTTCGGCCACCTTCGCCGGATCGCCGAAGGTCGCGCCGCGGATCTTCACGGCCAGCTCGACCGGCCCGGCGGACGGATCCGGCTCGGCCAGCCAGCGGACGAGTTCGGCGCGTCCGCTGTCGCTCACCGTGTAGACCTTCTTGTCCGGCCGCCCCGACTGCGCGACGACGTCGACGGCCACCCAGCCGGCCTCTTCCATCCGCTTCAGCACGCGGTAGATCTGCTGGTGGGTGGCGCTCCAGAAGAGCCCGATCGACTTCTCGAAGCGGCGGGTGAGCTCGTAGCCCGAACCGGCGCGCTCGGACAGCGAGACGAGGATCGCGTGCTCCAGTGCCATGGCACGAGGGTCCTATGCAACTAGTTGCACTGCAACGAGGCGCGCATCACTTCACCCCCACGGGTGGGATAAATCGGGTCGACTACTCGCGCGAAAAGACGAGGATGGGAGGAGTGCACCCGGTACTCGAACTGATCTCCGATCGGATGGCGTCGGGCAGTGTCCCGGGAGAGCGCACCGACGGCCGGCGCCTCGCGCTCGCCATCGAGGGCGGCAGCAGCCGCGGCACGTACTCCAGCGGCATGGTCCTGGCGCTGGACGAACTCGGCGTGACACCGGCGTTCGACGCCGTCTACGGCTCGTCGGCCGGCGCGCTGAACGGCGCCTGGCTGCTCTGCGGCCGGTCCTCCACCGGCGTCCGGACGTGGTGGAACCCGGTGGTGATGCGCCGGATCATCAACCCGCTGCACACCCTGCGCGGCCGCGCGGTGATCGACCTCGAATACCTGGTCCACCAGGTCTACTCGGTGCTGGAGCCGATGGACTTCCCGGCGATCCTGGCCAACCCGGTCACCTTCCACCCGCTGGCCACCGACGCCGACACGGGGGAGTCGACCGACCTGCACCCCTTCCTCGACGACGTCGACGCGGTCAAGGTCGCGCTCGCCGCGTCGTCGTGCATGCCGGTGCTGGCCGGGCCGCCGATCCCGATGGCCGGCCGCCGGTTCGTCGACGCCGGCGTGGCCGAGCCGATCCCGTACCGCACCGCGCTCGCCCAGGGCGCCACCGACGTCCTGGTGCTGCGCACCCGCCGCGCCGACGAGCTGCCGGTGCCGCCGCCGCGGATGCACGACGTCGTCGTGCCGCGGTTCCTGCGGCGCCAGGCCCCCGGCGCGATCCCGGCCTGGCAGGACACTTACCGGCGGGACGTCGAGGACGAAGAAACGGTGACCACCGACCCGCGGATCCTGACCGTCCGCCCGCCGGCCGGCGCGCCGGACGTGGCGGTGCTGGAGCGCGACCCCGAGGTCCTGCGCAAGGCCGTCGACCTCGGCAAAAGCGCTGTCCTCGACGTGCTCGACGGACTGCGCGAAGCGTCCTAAGGCTTGCGCGCGACGCCGCCGATCACCCGCGACTCGGACGGCGAACCGGCGAACACCGTGTGCTCGTCGGGGCGCCACGCCGGGGCGTAGACGAGCCCCGGCTCCAGCATCGGCCAGCCGCCGAAGAAGCGCTCGAACTCGGCCATCGTCCGCAGGAAACCCGGGTTCGTCGTGGTCTCGTAGTACTCGAGCAGGTCGAGCAGCGCCTGCCGCTCGTCTTCGTTCACCGGGTTCTCGTTGGTCATCTGCGACAGCACCAGCAGCGACCCGGGGGCGAGCCGGGCGCGGTAGAACTCGAGCAGCCGATCCGGGTCCTGCTCGTCCTTGACGAAGTGCATGACCGCGTTGATCACCAGGGCGATCGGCTCGCGCACGTCGATGAGGTCCGACGCCTTCACCCGCTCCCAGAGGTCGTCCGGCTGCAGGAAGTCCGCAGCGATGGCGTGGTGGCGCTCCGGGTCGGCGGTGTCGGCGAGCAGCAGCGTCGAGTGGGCCAGCGCGATGGGCTCGTTGTCGATGTAGAGCACCCGCGTGTCCAGCCGCGGACTGGTGTCATCTGCGACCTCGTGCACGTTGCCCGCGGTCGGCAGGCCGGAGCCGACGTCGACGAACTGCCGCAGCCCGGCGCGCACGCACGCGCGGACCGCGCGGCCCAGGAACTGCCGGCTCGTCAGGCAGTACTCGCCCATGAGCGGCAGCCGGGCGCGGACCTTTTCAGCGAAGTCGCGATCGATCGCGTAGTGGGTGTTGCCGCCGATGAAGTAGTCGTAGATCCGCGCGGCGGACGGCCGGTCGAGGCTGCTTGCGACGGCCTTGAGCGCGTCGTCGTGGTTGATCATGACCACCCCTTCGCGGCCCATGCTGCCACGGGAACGATCACGCCGGCGACAACGCCTCCCGATAGGCGTTGACGGACTCCGTCAACCGGTCCAGTTCGGCGCGCATCCGGGCGAGCCCGGCTTCGTCCAGGCTCATCGCCGCGCCGATCACGTCGGGGATGCCCCGCGCCTTTTCGTGCAGCGCCTTCCCGTCTTCGGTCAGGCTGACGCGGACCGAGCGCTCGTCGTCGGCCTGCCGGTTCCGGACCACCAGGCCCGCGGTCTGCAGCCGCTTGAGCAACGGCGAAAGCGTGCCCGAATCGAGGTTCAGCTCGGCGCCGAGCTCCTTCACCAGCCGGTGGTCCTGGTCCCAGAGCGCCAGCATGACCAGGTACTGGGGATAGGTCAGATCGAGGTCTTCCAGGACGACCCGGTACAGCGACGTCACCGCGCGCGACGCCGAGTACAGCCCGAAGCAGAGCTGGTCGTCCAGCCGCAGCGATGCCATGGCGTCCTCCTCTTCCCTTGACCGTCCATGGTGCGCGGGATCCGGCTGGACAGCAACTTAAGTGCCCTGCATCTCATTGAACTCAAATTAGTTGTGCACAACTGAGTTGCGAGCTACCTTCATGACATCAGCTTCCACCCCGAGGAGGACGACATGACCGCCAACCCGCACAACCTGGCCCTCGAACCGGCCGCGCAGGCGTTCGCCGAGGCCACCGACCAGCCGCCGTACCTGTTCCAGCTGCCGCCGGAGGAGGGCCGCAAGGCCGTCGACGGCGTCCAGGACGGCGAAATCGCCATGGCCCCCGCCGAGATCGAGGTGCTGACCGTCCCGGGCGGCCCGAACGGCGACGTCGAGACGCGGATCGTCCGCCCGGCCGGGGTCGAAGGCCCGCTGCCGGTGATCGTCTACATCCACGGCGCCGGCTGGGTGTTCGGCGACTTCCACACCCACGAGCGGCTGGTGCGCGAACTGGCCGCGGGCGTTGGCGCCGCCGTCGTCTTCCCCGAGTACAGCCGTTCGCCCGAGGCGCGCTACCCGATCGCCATCGAGGAGAACTACGCCGTGGCGAAGTGGGTCGCCCAGCACGGCGCGGAAAAGGGCCTCGACACCTCGCGCATCGCGATCGCCGGCGACTCCGTCGGCGGGAACATGACCGCGGCGCTGACCATCTTGGCCAAGCAGCGCGGCGACGTCACCTTCAAGCAGCAGGTGCTCTTCTACCCGGTCACCGACGCGAACTTCGACACCGAGTCGTACCGGCAGTTCGCCGAGGGCTACTTCCTCGGGCGCGAAGGCATGAAGTGGTTCTGGGACCAGTACACGACGGATGCCGCCCAGCGCGCGGAAATCACGGCGTCGCCGCTGCGCGCGTCGCTCGACGAGCTCGCCGGGCTGCCGCCGGCCCTGGTGATCACCGGCGAAGCCGACGTCCTTCGCGACGAAGGTGAGGCGTACGCGGCGAAGCTGCGTCAGGCCGGTGTGCCCGTCACCGCCGTCCGGTACCAGGGAATCATCCACGACTTCGTGATGGTGAACGCGCTGCGCGAGACGCACGCCGCCGAGGCCGCGATCACCCAGGCCGTCACCGTGCTGGCGCGCGCTCTGGCCGCGTAGCCGGGAAAGCGCTGAGCCCGCCGCACGTTGCGGCCCTATGGCGGAGGTCACAAGGTCGCAACGTGCGAGGGGGCTCAAACGTGATATGTACGCGAGTCCCGCGATCCGGGCGCGCATTTCTGCCCGCCCGGAAGGACCGTTGTCATGCACCTCAGCAGCATCCGGCTCGACTCGCCGATCACGATGAGCATCGTGATCGCCGTGACGCTGCTGGCGATCATCGCGATCCCGTTGTTCTGGGAGCGGTGGAAACGCAAGCTGCTGTGGCGCACCGTCACCATCCTGTGCGCGGTCGTCTCCATCGTCGTCACCACCGGCCTGACCGGCAACATGATCGGCGGGTTCTTCCCGACACTCGGTTCGCTGCTCGGCACCGGCGCCTACGCGGCCGACACCATCGACGCCGAGACGAGCGCGAACGGCGAGAACCTCGAGGTCGTCCGGGAGGTGGGTGCGGCGCACGCCAAGGAGGGCAAGGGAACCGTCGCCCACATGACGGTGACCGGCCGGCGCACCAAGCTCACCCGCGACGTGACGGTGTACCTCCCGCCGCAGCACTTCGAACCGGCCTACAAGAATCTCCGGTTCCCGGTGATCGAGTGGATCCCGAACTACCCGTCCGGGCCCGAGGTCGTCACCGACGGGTACAAGCTCCCGGAACACCTCGACGCGGCGATCGCCAAGCGCGTGCTGCCCCCGGTCGTGGTGATCATGCCGGACCCCACGGGCGTCCCGAAGATCGGTCACGACACCGAGTGCGTCGACGAGGTCAACGGCACCGCGAACGACACGTACCTGACGGCAGACCTGCGGGAGTGGGCGCTGCAGAAGCTGGGCGTGTCGGCGGACCGGAAGGCCTGGACCTTCGCCGGCTGGTCGTCCGGCGGCTACTGCGCGATGAACCTGGTGACCCGCCACCCGCAGTGGTACGGCCAAGCGGTCAGCGTCAGCGGCTACGACCGCGCCCAGATGGACGCCGAGACGGAGAACTTGTACAAGGGCCGTCAGGACGTCGACGACGCCAACAACGTCGGCATCACGGTCCGCCTCCACCCGTCCCCGGTGGACATCCTGGCCATCTGGGGCGAGAACGAGAAGTTCGAGAGCGCGGCGGCCGAGCTGATCCGCACCGGCGTCCGGTCCCCGGTCCGGTTTTCGGCGTGGAAGGTGCCGGACGCGGGCCACAACATGAACACCTTCAAGTCCCAGATCCCCGAAATCCTCACCTGGATCGGTGCCCACACGACACCGCCCGCCACGGCGGGCCGGCAGGTCGAGACCACCGGCGGGGTGCAGCCGTGGCCGCTGCCCCGGTCGGGCGCGGCGGGCGGGCTGGCGGACACCGACCAGTGAGCCGGCTCAGCCGGCCTCAGCCGCCGAGCAGCGTCGAGACGATCTCCGTGACCCGCTTCGAGCCGGTCGAGTAGTCGACCTTGGCGGGGTGCTCGGTCAGCACCACGACGATGTAGCGGCCGACCACGCCCGAGGTGTGCAGCACCCGCGTCGGCCGGCAGCACGACCAGCCCTGCTTCACCGCCCACTGCTGCCCGGCGGCGGCGTCCGGGATGCCGAAGTACTGCCGGAACCCGTCGGCCCCCCGCTCGGTCGCGTCCCGCAGCGCGTTCAAGATCGCGGCCGACTTGTGGTCGAGCAGGTACTGGTAGATCCGCACGATGTCCGACGCGGTGACGAGCGTGTCGCCCCAGCGACCGGGATCCTCCGGCGGCCGGGTGCCGGTGAGGCCCAGCTTCGTGGTCCAGCGCGTGACGATCGACGGCCCGCCGTAGGCCGACCAGAACCGGCTCGCGAGGTCGTCGTCGCTGCGGGACAGCATCCGCTGGACGTCCGCGACGGGACCGCCGTGCTCGAGGACGGAAAGCGCGATCAGCAGCTTCACGAGCGAGGCGGAGGTGTACGCGCGGTCCGCGCGCACGGAGGTGATCGCCGCGCCGCGCTCCCGGTCGAAGACCACGGCGCTGACTTCGCCATCGCGCACGATCTTGTCGAGCGCGGCGGCGTTCACCTTGACCGGCTCCGCCTTGGCCGCGGGTGCCGGCGTGGCGGACGGCTCGCTCTTGGGTGCCGGGGAGGGCGTCGAAGCCGGCGCCGGCGTCCCGGACGCCGGTGTGACGAATTCGGTGACCGCGATGGGCTGAGGCGCCGCGGCGGAGCTGTGACGTGCCGTCACCACCACCGCGCCGATCGCCCCCAGGCACAGCCCCACCAGGAAGATGCCGCTCAGCTTGCGCATGATCCGGATTGCCGGAACGGCCGTGCGCTGTTCGCGGGAACGGGCCGGTTTGTGGGATAGCTCTCGAACCGGGCCCGATCCGCGAACACACCGGGGCCCTGCGGGCAAGCACCATCGTTTCGCTCACCGTGTTCGCGGGGTACCTGAGGGCGGTGACGGTCGTCACCACCCGCTGGGAAGGACTGGAGTCATGGTTCACGCGAAAGGCGCACGCATCCGGGTCCGAGGCCTGCAGCCGGCGCAGGTGCTGGCCGGACTGGCCGGGATCGCGTTCCTCGTCGTCGGCATCATCGGATTCTCAAGGACCGGCTTCGGCAACTTCGCCGGGCACCACGACGCCGGGTTCTGGCGGTTCTCCGCCAACCCGCTGATGAGCTTGGTCCGCGTCGTGACCGGTGTCGTCGGCCTGCTGTTCGCGTTCGGCTCGGGCCGCGCGCGGACGTTCGGCTGGCTGCTGTTCATCGGTTACGGCCTGCTGTTCGTGTGGGGCCTCATGATCGACGGCCTCATTTCGACCAACCCCTTCGCCAACGCCGGCAACCCGCTGGACATCGGGCGCGCCGACACGTGGCTGCACCTCGGTGTCGCCGCGCTCGGCCTGCTGATCGCGGTCCTGCCGGCCCGCCGCACCATCCTGCTGCCCGAAGACGAGACGGTCGACGAGCCGGCGGTCGCCGAGCAGCGCACCGAGGTGATCGACCGGACCGGCCGCACGGACCGGACCGACCGCGTCGAGCCGGTCGACCACGCCGACCGCGTCCACGCCGACCGCGTCCAGACCGACGAGGTCACCGAAGAACCGCGTCGCCGGTCGTTCCTGCGTCGTGACCACAAGGGGCGAGGCCCGGAGGTCACTCACGAAGAGCGTCCGCCGGGCCTCGCCCACTAGGAGGTTCGGGGTGGTTCAGTAGGTGGTGCCACCGGAACCGGAGGTGTCATTGGTGCCCGCACCGCTGCCGGCCGGAGCTTGCTGCTGCTGGCTGGCGGCGGTGTTCGGGTTGCTGCCGAGCTTGCAGCCGGCAGGCTCGATGACGAACCAGGTGCCGTTGACGCCCTGGCCGTTCGCGTCGCCCGGCTTGGTGTCCTTCGAGAAGGTGTAGACGGGCCAGCCGCCGACGGTCACCTGCTCCGAGCCGTCCTGGCGCTTGATGCTGCCGAGCAGCTTCGAGTCGATGCCCTGCAGCTCGACCTTGCCGTTGGAGAGCACCGGCGGCCAGGTCTTGGCGCAGTCACCGTTGCAGGCGGAGGCCTTCTTCTTGGTGTCCTTCTGGAACAGGTAGAGCGTCATCCCGTTCTGGTCGACGATCGCGTCGCCGAGGCCGTCGATCTTGCTGGCGCTGAGCTTGACGCCACCGGCTTCGGAGCCGGTCGCCGCGGCCTGGCCGGCCTTCCCGCCCTTGGCGTTCGCCGCGTACCAGGCGCCACTGACGCCCTGGCCGGTCGCGTCGCCGGGCTTGGTGTCCTTGGCGTAGCGGTAGAGCGCCCACCCGCCGACGGTGATCTGCTCGGTCCCGTCGGAGCGCGTCACCTTCCCGACCATGTTCTTGTCGACGCCTTGGACTTGCACGTCCCCGGTCGCCAGCATCGGCGGCCAGGCCTTGGCGCAGTCACCGTCGCAGTTGGACTTCGGCGGCTTCGCCGTGTCCTTGTCGAACCGGTAGAGGGTCATGCCGTTCTGGTCGGTGAGCACCTGCCCGACGTCGGCGACGTCCGCGACGACCAGTTTGCTTTCGTTCGACGCCGGAGCAGCGTTGCCTACCTGGCCGTTGGCGGCCTGGCCGCCTCCGGTGCCACCGGCCGCCGCGGGAGCGACAACCGGCTGAGAGGCGGTCTCGGCACCCGAGCAAGCGGTGAGCACTGCCAGCCCGGCTGCCGCCGCGGCGACGGAGACGGCGATGCGCGTGCGAAGCATGGAAGTTCTCCTTGTGTCCGTTGGGATTTCCCGCCGCTCGGTGCGGCTGCTTGATACCCACTACACGGACACCCGCTCAGGGCGGTTCAAAGAATTTTCCGGCTAGTCCGAACGGCCCGGCTCCGGCCCGTCGCCGAAGGCACGCCCGCGGTCGCGGTCGCGGTCGCCGAGGATGGGGTCGCCAAGGGCGCGGTCGTCGAGGGCGCGGTCGACCAGGGCGCCCGCCGCGCCGGTGTAGCCGGCGGGGTCGAGCAGCGCGTCCAGCGCGGCCGCCGTCAGCACGCCGGTGATGGCGGGCAGCTCGTCCAGCACCTCCCGGAGCGGCCGGTCTTCGCGCACCGCGCGCCGGGACGCCTCGCCGAGCAGTTCCTTGGCCTTCGCCTTGCCGAGCAGCGGCGCGAGCACGGCGGAGAGCCGTTCGGAGACGATCAGCCCGTGCGTCGACGCCAGGTTCGCCCGCATCCGCCCGGGCACCGCGGTGAGCCCCCGCGCCAGCTCGGCGGCGGTGTGCGCGGCACCGCCGGTCAGCCGCAGGCACTCGCGGACCAGCTGCCACTCGGCGTGCCAGACCCCGGCCGACCGTTCGTCCTCGGCGAGCATCGACTGCGTGACCCCGGCGGCCAGCACGGGCACCTGCAGCGCGGCCGACCGGATCAGCGTCGCGAGCACCGGGTTCCGCTTGTGCGGCATCGCCGAGGAACCGCCCCGCCCATCGGCGGCCGGTTCGGCGACCTCGCCCAGCTCGGTCCGGCTGAGCGTCTCGACGTCGACGGCCAGCTTCCCCAGCGCCCCGGCGGTGAACGCAAGCGCACCGGCGAGGTCGGCCACCGGCGTCCGCAGCGAGTGCCACGGAAGCACCGGAGCGGCAAGCCCGGTCTCCTCGGCGAACGCAGCGGTCAGCCGCTCCACGTAGTCGCCGACGTCCAGGCCGGCGGCCGTCTCGTCGGTGAGGCGCGCGTACTCGACGTACGCCGCCAGCGTTCCGGCCGCTCCGCCCAGGGAGACCGGCAGCCCGCCGTCGAGCACGCGCCGGATGCGGACGGCCGCGTCCAGCACCAGCTGCCGCCAGCCCGCGGCCTTGAGCCCGAACGTCGTCGGCACCGCGTGGGCCGTCAGCGTTCGCCCGGCCATGGTCGTGTCCCGGTGCGCGCGGGCCAGCCCGGCCAGCGCCTCGGCCGTGGCGTCGAGGTCAGCGACGAGCGGCCGCAGCGTCCGGTCGGCGACCAGCATCATCGCGGTGTCGAAGATGTCCTGGCTGGTCGAGCCGCGGTGCACGTACTCGGCGGCACCGGGCGCGAGCTCGCCGACCGCCGACGTCAGCGCCTTCACCAGCCCGACGACCGGGTTCGCGGTCGCCCGCGACCCGCGCGCCAGCTCGGCGACGTCGATCCGCGCCTTGCCCGCGGCCTCCGTGATCGCGTCGGCGGCCTCCGGCGGCACCGTCCCGAGCCGCGCCTGCGCCCTCGCGAGCGCCGCCTCGGCGTCGAGCATCGCGCGCAACCAGGCCTCGTCTCCGGTCGACGCTTCGGCCGGCGTACCGGCCCGCACCGGGGACAGGAGTCCGGAATCGGGGTCGACGGTCATGGCGTCAGCATCGCACGCGGCCGCCCTCGCCGACGGCCGCACGATCGGGTCTGGCACGCTCATCCGCCATGACCAGCGCTCCGTCCGCCGAGGACACCGCCGGCTCCGAAATCCGGGCCATCGCCGCCGAGCGGCTGACCTTCTTTTCGGACGCCGTCGTCGCCATCGCGATCACGCTGCTCGCGCTCGAGCTGCCGCTGCCGGAGGGCGCCACCAGCGCCGAGCTGCTGCGGTCACTCGGTCATCACCAGTCCGAATACGTCTCCTTCCTGATCAGCTTCATCGTCATCGGCGGCCACTGGCGCGCCCACCACCGCCTGTTCAACTACGTCACCACGCTCGGCGGCGGGCTCGCCCGCCTCACCTTCGGCTGGCTTTTGATGCAGGTGATCATGCCCTTCGCCACGAAGGTGATCGCCGAAGACGGCGGGTTCGAATTCCGCTTCGTCTTCTACGCCGTCGTGCAGGTCGTCGCGCTGACGCTGTTCCTCCTCATGGCCTGGCAGATCAAGCGGAACCACCTCTACCGCGCGGACACCCCGCCGGAGCTCTTCGGCAAGGTCTACCGCGGGATCGGCGCGATGATCGCCGCGTTCGCCCTCTCGATCCCGGTCGCCTTCTTCACGCACTGGGCCTACGCGTGCTGGATCGTCGTTCCGCTGGGGGCCAACCTCCTTTCCCGCTTCCGCCGCCGGACGGCAGCCGCCTGAGCCGTCATTCGCCGGTCTCGCCGTCGATCCGCTCCCGGATCAGGTCGGCCTGGCCGATGTGGCGCGCGTACTCGCCGATCATCCGCAGCATCAGCCAGCGCAGGGTGAACGGTTCGCCGGTGCTGCGGCGAATGCCGGTCTGCTCCAGTGAGCCGGCCGCGACGATCTCGCGGGAACGCTCGCATTCGGCGTGCCACAACGAGAACGCCTCGTCGACGTCGCCGCCCAGGTCGGTGAAGTCCTGCTCCGGGTCGTCGTCGGAGTAGTAGAGGTTCGGGAGGTCCTCGCCCATGAACTGGATCCGGAACCACCAGCGTTCGCAGCCCGTGAGGTGCCGCAGCAGCCCGTGCAGGGTCAATGTGGACGGTGGTACCGAGCGTTCGGACAGCTGCGCCGGATTCAGGCCGGCGCACTTCAGCTCGAAGGTGCGCCGGTAGTACTCGAGGCTTTCGGTGAGCGCCCGGCGCTCGTCAGCGACCGGCGCCGGGTCGGTTCTGGGGCCGGTCAGGCGGAGCGGAGCGGCCACCGGGGTGGTGTGTTCGGTCATGCGCGGAGCGTGCCACAGAGGTCCGACAATTTTCGGTTCGCCGCCGCGGTCGGTGACCGGGCAACCGCCGCGAAACCCCAGTTCAAGCACGGTTTCACGAACCCGGTAACGAATTTCGGGGTGCGCCGATCTGATCTTCGTCACCCCTGCTGCGCACGCCAGTTTCACCGGTCGGAGCGGCACCCCTCGGTTCGGAACCAGGAGATCACACTATGCAGCGAACCGGACGAAGAGCCGCCGTGCTGGCCGCGCTGGCGGCCGCGGCCCTGGGCGCGTCGCCCGCCGTCGCGTCCGCGGCCCCGCCCGCGAGCACGATCGACGTCAGCGCGACCACCGTGCGCGCAGGAACCACGTTCACGGTCACCGAACAGCTGACCAACCCGGCGGACTTCACGGTCACGGGCGCGAAGGCGGCGCTCTACGTCAAGGAGAAGCCGATCGCCGACGTGGTGGACCTGGTCTCCTGCGCCGGGGCGATCGCGCCGTGCGCGCCGTACCTCAGCAGCTTCCGCGGCGGTGTCGGCGACCTGGGCGCGGGCGAGAGCCGGACGGTGACGTTCACCCTGCGCGTCAAGGACGACGTCGCGCCCGGCCAGTTCACGCTCCAGCACCAGTTCGCCGGCGACAACTACGCGTTCGCCGTCGAAGACGGCCCGGCCGTCACGATCGCCCCGCCGGACGAAGCCGACGTCAAGGTCGCGCTGACGGCCACCCCGCGCCCCAGCCTGGTGGCCCAGGTCGAGTACGTGATCAAGGTGTCGAACACCGGCCCGGCCACGGCGACCGGCGTCCGCGTGACGGCCAACCCGGGCACCGGCCGCACGGTCGTGTCGACGACGGGCTGCACCCGCTCGGGCGCGACGCTGACCTGCGCGATCGGCACCCTGGCCCCGGGCGCCTCGGCCACGGCGAAGTTCACCTCGGAAGGCGGCTTCTTCGCCTGGGGAGCGTTCACGACAACGGCCCAGCGAGCCGCGAGCGCGCCGGCCGACCCGGAGGCTGCCAACGACAAGGCGTCGAAGAAGTGCACTGCTTACACGGGCCTGTTCGTCCAGTGTTGACGGCGTGACGCGCGGGACCTGAATCGGGTCCCGCGCGTCCGTTTTTCTTTCGTCCAAAGAGGATCAGAGCGCGAACGCAGCCGAGCACCCCCGCCGCCGCACGGCATCGGCGGTCTCGTCGGCAGCCTGTTCGGTGGTGTCGATGACGTGCCGTTCCAGCTCACCAAGCCCGGCGAACGCGCCGTACATCCCCTTGAGCGGCTCGACGTCGGTGAGTTGAGGCGCGTCGCGGGCGACCCCCCGAGCGAGGGTGACTTCGAGGCTGGGCCGGAGCACGACGTAGTAGAGGTCCAGACCGTCGCGCCGCGCAGCGTCCCGGAAGGGCTGCAGCGCCCAGGGGCCGACGATGCCATCGAGCACCACGTCGTAGTCCCCACGCGCATACCCACAGGCAGCCTCGGCGATCACCCCGAGCACGACCTCGTTCTGCCGGGCGGCCTCGGGCAGGTAAGGCGGCACGAACCCGGTCCGGATCCAGACGTAGAAGCTGTCGGTGTGCAGGTGAACGGCAGGCCGCACACCATCGGCAGTCACCATCCGGGCAACGGTCGACTTCCCGGCACCGGGCGGCCCGGTGAGGATCAGCAGGGAACCAGGCATGGACGCATCATGGCCAGCAGACCGGCGAAGAACCAGTCTTGACCTTCCCGGCAGCCTCAGCCGGACCCGGCGTGCGAGGTCCCGACCGGGGCCTGGCTAAACTGGTGGCACGGGCCGTTAGCTCAATTGGTAGAGCTGCGGACTTTTAATCCGTAGGTTCTGGGTTCGAGCCCCAGGCGGCCCACCACTGATCGTACGTCTGACCTGCGCATTTGATGGAATCTGCGCCGGTTTGCTGTTGCAACTGCGCGTTGGGGGCTCCGTTGCGTCTCCCTTCTCACTGGCGTGCCGGACAACAGTCTGCACGGACGGGCGAACGCTGGCGGGAGCCCGACGATCGGAGCCGAAGACCACCAGGGCCTGCGCGACTCCGGTCACCGTCCCCAGTGCCGAGCATGGTGACGAGAACCAAGGAGCCGTTGGCCACGCTCTCGGCCCGGTCGCCTTCGTCCTGGCCGCTCCCTGGCGGCTGCCGAGAGGTGCTTGCTGCGAACTTGCACAGAATTCGCGGTTTCTCATCTACTACTACATGAGCCTTGCACCGAACAGCGGAGACCACACTCCGCAGAACCCGGACCCCGGGGACAGCAACCATGTCCTCGTCATCGTCTGCAATGCGGTCATCGCGGGACTGACCAGCCTCTACGTCACTACCCAATCGATCGCGGTGGTCGCCATCGCCGCCGGGCTGGTCGTCGTCCTGGCGGTCCTCGTTGCGTTGGTCCACCGGCGATGAGCTCGAATCGTGACGGCAATTCTGTAGCAGGGTGACCCGTGAATACAGACTCAATGGGGGACGAGACCTCGGAGGAGGGACGTGCAGTGTCAGACGACGATACGGATGCCTTCGATGCGTTCTTCCGTGGGCACCTGCTCCCGGAGATGCGGCACCTCGTCCGACTTGGGTTCAGCGCGGACTGTGCGTCGGATGCCGTGGAGGAAGCCATGACGACCCTATACGCCCAGTGGAAGGAAATTCGGCACCCGTGTGCTTGGGTCCGTAAAACGTCGTGGGGGCACGCTATGACCATCACCAAGCAGCAGTTCGACGTCCTGCCCGACGACATCGCGCGTCAGGACCCGGCGTTTCGGCACTACGATGAAGATCCAGTCATTCAGCAGGAGTCGAAGGCGAGGATTACTCAGTTGCTGGCCGGGTTGCCGCCCAAGCGGCGGGCGGTGATGTCTGCCTGGCTGGCGGGCGCCGAGGACTCGGAGATCGCGAAGGAACTGGAGATCAGCGAGGGAACAGTTCGCTCGCACCGACGTTATGGCCTGGCAGACGTTGCGAAGAAGCTGAGGTTGGAAGGAGGTCTGTCGTGACCGACAACGAGCAGTCCGAGGTGGAGGCGGTCCTGCGGCAGGCCGACGCCGAACTGGGCCGCGAACTGAGCGCTCGCACGGACGTTGAGGCCATGCTCGAGCGGGTGAAGCGTCGTGCCGGAGCGCTGCGTGACAGTAAGTCGGCAGTGGAGGTTTCCCAGGCATCGGCGGCCGTTCCCCGGCGCACGGTGTCTGAGCGCGTTCGTCACGGAACCTCGGCTCGTGACACCGCCGTCGTAGCGACGGCTACCGACTGGGTTCCCGTGGGGGTCGACCCGACCCGAGCGAGCGTCGCGCGTGTGTACGACGCCTTCCTGCTGGGGAAGGACAATTACGAGATCGACCGGGAGGTCCTGCACAGGGTGCAGCAGGCCGCCCCGGAGGCGCAGGACCTCGCGTTCGAAAACCGAGGCTTCCTGGTCCGCGCCTGCCGGTTCCTCGCGAGCCAGACGGGCATCACGCAGTTTCTCGACCTCGGCTCGGGGCTGCCGACGGCGGAGAACACCCACCAGGTCGTCCAGCGGATTAACCCGGAGACCAAGGTCGTCTACGTCGACAACGACCCGGTGGTCCTGGCCCACGGGCGGGCGCTGCTGGAGAAGAACGAGAACACCCACTTCGTCGCCGAGGACATCTTCGAGCCGCAGCGGATCCTGGAGAACGAGGTCGTCCGGCAGCACATCGACTTCACCAAGCCGCTGGTCCTGCTGCAGATGGGCACGCTGCACCAATTCAACGGCCCGAAGGAGCGGCCGGCGGAGATCATGCGGGAGTACGTCGACGCGCTGCCGTCGGGCTCGTTCGTCGCGCTCTCGCATTTCTTCGACCCCGAGGACGAGGACTCCGCGACCGCCCGCAAGATGGAGGACTTCTTCCTGCACAGCCCAATGGGCTGTGGGACTTTCCGCACTCGGACGGAGATCGAGGCGCTGTTCCCCGGCCTTGAGATGGTGCCACCGGGTGTGGTCCTGTGCGCGGACTGGTGGCCGGACGGCCCGCGGCTCAAGGCGCTCAACGTGGCGCAGCGGACCATCGCGGGGGGCGTCGGGCGCAAGCCTTAGCGGCGCGTCGCGGCACCACGTTCTATCGCCTGGTAACTGAACCGCAGGCCTCGGCTCAGCTCGAAGCCCAGCGTCAACCCGAAGCAGTTCGCTGGCGTAACTGGCTGGGATACCGGCCCGTCGGACCCGCGAGCTCGACGCCCTGACGGCCGCCGAGCTCGCCCCCATCTTCGCCGCCGAGCGCGCCCTCCCCCGCGCAATGGCTGCCCAAACTGCGCACCGAACCACTGCGACAAGATTCTGACGCCGAGTAACCGAACTTCCGACCGCGCCGTTCGCGCGAGCGAGACCCGCGGTCAGAATAAGCCAGCGTGGCAGCAGGTTTCCGTGGGTTCGTACGGTCCATTGACTGCCCCGGCCCGTCTGCGAGTCTGCCGACGAACGGACCGCCAGGAGCGTGGACGAGTTCACCGCCGAAGAGGACGACGACACGGTCTTCGACCCCAGGCCTGGTGCCGAAATGGTGGGCTGGTCAGCGTGGCAACGCCTGGCCGCACCAGCCCACCGCTAGTCAGCGAATCCGGGCTCTGACGTGACGTCGCCCGAGGGTCGGCAGCCGCATGGTGTCCAACGGCCGGAGTACGGCGCCAACGCGGCCCTCGATCTTGCGTACGAGGATCTCGTCGGTGTCCGGGCGCAGGGGGACGACCATGAGCCGGGTCCAGGGGTCAGCGCGGCCAGCGAGGACGTGTTCCTGGATGCGGTCACCAACCGAACCCGTGCGGATTGTGCTTCCGACGTAGCGGATGGCGTTGGTGTGGTCCGCCGCGATGTAGACGGCGGCAGAGAAGCCCGACCATGCGTTGCCTTCGGTGACCTGCAGAATGGAAGCGGCTCCTGGGACGCGACGCAGCAGCGCAGCGCCAGCAAGGTCACAGGAGGTGTCGTAGGCGTCCGGGGTGAGCATGTGTGCGCGGCGGCTCATCGGCTGGCCTCGCTGTCATCTAGGTCAGGGCGCATCCGGGCCGCGCGCCGCTTGGAGCTGCGCCATTCCGAGACCATGTCGACGACCTCCTGCAGCGTCGCCTTCACAGTGGTGCTCTCGAACCCCAGGGTGTCCACCAGGGGCACGTCGGCGTGGTCTACGACCTTGGCAACTTCCTCCGCCGCGGCGTGCAGGTCGTCGAGCTTGTCAGCGAAGTCCGCGATCGCCGCCGCGAACAGGTCTTCCGGGCTGTCGTGGGAGATGCCCTCCTCAGACATCTCCGCGAGCTCTCGCAGCCGTTTCGGGGTCAGGATGCTGGCGCTACGGAACCGCCGGTCGCGCGGTTCGGTCTCCTCGGGCAGTTCCTGCGGGTCACGGTCGGCGCGGCCGTCGAGGATGATCTGGCACAGCTGCCGCAGCCCCGCGTCGGACTTGGCCAGGCGCCTAAGAATCTGCTGCGGCTCGGTGTTGTTGCCGCGGCCGAATTCGGATCGGGTCAACAGCTGAGTGCGCCCGCCCACCAGATGGTAGCTGGCCAGGGTGACCAGCTCGGCGATGGCCGGGCCAGCGGTGTCTCCGGCCTGCACGAGTTCACGAATGGCCTCGCTCAGCAGGTCCAGCGGGTCCTGGCCCGTAAAGACGACGCCGCGCAGAGGCGCCCACCGCCAGCTGCGTTCAAGAGCGGCACGCAGCGTGGTGAGTCGCTTGTCGCTGGGGAAGCCTCGCAGAGCGACCTCAGCGGCCAGCTGGGTGCGCTCCTCGAGCTTGGGCTTGGTGCCGGTGAGGTCGGTGATGGCGTCGTTGACCGCTCGCGCTTCACGCTTGTTGGGGTGCGGGTTGAGCGCCCCGCAGGCGAGCACTGCGACTTCGTCATCGAGGAGTTCGTGGTCACGGACGGTGCCGTCGAGGATGTCGCGGACGTCGTCGGCGGTCATACCGTCCGGCGCGGGCAGCAGCCCGCGCTCGTAGAGGTTGTCCACCGCAGCGTTGGCCTTGGCGTTGAGCGTGGTGGCGGTGGAGAAATTCATCGGTGGCGCCATGTGCAGGTGCGCGACGAACCGCCTGCGCGCGCGGTCGAACGGGCGCGCTGCCGAGTAACCGATAATGACCCGGGCGTTGGGCATGATCGAGCAGCGGACCATGCGGGCCTGTTCGTCGGTGACGAGGTCGCTGTTCGACCACTCCACGAGGTCGCGATGCAGGTTAGCCGCGCGGCGGGCGCCGGGACGCAGGTTCCATGCGGCGTCCTTGAACGTGATTCCAAGTCCTTTGTGGACGCCGACCGTGCGGCCGAACCCGTCTGTGGACTCCAGCCGGATCACCGTGCCGACGTCGCCGGTGGTCAGCTCCAAGAAGCTCAGCCATCCCGGTGTCTCGATACCTCGGTCCTGGATGGAAGGCACGTGCGGGTTGTTTTCGGCCATGTCGTTGATTGGCGGCCCCATCGCGTCGATCATCGCTTCGGCGGTGTCCATCTCGAAGGTCAGCAGCGGCTGTCCGTCCACGGCGCCGAAGCGAGGCATGCCAATCGTGCCGCGCGCGTGCTCGCCTTCGAACCGGATGTTGTCCGGCGAAGGAACAATCCGCCAGGCGAGGACGTCGAACTCGATGTAAGTGAACTCTTCGGAGCCGAACCGCTGGACCTTCGGCGCGCGCAGAGCACTGCGGAGCTGCTGCTGGTTCGCGGCGGCATGTGCCAGCGCCTCGGCGAGCACTTCGGGCAGGCCGGCCGCAACACCGGCGGCGATGCTCTTCCCGATCATTGCTGCCGAGGCGGGCGGCCGCAGACGCGTGCCGATCATCCGATGGTCGACGACATCCGGCTCAGGGAAGTCTTCGAGCTCATTGGTCGGCATGGCTGAAATAGTCACGGGAGTCCTCCTCGGGCTCTCGGCCTGATCACCACCGTGGTCATCAGAAGCGAGGGCCTGGGCCAGACTCAGCACCGTGCCCCCACCTGTCCCTCTCGGCCGGACGGCCGTCCAGGGGGTGTGGCGCACCGCCAACCCGGCCGTTCCCCTCAGGTCACCCGCCGACTGTGACGGGTGGAGCCTTGGCCCGGCCGGGCTCCGCGCGGGAGCAAGCGACCGAACTGGGACCAGCGAACTGGCGATGTGATGTAGCTAACCGCCGACGGTAGCACGGGTTGCGAAGTCACCGCATCAGGCGCCATTCATCGCGCTTCAGTGCCCTCCGGCAGGGGAAGCCTCTTACCGGCCACCGAGGCGTCGGCGCCAGCTGGCCGGCCCGGCGGTTCGCTCGAGACCAGCCGGCGTGCGACGGCCGCGCCCCAGCGACGAGTCGAGGTAATGGCGTGGTGGCGGTCGGCCCTGTTACTGCAAGTGGTCGTCTCCGCTTCTACGCGTCGCTTAAGTCCGCTGGCCGCGACCGCTGGCACGAAAACCAGCTGCATGCGGACCAACTTGCTGGTCGGATCGTCGAGTGGCTCCCCGTGCTCGAGGCTTGATAACGGTCCCGACGGCGACCGCTGCTCGGTGACCATCTCGACCGGGCCCGCGCCACCTGCACGACCACCGGCGGCGGTTCGGATGAATCTGATCGCCGCGGTCGACATGGCTCTTGCGTACGCGCTGTAATCCCGCGTCCGATGGGCATCGAGGCGGTCGACGCGTCTCTGCGGGCCGCACAGGGCCGATGCGGCCGGGCAAGGCAAGCAGGGACGGGACACTTGTCAAAGACCTTGAAATCGGGGTAACCGTTTCGTGGGCCCGCGGCGATTGCCGGAGTAACAGGGCCGACCAGCGGAGTGCGTGCGTTGTCGTGGTTGGGGTCCGTGCCGAACCGGGTGTCCAGGGCTCCGTCGGTGGCGCGGTTGGCTGGCGGAAGAACTGGGACCACAAGTTCCACGACCGCTACTCATCCGGATTGTGCGGGGCATGAGGTAGAAGGAGGGATGGACACGTCATCGTCGTCACCCTGCGGTCCCGAAGCCGATGCGGACCCGCCATCACCCGGGGTGATCAGCGTGGGTCTGATCGACAACGACCCGATGATCCTGGGCAGCGCCGCTTTCTGGCTGGCCGGCCACGATCCGGGTATCGAGGTCCGTCACGTCGCCGCCGGGGTGGCCGGGTACCTGGCCCTCGACCCCTCCGACGACGTCGTCCTGCTGGACCTGGAACTCGGCGATGGCACGCGGTTCGTGGACAACGTCGACCGGCTCGTGCGGCGCGGGGACAAGGTGCTGCTGCTGTCCGTGCACGCTCAACAGCGCTTCAAGGTGGACGCGGTCCGGGCGGGGGCGGTCGGGTACCACGTCAAGGACGGCGACCGTCGGTCGCTGGTGCGCGCGATTCGCGACATCGTCACCGACCGGTACGCGCTCGACCAGGAGCTGGCGTTCGCGATCAGCCGCGACCGCACGCCCGGCCGCCCCCGGCTGTCCGGCCAGGAGGCGGAGGTGGTCAAGCTGCGCGGGCGCGCCGTGCCGATGAAGGTCATCGCCGAGCGGCTGGGCATCAGCGAGCGCACCGCGTACAGCTACCTGGAGCGCGCCAAGGTCAAGTACCGGGACGCGGGCACGCCGGTCAGCACCGTGGCTGACCTCCAGGAGCGGCTGCGGGAGGACGGCGGCCTGTGAAATGACGGTGGAATCATCGTCAACGGACCGCGGCTGAGGCGGGCATGCTTGCCGCCATGCACACCAGAGGAGTCGAGAACCAGGTCAAAGCCTGGTTGCTGCGCGCGTTGACGCTGCTGTGGGCGGCACAGGCACTGCCGTGGGGCGTGCTTCTGCTCTGGCCCGATTCGGAGTCCTCACACGCTCCCGCGGCAGTCGTGGCGAGCTACCTGGTCTACCTGGTGTGGGCCGGCGTCCTGCTGTGGTGGCTGGGCACGCGATCCGAGGTCGGCGCAGTGCCGATCGCCGCCGCCGTCGTCGTGATGACCGGGGCCGAGCTGCTGGTCGGCTTCGTGCTGCCGCCAGAGGCCGTCGCGACCTGGCAGAATTGGACGCCGCCGCCCTCCACCGGCGTGGCCGTGCTGGCTCAGGTCTACGGCGGCTACCGGTGGGGGACCGCCGCCGTGGCCGTTCTGGGCGGGAGCTACCTGGTGACCGGGCTACGTGGCCGGGGCCTGGAGCAGGCCGGCACGCTGCTCGGCGTCACCGGTCAGCTCGTGGTGTTCACCTTCGCGGCAGGACTGGTGGCCGCCAAGCTGATCGAGACCGCGCGCCGGGCCGACACCGAAGCGGAGGGCGCCTTGCAGGCGCGCGAAGCTGAGGCCCGCACGCGGGAACGCGTCCGCCAGTACGACTTGCTGCACACCAACGTGCTGACCACGTTGACCGTCGTGTCCCGCCAAGAGTGTCTGTCACCGCAGCTCCGGGCGAAGTGCGAGCGCGACGCCCGCTACCTGCGCGCGGTTGCCCACACCATCACCGCCGACGTGGCGCCTGAACTCGACGCCGCGCTGGCCGAAGCGGTGTTCCTGCAAGGCGCGCACGACCTGGACGTCCATTACAGCTCCGACAGGCTGCCCGATGCGCTGGGGCCGGAGGCGGTCGAGGCCGTCACCCACGCGGTGACCGAGGCGTTGAATAACGTCGCCAAGCACGCCGGCACGGCGGAGGCGTGGGTCGTGGCCACCGGCGAGGAGGGCGGCGAGCTGGCGGTGACCGTCACCGACCACGGCTGCGGCTTCGACCCGGCCACCACGCCGTCCGGTACCGGCCTGTCCCACTCTCTCCCGGCGCGGTTGGCCGAGGTGGGCGGGACCGTCACGGTCGAGAGCCACCCCGGCAGCGGCACGATCGTGGAAATCCGCCTGCCGCTCTGCCCGACCACCCCACCACCAGGAGGTACCACCGTGACAGCACCGGCCGGTGACCAGGGCAACGCGACCGAGGTCGCGGCGCTGGGATCGCTGTACCAGGCGGAGCGATCCGAGAACGTAACCCTGCTCAACATCAACATCGCGCTGCTGGGCGCGGTGCTGGCCTATGCGGCAGCGTCGGTGGCGTTCCTGGACAAGGTGCCCCAACTGCCGAGGCTGGCCGCGGCGCTGGTGCCCATCCCGCTGTGGCTCGGGATGCTGTACAGCACGCTGCTGGTGGCGTTGCAGGGCAGGCGCGGAGCATCCGCGATGGTCGTGGAGGATGCGCTGTTCCGGCAGACCGGCATAGCCCTGGGCCTTCGTGACCGGATCGGTTCCCGGGCCGGGGAGCGCGTGGTCAACCCGACCGTCGCGCCGTGGCCGTACCGGATCCTGCTCGGCGTCGTCTATCTGGTGCCGTGGGCGTTGGTGGGTCTCTACACCAGCTACATGCTGGTCAACTACGTGAAGTCCGGGGCGACGCTGTACTGGTCGGCGGGCGGGTATGCGCTGCTGCTGGGTGTGGCCGGCGCGGCCTACCTCCGTGCCTTCCGCGACACGCCCAAGCTCACACCATCCTCGTGACCGGGCGGCGGAACTGCGTCGAACCTCAGAACCACATCGCAGGGCGGGGTCACACGCAAACAGCAGGTCACGTCGTGATCATCGCTTAGCGCTGGTCTTCGTTCCCATGTTCCTTCCGCCGCGAGTAGTCCGGAACCTGCTGCCGGGGCGAGCGGTCAAGTACTCGACCCGGCAGCACGCGGATCAGTCGTTCAGGTCGTCGTGAGCGGTCACTGTCGATCCCCAGCCACCGAGGCGGCTACGAGAGCGCGGTGCGGTGCCGATCCGGGTCAGATCCCGTGCGCTCATGCCGAACAACGGGTTCGGGCCCGGAACGAACCCGACGGGGTACCCGGCTACAAGAGCGGCAGCGATTAGCTCACCGTTGGTCATGTAGTCGCCGGTGGCGCCCTCCACCACGTGCTTCACGGTGTAGCTGCCGACCGTGGGCGTCTTGATCGGCGCGACGTTCTCCCGCAGCCAGGCAGCGATCTCCAGCACCGCGCTCTCCCGCCCGGCCAGCTTTTCGCGTCCGTCAGCAAGTTCGGCCGTACACTGTTCAGCCGTCTTGCCGCGTGTGTCGAAGAGACCGATGCCGAAGCTGTTGAGCCGCGGATGCTGCGCCATCACCTCAACCAGGCTCAAACCCGGCCCGAGAACGACCCCGGAAGCGCGCTGGTCCGATGCCGACCTCACCGCGCCCACCGCACGCAGGGCCGTCGGTTCGCCCCGCCGCTTCCGGCAACTCGCATGCTCGCAGTGCGCGGCGTCGGGCACCGAGCGCACCGTCAGGCGTGACAGTGCGCCGACCGCATCCAGCACGGCCACGATGCCATCCAGGTGTATGCGCTTGGTCACAACATACCGGCGGCCCACGTGGATCCACAGGCCCCGTGACTCAGCCGGCTGTTCTTGCAGCGCTCCGGCGACTTCGCGGGCCAGGTCGTCGAGCTGCCACCACTGATCGCCGCGGCTGATGGTCAGCGCGATCAGCGGTCCATGCTGGCTGGCCGTGTCCGCCCACATCCGACAGAATTTTGGCCTTGTCCAGTCCGGCAGCGGAGACAGAATTTTGACCTTCGCGATGGTCTGTCCGGCCGATGAATCGCCTGCTGCCTCGTTGATCTGTCGGCGGGCCACCATATACGGAACCCCGAGGGCGACCTGCCGGGTACGGATCGTGGCCTTGCGACGACGGTTCTTAGTCATCATGTTCTCCGACACGCGAGACGTCCCACGCCCGTCTCGCTGGGTTACATGAATGACCACATGTGGACCGTTGCTGCGCGATTACGGGTGAGAACCTTGTCTTCGCCGCCGTGTGGACGTGGGCCGCCACGGCTCGGAGCGGGCATGCGCAACCTGCCACGGACGAGTCTACGCCACACCGCAGGTGTATTCGATCGACCTGTTCGTGGACTTTCAGGACGAGGCGAACATCGCCGTGAGGGTCACGCCCAGTCGTTGGGCGAACGCGAGGGCGAAGTGGGCGGAGACCGGCGCGTCACCATCGGCGTGGCGCTACGCAGGTCAGGGTCGATGACTCGCCAAGGGAAGCAATAAACGCGACCTCATCTGAGGTCTGGTCTATAGTCGCCTCAACCTAGGAGGCAGCTTGACCCACGCGCTCACCCAGCCGAGCCCCGACGACTCCGACGCGTGGCTGGCCTGGGCCACGCAGCAGCTCGGTCCCCTCGACCTCACGGTCGACCTGCTGCACCGCGTCGCCGAGAACAGCCAGCGCAAGAAGGACGCGACCAGTCCGCTGGCCCCCGCGCAGACGCCGGGGCAGGACCAATGGAGCGAGGCCGTCATCAGCTTCCGGGAGCAAACCGGCTGGGACCGGGACGAGGAGGGCGGTCTCTCCCGCACCTGGCACCCGTCACACAGCTTCTACGTGGTGGCCCGCGCCGGAGACGACAGCACCGGCCTGTTCGACACCTGCCCGAGCCCCAAGACGGGCTTGCGCACGGTCCTGCGCGACCTCATCGACGACGTGCCGCGCATGGTTCCGCTGTTCGACGTGACCGGCGCCGGCAAGCCCATCCCGTCGCCGAGCGGGCAGCCCGAGCTGTGGCTGTTCATGTTCTCATTCCGCGACGGCGTCCTGTACTCGGAGCTGTCCAGGCCGGCTGAGCGGGTCGAGGACAAGATCACGAAATACCACCAGCGGATCCCGATTCCGCCGCTGCCGTACACGCGTACTGATACTAGTGTGATCGTCACCCCGGACGACGATCTGGACACCGGGCCAGACATCGACGTGCGGCCGATCTGATGCCTAGAAGCGGAGTTTCGCGTGTCCGTCTCACCGTCACGTCTCACGTTGGCGCGCAAGCTGCGCGGACTGACGCTGGCCGAGCTCGGACGTATGACGGACCTGAGCCCGCAGACGATCAACCGCTGGGAGAATGATCACCAGGAGCCGACGCCGGAGTGCCTCGAACGGCTAGCCGAGGCACTCCAGCTACCGGTCGAGTTCTTCATGCAACCGGAGCTGGAGCCGATCCCGATCGAGGCAGTGAGCTTCCGGGCGCTGACCAAGACCCCGGCATACCGGCGCGAAGCGGTGCTCGCCGCAGGAGGCATCGCGAGAGAGATCGCGACGTGGATCTCCGAGCGATACCGGCTGCCTGCTCCTGACGTGCCGTCGCTCAACCTGCCGCCTGAAGCGTCGCTGCACGACATCGAGACGATCGCCCTGCGCGTTCGCAGCCAGTGGGACCTCGACCAGCGGCCGATCCCGAACATGGTGCATCTCCTCGAAGCGCGCGGCGTCCGAGTGTTCTCCCTCGTACAAGAGGTCCGCGACGTCGACGCCTTCTCCCTGTACATCGAGAACGAGCCGTTCATCTTCATCGACACCGGCAAGACCGCGGAGAGGCAGCGGTTCGACGCGGCCCACGAGCTCGGCCACCTCGTCATGCACCAGGGGCGCGAACGAGTGCAGAGCCGGGAAGCTGAACGGCAAGCCGATCGATTCGCCGCCGCGTTCCTGATGCCCAGGGCCGACGTCCTCGCACGCAACCTGCGCAATGCCAGTCCCGACCAGCTCATCCAGGCAAGCCGCCGTTGGCGCGTATCTGCCATGGCACTGGCTCACCGCCTCACTGAACTGGGGCTGCTCACCGAGTGGGGCTACCGCACGGCCTGCGTTGAACTAGCCAAACGCGGCTACCGCCGCAGCGAACCCGGCAGTCAGCTCGTCCCCGAATCGTCGCAAGTTCTGGAGAAAGTCTTGGCGCACCTCCGGGCCAACGGAGCCGGGGTCAAGGCCATCATCAGTAGCACGAAGCTCACCTACGACGAGTTCAACCGGCATGTTTTCGGATTGGCCAGAACGGTGAGCCGCGGTGGCGTCACCGGGACAGCCATGACCGTTCAGCAGGGTAGGGAACACCTCCGCGTGGTGAGTAGCCAGTCCTGACTCGGCTGACGATCAACCTCGGGGAGGCACAGACAAGAACCACCACTCTCCTGGGGAGCGGACTTCCAGCCTCGCAGAGCCGCCCGGAGCGTAAGCCGGGCGGCCCTGTCGTTCTTCGACGTTCGCGGACAGGTCCCACGGCCACACGCCATCCACGTCGAGCACACCACAATGGACGGCAAAAACCATGATCACCGTCTTCGAACGCGGAATCGCACGCCTCGTTGCCCACGAAGTCGATCACCTGCACGGCATGCTCGACACCGACCGGATGTGCGAGGGCATCGACCCCATCACCGTTGAGCAGTACCGAGGGACCAGCTGGACATACAGCTGATACCGGTGCTCGGCATTGCCGGAGAAGCGCTGAAAGGCGTCGCGTCGCCCCGGCCGGAGTTCCATCGTCATCCCCAATACTCGCGGCCGGTCTGGTCCAACGCCGCGACCGCCGTTGCCAGAAGGAGTGCCAGCACGACACGCCGCAGTCGCCGCATGTCGTCGGCCAACGACAGAACCGAGCTCGGTAACTCCAGTCGATCCCGAACCGAAGCAATGCGAATTTCGAGATCGGTCACTGTGCTTCAGAGCTCACAGACATCGTTATCTGTCGGAGTGTTCTTCACCTAGCCGAGCATGCTTGTCGCCGAAGCGGGACTCCACGTACCCATCAGGTGAGGTCGCGTCCGCACTGCGGACAGCTACTTCCGGAGCTGGCGCAGGTGCAGCACCTGCTCCGAATCCGGACCAGAAATCGTCTGTGCTGCGCCGTCGCTGCTGCATGCTCTAGTGAGTGTGGACCTGACCCGAACTTGGGCTCGTCGTGCCTGCGGGCTGCCAGCCCACGCCGTAGGACCTCGCGGGCCGCAGCTCGCGGAAACCGGTGTGCACCTCGCCCGCGTTGTCGAGGAAGAGCGGCTTGCGCGCGGTCAGCGGGTCCTGGGCGTCCTTGGAGAGTTCGCCGTCGATGCGCCAGACGCGCTGCGGTGGCCGCCGCCGGTCGAACCGGACGTTGAGGTCGAAGCTCTCGCACGGGAACTGGGGCGTGCAGCAGTAGAACGGCGCTGGCAGCTCGGCCACCCGGATGCGGAAGAAGAACTCGTGCTCGTCGCCGGCGTCCAGCGGCTGCGGCGGCCGCAGGCTGAAGGCGACGCGGGTGGGGGTGATCATCCGCACGGAATGCACCTCGCCGCCGGCGATGACGTCGATGCCGAGCCCGGAGAGGTCCGGCTGCCCGGTGGTGCTGGCGGGCCGGGCGAGGGAGATCGCGTGCTCGACGTCGGCGAGCCCGGCGACGTGGCTGGCTACCCGGCGGGTTTCGAAGATTTCGGCGGCGACCCCGGTCAGGGTCAGCCGAACCGACAGCGCCGAGGTGTGCCAGGGGCCGTCGTCGCTGATGGCCGTGCCGCCGTAGGGCGACGGCGCGCCGTACGCGGCCTCGGCGATCAGGTAGATGACGTCGTCGGCGCGGCGTTGCATCGTGCGCACGTTCCGGTCGGTTCCCGTGCCCAGCAGTTCGAGGCGCTGGGTGTAGCGCTCGTTCGCGCCGGTGCCGAAGCCCAGGACGATCCGCGCCGTCCGGCGGTGCGATTCGGGCAGCGTTTCGATCAACCGGCGAAGCGTTTCCACGACCTTGCCGCGCACTGTTCCCGGAGTGTCGTCTTCGTGCACACCGCACACTTCGCGCAACTGTTCGCCGACGAGCCCAGGCAGCGTCTTCGCTTGGATGCCCAGCCCTTTGCGGAGCAGTTTCAGCTCCGCTGAGAGAGCGTTGATCTTCGCTTCGGCAGCTTCCTGAGCCATCACGAACCTCGGTGCGTTCGGGGCCGTGCGCGGGCGATGGTCTGGGCGTTCACGGTAACAAACTCTGCCCAGACTGGAACGCTCCGTGCACGGCCGCCGACATCAGGCAAGCCGGCCGCGGAGTCGCACTCGGCCGGCGACTCGGGCACTCTCGTGTGCCAAGACGACTGTCGCCCCGCTGGCAGCCACCGCCGCTTCCACCGGGTACCCACGCATGATCAGGAACCCGGTGAATGCCTGAACGACGATCACCAAGATGATCTTTTCCTGCGCTCGGCGGATCGGCAACTCCGGGCCCAGCGCTGGCGTGCTGCAAGGCGGGTAGCGGCGTAACGGGAACATGGCGTGCCTTTCTGACGGGTCCAGGCGGGATTTCTTGTACTGTCCGGCCTGCGTGCGAGTTGCGTCTCGGAGCGCGGGCTGGAGTACACGATTGTCACCCGATGGGCACAGAAAGGCGAGAAAAACTACTCAGCGTAGTCGCCTGGTGACATAGTGGAGGAGCCGCCGACGCAACGGCGACCCCTCGTTCCGCGAAACCCGCCTGGACCGCAGGAAAGGTTCCGGGAGGTTCCGATCGAAGTCGGAACGCCTGGAAAGTGTAGGAAGGGCGCGGGTGTTCACTCTCGACTTGACGTATGTCTGTCGTGCTTCTGTCTAGTTTTTGTCGTATAGTGAGACGGTGGAAGCCGCGTCCCCTCCTGTCTGACCAGGGCGCTTCCGTGCCCTGTAGATAGTCGCTCGACTTCGTCTTCTGCACAAGTCAGCGGCCCTGGTTTCAAAAGAAAATGCCTATATTTGTGCCGCGCCTCTCGGGGTAGTGAAAAGACAGTTTGCTATATTCTCTGCACATTCCGGCCAGATTCCTGGCCGGAATGTGTCACGGCGCAGCCAGCCTCTCCTCGCCCCAGGCAACGATCTCAAAGCTGGCTGATCAGAGCATCTGCCGCGGGATCTGCGGCAATACCAGCTACGCGGCCGAGATTCTCCGGTCAGGCGGCCTTCCAGATCGCGTGGTCGAGTTCCCAGGGCGTGCGGCCCAGCTCGACGGCGGCGTCGGCGAGCAGCCGCTGCGCGGCCGGGAGGTCGACCTGGTGGCCGAGGTACGCTCCAGCCAGCGAAGCACCTTCCGGTCCGGCTTCACGTGCTCGTCGGTGCCGGCCAGCATCCAGAGGTAGCCGAGCCGGACGTCGTGCCCGCCGTTGCCGGGGACGGCTCGCAGCCGGCTTTCCACGACGTCGAGCCGGGTGAGGTCGGGCAGCAGCGTGGTCACGTCGCCGACCGCGTGCACGCCGGAGCCGGCGAGGACTTCGGCGTAGCGCACCGCGGCTTCCGCCTTGAGCACGCCGCCTCGGGTGCTGGTGCGGCCCCGGTTCTCCAGGACGTCGGCGGCGAACCGAGGTGGGGAGGAGACGCTGGTGCTTCGCATAGCGGTCGCAGACCGCGATCGTGCTGGTGTACCGGGCGTTGATCGAGAAAACCGCGTCGAGCACGCACACCGGCAGGTGCGCCTATCGGCGGGCGCGGGGTGCGACGTCGAGCCCATTGGCGGCTTCGACCAGGCGGTGGACGTCCGCGGCCGTGGTCATGGCCGCGCTTCGACGCGGCGGAGGCGGAACATTGTCAGCGGGAATCCGCTGTCGATGAGGCTGCTGGCGTGGTGGCCGCCGTGGGCGTCGACGAATTCCAGGGTCGTCATGTGGTCGCTGGACAGGAAGGCCCCTTCGATCGCGCTCGCCTCGCCGTCGCGGGCGATGCGCGTCGACAGCTGCTGGCCCAGGTACTGCGCGAGGCTGTTGTGGCGGCCGGTGTGGGTGCCGCCGATCTCGAAGCCCAGCTCGTGGGCGACCTCGGGATATCTCGTGTGGAGTGCGATGGCCAGCTGGTAGGCCGTGGCGTACGGGCGACCGAGGTGGTGGCCGTGGGGCTCGGGGGTCACCTCACGCAGGACGTCGACGACCTTCTCCAGCACCGACAGTCGGTTCCACACACTCGACACAGCCATCCCCCTCCGCGCTCGGATCGGACGTCGGCAAGTCGCGCACGGCGGGGTGCGCCGTTACTCACGCGGGTACGGCCAAGGCGTGTTTCAAAAGCGCGGAGCCGCTTGCTGCTGCGGGCCGTCAACCCGTTCCGCTACTCGCACCGCCACGCACACCACGTCCACACCAGTCTTTGGCCGGGCCGCTGCGCGGACGGTGAGAATCAACCGCCCGCGCCCCTCCTCATTCCGGGTCATTCGGGCGTGCCGGGCATCTTCGACGCGTCGTACGAGAGCAGTTCCCAGCTGTGGCCATCCGGGTCGTCCACCGCACGGTTGTACAGCCAGCCCATGTCCTGAGCAGGGCGCGGCTCGGACCCGCCCGCCTTCACCGCGGCGTCGGCCAGCCGGTCGACGTCCTCCTTCGACTCGGCGGACAGCGCCAGGATCGACTCGATCGCACCGGAGGCGATCGGCCGCGAGGTGAACTGGCCGAACTGCTCGTGCGTCATCAGCTGCACGGTCACCGCCTCGCCGAGGACGACCTGCGCGGACGTCTCGTCGGTGAACTGCGGGTTGAGCACACCACCCAGCGCCAGGTAGAACGACGTGCTCGCGTCCAGGTCGGTGACCGGCAGGTTGACGTAGATCTGCGTGAAAGCCACTGGTGCTCCTCGGTTCTTGGCCGGCCCTTCCGGCTGACTTCGAACCTACGGCCGCACCTCGACCTCGGTCTTGTACAGCAGCGACACCATCTCGCCGGTGGTGGGCCGCCGCAGCTGGGTCGCCGTCCGGCCGACGAACCGGGTCAGCGACCGCGCCAGATGTGGCTGGTCGTGATACCCGACCAGATGCACGACCTCGGTCGCGGCCACGCCCTGCCGCAGCAGCATCGTGGCCTGCCGCGCCCGCTCGATCTGGCGGATCATGCCCTGCGTCAGGCCCGTGGCCGCGGCGACCCGGCGCTGCACCGAGCGCGGTGTGACCAGCACGGGCCGCTCCCCGGCGACGACGTCGGTCACCAACGGGTCCCGCACCAGCAACCCCGCCCGGACCAGGCGCTCCACAAACGTCTCCGCGTTCTCGTAGGTGGGGATCTCCCACTCGCTGCCCTGCAGCACGAAGGAACGCGGCGTCGTGTACGGGCTCGACACGCTGCCGTCCACAAGCCCGCCCACGGGCAGGTTCCGCAGGAAGGCACCGTGCCGAAAGATCACGCCGAAGGTGCTGCCCAGCCCGCCACCCAACGGGACCACGGTGGGCCGGGTCTCGGGACCGCGGACCGACACGGTGGTGACGCCGTCCGACGCCCACACCAGCAGCTCCCAGTTCGAGTTCACGACTGACACCATGCGCTCCGGCGCGAAACTGCCGTGCCCACCATTCGGCGCCACCCGATATACGCCCTCGACATAGGGCGAGTCCGACAATCGGTACTCCAGCCCTGAAAAGTCCTCAAACCGGTCGAGCGCCACGTCCGGCATCGTAGCGCGGAGCGACGGCGAGACCGATCATGGCGCCGTCGCGATTGCCCACCACCCGGGCAGCGCGAATCGACGCGGAGGCCGATCGGTGGTCGACCGGGGCTCCCTGCTGAACACTTTCGGGCCCGGTTGGCAAGTACAGGGTGGAAGGGCAAGGCGGACCGGGGAATTGTCCGGCGTCAGACGCGGAACTAATCGGCAGATCGCTGAGCGGCGACGGGAACGCCTTTGTGGACGTGATCTGCCGCCACGAGGTCGCCCTCGGCGTCAGTGGCGGTTGCAACCGGCCGTTTTCGCACAAAGGAGAGAGATGCGGGAGAAACGCCACCTCTATGCGGTGCTGGGGTGTCTCGTCGCCACGGTCGTCAGCCTTCCGGGGGCGAGTGCTGCCTGGGCGGACCAGCCGGATCGGGTGCCTGTGGAGCATCTGACCGACACCGCGGCCGACCGAACGGTCCGTGACGGCACTCAAATCGGACCGACCGATCCATCCACGCAACTCACCGCCCAGGTGTTTCTCAAAGGCGACGCCCGCGGCTTGGCCGACTACGCGCGCGCGGTTTCCGACCCGGCCGACCCCCGCTACGGCCACTTCCTGACACCCGATCAGACACGTGGCCGCTTCGGTCCCACACCGCAACGGATCGACGCGGTCACCGCATGGCTGCGCGACACCGGTCTGTCGATCGACGTGGCCAGCTCCCGGGGCGTCGTCGTGCACGGAACGGTGGCCCAGGCAGCCTCCGCCTTCGGCACGCGGTTCGCGAACTACACCGACCCCTCCTGGGGGCGAGTGTTCCGCGCGGCGGTGGATCCGATCACCGTGCCCGCCGCCGTGGCAGCCGACGTTCTCGCCGTCACCGGGCTCACCGCCGGCGGCAAGCCCGGCAAGCCCGGCAAGCCCGACTCCCCTCCGCCGCCAGAGGGGACACTCGCGCCGGGCAAAGTCACCAGCCGAGCCGATACGCCGTCCAGTCCCTGTCCCGCCTACTTCGGTGACACTCCGGCCACCGCTCTCCCGCCTGCCTACGGGCATGCCGTCCAGTGGGCCCCGTGTGGCTACACGCCGAAGCAGGTACGCGACGCCTACGGGATCACCGGCACCGGGATCACCGGCAAGGGCGTGACCATCGGCATCATCGGCTCCACCTACGCGGTCAACGCCCTGGCCGACGCGAACCGCTTCGCCGCGGAACACGGCGAGCCCACCTTCGCGCCAGGTCAGTTCACCGCGTATGTCGCGCCCGGTGCCGGTACGAGCGAAGCCAGCGGCGAGTTCGGCATGGACATCCAGGCCGCGCACGCGATGGCCCCGGAAGCGAACATCGCCTACGTGGTCGGTTCATCGGCGATATGGGGCGACCGGGTGCTGGACGGGATCGGCACCATCGTGGACCAGCGCCTGGCAGATGTCGTCTCAGGCTCGATCACAGTCGGCTACACCCCCGGCTCGGCGCCCGACGCGATCGCCGCGTATGAGCGCCTGTTCCAGGAGGCGGCCGTCGAAGGCATCACGTTCACCTTCGCCAGCGGCGACTCGGGTGGTGGTGGCCTCCTCGACGGCGTGAGGGAAGTCGACTATCCGGCGTCCAGCCCCTGGGTCACCGCGGTGGGCGGCACCACCCTGGCCGTCGGCCCGCGGAACAGGTACCAGTGGGAAGTCGTCTGGGCGACCGAGAGCACGGACCTGTCGGCGGACGGCACGCACTGGGAATACGAACCGCCCGGCTACCAGGGAGGTGCGACCGGTGGCGGCACCAGCACCGTGTTCGGTCAACCCTTCTACCAACACGATGTCGTACCCGCGACCTTCGCCGGCACCCCACCGATGCGCACCGTCCCCGACGTCTCCGCTCTCGCCGACCCGGACCTCGGTCTGCTCATCGGGACGACCGGGTACGACCTGAGCGGCAACCTTGGCTACACCGAGGGCAACGGTGGCGGGACCAGCCTTGCGTCCCCGTTGTTCGCCGGCATCGAAGCCCTCCTCGTGCAGGTCCACGGCCCGCTCGGCTTCGCCAACCCGGCCCTCTACGCCCGCGACCACAAGTTTCACCGCATCCACGACAACCCGGCAGGAACCCCGAACACAATCGCCTTCGCTGTCAGCCGCCGCGGCCAGGTCACACTCGTCACTCCCGGGCAGTACGCGAACGCCAACCTCGAGTTCGCACCCGGCTACAACACGGCAACCGGGCTCGGCTCCCCGACCCGAGAGCTGATCGACTCATTCCGGTCAAGGCCGTAGCGCCGTCTCCTCGCGCCGCGAGGTCGCTTATCGATGGCCGGGTCGGATTGTGAGGGTGCGGGGGTGTTCGCGTCCGGCGGCGATGCCATCGCGGATCGTGCGGGTCCCTCTTACTGCACGCTGGCGGAGGCGACCCTGCGTCGGGGCAAGACGGTCAAGGCGATGACCGGCGCGGGGACCGTCGAAGATCGTTCAGGGATCCGGGTCGTTGTGGCGCGCTCGCTCAGCACCTCGCGGCCGAGTTCGGGGGTGACCTGCGGCAGCCGCACGATCATCGACGCGGTCTTCGGTCCGATCAGCGTGGGCGAGACCCGCTATGCGCCACGACTGCTCAGCGGCCTACGACCCGGCATGCTACTGCTCGCCGACCGCAACTTCGCCGTGACGACGTTGGCCAGGCAGGTCAGCGCGGGGCCTCACCCCGGCCAGTGTCCGGACTCCTCACGGGGCGTTGAGCAGGAGGGCGCCGAAGCTGGGGTATGGGTGCGGCGGGGTGCCGTCGTTGGAGAACCAGCTGTACGCGGTCCAATCGCCGTCCGGGCCGATCGTGTCCGGCTCGAACAGCCAAAAGTCACCCTCCCGGGGACACGGAACCAGCAATGACCGCTCAGCCAGTTCGACGACGTCGGCGGGGCCAACCTCCGACCACGGCTCCAGAACTCGGCCTCCAGCTCGGCGAGCCAAGGCGCTTTCCGGCGGCGGCGACCGCCTGGTCGGCGACCGCCGCCACCGGTGCTTCAGCTAAGCGCTTTCACAGTGCGCACTGGAAGTAGATCTCCTGGGTGAGCTGGGTGATCCGGCTGGCGGAGTCCTGCCAGGACAGCGTGGTCGGCTCCAGGGTCAGCACCACCACGATCTTGTCGTTGTCCGCGCCCACCGTGCCGCTCGTGTGCATGGCCCGGCTGGTCAGGTCGATGTCCTGGGCGCTGAACGTGCTCTTGGCTCCGAGCGTGCTTTCGCCGCTGGACGCGATCGCGGTGGCCGCCTTGACCTCCGGCGAATTCAGCACGCGCAGCGCGCGGGCGTTGGTCTCCGTGCATTCCTGGCCAGGCGCCGGCGCGGCGCCGAAACCGGACCAGCCCTGCTTGACCGCCTTCGGGCCGGGCACCGCGCTCGGAAGGCCGAACGACTGGTCGAAGCCGTCCGAACCGCACTTGGTCGACTGCGCCAGGTTGCCCATGATGAAGTCGCGGTACTTCGGGTTCGCGTCGTGCAGGATGTACTGGTAGGTCTTGGCGATGTCCGCGGCGCTGATCGCGGTGTAACCCCACTTGCCGCGGGCGGCGGGCGGCGCGGTGTCGGTGAGACCGAGCTTGGTGACCATCCGCTTGACGATCTCGTCCCAGCCGTCGCGGACCCACAGCGTGCTGGCGGCGTCGTCGTTGCTGGAGCGCAGCATCGGCTCGAGCAGCGCCAGGTCGTCGGCCGGGATTTCGTAGTCGGGGCCGTGCGATTCGAGGTAGTCGAGCGCGATGAACAGCTTGACCAGCGAGGCCGAACGGTACTGCTTGTGCTCGTCGGAGGCGGAGACGGTGCCGGTCTCCTGATCGACGACGATGTAGCTGGCGGTCATCCCCTCGGGCAGGTCCACCGAAGACGTCGCCGCCGAAGCCGGTGCGGCCGCCATCGCCACACTTGCCACGACACCGGTCGCGATCGTTGCCAGACGTCGGATTTTCCCCACTTTTACCACCCAGATTTCTAGATCAACTTCGTCCGGGGGCCCACCCTATCGGGTTAATCGTGCCGGTGTCAGGAAATCTTCGTGACGGTGCCGGTCCAAAGCCACCACCGCGGTGTTCGTCCGCTCGGTGTTGCGGCGCGTCTTGGCGCACCCGTTGCGCCCCCGGACCAGCCCGGATCAGGAACGGCAGCGTGCCCGCCACGCCGTACCCCAGCAGGTATTTCCACGCGCCGCCCGTGAACCACGCCCACGCCCACGCCACCGCCGGTTCGGTGATCGCGTGGATCGTCAGCAGCACCAACGGGATCGGGTACACCACGCTGCCCAGCAGCTGCATCCACGGCTGGGCCAGGTAGTTACAGCATCTCCGCCGCGCCGAACGTGGTCAGGTGCGGGGACTTCCAGATCCTGCGGGCGTACCGCGCGCACTGCATCGCCCTGGCTCCACCGGGTTCGCTGCGCCAGGAACCGGCGCATGCTGAACACGCCTTCCTGGTCGACGTGCGTGTCGACGCTGAAGCCCGTCTTCCAGTCCTCCGTCAGCAGGTGGACTCCGAGCTCGAAGTCCCCGAGCAGCGAGCCGCGCCAGGGTCGGCGTTGCGGGCCGGCGATGTCAGCTCGCACGCCGGTGGCACGACGTACACGTCCGATGTGGACGGTGCGATCGCCGGTGACGCGGTCCCGGCGCCGATCCGGCCGCTGGCCCAGGCGACCGGTCAGATCGTCACCGACGGCACGGGCGCCGCGCTCTCGGGCGACCTCCTCTCGGCCGACCCGTGCGCTCAGCGGCGTCCTGCTCGACGTGCCGGTCGCGGCCGGCCCCGAGGTGTTCCGCTGGGGCGTCGGCGCGCTGTCGGCCGTGCACAACCACGTCGACAGCACGGTGGACAGCCACGTCAGCGGGACGCCGACGGCGAAGCCGGCGGTGCAGATCCCAGTGGGCCTGGTGCCGCAGGTGAAGAACGTGACGATCCCGATCCTGGCCGAGGTGCTCAACACGGGTACCGACACGACCGAGGTCGTGGTCGGCCGGACCAAGGCCGCGCACATCCCGGTGGAGCTCGACCTGACCGGCGTGCCCGGCGGGGTGTCGCCGCTGGCCCGTGACGACGTCGTCGCGGACCGACACGCCGGGTCTCGGCGCCGACGGCGTCGGAGGAGCGGTGGGACTGCTCGGCAGCGGGTCGGCCGACGCCATCGGCAAGGCCACCGGTGCCCTGGGCTCGGTTTCGGGCCGGACACTCGGCGGTCTGCCCGCCGGCGTCGCCGCAGGTCGCGCTGCCGGGTGTGCCGACCCAGCAGTGATCGGCTGAGCGGGAACCGGGGCCCTGGAGCGAACCGCTTCGGGGCCCCTTCGCCGTTAGGGTGGCGGGCATGGACGCGACCAGGTGGCTCATCGTTGTCCGGCACGCGAAGTCGGACTGGTCGGAGGGCCTGCCCGACCACGAGCGGCCCCTCGCGCCGCGCGGCCTGGGTGACGCGCCTCGGCTCGGCCGGTGGCTCGCCGCCGAGGGGCACGTTCCCGAGCTGGTCGTCTGCTCCACCGCGCGTCGCACGCGGGAAACCTGGCAGCGCGTGAGCGACGAACTCCCCGCGCCGCCGCCCGTCGAGTACGACGAAGACCTCTACGGCGCCGACGTCCCCGAGCTGCTGAACGCCGCCCGCCGGACGCCGCCCGAGATCACCACGCTCGCGCTGGTCGGGCACGAGCCCGGCGTCAGCGACGTGACGCTGCACCTCGCCGGGGACGGGGAAGAGACGCTGACGGTCCGAACCAAGTTCCCCACCGGCGCCGCGGCCGTGCTCGCGACCACGGATCCCTGGGACGCCCTCCGCACGGCCCGGCTCGTCGCCTTCTTCCGGCCGCGCGACTTCACCAGCTGACGGTCGCGGTGTCCGGTGGTTCGGACCAGGCATTGCTTCAAGCATGTTCACATGCGTACTCTCCATTCACTCACAGGTCTGATGTTCATATTTGTGAATGGAGCGGACATGGTTTTCCGCCACACCGTCGTGGCCGCGCTCGCCGCGCTCGGCCTCGTCGCTTCTTTCGCCGCACCGGCCGAGGCCGCGTCGCGACCCACCGGCTGCGCTGTCCCGATCATCGGGCCGGTGTGCGCCCCCGCAACCGCTGTTCTCGACGGCAATCAGCTGCTTCGCACGAAGTTCGCCGCGCTCGTCGGCGAAAAGACGTCCCGCACCGCGCTGAACAACCTGCTCGCGGCCGCGAAAACCGACCTCACGGCGGGGCCGTGGAGCGTCACGGCGAAGAAACAGGTCCCGCCCAGCGGGGACAAGCACGACTACCTGAGCCTGGCGCCGTACTGGTGGCCGACGACGGAGCCGACCGCCGAAAACCCGTGGGGCTGCCCGTTCGTGCAGCGCGACGGCCAGCGCAACCCGATCGTCGACGAGATCACCGACCACGCCTACCGCGGCCAGGCGTTCGCCGCGATCTACCGGCTCGCGCTCGCCTGGTACTACACCGGGGACGCGCGGTACGCCCAGCGCGCGGCGCTCGACCTGCGCACGTGGTTCCTCGACGCGGCCACGAAGATGAACCCGAACATGAACTTCGCCCAGGGCATCCCGTGCAAGGTGGACGGCCGCGGCATCGGCATCATCGAGTTCTCCTACACGCTGAGCCAGGTCGTCGACGCCACCGCGATCCTGGCCACCGGCGCGCCCGGCTGGACGAAGACCGACCAGGCCGGCATGACCGGCTGGTACACGCAGTTCCTGGACTGGCTGCGCACCAGCAAGAACGGGACCGACGAAGCCAAGGCCCAGAACAACCACGGCAGCTTCTACGACATGCTCGTCGCCGCGCTCGCCCTCGGCACGGGGCAGCGGGACCTGGCCGCGGCCATCGCGCGGGACGCCGGTCCGCAGCGGATCGCGCCGCAGATCCAGGCCGGTGGCGGACAACCCCAGGAGACGAGCCGGACGCGCAGCTGGCACTACTCGGCGTTCAACCTGGTCGCCCTGACCCGGCTCGCGCAGATCGGCAAGCACGTCGGCGTCGACCTGTGGCACTACACGGCGCCGAGCGGCGCGACGCTGTTCGGCGCGGTCGATCTCCTGATCCCGGGCGCCACGCAGGGGCAGCCGGCGTGGCCGTACCCCGAGCTGGACTTCCGGCCGTACGCGGCGCTGGACGTCCTGCACGCGGCGGCCGACGCGGGCGACCGGGCGGCGCGCACGGCGCTGCCCCGGGTGCCGGCGGAGCCGGGCGGCGACCTCTACCCGGTGCGGCCGGCTGCGGAACAGCTCGACGACATTTCGACGTCCTGACGGCGAAAAGGGCCCGGCCGTTCGCGACCGGGCCCTTTTCCGGCGGAATCAGACGCCCGCCACCTGCGAAATCCAGCTGCGATAACGCGTGATGTTCGTGTACGCGGTGTTGTTCGACCGGTCGCTGGTCGACGCGACGCCGACCTGGCGGCCGGAAGCGAACATCGGGCCACCGGAGTCGCCGCCGGCGGTGATGCCGTTGACGCGGTTCGCGCACACGGCGACGCCGCCGGTGTAGTCGCTGCAGCCGATCGAGTTCACCCGCACGGTCGCGACCTTCAGGTACCGCGACTGGCAGTTGATCTCGGAGCCGCACTGGCTCGTCGCGCCCCAGCCGTAGACCGAGACGTTCTGGCCGACCGAGACGTCACCGACGCTGCCGAGCGGCGAGTAGGTGGCGTTCACCGAGGTGGTGAGCCGGACGATCGCCAGGTCGGCGGACCCGGGGTACCGCGTGATGGTGGAGCCGGTGGCCGTCGTCCCGCCGCTCGACTGGTCGAGGCTGCCGATGCGGAACGTGTAGGTGCCGGAGCTGCTGACGCAGTGCTTGGCGGTGAGGATGTACTGCGGGGCGATGATCGTCGAGGTGCAGTTCTGCTGACCGTTGACGAACAGCCGGGCCGCCCATGGGCCGCTGGTGGCGGTGCTGCCGCCGATGATCGACGGCTGGGCCTGCGGGGTGCTGTCGGCGGCCGCCGGACCGCCGAGGCCGACGACGGCCAGTGCGGTGCTCGCGGCCAGCAGGACGAACTTGCCGAATTTCACGCTCACTCCTTTTCACGCGGGGAGAACCGCGTGGGGGGAAAGCCGGTGGGGACCGAACTCGAAGATTGTCCGAGTTTCCGGCGAATGTCCGGAACCGACGAAAGTCGCCGGTCGAAACCGTATTTATTTCCCGGAGTGGGCTACGTGCAGTTCCCGTACTGTTCCGCGCGCTCAGGCGGCGATCTTCACCGGGGCGGTCTTCCGCAGCCAGTACAGCCCGACGACCGGCAGCACGAGCGGGATGAACAGGTATCCCTCGCCGTAGACGGACCAGACGGTCGGGTGCCGGAAGGCGGCGGCGTCGACGAGGCTCAGCGTGCCGATCGTCAGCACGCCCAGCAGTTCGATCGAGCAGGCGACGAGAGCCACGCGCCACCAGCCGTCGCCACGGCGGGCCAGCGCGATCGTCGCGACGATGTAGACGGCCGCGGCGAACGCCGACAGCAGGTAGGCGAGCGGGGCTTCGTGGAACTTCGTGCCGATCTGGACGCCGGCCCGCGACGTCGCGGCCAGCGCGAAGATCGCGTACACGGCGACGAGCACCCGTCCGGGACCGCTGGCCGTCCTACGCTGTTGCTCCACTCCACACCTCGTTCAGTCGCAGCACCATCACCGGGATGGCCAGGCAGGCGATACCGAGCACGGCGGTGCTCGACCGGCTCCGCTCGGCCAGCGCCCAGGCGGCGCCGACGGGCAGCACGACCAGGCAGCCGATCAGGTAGGCCAGGTACGTCGCCAGGCTGCCGGGCCGGTCACCGCCGGCGAGCAGCACGATCCCGATCACCAGCTGCACGACCAGCAGCAGTTCGATGACCGCGAGGGCGACCAGGAGCGGGTTGTCCGGAAGCCGGTTCCGAGCCGACTGGACGAAGCTCCAGAGCGCGACGAGCGTGGCAGCCACGGCGACCGTCACGGCGAATCCGAAGACCACCCGTTCCTCCTTCCGGTCCGCCGGCCGTCAACTTACTCCGTGGTACTGGCGGGCCCGTCCGCCGAGGTGCCGCGGGCGTGGCGCGGACCACCACCGTCGAGGTGCTGCCGGCGTGGCGCGGACCCCCACGTCGGGGCGCTGCGGGCGTAGCGCGGACCACCGTCGTGATCCGGCATGGCCGAGGTGTCCTCACGCGACGGCCGCCTACCGCGAAAATTGATCACCGGTCGGTCTTGATGGCAAGTTGCCAATTCGGTGGGATTTTCAGCCGGACCCTTCGGTGGACCTGCGGAAATGTCAGAAAGATCTTCACATTGTTCCACTATGGTGTGGTGGCTGGACTGGACAAAATCACCCTGGGTTCGTATACCGGCCGGTAGACGCCCTTTTTGCCTACCTCGGATAGCCCAGTTGAACCGCCGGGTTGGCGGATTGGCGCAGAGCTGTCCGGCATGGGGGAATATTCCTCGTCCCGGGGCAGTCATGCCCGGGGGTCGCACGGAGGGGTATCTCGGATGGACCTGCGCTACGAAGCATTTTGCTTCGCCGACCCGTTGTTCTACGACGAACAGCAGGAAAACAGCGCGCCGGTCGAGGATTTCACCCCGGCGCTCCCCGCGCCGGCCGCGGGATGGATCACCACGGACCGTGGAGTGTGGCGCTCGAGGCACCCCGACGGCCGCGTTCTCCCTGCCCAGGGCTGGCAGGTTCACGTTTCGGCCGGTCTGGACAACGCGAGCCGGGTGCTCGCGCAGGTGTACGGGTCCTGTAACGAGCATGCGGTCGCCTACCGGCACCTCCGCTCGCCGCTGACGTTGCTCGCGCGGAATTCGAAATACGCATCCAGCGACAGCGAGGTCGAGCTGGCGACCATTTACCCGGCCGACCACAACGAACTCGAGCGAGTCCTCGCCGACCTGTCAACGCGGCTCGATGGCGAGCACGGCCCCGGAATTCCGAGCGCCTTGCGGTACGGCGACGGTCCCCTCTACGTGCGTTACGGCGGATTCGCAGAACAGTGGGTCGAGCACGATGGCAACCGCGTCCCGGCCGTCCGCAAGCCGGACGGCCGGCTGGTCCCCGAGAAGCGGGAACCGACGTTCTCCATGCCCGACTGGGTCAAACTCCCGGCTTGTTTGCGAAGCAGTATCACCGTGGGCAAAGCGGGTGCCCGGGTCCCGTTTCCCTACCGGACGGTGCGACCACTACACGTCTCGAACGGCGGCGGCAGCTACCTCGCCGACCCGAAGGCAGGCCGTGACCAGGTCGTCCTCAAGGAGGCCCGCCCGTACGCAGGTCTCGACGAAGCGCGGGTCGACGCCGTCGAACGGCTGCGCCGAGAGCACGAAATGCTCGGCCGGCTCGCCGGCATCCCGGGCGTGCCGCGGGTCGTCGAGTCGTTCACCGTTTCCGAGCGCCACTACCTGGCCACGGAGTACCTGCCGGGTATCTCGCTGGCCGGCTGGCTGACCCGTAATTACCCGCTGACCAGGCGCAGCACGACTGCCGTCGACATCGCCGCCTACGCGCGCCGCGCGCTGGACATCGTCGAGGGAGTGGAGAAGACGGTCGCGGAAGCCCACGCCCGCGGCATCGTCCTGGGTGACCTGCACCCACTGAGCATCTTGGTCGACGAAGACCACCACGACCGGATCTCCCTGACCGACTTCGGGACGGCGTTCGATGCCGAGTCCGCCGAACGCCCGGCACCGGGCACGCCCGGCTTCCGCGCTCCGGCTGACCGCACCGGCTTCGCGGTCGACGAGCACGCGCTCGCAGCGTTGCGACTGTGGCTCTTCCTGCCGCTATCGCCCCTGGCCGAGCTCGCTCCGGCGAAGCTGCGTCGTATCGCCGATTTCGTCGAACGCCGATTCCCCCTGCCCGAGGGATACGCCGATGCCGCTGTCGCGGTGCTGGCCCCGCATGAAGTCTCCGCGGAGCTGGCATCGGTCCACACCGAGCTCGACCACGACAAACCGGACTGGTCGCTGGTCCGCAAGCAGATCGCCGAGGCGATCCTCGCCAGCGCGACTCCCGCGCGCCAGGACCGGCTGTTCCCCGGGGACATCGAACAGTTCCGCGTCGGCGGTGCGTGCTTCGGGGTCGGGGCCGCCGGCGTGCTACACGCTCTCGACGTCGCCGGTGCCGGCCGCTTCCCCGAGCACGAACGCTGGCTGATCGAAGCGGTCCGTCGTGAGCCACCGACCCGGCCCGGCTTCTACGACGGCAGCTCCGGCATCGCGTACGTGCTGGAGAACTTCGGGCACCACGACGTGGCCGGCAAGCTGCTGGCGACGTCCGCGCGGCTCGTCGAGCAGACGACCGACCACTCCCTGGAGAGCGGCTTGGCCGGCATCGGGCTGACGATGCTGCACTTCGCGACGGTCCGCCAAGACAACGAGTTCGGGCGCCAGGCCTTGACCACGGCCGTCCGGCTGGGCGAGGCGCTGGAGACCGCCGCGCCGCCGGGGAACTCCGCTCGTGCCGGCCTGCTGTCCGGGTGGGCCGGGCCGGCGTTGCTGTTCATCCGGCTCTTCGAGCGCACCGGCGAGTCGGCCTGGCTCTCCTTTGCCGATCAGGCGCTGTGCCGCGACCTCGAAGAATGCATCGAGGCCGACGACGGCTCGCTGCAGGTCCGCGACGGTGCGGCTCGCACGTTGCCCTACGCGGGCGTCGGCAGCGCCGGGATCCTCCTGGTCGGCGAGCAGTTGGCGCGGCATTGCCCGGACGCGGAGGCCGTGGACAGCCTTCCCGCTCTCCGTGAGGCGTGCCACGGCGAGGTCGTCGTCCAGCCGGGCCTGCTCAACGGCCGCTGCGGGCTGGCGGTCGCGCTGGCCGCGCATCCGGGTGCGGAGCAGCCGAGCCGTGCGGCGGCGATCGACCGGCACCTGGCGTGGCTGGCCTGGTATGCGGTGCCGTACAAGAACGGCCTCGCTTTCCCGGGCAACCGGTTGTTGCGGCTCTCGATGGACGTCAAGACCGGCAGCGCGGGGATCCTCCTTTCTCTGGCTTCGCTCTATGACGGCAATGAGGTGTTGCCCTTCCTGGGTGGCACGCCGATCCATCCGGCTACCGGTCGCTGACCGGAATCGTCGCGACGGCCGGCGAAGGAATCCGCTGTCTGCTTCAGACGGTGTGCACGGAGGTGAAGCAGTGCTTCACGTCCAGCCGCGTCCGGGAGCGAAGGGCTCGACGGTCCGGTCGACATGCCCGGCCGGGCCAACCGCCCAGTACCGGGCCAGCCGCCCAGTACCGGGCCAACCGGCCTGGTGCCAGCCGCGCCAACCGCCCAGTGTCGGGCGGCCGCTGCCTGCGGTAGTGGCGCGGGCCGCCGCCGGGGCGCCTTCCGGCGACGGGTCCGCTATCAACCACCAGGCCGACTGCGGGTGGGGGTCACGGTCGTCGGCGGGGCGCCTTCCGGCGACTCCGCGACCTCCACCTGGCCATTGGGCAGTGGCGCGTCCGCTCCCGGGGCGTCTGCCGGAAGCGGACGCGTGACCACCACTGTTTGGTCCACTTCCGTGTTCGGGTGCCGTGACCGTCGGCGGGACGCCTTCCGGCGACGGGCCGGGACCACTCTCGAGCCGTCGGCTCACCTTTCTGCCGCCGCAACCGGATCGACGCCTAGGCCGCCATCCGTGTTACTAGCCGATCCGGCGAGAAACAGCTCGTCCACTGTGGACCGATCTCATGTGCTTCCCAGCTTATCGCCGTCGAGGGGGTGTGGAACCCCTCGCGGTAAATCTGTGGACAACTCGCCGGTGTTGGGGTCGCCTGTGGACAACTCGGGCTGATCGGCCCGAGTTGTCGGTGCCGTGGTGCATGATCGGAAGGGCGAGGAGAACACAGCCTGGAATCGGCGCCGCAGGAGGAGGTGGCACGGCGGCGGTGCACGTCAACCGGGCTGCAGTGCCTCCAGCGCCTCGCGCAGCTTGCCGGAGACCGGTTGCGGCCGGCGGGACTCGCGGTCCACGAAGACGTGCACGAAGTGCCCTTCCGCGACCAGGGACTCGTCGGCCGCGTACATCCCGATCTCGTAGCGGACGCTGGACTTCCCGAGATGCGCCACCCGCAACCCGACCCTCAACGAACCAGGAAAGGACACCGATGAGTGATACCCGCAGTGCGACTCGACGCACAACCCGATCACCGCCCCGGTTTCGATGTCGAGGCCGCCCTGCTCGATGAGCCACGTGTTGATCACGGTGTCCATCAGGGAGTAGTGGACGACGTTGTTGACGTGCCCGTAGACGTCGTTGTCCTTCCAGCGCAGCGGAACCGTCTGCCAGTGCGGGTACCCGCTCACCACAGGGACACCGACTCGCGCAGGATTCCGGACAGATCGTCCGCGGACGCTTCGCGGGGTGCGGTGGCCAGCAAGCGCTGCTGCTTGAGGGTTCCCTCGACGAGGGAGTCCACATCGGACTCCGTGTAGCCGACGGCACCGATGCCGTCCGGGATGCCGATCTGCCGCATCAGGTCGATCAGCACCGCCGGCAGGTGGTCGGCGAAGTCGCCGGGCCACTCGAAGTCGGGAGCCAGCAGGCGGGCGACGCGCAGGTGGCGGTCCGGCGCCGCGTCGAAGGTGAAGCGGAACGCGGCGGGCGCGGTCAAGGAGACGGCCATGCCGTGCGGCACCATGGGTTCTTCGCCCGGGTAGCCGTCCGGGTGGAAATCCCTGACCTGGCCGGCGATCGGGTAGGCGTTCGCGTGCGGGATGTGCACGCCGGCGTTGCCGAAGCCGAGGCCGGCGAACGTCGCGGCCAGGGCCATGGCCTCGCGGGCCTTGAGGTCGGCACCGTCGCGCACCGCGGCCGGGAGCGCCCACGACAGCAGCCGCAGCGACTGCTCGGCGAACATGTCGGCCAGCGGGTTCGAGCCGCAGTACGGCACGCGCTGCTCCGGGCGCTTGCGCTCGAACTCGGTGTACGGCTTGGCGGTGTAGCTCTCCGCGGCGTGGCACAGGATGTCCATGCCGCTGGCGGCCGTCACCCCGGGCGGCTGGCTGACGGTGAGCCGTGGGTCGACGACGGCCAGGGTCGGGCGCAGCCGCAGGTGGCTGATCCCGCTCTTGACGCGCAGCGACAACACGTCCAGGACGCAGACCGTGGTGCTCTCGGAGCCCGTGCCGGTGGTGGTGGGCACGGCGACCAGCGGCTTCAGGGGGCGGGCCGGTGCGCGGCCGCCGCCGACGGGCGCGTTGACGTAGTCCATCAGCTCGCCGTCGTTGCTCGTCAGGAGGTTGGCGGCCTTGGCGGTGTCGATGGCGGATCCGCCGCCGACGGCCACGAAGGCGTCGTACGGACCGGTTCCGCGCGCGAAGTCAACCGCCTTCTGCATGCTGACATCGGTGGGCTCGACGTGTACACCGTCGAAGACCTCGGTCTCGATGCCGTAGCCCGCGATGCCGTCGGCTATGCGGCGGGGCCAGCCTGTCGCGGCCACCTGGGGATCCGTCACGACGAGCACGCGATGCGCGCCGTACTGGGTCAGGTCGTAGCCGATCTCGTCGCTGGCGCCGGTGCCGTACTTCAACGCCGGTGCGCCATAAGTAAAAACAGTTTCATGTTCGGTCGCGGCCAAGTCTGCGGTCCTCGCTCCCTTGATCGGCTACCAGTCGGTCAAAGCGGACATTCGGCCTATCCTTGTCCGGTTTCGGTGAAGATCACTTGACTGCACTGAACGGTGCCCGCCTAAGCTCTCCTCATTAGATACCAACTGGGAGCGACCGTCGCCCAGACGGCCGTGCGGATCCTGACCGAGGCGCGTGTCCGCCGCGTGTACGCGGTGGTCGGTGAGTCCTTCCTGGAACTGCTCGACGCCCTGCAGCGGGAGCGGGAGATCACGCTGGTCTCGGCGCGCCACGACGCGGGGGCGGCGTTCATGGCGGAGGCCGAGGGGAAGCTCACCGAACGTCCCGCCGTGCTGCTCGCCAGCCGGGGACCGAGTGCGGCGAGCCTGGCCATCGGCGTCCAAACGGCGTACCAGGACGAGACGCCGATGGTCGTGCTGCTGGAGACGCCGGCGGCCGACCCGGTGCCCTCGTCGTCGGGGGCGCTGCCGACGTCGGACCTCACGGCCATGTTCGAGTCGATCGCCAAGTCGACCTTGCGGGTGACCGACCCGGACGGGCTGCCGGGGTTGCTCGCGCACGCGCTGACGACTTCGCAGGAAGGACGGCCGGGGCCGGTCGTGCTCGGCGTGCCCTGCGACGTCTGGGGCATGCCCTACGACGCGGCCAAGCCGATGGCGCGAGTGCGGCCTCCGGCGTCCGGGACGCTGGGCCGTTCGGCCGATGCCGTGGCGCAGCTGGTGGACGAGGCCAAGTACCCGGTGGTCATCGTCGGCGGGCGGGCGCGGTCGGCTCGGGACGAGCTGATCGCCGTCGCCGATGAGCTCGCGCTTCCCGTCTACAACGCCTTCCGGCGGCAGGACGCCTTCCCGGAGAACCACGCCCGCTACGCCGGTCACCTCGGGCTCGGCATCCCGGCCCGGCAGCTGGACGCACTCGAGCGCGCGGACCTGGTGCTCGCGCTCGGCACCCAGCTCGACGAGGTGACGACGCAGGCCTACCGCTACCCGACCGCGCAGCAGACGCTGGTCATGGTCGGCACCGGCATCGATGTCAGCCCGAAGCGGCGGGGGCTGACGTTCCGCGTCGACTCCGAGGTCGAGCCGTTCCTGCGGGAGCTGCGGGAGGTGGCGTCGCCGCGGACGCGGCGGGCTTCGGCGGCGAACGCGGCCGTGCACACCTTCATGACCCCGCCCGACACCAGCGGGAACACCCGGGTGCACCCGGTCGACGTCGTCCGGGCGCTGCGGAAGCTGGCGCCCGAGGACACCATCGTGACCAGCGACGCGGGTAACTTCGCGCAGTTCATGCACCGCTACTGGTGCTTCACGGCGCCGCGCAGCCAGCTCGGCCCGAGCAACGCCGCCATGGGCTACGCCGTGCCGGCCGCCGTGGCGGCGAAGCTGACCGAGCCGCGGCGGACCGTCGTGGCCATGGTCGGGGACGCCGGGACGCTCATGACCGGCCAGGAGATCGAAACGGCCGTCCGGTACCGGGCGCCGGTGATGGTGGTCGTCTTCCAGAACGGCGTCCACGGGGCGCTCGCGATGCACCAGGCCCGCACCTACGGCCGGCTCACCGGGGTCTCCATCCCGCTGACCGACTTCGCGTCGTGGGCGCGTGGGCTGGGCGCGGCCGGGTACACCGTGGACGATCGTGAAGAGCTCGAGCCCATCATCGCCAGCGCGCTGGTGCGGCAGCGGCCGTGCGTCATCGACGTGCGCACGGATCCCGACGTCGTGACCCCGGACGTGCGGATCTCGGCCCTGCTCGGACAGGCGCGTCCGCAACCTCCGGCCCAGTAACGGTTTCGTTCCGGAAAAGCTGGGAATGTCGTGTGGTAGCAGGGCGTTGGCTCGGGTAACCTGACGGTGTTCCGGTGGTGGTTCGCCGCTGAACCTTCCCAGCCGGGTCCCGGCGGGAAACAACCGGTTTCTGTCGGTGCCCCATGGCACCATCACGGTCATGACCCGCGCCGAAGCGGGCAGGGAACGAGGGGAGTTTCGACGTGACCGATCACCAGCACGCATCCGAAGCAGCGCGGAAGTCCTCCGGTGTCGTACCGGTGCTGTTCAGCGCCAGTGCCGAGACGCACGACGACGCCGTGGTCGCCGGTGAGCACGACACGACGTGGCGTTCGCCGTTCACCTCCGAGGGGCTGCGCCCGGCGAGTGGCGAATAGCTCACCCCTGCCGGGTGAAGATGGCTTGTCCGCCCTGCTCGAGGTGTGCTTTACTACTTACGGTCTCGATTTTTGTGTTCGTGATGCCTCACGCTCGCAGAACTCAGCGGGCGTAGTGTCTCCTCGCCGAGGAAGCAAACCGTCCGGGTGATGACCCGGGTCGCCGAAGTGGCTTCCTGTTTTTTGGTGTTACACATGGAGATTTTTTTATGACTCAGGGCACTGTGAAGTGGTTCAACTCCGAGAAGGGGTTCGGCTTCATCACCCCCGACAACGGTGGCGGCGACGTCTTCGTTCACTACAGCGAGATCCAGGGTAACGGCTTCAAGAGCCTGGAAGAGAACGCTCGCGTCGAGTTCGAGATCGGCCAGGGCCAGAAGGGCCCGCAGGCCACGTCGGTCACCGTGATCTGACTTTGATCTTGGAAAAGGGCCGTCACCCGTACGGGGTGGCGGCCCTTTTCGTACGCTACGCACCATGATCGAGCATGGTTACACCGTTTCCGGGTTGAGCTGCGGGCACTGCGCCCAGTCGGTGACCGAAGAAATCACCGTGCTGCCCGGAGTGGCCGAAGTGGACGTCGACGTCGCGGCCGGTCGCGTGGTCGTGCGTGCCGAAGCCGCGCTGGCGGAGGACGACGTCCGGGCCGCGGTCGAAGAAGCCGGTTTCACCTACGAGGGCGTCGCCGACCTGGTCCCGTAGTCCGCTGCCGGGCCCTCGTCCCGGTTGGTTCTTCTCCTGCTGCCGCTCCAGGGTGGACAGTCCACTGGAGATCACTGGGTGAGACGCGCGGTGTGATCTGCATCGCTTCCGTTGCGCTTCACACCGGTACTGCAACGCTCTGCAACCCTTCCGTTCCACCCGTTCGCGGAGTCTCCTGTTCTCGAGCGAAAGAACGGGAGGTCAGGTGGGCGAAACGGTGGCGGGGATCGTCGCGAACCCCGCTTCGGGGCGGGACATCCGCCGGCTGGTCGCGCAGGCGTCGGTGTTCCCCACCGCGGAGAAGGCGAACATGGTCCAGCGGCTGCTGGCGGCGTTCGCCGTCACCGGGCTCGACCGGGCGCTCGTCTCGACCGATCTGGGCGGGATTTCCGCCGCGGTGCTGCGCGCGCTCGGCCGAGGCGGCTCCTGGCCGAAGGTCGACTTCTGCGAGGACGACGCCCTCACCGGCACCGCAGCCGACACGACCAACGCGGTACGGCGCATGGTCGAGGCCGGTGCCGGGGTCATCGTCGTCCTCGGCGGGGACGGGACCGCCCGGGTCGCCGCCGCGGCCTGCGAGGACGTGCCCCTCCTCGCCCTCTCCACCGGGACCAACAACGCCTTCCCGCAGATGCGGGAAGCGACCGTCGCCGGCCTGGCCGCCGGGCTGATCGCCACCGGGCAGATCGATCCCGACCTCGTCACCCACCGCGTCAGCGTGCTCGAGGTCGTCACGAAAGCACGCAGGGAGATCGCGCTCGTCGACGTCTGCGTGTCGCTGAGCAGGCACATCGGGGCACGGGCGCTGTGGGACCCGTCGTCGCTCACCGAGCTGTACTGCACCTTCGCCGAGCCGGACGGCATCGGCCTCTCGAGCGTTCCTGGCCAGCTCTGCCCGAGCCCGCGGTCGAGCCCGGACGGCGTCGCGCTGCAACTCGGGCCGGTCGGGGAGACGCCGTACGTCGTGCACGCGCCGATCGCGCCGGGGCTCGTGCGGCCGGTCGGCGTGCGCGGCTGGGGGCTCCTGCGGCCCGGCGTGCGTGTCGAGCTCGCGGCCGCGGGCGGCGTCATCGCGCTCGACGGCGAGCGCGAACTCGAGCTGAAGACCGGGGAGAGCGCGTTCGTCGAGCTCAAGCCGGACGGGCCGTGGGTCGTCGACGTCCGGGCGGCGATGGCGGAGGCGGCGCGGAAAGGGCTGTTGCGCGCGGACACCGAACCGGGGAAGGAGCGCCGAAGATGACGGACGCCCTCAGAGGTGCGTATCGCGTGATGCGGACCATCCGGGCCGTCGAAGAGCGGGTGCGCGCGACCGGCGAAGCGGCCTGCGGCACCCGGGACGCCGGCGAGGAGGCCTTGGCCGCGGGGATCTGTCTCCACCTCGACCGCCGTGACGCCATCGCCGGCACCCACCGCCGGCACGGGCACCGCATCGCCAAGGGTGTCGACGTCGGGGCCGTCCTGGCCGAGATCCGGCACCACCGGCTGGTCGCGACGGACACGCTCGGCGGCGTCCCGCTCCTGATCTGCGGCGCCGCGATCGCCGCGAAACAGCAGGACACCGGCGGCGTCGGCGTGGCCTTCCTCGGAGACGGCCCGGGGACGACGCTGGAGGCGCTGACCCTCGCGTCGGCCTGGCACCTTCCCGTCATCTTCGTCACGGAGAACCCCGGTTACGCCGATCGGGTGGCCGGGCTCGGTGTGCCGGGGGTCGTCATCGACGGATCCGACTTCTTCGCCGTGCACGAAGCGGCCGGCGAAGCGGTCGGCCGTGCCCGCGACGGCGGTGGCCCGACGCTCCTCGAGGCCGGCTTCCCGCGGCACGTCGGCGACTGCCTCCAACGGTTCCGGACCCGCGTCACCGACACCGGTGAGCTGCGCGAACAGGTCCTCGACGCCATCGACGCCGAAGTCGCCCAGCTCGTCGAGGAGTCGGCCGCCGCGCCGAAATCCGTCCCGGCCGACCGGGACGACCCGGGGACCGACGTCTACGTCTCGTACTGAATCGGGACAAACCCGGCCCGATCGCGACGTGCGCCACCTACCGATCACCCGGCAGAAAAGGCAGACTCCGAGGAGGCACAGCGCAAGGAGCGGCGGTTGGGGCAGCGAGACCTCGAGGCGGCGTTGCCGGCCGGGGCGGATCCCCGGCGGCACGCGCGTGTCCTCGCGCAAGTGCACGAAGCGGCTCTCAGCGGCCGGGCGCTGCCCAGCCGGCTGCGGCCGGTCATCGGCGCGTCCTGGCAGCGGATGCGCCGCCTTGGCGTGGATCCGGACGGCCGGGCCGCCGCGCCCGTGCTGACCTTCGAACAGCTGGAAGCGCGCCGCCGCGCGAGCGGGCTGGCCGAGGCGATGCCGATCCTGCGTGATGGCCTGATCAGCCTCGCCGAGCAGGCCGCGCACATCATGGTGATCGCCGACGCGGGCGGCGCCGTCCTCTGGCGCGACGGCAGCGCCGCGGTCCGCCGCCGCGCCGACGGGCTCGGGTTCGTCGAAGGCGTCGACTGGCAGGAGGAGTCCGTCGGCACCAACGCGATCGGCACCGCGCTCGTCGCGCGCAGCCCGATCCAGGTGTACTCCGCCGAGCACTACGTCCGGGCCCAGCACTCCTGGACGTGTGCGGCCGCGCCGCTGCACGACCCGCGTGACGGCAGGCTGCTCGGCGTCGTCGACCTCTCCGGGGCCGCCTCGACCGTCCACGCGACGACGTTGGCGCTGGTCGACGCCGTGACGCGGCTCGCGGAGGCGCAGCTGCGCACCACCCACCGCACCGAGCTCGAACGGCTTCGCGGCTTCGCCGTCCCGGTCCTCGCGAAGGTCGGCGGCCGGGCGATGGTGGCCGACGAACACGGCTGGGTCGCCGCGGCCGCCGGGCTCGCGCCGGTCGACCGGGTTGCGCTGCCCACCGGTCTCGGGCCCGGGCGAGCTTGGCTGCCCGCGTACGGCGGCTGCTCGGTCGAGCCCGTGCCCGGCGGCTGGCTGCTCCGGCTGACCGAGAACGACGCCGCCCCGCCCACCCGCGTCGTGCTCGACGTCCGGTCGCCGCGCGAGCCCGAGCTCACCGTGGCCAGCGCGGCCGGGACCTGGACGCACCGGCTCAGCCCGCGCCACGCCGAGGTGCTGTACGTGCTGGCCAGCCGGCGCGACGGCCGGTCGGCGTCCGAGCTGTCGGCCGACCTGTTCGGCGACGCCGGCCGGACGGTGACCGTCCGCGCCGAGATGTCCCGGCTGCGCCGTCATTTCGGCGGCATCCTCGGCGCGAAGCCGTACCGCTTCGCCGACGACGTCGAGGTGGTGGTCCGGCGGCCGCCGGACCACGAAGCCGTGCTCCCGCATTCACTCGCCCCGGCCATCCGCGGCTGACCTCCCGGCGGGACATGACCCGGACGGGGATCATGGACGCCGTGCCGAAACGCCTGCCCGACACCATCGCCCCGAGCTGGCTCGTGGTGCAGCTGCTCGGCTCAGCTCTTCTTCGCGGCGACCCTGCTCACCGCGCGCGAGGCGGACCCGCGCCTCTGGACCGCTTACGGCGGCCAGCGCGCTGCCTGCGGCGATCGTCGGCTGGGCCGGGGATTCGTCGGCGATCCTGCTGTCCGTCATCGCCCTCGGCCGGCTCGCGACGCTCACCTCGGTCAGTGTCGGCGCAATCGTCGCCGCCAGCCTCCTGGACGTCGCCCTGGCGGCCCAGAGCGAGGCGCTCCTGGCGCAGACGCGGCTCGTCCAGGCCGAACACGCCCGCGCCGCCGCACTCGACGAACGCACCCGGCTCGCCCGCGAGCTCCACGACGTCCTGGCGCATTCCCTTGGCGCACTGGGCGTACAGCTCGAACTCGCCGAGGCGCTGCCGACCGAACGGTCCGATGTGGACGGTGCACTGCGGTCGGTCCGGCGATCGCGGCGGCTCGCCGCGGACGGGCTGGCCGAGGCGCGTGACGCCGTCGCCGCGCTCCGCCAGGTTGTCCCGCCGCTCACCGAAACCCTCGCCGCGGCCGCCGCCGCGCACCCGGCGTCGTCCGGCTCGACGTCCGCAACGCCCTCGCGGCCTTCACCCGGACAGGTGAAGGATTCGGTCTGGCCGGCATGCGCGAACGACTCGCCCTCGCCGGCGGCACGCTGACATCGGGCCCCGAAGACGGCCAATGGCGAGTCTTGGCGGAAGTCCGGACCTGATCACCGGTGTGCGCCGGAACACATCCGCCCAGATCACGTGCTGATGACAGCGGGCGGTGCCGGTGGCTGCGCGCGCGGCGACTCGGCTACCTTCTGCGAGTAAGGCTCACAGCGATCTCTTTCGGGGGCTCCGGGTGGCCACGCCCCCGGCCTGGGCGAGGCCCCGGATGGCAGGGGGAGGAATTTCGGGGATGACCAGCACTGCGACGGCCCCGGGGCCTGCGGCGCCCGCGCCCGGACCTCCACCGTCGCCACCGGAGGTCCGCGACCGCACCGGGGGCCGCAGCGGTCTGCTGGGGCTGCTCGACCTGCCGGGCCAGGGGGTCCGCGCGATCGTCCGGTCGGCCGCGACCACCCCCGGCCGGCTCACCGTGATCGCCGTCGGGCTGGTGCTGCTGGCGCTCGTCGCCGGGCTCGTCGCGACGCTGTCGGTGCAGGACCGCGACGACACGATCTCCGGCGTCATCGACCACCGCGAGCCGCTCGCCGCCGCGTCGCAGCAGGTCTACCGCTCTCTTTCGGACGCGGACGCGACCGCTGCGAGCGCGTTCCTCTCCATCGGCACCGAGCCACCCCAGCTCCGCCAGCGCTACGAGCGGGACATCGCCGAAGCCGGCGCCGCGCTCGCGAAGGCCGCTTCCGACGCCGCGGACGTCGCTGACGCCGCCACCCCGGTCGACATGCTGAACCAGCAGCTGCCCGTCTACACCGGGCTCGTCGAGACGGCGCGGGCGAACAACCGCCTCGGCTACCCGGTCGGTGCGTCCTACCTGCGCGAGGCGTCCGAGCTGATGCGGGCGAAGCTCCTGCCCGCCGCCCAGGACCTCTACCGGGTCGACACCGAGCGGCTCATCGAAGAGCAGGACAGCGCCACCGGTTTCCCGTGGCTCGCCACGATCCTGGTGGTGGCGCTGCTGGCCGCGCTGATCGTCACCCAGGTCTACCTGACCCGGCGCACCAACCGGCTGCTCAACGTCGGGCTCGTCGTCGCGACGGCCGCCGTCGTGGTGTCGCTCCTGTGGGGCGCGGTCGCGCTGATCGTCCAGGGCAGCCTCGTCGGCAGCGGCCAGGACGACGGTTCGCACCGCGTCGACGTGCTCGTCCGCGCGCGGATCGCCGCGCTGCAGGCCCGTGCCGACGAAACGCTGACCCTGGTCGCCCGGGGCGACGGCGGCGCGTACGAGACGGACTTCGCCGCCAAGGCGGTCCAGCTGGTCGGCCAAGACGGCCAGGGCGGTCTCCTCGGCGAAGCCCGGGGCCTGATCAAGGACGGCGACGGTGCCGCGAAGGTCGATGCCGCGTCGAAGGCCGCGGGCGACTGGATGAAGGCGCACGGGCAGGTGCGCGACCAGGACAACGCCGGGGCGTACCAGGAAGCCGTCGACTCCGCGGTGCAGGAAGACGCCAAAGGCGGCTCGGCGCCGGCGTTCCGGCAGCTCGACGACAGCCTCCAGGCCGCGATCGACGTCGGCAGGCAGGCCTTCCTCGACGACACCCACAACGGCGACCGCGCGCTGACGCTCCTCGCACCCGGCTTGGCCGTACTGGCGATCGTCGCCGCGGGCGGTGTCACCATGGGGATCCGGGAGCGACTGAGGGAGTACCGGTGAGCAGGCGGCGGAACACGGTCCGGGCGGGCGTGCTGGCGGTCGTCGCGCTGCTGGCGGCGTCCTGCGGCAGCCCGGGGAAACCGGTCGACCCGGCGCCGGTCAGCAACGCGGCCTGGCCGCAGCCCGCGCACGTCGGCGGCCCGGACGCGACGGCCGGCGGCGGCTCCGACACCAGCTGCAACCCCCTGGCCAGCCCGGCGCCGGCGGCCGGCACGACCGTTCCCGACGGCTCGACGATGTCCGAGATCAAGAAGCGCGGCAAGCTGATCGCCGGGGTCGACCAGACCACCTACCTGTTCGGGTTCCGCAACCCCACCTCGGGCAACCTCGAGGGCTTCGACATCGACATGGTCAACGCGGTCGCCAAGGCGATCTTCGGCTCGGCCGACGGCCACGTGCAGTTCCGCGCGATCCCGTCGTCACAGCGAGAAGAAGTCCTGAAGAAGCACCAGGTCGACATCGTGGTCCGGACCTACAGCATCACCTGCGCGCGCAAGAAGGAGGTCGAGTTCTCCTCCGTGTACTACGTGGCGGGCCAGAAGATCCTGGTCACCAAGGAGTCGAAGGCGCAGAAGCTGGCGGACCTGAGCGGCAAGCGGGTGTGCGCGACCAAGAAGTCGACGTCGCTGGCGAAGATCGCGACGGACTCCGCCAAGCCGGTGCCGGTCTCGGTGGACAACTGGTCGGACTGCCTGGTGATGCTCCAGCAGGGCCAGGTCGACGCGGTCTCGACCGACGACACGATCCTCGCCGGGATGGCCGCGCAGGACTCGACGCTCGAGGTCCGCGGCGAGCCGTTGACGCAGGAGAACTACGGCATCGGCGTGCCGAAGGACCGCCCGGACCTGGTCCGGTACGTCAACGCGGTGCTCGACCAGATCCGTGGCAACGGCGTGTGGCAGGACAGCTACCGCCGCTGGGTCGAAGCTCGCCTCGGAGCGGCTTCGCCACCGGCGCCGCAGTACCAGTGAACGCCGCAAGACCAGTGAACGCCGCAGTACCAGTGAGCGCAGTACCAACGGACGCAGCGCGACTAGAATCGATCTCCGCACGTCGCAGGGGATCCGGGAGGTAGCAGTGTCGGAGGAGCCGCGCCGTCCTCGGCACGCCGCGCCGGACGACCAGCAGCAGGTGGGGCCGCCGAGCTGGCAGCCGCCGCCACCGGTGCGGTGGGACACGCCGGAGCCGTCGATCTCCGGCCGTCTCGACGACGGCGAGCCGTCCGGCGGCGAAGAGACCGTCTTCCACGCGCCCGTGCGCCGTCCGCCGACGCCGCCGCGCGGCCAGCCGGCCCCCGCCCGCGGGCCGATCCCCGGCGCGGACGACCCGACGCGCCCGCCGGGCAGCATGAACCCCGTCACGCCGCCGGTCGAGCCGACGCAGGCCGTCCGCCCGGACCCGGACGCGCCGCAGCCCACGAGCGTGCTCGCCGCGCCGGCGCCGGAGACTCAGAGCATCATGCCGCCGGTGCCGCGGCCGGAAACCGGGCCGGGGACGCCGTTGCCGGACCCCGGTACCGAAAGCGTGCTGCCCGAGCGGACCAGCGAAGGACGGCACACGGGAACCGGCACCGGAGCGGGGACCGGCAGCGGGTCCGGCTCGGTCTCCGGTTCGTTCCCCGGCACTTCGCGGCGGACGTCTTCGCGGACGTCCCGGTCGCGTCGCGGCCGGCTCGGCGCGGGGCTGGTCGAGGTCCCGCCGGTACCCGCGCGCGACCCGGCGTCCGCGGTGCTGACGAACCCGGTGGTGTCGGAGGAAAAGCGGTTCTGCGGCGCCTGCAACACGAAGGTCGGACGCGGCAAGGACGGGCAACCCGGTTCGCCGGAAGGCAAGTGCGAGAACTGCGGCGCGCCGTTCTCGTTCGTCCCGAAGCTGCAGCCGCACGAGCTCGTCGGCGGCCAGTACGAGGTCCTCGGCACGATCGCCTACGGCGGCCTCGGCTGGATCTACCTCGCGCAGGACCACAACGTCAGCGACCGCTGGGTCGTCCTCAAAGGACTGATCGACACCGGTGACGCGACGGCGATGGCGGCCGCGGCCAACGAGCAGCGGTTCCTCGCCGAGGTCGAACACCCCAACATCGTCAAGATCCACAACTTCGTGCAGCACCCGGACGCCCAGAGCGGCACGACCACCGGCTACATCGTCATGGAGTACGTCGGCGGCCAGTCGCTGCGGCAGCTCGCGCTGGCGCACCACCGGGAAAGCCGCCGTCCGGAGCCGTTGCCGATCGGCCAGGTCATCGCGTACGGGCTGGAGATCCTGCCCGCGCTCGGCTACCTGCACAGCCAGGGCCTGCTCTACTGCGACCTCAAGCCCGACAACGTCATCCAGACCAACGAGCAGCTGAAGCTGATCGACCTCGGCGCGGTCCGGCGCACCGACGACTACGAGAGCCCGCTGTTCTTCACCACCGGCTACAGCGCGCCGGAACTGCCGACGCAGGGCGCGTCGGTGGCCTCCGACCTGTTCACCGTCGGGCGCACGCTCGCCGTGCTCAGCTTCGAGTTCACCGGCTACACCACCAAGTACAAGACGACCCTGCCCGGCCCGGACGCCGTCCCGCTGTTCACGCTGTTCGGTTCGTACTACCGGTTCCTGCGGCGCGCGACGCACACGGACCCCGACCGCCGGTTCCTCTCCGCCGAGGAGATGGCCGACCAGCTCACCGGGGTGCTGCGCGAGATCATGGCGCTCGGCACCGGCAAGCCGCGGCCCGGCGTGTCGACGGTGTTCGGCCCGGAGAGCCGCACGTTCGGCGTGCAGCTGGTGGTGCCCGAAACCGGCGCCAGCGTGCCGCTGCCCGGTGCGGACGAGGTCGTCGCCGGCCTGCCGATCCCGCAGGTGGACACGGACGACCCGGCGGCGGGCGTGCTCGCCACCACGACCGCGCTCGACCCGCGGGCCGCGATCGAGGCACTGGCCGGCGCGCCGCGCGAGTCGATCGAGGTGCGGCTGCGGATCGTCCGCGCCCGGGTCGAGCTCGGCGAGTTCGCGGAGGCGCAGCGGCAGCTGCAGGCCGCGCAGTACCTGGCCATCAAGAACGGCTTCCCGCACGACTGGCGGATCGACTGGTACCGCGGCCTGATCGAACTCGCGGGCGGCCGTTCGCGGGTTGCGCACGTCGCGTTCGAAGCGGTGTACGACGATCTGCCGGGCGAAATCGCCCCGAAGCTCGCTCTGGGCATCAGCGCCGAAGGTGTCGGCGACTACTTCGCCGCCGCGCGGTTCTACGAACTGGTCTGGCGCACCGACCGCACCTACGTCAGCGCCGCCTTCGGGCTCGCCCGCGTGTACCTGGCGCAGGGCGCGCGGGCGAGCGCGGTCGAGGTGCTGGAGACCGTGCCGCCGTCCTCGACCCACTACGTCGACGCGCAGGTCGCGGCGATCAAGATCAAGACGACGGCGACCAAGGCCAAGGGCCGCGAGACCCCGGTCACCGAGCACGACCTGCTCGACGCGTCCGCCCGGCTCGAGCGGCTCCGGCTGGACGTCGAACGCCAGACGCGCCTGTCCGCCGGCGTGCTCGAAGCCGCGCACGAATGGCTCAAACAGGGCAAACCGACGCCGGGTGCGCGGGTCCTGGGGTGCCGGCTCGAGGAACGCGAGCTGCGGTTCGGCCTCGAGCGGTGCTACCGCGCGCTGGCCCGGCTGGCGGCCACGCTCGAGCAGCGCATCGAGCTGGTGGACCGGGCCAACGCGATCCGGCCGCGGACGCTCACCTGATCAAGGGTTGATCTCCCAGTCGCGTTCGCCGCGCTCACGCTGGTTCTTTTCGTGCTGCGCGGCCAGCTTCTCCAGCGCCCGCGGGTCGCCGTGGGTGTTGAAGTGCTCGAAGCCGACGACGACGAACAACGCCCGCGCGCTGACCGCGATCGGGCCGTCCTCGGCGTCGAGGCGGCCGTCCGCGCTGACGTAGATCTTGCGGCCCGCGATGCCGTCCAGCCGGGCCGCGATGAACAGCGTCGAACCGACCGGGACGGGCCGCCGGAAGTCCGTCTCGAGCTTGCCGGTCACCGCCGGGCGGCGCATCAGGTTGCCGACCGTCGAGCCGAGCGCCTCGTCGAACGCGCAGGCCAGCAGGCCGCCGTGGGCGAGCCCGGGCGCGCCCTGGTGGGCCGCGGTGACGGTGAACCGCGAGTGGACGACCTGGCCCTCGCCGACGGTCGAGCGCAGGTGCAGCCCGGCGTCGGCCTCGTCGCCGCACCCGAAGCACTCCGCGAAGTGCACGCCGAGCTCGGTGCCCGGCTCCGGCGCCTCGGGGTGCGGGACCGCGGGCTCCACCGGCACCGGCGGCCAGGGTTGAGAAACACGACTCATGCGCTGACGTTAACCGGCGGGTAGCCGGCCGCCGCGCGCGACCCGGGACGTCGGCGCGCCGCCCACCTCTCTCGGTAGCCGGAAAGTTCCCCACCGTAGACAATTCGCGGCTCAGACTGCCGACCTGCGACAACCGGTCGAGACTGGGCCGATGAGCTCGAACGGCCCGATGGGCACTGCACGGGAGGAGTCGTCGCCGGCATGAGCGAACCAGCAGCAACGACGGGCAAACCGTCAGTGGACGAGAGAACCGTCAAGCGCGCCGTGTGGGCGTCCGCGATGGGCAACGCCACCGAGTGGTACGACTACGGCGTCTTCACCTCGGGCGCGATCGCGGTGAGCATCGGTACGCAGTTCTTCCCCGGTGAGGGGAACGCCGTGCTGAAGTCGCTGGCGCTGCTCGCGGTCGGGTTCATCGTGCGGCCGTTCGGCGGGGCGTTCTTCGGCCCGCTCGGCGACAAGATCGGCCGCAAGCGGGTCCTCGCCATCACGATCCTGCTGATGTCCGGGTGCACGTTCCTGGTCGGCGTCCTGCCGACGTACGCCGGCAGTTACAGCATGGGCATCGCGGCACCGATCGCGATCCTGCTGCTGCGGATCATCCAGGGCTTCTCCACCGGCGGCGAGTACGGCGGCGCGGCGACGTTCATCGCCGAGTACTCCCCGACGAAACGCCGGGGCTTCTTCGGCAGCTTCCTCGAACTCGGCACGCTGGCCGGTTACGTGCTCGGCAACCTGGTCGTGCTGTCGGTGACGCTGTCCCTGTCGTCCGATCAGGTCGACGCCTGGGGCTGGCGGATCCCGTTCTTCGTCGCGCTGCCGCTCGGCCTGATCGGGCTCTACCTGCGGAACAAGCTCGAGGACACCCCCGAGTTCCGTCGGCTGGAGGCCGCGGGCGAGGCGCCGACCAAGGCGCCGCTGAAGGAGATCTTCGTCCGCAACTGGCGGATGATCCTCAACCTGATCGGCATCGTGCTGCTGCTGAACGTCGCGGACTACCTGCTGCTGACCACGATGCCGACGTACTTCACCGACACGCTGAAGATCAACGACAACACGGCGACGCTGATCATCATCGCGGTCGAGGTCATCCAGATGGCGATCATCATCCCGCTCGGCGCGCTGTCCGACCGGATCGGCCGCAAGCCGCTGCTGCTCACCGCGGCCATCGGGTTCCTGGTGCTGAGCTGGCCCAGCCTCAAGCTGATGCAGTCCGGCAGCATCCTGTGGCTGTTCGTCGGGTTCCTCATCGTGGCGATCCTGCTGGTCTTGATCCTCGCGGTGATCGGCTCGACGTTCCCGGCGATGTTCCCCACCCGGGTGCGCTACGGCTCGTTCGCGATCGGCTACAACATCTCGACGTCGCTGTTCGGCGGCACCGCCGGGGTCATCGTGACGGCGCTGATCAAGAGCACCGGCAACGAGGACTGGCCGGCGTACTACCTGATGGCGGCGGCGCTGATCGCGATCATTCCGATCATCAAGATCCCGGAGACGTCGCAGGTGCCGATGGAGCAGATCGACACCGAAGACAACACCGGAAAGCTGGCCTCCGCGTCCGCTCGACGCTGAGCGGACGCCGGGAAATGCGGGTGCCCCGTCCGGATCACCGGGCGGGGCACTCGCGCGCCACGGGTCGGATCCGCGCCACCGGCTAGCGCGTCGTCGTAGTCACCGACGGCGCTTCCGGCCGGGTTTCGACGGGAACCGCGGTGGACGGGGAGGTCATCGGCGTCGGGCGGGACGTGGCCCGCGGGCCTGCGGACGGCACCTGCGGGGTCGACGTCCGCGGGCTGCGTGGCCGGGTCTGGCCCGGCTCGGCCGTCGGCGGCGGGATCGACGTCGCCGGGACATCGGTCGGCGACAACGACGGAGGAGCAGGAGAAGTGGTGCCGATCGTGGACAGGCCGGGGCCGGCGGGCTGCACCGGCTCCGGCGGGCCGGCGCGGTGGCCGGCCAGGAAACCGGCCACCGCGAGGACGACCGCCGTCGCGGTCGAAGTGCCCGCGACGGCGAAACGCTTGCGTCGTCGCCGGACCCGGCCGCCACGCTCGATCACGTCGGCGGCTTCGAGGCGCATCGGCGGCTGTGGGCCGCCGGCCGCGCCGGTCAGGATCGCGCGGACGTCGTCTTCGTGGTCCATGTTCGTCACCTCCCCTCCGTGGGTGCGCTGAAGGTCAGCGCACCGTAGTGCGGGCCGAGCCGGTTTCGCAGCGTGGCCAGGCCGCGGGAGGCCTGGCTCTTCACCGTGCCGGCGCTGCAGCCGAGCGCCTGAGCCGTCTCTTCGACGCTCAGGTCTTCGAAGTACCGCAGCACCAGCACGGCGCGCTGCTTGGGGGCCAAGACCGCCAGTGCCTGCCGGACCAGCAGGTCCTGGTCGCTCGCGGGTTCCGCCGGGAGTTCCGGCGGGGTGTCGGTGAGCCGCTCCCGTTTCCACCTGCTGCGCCGGTGCTCGGCGAGGAACGTGCGCAGGACGACCTTGCGCGCGTAGGCGTCCAGCGCGTCGTGCCGCGACAGCCTCGGCCAGGCGAGGTAGATCTTGAGCAGCGCGGCCTGCGTGAGGTCTTCGGCCTGGTGCCAGTCCCCGCAGAGCAGGAAGGCGGTCGATCGCAGGCTGTGCGCGCGCTCGCCGAAGTACCGGGCGAACTCGCCGTCCCACGGCGAGCCCGGCCCGGTCGACGGACGGGAGCGGGAGGTCACCTGGTTACCGGGTCTCCCACACGGCCGGCAGGTGCAGGTCACCGGTCGGCCCGGCCGGGACGGCGCGCGGGACGCGCGGAGCCGGGCCCGTGCGGGCGGGCCGGGTCGTCTCGCGCGGCGCGGGCACGACGGACGGCGCCTGGGAGCGGGGACGGCTGGTGGTCGGGACGGGGGCCACGGTCGGCTCGCCCGGCCGGGTCGCCTGGGTCGTGGTCGGGGCGACCGGCGCCTGCGCCTCCGAAGCCAGCGCGATGCCACCGGTCAGGGCGCCACCGGCGAGCACGAGCGCGCCGAGGGTCAGGGCGATGCGGATACGCAAGACAGCTCCTCATTCTCGTGGCGCGGCAGGGGATCGCTGCGCCTCTGCCCTTAGTCATGCGGCGGGTGATCACCGGGGTTGCATCGGATTTCGCGGGTTTCGGCGGAAAACACGAACGGCCGGGAAGCCCGCAGTGGACTTCCCGGCCGCCCGGTCCTCCTCGGTGGTTCAGCGGGCGAGCGCCGACAGCTTCTGCCAGCTCGCCCAGTCGTAGGTCCAGTCGCTGTAGTCGCCGTCCTTCGCGGTCAGCGTCTGCGTGCTGCCGGTGATCTCGACCGGGTCGCCGGGGAGCACGCCGTCGTAGTACTCCTTGGCGCGCGCGGGCGACAGGTTCAGGCAGCCGTGCGAGACGTTCTTCTTGCCCTGCGCCCAGACCGACGCGGCCAGACCGTGGATGAACTCGCCGTTGTTGGAGATCCGGACCGCCCACGGCACCACGACGTTCTCGTAGTGGTACTTCGGGTTGCTCATCGCGTACGTGGCCTGCTTGCCCATGACGACGTGCACGCCGCTGTGGGTGACGCGGCCGGGGTCGGAGTCGAGGCCGTAGCTCACCGGGTAGTCGGCGATCTGCTGGCCGTCGCGGATCACCTGCATGGTGTGCTGCGTGGTGTTGCCCTTGACGATCTGCGAGCGCCCGATGGCGAAGCTGGCCGAGACGTCCTGCTTGCCGTACACGCCGTCACCGATCTTGACGCCGTAGATCTTGGCGTTGACCTTCACCTGCGTGCCGGGCTTGAAGTACTCCTTCGGCCGCCAGTGCACCGAGGTGTCGCCTTCCATCCAGCCCCACGAGCCCTCGGTCTTCGGCGTGGTCTCGACCGACAGCGCCTTCTCGACGGAGGCCTTGTCGGTGACGCGGCTGGGGAAGGTCAGGGCGATCGGCATCGCGATGCCGTACGTCTGGCCGTCGCCGACGTTCAGGCTGGCCGACTGCTGGCGCTTCGGCTTGACCGTGGTGAACGCGCCGGCGATGGGCACGTTCTTGCCGTCGGCGCCCTGCGCCTGGCCGGACCAGGTGTAGGTCTTGCCGTAGCCGAGCTGTTCGGTGGTGGTCCAGCTCTTCTTGTCCGCCGACGCCTGCCCCTGGACCTGCTTGCCGTCCGGGTTGGTCAGCGTGACCGACGTGATCGTGCCGTCGGCGACCTGGACGACGACCGGTTCGCCGGGCGCGACGTCCTGGGCGCCGCCGGCCGGCGTCACCGTCAGCTTCGCGGGCTGCGCGGTGGGTGCCGGCGAGCTCGTCGGGCCCCCGCCCGACGTCCCGCTCGCCGAGACCGTCGGTTCGCTGCTGCACGCCCCCAGCGTCAGCACGGCGACCAAGCCCCATGCCACGGCAGCGCCGCGGCGCCGCGTGGAAATCCTCACCGTCACACCCATCCCCTTTTTGCCCCTTTGGTGCTTCCCCTCTTCGAGACGCCCCGCAGACCGTGTACGTTGAGCAACATTGGTGTGACGAGCATCACATCGGTCGGCGGAAGCTTTCACTGAGGGGGCACAGCCGACTCCGAGCCGTATCCGGTGATCACGGTGTCGCTGTGCGGCGCCAGACTAGCCGGTGGGTCCGACAGAACCGGGCCGGAGCCCTACGACGTTCCGGTGACCTTGGTGCGCAGAGCCGGTTTTCGCCTCGATCACGGGGTTCAACTTTGGCCAGATCCCGGTAGTCTGCTCTCAGGCCGTCGTTTTGCGTGTTCGTGGCTTCACACTCGCGGAACTTCTGACGCGAGCCATGGAGCCGACCCGCTCTTGACTCGTCTCGTTGGAACCGCCCGGGACGGTCGGGGTGCCGCTTCGGTGGCATTCGAAGCGGATCTGTGTAACGAGGAGTACAGCGGTGGCGCAAGGCACTGTGAAGTGGTTCAACGCGGAGAAGGGCTTCGGCTTCATCGCGCAGGACGGCGGCGAAGGCGACGTGTTCGTTCACTACTCGGAGATCGAGGGCCGCGGCTTCCGCACCCTCGAGGAGAACCAGCGAGTGGAGTTCGAGGTCGGCCAGGGCCAGAAGGGTCCGCAGGCCCAGAAGGTCCGCGCGATCTGAAACTGAGGCTGAACAAGCCTCACAGGCCCTTTGCGCGTCTTAAGGCCTGAGTGAAGGGCCCCCGGCACTGCCGGGGGCCCTTTCTCGTGACGTCTGCGGGTGCGCGCCGGCTCAGTGCCGGGCGACGGCCGGCGCGTCGAAGGCGTCGGCGGGGAAGTGGAACTCGTCGGTGAGGTCGGTGACGTCGCTGACCTCACCGACGGCCTGCTGCCGCTGGTCCTGCAGCGAAGAGGCCTGTCCTTCCCAGTTGAGCCGCTCGAGGATCCACTCCTGAGCGAGCGCCTGCGGGGAGATCTGCCGCTCGGCGGCGATGTCCTTGAGCTGCTGGTTGGCCACGAGGCTCATCCGCAGCTGAATGACCTGAGCTTCACCGAACCGCTTGCCGGACCCGGTGCTCTCGAGGTCGTTCTCGGGAGCGAGGGCGGCGAGGTACGACGTGAGCTCGGTGTCCTCGACGGCACCGTCGTCCGCAGGCTTCGCGGCACCACGATGACGCCCGGAAGACGCGGCGGCTTTCAGGTTCGTGCGGCTGCTCAAGCGGCCAAGGGAGGGAAGAGGCACAACGCCACGATAACGTTTGCATCTCGCCACACAAACCACTGTGAGCTACAACACGCTTAAAACATACCCCATTCAGCCCAACCCCCACCCAAAAAGACCAACCCCCCACAACACAAAGCAACCCCCACCTAACCCACCGAGTCGATCACAAGATTCCGCACATCCCCGCACCTTGCGTACGGACCGCCAGGGCGCCCAGCGCCCGAGGCGGAGACCGGACCACGCTGGAAGCCGAGCGCGAGGCACCGTGGGGGGTCCGGGGGGGACTGTAAAACGAGCGGTGTAACTCCCGATCATGGAAGTGCACCTGATGACCGACATGATGTCCAGCGTGGAGAACGCTGAGGACTCGAAGGC